>NZ_JBIVPN010000003.1:0-320957 GCF_044754665.1 Bacillus sp. NPDC093026 | reverse complement strand
GCCTGTATCGAATCATTTTTCTCTCATCTCAAAACAGAGAACACTTACTTTTCTTCGTGTCAAACGGAAGAAGAGCTTCATAACAGCATAGAAGAATACATTCAATTCTATAATCACGATCGATTCCAGAAAAAATTAAACCAGTGTGCTCCAGTAGAATACCGTCACACACTGGCAGCTTAGGCTTTTTATATTTGTCTACTTGACAGGGGTAAGACCAATCATGCGGACGTCCTTTTTATATTATCCTTGATTCCCATTTGATGTATAAACTTCTTCATAGGGCTGAACCACAACAAAGCCGCTCCCGCTAAACTTCATTTGGATGGATTCCCCGCTCCCCCTGCCAATAAAGGTTTTAAACGAAACATCTGTCACAAATTCTGTTTGTAAATCTCCTGACCAAGCAACCGTTGCATTCGGGTCCGTATAGACTTGATCTCCTGGTTGAACGATCAATGTTAATGGCTCGTAATGACTTGTAATGGCAATCAGACCAGGTCCCTCAAGTTTGACATTAAACAATCCACCTGCAAGCATACCAGAAATCTTTTTCATCAGTTTGATATCCCACTGAATCGTTGGTTCAAATGCCAAAAGATCATTTCCATTTACGAAAATGGATTCATCGTGATTCAAACGAAGGATTGAAATCTTTTTTCCTTGATCAGCCACATATAATTTTCCGTCACCTGTGGCCTTCATGAGTGAAGTTCCTTCTCCTGATAACATTTTCTTGAACATTTTTGATACCCCGTGCTCAAAAACGCCCTCTCGTTCAAACTTAATCTTTCCCCGATATGAGACCATGGAACCTGCTTTTGCCCAAATTGTCTCTGTGAGATTGATTTCTAAAAGTCTTGAAGTTTCTAGCTCGAAAACGCCTTCTCCTTTATCCTCCTGCTGCGTAGTCTCAACAAATTCTCTAATGGTATAACGATTCATGTAGCACACCTCTTTTTGTAGTTTTTTCTTATACGGACAAGATGCTTTCTAGGTTTCGGAAAAATGGAATGATTTATATAAAAATGGCTTGATTCCTCAAAAAAACAAAAAAAATCAAACATTTTACTCAAAATTTGGCTCGCCCGCTTGACGCTTTACTTTCGATAGTGTATAGTGGAACCATCATTTAACAACCGAATAGGGATTAGATGATGAAAATTTTTTTTAGTATGCCAAAAGGTGTGCTACAGTACTAGGAGGAAAAAGCAATATGCAAAACGGTAAAGTAAAATGGTTTAACAATGAAAAAGGTTTCGGCTTCATTGAAGTTGAAGGCGGAGATGATGTATTCGTTCACTTCACAGCTATCGAAGGTGACGGCTACAAATCTTTAGAAGAAGGACAAGAAGTTTCTTTCGAAATCGTTGAAGGTAATCGTGGACCTCAAGCTGCTAACGTTACAAAACTTTAATTGACTAAATGAATGATAAACCGACAATAAAGAGAGGCGTCTGCCTCTCTTATTTGATTTTCAGTTGAATTTCAATCGCTAAAATATTTTGTTTCAGCCTTTGTTCAATTTCAGAGATATCTTTTTCGAGAAAAGGTCTTCCCTTCTTCGCTACATCTACTAACTGTTCTAGATCGCTGTAAACTTCTTGAAATGCTCGATGTAATACCGTTTCGTAATCTTTATTATCCATGCCGGTCTTCCCCTTTTCCTCTATTATCCATCAATGAATCAAAAAGTAACTACACCAAAACTTTCAATAGTTATATCGGCTTATTTTTTAGAATATGTTCTTTTTTTTCACGTTCTAGTAGTTTTTTTCGTTGATGATGTAAGTGCTGATGATCTATAAGGGAAACCGGATTGCAAGTTTTACTTTTTGAGCAGCATCTTTCCGTACTCTTTTATTTTTTCTCCAACTGTACATTGTTGAATACAAAAGGAGTGGGCGTATTTTTTACCAAATTCTTTCCGAAAGTGCTTCTTAATGAAGCAATCTGAACAATATGCATCTTGAAGATCTGTTAATTCTTTTACTGCTGTTTTTTTATCCACATTAATCAGCTCCGTCTACTTCTAATTTCAACTTACTTTCGATTGGCACGTCTGCAAGCATCTGTCTTGCAAGCTGATCTGCTTCTGCATTTTGTTTACGATCAATGATTTCGTATGTTGGGGTGAGCTTCAGCTCTTTTAATGCAGCTTCAATTCGGTCGAGCCATCGATGATGCACATCATCATAACAAGGCCACTCCCCTTTTAGCTGATTCATGACAACAAGTGAATCTCCTTTAATCGTCACAGAATTTCTGCCCGCGCCAAGATCTTTTAAAGCTTTCACCGCTTCATATAAAGCCGCATACTCCGCTTCATTATTGGTCGTACCTTGAAAAAAATGATTTTTTCTCAAACGATAGGTATCTTCTCCGAGTGTATAATACACGACAATCCCAAGCCCAGATGCTCCTGTTTCTTTACGAAAACTAGCATCAAAATATACCCGAAGCTGATCAGGTTCAAGTTGAAGTTCTTCTTTTAGCTTTTCAAGCTCTTTAATTGACCACATAGCCCCTTTTTCATCTTCAAATGATAAGAGGGATAGCGGCTCTTTTTTTTCAATATGCTTTGCTAGAAGCAAGGCCTCCTTTAGCTCCATCCAATCTTCTTGGAAAAAAGCAACAGACCCAATATGTTTCACTTTCATTGTGTAGTGTGCTCTTAGTTTCATCTAACACATCGCCTTCCCGAGCTTTTAAGGTGAACGTTCGTTATGCTATAATCAAAAAGTTACATTTTACAATCAGAAAGGAAGTTCATGTCACTTGTTTAATGAAGGTATGTGGATTTTATTTGCGATCATTAATTTTATCATTGTTCTTCTATTTTATAAAGGATTTGGCAAGATTGGGCTTTTCGTATGGATTGGCTTTGCGACTGTTGCCGCAAATTTACAAGTTGTCAAAATCGTTGAACTCTTTGGCTTAACGGCAACACTTGGGAATATTTTATATGGCAGTGTGTTTTTCGCTACTGATGTCCTTAACGAGAAATATGGACAATCTGAGGCTCGAAAGGCTGTATGGATTGGCTTTTCCACACTTTTAACCTTAACGATTGTGATGCAGGAGGCTCTGCTTTTTCAACCCGCTGCCTCTGATATGTCACAAACCTCATTAGAAACCATTTTTGGCTTTATGCCAAGGGTTGCACTAGGTAGTCTTGCTGCTTATATCATCAGTCAAATGTTAGATGTTTATGTATATTCGTTAATCCGGCGGATATTTCCTTCTGATGGTGCGCTTTGGCTGCGTAATGCCGGAAGTACGATGATTAGCCAGCTACTTGATACACTCATCTTTACAACCATTGCTTTTCTTGGCACGTATCCATTTCATGTGTGGATTGACATTTTCATCACCACATATGTCATTAAATTCATTGTAGCGGCGATTGCAACACCATATGCTTATGTAGCTAAAAAAATGGTTCCACTTGATGAAAGGGGGAAATAAAGTGCTAGCTGAAATATACATTGATGGTGCTAGTGCAGGGAATCCAGGCCCTTCTGGAATCGGCATTTTTATAAAATATGACGGCAAGGTTGAATTTTTTTCAATTCCTGTTGGTCCTATGAGCAATCATGAAGCGGAATTTTCGGCCCTGATAGAAGGCATGAAAATCTGCTTGCAAAAAGGATTGCGCACGGTTTCATTTCGGACCGACTCACAGGTTGTTGATCGAGCTGCAAATGCAGGGTTTGCTAAAAATCCAGCCTTTAAGCGTTTTATTGAAGACATGATAGAGCTTCAATCTCAGTTTGATTTATTTTTCATTAAGTGGATTCCGAGCAAGGAAAATCAAGTAGCAGATGAACTCGCTAGAAAAGCGATTCACCTATCTAAAGGATGAATCGCTTTACTTTTGGGTACGATCATTGTGAGGTGATACGTGTTGGATAAAGTGAACAAAGGTCGTGCCACAAATGGTACAACACCTCAAGGTGACGCACAAACAAAAGATAAACAGCCCTTATCTCAGCTAGAAAAAAGGGCAAAGAAAAGCAATACAAAACATTAAGAGATCAGTCTTAGCTGATCTCTACTTCACTTAATCTGTTTACCATCGGTTCAATGCCGTTAATTTGGTGAAAGCGCAGCATGGCTACTGCACGTTCTGAATTGATATTTATTTTTGTCTGATCAATCGGACAGTCAAGCGGTACATCACATTTAATTTCCGCCAGTATACGTGACAGCTTGAGGTCTTTTAAACCTGCCTGCATTTTGTTTTGCTGTGCATCAGTTAATTCATGTAAGTTCTCTAATAGTCGGTCGATGGTTTGATAGGTTTGGATCAATTTCAGTGCTGTTTTTTCTCCGATGCCTTTCACGCCAGGATAATGATCACTTGAATCGCCCATAAGAGCTTTCATATCAATTAGCGCCTTTGGTGATACACCCATTTCCTCTTCAAATACTTCCTTTGTATAATGTTTATAATGCCCAATTCCTTTTTGCATGAGTGCAACTGTCACACGATCATCAAGAATTTGTAGCAAATCTTTATCTCCAGTTAAAACGGTCACATTTGCCTCTTCTTTATAGTGTGTAGCGAGTGTGCCAATACAATCATCTGCTTCGAAGCCTTTTAAGCCAATGTTCATGATTCCTAGTTCTTCTGTTGCGATCTTTGCTAGATCAAATTGGGGTATGAGCTCAACAGGTGGTTCTCCTCGATTTGCCTTATAATCTTGAAATATTTCATTACGATACGTTTGGCTCCCCATGTCCCAGCAGCAAACAATATGTGTTGGTTTAAACGTTTGAATAGCTGTTAATAAATGCTTCAGGTAGCCATTTACACCATTTGTCGGAACACCTTGTTCATTTATCATAAAATTGCGATGTACAGCAGTTGCATAAAACGACCGAAAGAGCAACGCCATTCCATCAACAAGTAATACGTTTTTATTCATTCACATAAACTCCCTTTTTAAAACAATATCCCTATTTTATCATAGAACACACTAACTGACATAAAAAAAAGGACGCCTCTTTTCCTTATGAAAAGAAGAGGACAGCCCTTTTATTTTTGACCATATTGCATTTTTTTCGTTTCGGCTTCAGCATAGGACGGCATGTCTTTTTGTTTCGGCACATTCTTTTTCTGCTGCTTTTCGTATTGTTTTTTGGTCCAATGGTTAAGATGACCAAAAAGGAAAAAGTTAATCTTACTTTTGTCTACGCTCGACATATTCCCTCACCATATCAACTGTGACATGCTTACGTAAAGGGACAATTCCGCATCGTACCAGTTCATTTATTTGTGATGTGATGGCATTCATCTCATCTGTTGTAAACGGTTCTATTTGTTCACACTTGTCACAGCGAGGTCAATCGACTGTTCTCTTTTGTTTTCAAGGACAAGAAAGGATTGAAGATGAGCATGCTGTTTTTGAGAATGTGCTGACATTTCTTCATGTACACAGCTATTTAGTCTATCATCAATCAAATGGTTTTCAATTGGTTTTTCCATTCTTTTGTTTGCTTGTATACTTGTTCAATGATTGCCTGCTTTTTTTGATCTGTAGTAAGACTAGTGACATATGTTTGTCTTTGCTCCTTCAACTGTCGAATTGCATCTGTCTCATAACTTGCACGAAAACCCTCTATCATTTTTTTATATCTTACAAGCAATTCTTCTTGTTCTTGATCTGCCCACATAGAAGTTAATTGAAGAAGTACTTCTCTTATCGCTTCAATAAACATAGCCTTTCCGTTTTGTTCAAAAAAAGCCTTTGCTGACTTTTGCTTATTTAAGAGCGGCTCAAACTGGGTAAGCTCCACTTCCACTTCGATTTGTTTCAACGCTGCATTTTTCTCATCTGGCGGAGCAAGACGAAGAGAAAAGTAAGGATCTTCAGCGCATGCAGCCTGCATACCTTTCTCCCACTCCTCTTGAAAGTACGACTTGATAAAGGATTCCATTCGAATATCAAGCGCCTTAATTTCCTGCACAAATTCAAATTCATAATCCTTCAATGCCTGATGTAACGCCTTTTTTAATTGCTCTTGGAAGTTACCTTGAGATAAACCAGGATAAAAAGCTGTCTTTAACAAGTCATTAGCAAAGAGTGATAGCCGCTGAACAATGTGGTAGAGCTGTTCTTGTAAATCCTTCTTTACGCTTTCTGTGATCAACTTTGATCGTTTGATGTTGTTCATTTTTTCAATAAACTCTAAATATGACTGCTCTAATTTTTTCTTTTCCGCCTGTTTCTCATCTTCTGATTGATGTAGCGTTGCATGCAGTTTTTCAACCGTTCCACAAAGTGTATTGGCTTCAAAATGTAAAAGCTCGATGGCATCCTTTGTTAATTCTTCATCAATAAAATAGTCCAATTGTTTTCTTAGTTGCTGATATTGATTATAAGATGTTGGTTGCTTTCCTTCTATTACTTCTTTGCTAGAAACATGATGGACATTTGGGTTTCGAATTCCTTCTTTCGTTAGTTCCTTTCGAACATAGTCAATTACGGTTTCAAGCTCTGCTTCATCCTTTGCTAAATCAGCCGCATTGATAATAAAGAACATTTTATCCATGCTAAATGAATCTTTCACAAGTCCGAGCTTGCGTAAAAATGACCGATCTGCTTTTGAGAAGGAGTGCTGGTAATAGGTTAAATAAAGAAGTGCGTCTGCATCCTTCATATATTGGAAGGCAATTTCAGTATGTCGCTTATTCATACTGCTGGCGCCTGGCGTATCAACAATGGTCAGCCCTTTATTTGTCAGAGGTGTATTGACATACACCGTTACTTCCTTCACCACACAAGAAACGGCTTCTTCTGCCACATACGGTTTCAGTTCTGCAAGAGTTACATATAATGGCGTTTGCTTATCAATATATTCTTTAAATTTCGACTGCGCGTGCAAGAAATGCTCGACAATGATGTGATGATCCTGTTCAAGATGTCTTTTTTTTAGCACCCTTTCAAGCTTCTGCGCAAATGTGTCTCCCTTTTCCTCTATGACTGAAAACCCAAGGATTTGATCAAGCTCTTGAAGGATTTCCTGCTCTGTTTTAAACATGACTTTCACCGTTTCATGCGGGTGATCTATGGTCGGTTTTGTCAATTTATTAATCGTTGCAGTTGTAGGTGTAGGTGATGAAGGTAGTACCTTTCGTCCAACAAGCGCATTCGCAAAGGAAGATTTCCCTGAACTAAAGGCACCGAATAATGCTAGGGTAAACTCTCTTGCCTGCAGTCGTTTCGTTCGCTTTTCAAAGGCTTCACGCTGAGTTTGAAGTGCGTCTAAAGGTAATAGTATGCGAGAAAGTTTTTCAAATTGTTCAATAGACTCGTTCGCCGTTACATACTGCGTGTGACGTATTTTCTCTTCATCAATTTGCTGTTTTTGAGATTCGTCTTCTGCCTCTACAGATGTATTGTTTTGTTCAAGCAGATTATACTGCATCCATTCTTTTTTCGCATAAAACCAATCTTCTTCAATCTGCTCATTTGTCCCGTTTTGCCAAGTCTCCCATATGTCATGAATGTCTTGCATGATTTCCTGGTTCTTCGTTAGATGCTGCTTTAGCGTTTGGAGCTCTTGTCTAGCCTGCTCCCACTTTGCTTGTTGTTCCCCTTTTGCATTCATTAGTTGCTGCTTAAGGGTTTGTGCCATCTGTTCAATTAATTGTCTTGCTTCCTGTTTTGCTAGTTTTTTGAGGGCGTCTCCGGCATCTTTCGCATATTGAAGGACGTATTCACTTGAGAAAGTCGCACCAGGATGAATGGCTTTTTCAAGCAACGGTTCTTCAACAGGTGTTTCAAATGACATCACTTTTTCCAACAAAGCTTCACCAAGCTGATGGTGTTTGACTTCTTTTTTGAATAGTTCTGCAATATGCCAGTCTACTTCTGCTTTCATTCTCGCTTTTACATCAGCTAAGAATACGTCAGCCCGTCTTTCTTTTTCTTGTTGCGTTTTATTTTTAGTGAAAAGCATCCCCACTTTAAATCCAGGTGCTTTTGATTCGAGGTAGTCACCTGCGAGCTCTCTCATCTTAAATGGGGTCAAGTTCGCATTTTTTAAGATGTTTTCCATTTCCGCATATAAATGTTCTTCTAGTTGCTTGGCACCATTTTCTATATAGTTGAATTCAGTTTCAAGTTGCTTGACTTCTTTCTTTTTTTCTTGAAGCAGCCTGTCTAGATCATCTTCTTGAAGCTCTTGTTTTAACGACTCGATGTGTTCTTTTAATATGTGCTCAATTTTCTGCTCGGTATATGCACGAAGTGAGGCTTGCGGCAAAGTTTGTAATTCGTTTAGTTTCTCCACTAAACGAGTCATTTCATTTCTTGGATGCGCTTTATCGGTTACAGAAGTAAAATAGAGATGATCTTCATCAATTCCCTCTTTTATAAGCATCTCTGAAACCTGCTTTTGGTAGTGCTCAAATGCTGTCTCATTTTCATCATGCCTATCAACTTGATTTACAATAAAATAAAGATTTGGCACTTGATCTTTGATAGACCGAATAAAACGAATATTCTCTTCAGCATGTACATGATTATAATGAACGACATAAAAAAGAGCATCTGCTTGATGAAGGATAGAAGCAGCAGATAAAAAATGGGTATGGTCGGTTGAATCAATCCCAGGCGTATCAATCAATGCGACTTTGTCTTCAAGGGCCCCAAAATCACCGCTAATTTCGACCATTTCAATCTGCTCACCATCTTGACAAAAACGCTGTACCGCTTCTTTATCATATGGTCCATTCATTTTTGCAAAGCGTCCATCAGAAGTGTGCAGTTGGACTTCATTTGTTCCTTTTCTGACAACGACTAAGTTTGCACTTGTTGGAATTGGACTAGTTGGCAAAATTTGATCATTGAGCAGGTGATTGACAAGTGATGACTTACCAGCAGAATAGTGACCTGTAAAAGCAATATACACTTCTTTTTCATGATCCTTTTTCATAATCGATGCTAGTTTAGCTGCGCGCTCATGGTCATGCCTTTTGAGGAGACTTTTATATAAAGCACCTGTAGTTTGAACGAGCGAATCTCGAATAGACAAGTCTTTCATGACGATAAACCCCTTTGTTTTTAGAAAAGTCAGTTATGTATGTGATACCATTTTACACAAAATAAAGAGAAATTTCTTCTGATCTGAGAAAATAAAAAAATCTGCTACCCGATCAGTCTCAAATGACTGAAATCAGGAAGCAGATTTTTTTAAAACACCTTTTAACACAAAGCCAATTAATAAGCTATATACACAAACCGTACCGAGTAAGAAAACCATTGTCATATGATCACCGTCCATCATTCATGATTGAGAATGTTTATCATTAATGAAAGTGTACCACAATTGATAATGATTTTCAATATTAATTTAGTAAATACTGATGAAGCGCTTCTTCTTCTGTCTGAATGCGCACCATCATCATCCATACATTTAAACAGGTAAACAGAATCGCCGTGATATACGCCTGAAACAAAAGTGGAATCAATACAAATTCAATAGCAACCACCAAATAGTTTGGATGCTTCAACCAACGGTATGGCCCCTTTTTCACAATCATGGCATTTGGAACGACTAAAATCTTCGTATTCCAGTACATTCCAAGTGACCACAATGCCCAATATCGTACAAGCTGTGTAACCATTAGCAGTATCAACAGTAACAGAAAAAAACGGGATCGTTCATGTTGAAAAAGCAATGTCTCTGCAATAAGCGAAAGAAAAAAAGCAGCATGCATGGCCACCATATAAGGGTAATGACGAGCCCCAAATTCAATAGCACCTATGGCTTTTACTTTTTTTTCATTCCTTTTTGCAACAAGTACTTCTATCAGCCGCTGACAAATCAACAGACCAATGATTAGCCAAAAGACCATCATGAGGCTCCCTCCCATCTCATTAGTAATAGTTCAGAGGAAAAGCCTGGACCAAGTGCGCCGCAAAGACCGATTGCATCGACCTCAGCCGTTTCGTGTTCAAGAAAATGTTTGATGACATACAAAACTGTAGCAGAGGACATATTTCCGTGATTCTTCAGCACTTCTTTTGAAGAAAAAAGCTGCCTTTCGTGTAAGGAAAGACTTTGAAGATACGCATCAATGACTTTTTTTCCACCAGGATGTGCAAGGAAAACTGAAATATCGTCTTTTGAAAGTCCTTGCTGTCCAAGAAATTGATCGACCTGTTCTTTTAACCAGCCAGAAATAATTGACGGGATGTCACGTGAAAATATAACCT
This sequence comes from Bacillus sp. NPDC093026, assembly GCF_044754665.1. Taxonomy (NCBI): domain Bacteria; kingdom Bacillati; phylum Bacillota; class Bacilli; order Caryophanales; family Bacillaceae; genus Bacillus; species Bacillus sp. NPDC093026. The sequence continues at coordinate 310,728 of NZ_JBIVPN010000003.1, read as the reverse complement.
TGAAACCGTCACTTGTAAAATCCCAGCCCATTACATCTTCAGAATCTTTCATTGTAACTGACTGCGTACCGACTACTTTGGGCACAGTTTTTAAATTAGTATATTGAAACGCAGCCTGTTTTCCGCTTAACAGAACAGCCGCAACCCCATCACCAAACAGGGAAGTGCCTATTAAATTACTTTTGGATTGGTCTTTTGGCTGAAAGGTCAAGCTACAAAGTTCACATGCCACTACAAGAACCTTTGCTTTCGGATAGGCCTTTATGTATTCAAAAGCCCGAGACAATCCTGCCGCACCCCCGCCGCAGCCTAACCCCCAAATGGGGATTCGTTTTGTATAAGGTGAAAAAGGGAGTACATTCATCAGCTTTGCATCAAGACTTGGTGTCGATAAGCCAGTGCTTGAGATAAAAAACAAGGCATCAATGTCTTCGCATGGAACTGGCGTTTTAAGAAATGTGGGTTCATTCAGACAGTTACATATGGCCTCTTTCGCATGAGCCAATGCCTTTTCCAAATAGAGATTATTTTTCTCTTCAAAAGAGTGGTGCATCTGATACCATTCAATGGGCTGCACAAACTGTCTGCTCTGAATTTCTCCATTTTGAAACGCTCTCAGCAGCCGGTCAATATCTTTAAACGATCGTTTAAATTGAGATTTTGCAAATTCAGCAGCTTTTTGCTGATCCACATGATTCTGTGGCAGACTCGTTCCAACTGAAAGTATATAGGCCATCGGCTTCACCTCTTTTTTGGTTTAATATCCCCTATCAAAAAAAGGATATACAGACCAAATGGTCACAATTCAGTCAAAATATTTTCCTTTGTCTAACTTTTTGTCTTGACGACAATTGATAAATAATGGATAATATAAATGAAAACATGATGTAGTTTTCCTCCTTCACAGGTTCGTTCCAAGCCAAGCGAACCTGCTTTTTTTATGCAAAAAACACCTCTCAATAAGAGGTGTTACATAGATTGTTTCGCTTCTTCCACTTGGCTTTCGAGGTGAGCTTCTTTTTGAAAAGGAATCATGTGAAAAATAATATGAAGAAAAATGGCTGTAAAGCTTCCAACGACAATTCCGTTACTCGTCAGTAATTTAATGGATTCTGGCAGATGCTCAAACATTTGCGGAACAACTGTTACTCCTAGACCGATCCCAACAGAACAAGCAACAATGAGCAAGTTTTCCTGCTTTGAAAAATCAACGTGCGACAGCATTTTAATACCGTAAGCAATGACCATTCCAAACATCGCCACCATGGCTCCGCCAAGTACCGATTTTGGGATAATCGTCGTAAAAGCAGCGATTTTTGGAAACAACCCAAACAGCATCAATAATGCACCTGTTACGACTATGACTTGGTTTTTCTTTACGCCTGTTAACTGGATCAGACCAACGTTTTGTGAATAAGCCGTATACGGGAATGCATTGAAAATGCCGCCTAATAACACAGCAATTCCCTCTGCACGATAGCCCTTTGCCAAGTCTTTTTCCTTTAATGAGCGATTCGTTATATCTCCTAGTGCAAAATACACGCCTGTTGATTCAACTAAAGTGACAATGGCAACAAGTGTCATTGTCATAATCGGCACAAATTTGAAAGATGGCATCCCAAAATAAAAAGGTTCAATCATTCGGAAGATTTGCGCATTCGCTACTTCCGCTGTTTCAACTTTTCCTAAAATGGCAGCTATCGCTGTACCAAGTAGAATACCGATTAAAATCGCAATAGCTTTCAAAAACCCTTTAGTAAAGCGATAAAGCAGAACAATGATAAGCAAGACAAGGAAGGCCATCCCTAGATTTTCAAAAGATCCATAATCAGGACTTCCTTCTCCACCTGCCATATTGTTCATGGCCACCGGAATAAGAGTAATCCCAATAATTGTCACCACTGACCCCGTCACAACAGGCGGGAAGAACTTAACAAGCTTTCCGAAGAAAAAGGATAGTGCGATGACTATTAAACCTGATGCAATGATACTTCCGTATATGGACGAAATCCCGTACTTTGACCCAATTGCAATCATTGGAGAGACAGCTGTAAATGTACAGCCTAAAACAACCGGCAAACCAATGCCAAAAAAGCGATTTTTCCAGACTTGAAGCAGTGTGGCTGCACCGCACATGAATATATCTGCCGAAATTAAGTACGTTAGTTGTGCCGGTGTGAGTCCTAGCGCATCTCCAACAATGAGCGGTACAAGCACTGCACCTGTATACATAGCCAGCACATGCTGGATGCCTAGAGATAGCGTTTTGGCTTTTTTAGCAGCACTCATGATTGTACCTCCCGTACAAACGTGACTTTCCCTTCTTCAAGTGATTCTATACGTACAAGCGACTCAACGCGGAATCCCATTCGGACAAGCTCTTTTCTCCCCGGTTGGAATGACTTCTCAATGACAATCCCAAAGCCTGCTACCTTTGCCTTTGCCTGTTTTGCAATAGCAGCGAGTCCTTTAGCGGCTTCACCGTTGGCAAGAAAGTCATCTATAATCAACACACAGTCGTTTTCATCAAGATGGGTGTTTGAAATAGCGATGGTACTTTCGATTTTTTTTGTAAAGGAGTATACACTTGCTGTCAGCAAGTTATCCGTTAATGTGAGTGATTGGCGTTTACGAGCAAACACAACGGGAACATTCAGCGCAAGACCAGCCATCACAGCAGGCGCAATACCAGAAGATTCAATGGTGATGATCTTTGTAATCCCCGCATGTTCAAATAATCTAGCAAACTCTTGGCCAATCTCATGCATTAAGACTGGGTCAATTTGATGATTTAAAAAGGCGTCTACCTTTAGCACTTGATTCGATAGAACGATTCCTTCATTCTCAATTTTTCGGCGCAACAATTCCATCATTTCTTCCTCCTATCATATTGACAAAGATTCTATTTTTACACATAAAAAAAGCATTGCTGTCCAAAAGGAGCAAGCAATGCGAAAACGATCCCTAAGATCTTCAGCTCATATCAAGCCGTTTCATTTTGCTCACTCATAGTCGGACGGTATCGGTGTCCGGTAGAAACTTGCGTGCCATCATCACGCGATTATATGAGTGTTTCATAGTGTTCAAATTATAACAAGATTTCAAACGGATGAAAAGGACTTTTCTAGAAGAACACCGAACTTAAATAGCAAATAAGATCAAAATGTTCGTTTTTAGAATATTCAAATATGAAAGAAGCCCCCTTTTCAATCAAAGGGTGCTTTTCATTTTATGATAAATAGAGTTTCGTATATTTATCTGTTAAGTAATTGATTAAATATTGAACATTTAGTTCTTCGCCGGTTGCATCTTGAATGATTTCAGAAGGCTTTTTCCGTTTTCCATGTTTGTGGACATGCTCAGTCAGCCATTGTTTTATCGGAGCAAAAGACCCATTTTGAATCAGCTCATCGAAATTCGGAAGATCTTTGAGCATTTGATGCTTTAATTGTGCCGCATACATATAACCAAGAGCATATGAAGGGAAATAGCCAAAGCTTCCATCAGACCAGTGAACATCCTGTAAGATACCAAGTGCATCGTTAGGCGGTGTAATGCCAAGATACGCTTTGTATTTTTCATTCCAAAGTGCAGGCAGATCTTCAACCGCTACATCTTCATTGAAAATGGCTTTTTCAATTTCATAGCGAATGATGATATGGAGCGGGTACGTCAGTTCATCTGCTTCAATTCGAATGAATGTCGGTTTTGATTCATTGACAGCACGCACAAAATCTTTTAAAGAAACATCTTTGAATTGTTCAGGAGAAGCATCCTGTAGCTTTTGATAATATGTTTTCCAGAAATCTTCGTGCCTGCCAATAAAGTTCTCAAAGAACAGTGACTGCGACTCATGGATGCCCATAGACGTACCGTCGCATAACAGAGTTCCGCTCAATGACTCATCAATGTTTTGTTCATAGATGGCATGACCACACTCATGAATCGTGCCAAAGAGCGCCATACGAAAATCATGTTCATCATAGCGAGTAGTCACACGAACATCGCCTCTGCTTAATGTCACAGCAAACGGATGAACTGTCGTATCAAGACGACCCGCATCAAAGTCATAGCCTAACTCTTTTAAGAAAAAGGTACTAAGTTCTTTTTGCTTATCGATTGGGAAACTTTTAAATAAAAATGAAGTATCCGGCTTGTTTGAAGAGGCTTCGATTTTTTTCACTAAAGGAACGATGGCTTCACGTAGCGCGCCAAACATTTGATCGAGTTGCTCAACCGTCATATCAGGCTCATAATTATTAAGCAGTACATCATACGGCGTTTTTTTGACGCCCCAATATTGAATAAAACGTTTATTGAAATCAATGAGTTGCTTTAAGTATGGTGCAAAGAGCGAAAAGTCTGATTTTTCTCTCGCCTCTACCCAAACATGCTCTGCTTTTGATTGTAAAATGGAATATTCCTTAAATTCTTCTTTTGGAATTTTGCTGTTTTCATCATACTCTTTTTGTGATAATTCGAGCGCCTTTTGTGTATCTAGAGACAGCTCATCTCGATGTTTATTTAATGCAGCAAGAAGATCTCTCATTTCATCAGAAGTTTTCATATTAAAAATGTCACTTGATAATTGACCGATGGTTTCAGATCTGAACTCAGCGCCTTTTTTAGGAGCTTGTGTTCTGGAATCCCAATAAAGTAAATGGAGCGCCTCTGTATAGTGAGCGATTTTTCCTAGTAATTGATAAAACGCTTTCTCTTGTGATTCAAGACTCATGCTTTTGTTCCCCCAATCAATAAAATATGTATGTACGTTTCAAGGCTACTTCAATAAATGATCGTTTGTCAATGAAAAAGAGGAGGATACAAAGCTGCATCCTCCTTTTATGAACTAATGACTGGTTTAACTGGCAGTACAGATTCAATTTTACTTTGAAGCTTAGCGTCTTTCTTGCAATCAAAAAACACATGAATGGTCCCAGAATCTTGGCTTGTCCGAATCAGTCTCCCAATGCCTTGTCTTAATCGTAGCAGCATATATGGAAGGTCTATTTCAGCATATGCATTTTTCGCTTCGTTACGCTTTGCTTCAAATACAGGATCATGAGGTGGATAAGGAAGTCCCCAGATGACAACACTCGTCAGTGATTGACCTGGAATATCTAATCCTTCCCAAAGGTGTACAGAGCATAAAACAGACGTTTCATCTGCTTGAAACTTTTGAACAATGGTGCTAATCTCCTCGTCTCCCTCAAAATACACATGGAAAGGCAATAATTCATTTGATGCGTCAAACTGTTTTCTAAACAAATGAAGTTCATCAAATGAAGGAAATAAGATGAGTGAACGGCCCCCATTTTCTTTCAGATGAGACATGACTTGATTTCCTTTTGCCTCTGCTTGAGGGAACGGCTGTGAAATCCCATGAAAATAGATACGCATTTGCTCTTCATAATCATACGGCGAGGCAACACTCATAGATAAATAGTCTTTGATGCCAAGACTTTTCGCTAAATAGTCAAAAGATTGATTATCAGACAATGTAGCTGAAGAGAAAATATAAGGGATTTTTTGTGAGAATACCTTTTCACCAAGCACCTCTGCAACCGTCTTTGGCATAACGACAAACGTAGTGTCTAATTCCTGCTTTTCAAGCCAGCTAATGGCATTCTTTTGATAAAGTGAAAGCGAATAAGCCATTTGTTCAATATACTCTTCCACCACAGACAATTCGTATTGATCAATTGTATACATCTCGGATTCAAAAACGAGCGCTTCTCCGATTTTTTCAAGTAAGTCACACAATTCACTTGCTGAACGCTTAACCTCTTCATCGCGTTCAATTTCATGTCGATGTGAGCCTTTGACTTCTTTTGCATTTGTTTTTAAGAGATAAAAGAATTCATCGTTTATTGCAAGCGCATCTTCAACGAGCTCTGCAAATTCCTCACGAATGTCATTTTGTAAAAGTCGCTCTAAGAATGTCTCAAGAGTTGATTGCTTGACTCTGTACGTTAAAGCTTTTTGAGCTGCAAACTCAAGAAGGTGCCCTTCATCAAATACGACAGAACTATGTTCAGGTAAAAGCGGAAGCTGACCTTCACGCTTACGAGACTCCTTTGTCCACACATGTTCCATGTAAAAGTCATGAGAACAAATGATAAGATCCGTTGCCTTGCGATAATCATCTCTTGATAAATTCAGACCGCAGCGGTGACGCATGTCACAAGTCAAGCAATCTTGAAAAGAGTCATAGCCGATTTTTGTCCATTCATCATTTGATAGTTTTGGGTACTCTTTTCGGTCGCCATACGGATAAAAGGTTTGCATACCGTGTGATTCATGAACAAATGAAGGAAGTGATTCATAAATATCAAGCCACTTCTCATCGTCTTCACGCTGCATCGTTTTCTCTAGTTTTTTCAAACATAAATATTGGTCATGAGATTTACTTAATCTCGCATCTATTTGAATCTCTAGGTGATGAGCAATTTTATAGATGTCACCTTCTTGTTTGACAAGCTGTTCAATTAATGTTTCATCAGCACATGCAATAATCGCAGGTTTCCCTGTATACCTTGCATATGTGACGGCAAATAATAGATAGACGATGGTTTTGCCTGTGCCTACCCCAGCTTCTGCAAACATCACATTTTTTTCTTTAAAAGCTCTTTCTAGCTGAAAAGCCATGAATATTTGTTCATCCCGAAGATCAAAGCCCTTTTCTGGTAAAATGTCATAAAACACATCACCAATCCAGTTGCCCAGCTCTTCGTAAAAATTATGTTCTTTTGATAATGAAAAAGGCAAACGAGATGCTGTCACCTGCTTCAACCCCCAACTTTTGAATCATTCAGACATTCAATAGTAACATTTTCACAGGGGAAACTCAATCTTTTTATGAACGCAGGCGATGATGATAACTTTCTTTCATTAGAAATGCATGCTCTGAATGCTCTTTGTAAGCTCGAGCAAGCTCTAAATCATGCATAGCCGCAACAAGCTGAGAAGGTTGTCCAGATTCCTGCCCTTGTATTTCTTGAGCAGTAGAAGACAATGCTTTTTCGATTAACTGAAATTGATCATATTGAATCATTGTGACACCTCTTTTTTTAAAATCAAGTTCAGTTTATTCCGTCTCTCTAAGGTTTATACCTATTGGTTTCATCAAACCATAAAAAAGCCACACCTGTTCAGGTGTGACCATTTTTTATACTTCAGTTCGTTGTTTTTTAGGTGGACGTTTTCCCCAATATTGATAATAGTCGGTTTTAATGAATCCATTGAACAGTTTTCTCTTTTTGGTTGCTTTTTTTCCAAAACACTCTTCAAACTTTTCATGTGACGTTAGTATATAAATCGACCATGTCTCTAACTCTTTAAATACTTTACCCATATCTCGGTACATTTTTTCGACAGCTTGTTTATCACTGAGGCGTTCTCCGTAAGGCGGATTCCCTACAATCACACCATACTCTTCTTTTGTTTGAAAATCTTTCACTTGCATTTGCTTAAATTGAATTAATTCACTTAAACCAGCTTCTTCTGCATTCATCTTCGCAATTTCCACCATGCGATGGTCAATATCACTTGCGGTGATTTGTAGAGGCTGATCATAATTGGCTTTTTCTTCCACTTCATGACGCGCTTGATTCCATACGTCCTCACCAATCCACGTCCATGCTTCTGAAGCAAATTCTCGGTTAAATCCTGGGGCAATGTTCTGGCCTATCATTGCCGCTTCAATTGCAATCGTTCCAGATCCGCAAAAAGGGTCAACAAATGGACGGTCAGGCGTCCAATTCGTCAATAATACCAAAGCCGCAGCAAGGGTTTCTTTAATGGGGGCCCCTCCCTGATCCGTGCGGTATCCACGTTTGTGGAGTCCTACACCAGATGTATCGAGTGTGAGAACTGCCTTATCTTTTAAAAGGGCAATCTCAACTTTATATTCTGGTCCTGTCTCCTCCAGCCATTCAGACTGAATGTTGTAAGCTGATCTTAATTTTTGTGCAATGGCCTTTTTGACGATTCGCTGACAATCCGGCACACTTGCAAGCTGTGATTTGACAGACTTACCGATGACAGGGAATGTACTATTTTTCGGTAAGTAAGCCGCCCAGTCAATCGCTTTCGTTCGTTCAAATAGCTCGTCAAATGATTTCGCCGGAAATTCAGCTACTTGTACCTTTACACGATCCGCTGTGCGCAACCAAAGGTTTGCGCGACAAATCGCAAGAGCATCTCCTTGAAAAATCACTTTCCCATTATCTACTGTGCACTCATAGCCAAGGTCTCTTACTTCTTTTGCAACAATTGCTTCAATGCCCATTGGAGCTGTCGCGATGAGTGTATAAGTTCTCATCTATTGATCACCTGTTTTCTCTTACTTTTTCTTATTCAAGATAAAAGCTCTCCATATGTAAATAGGAGAGCTTTGTTTTCATCATGCTTATGATAACGGATGTAACGTTCTGTAAGCCATGTTTTGTTCCATCGTACTGCAAGCGGCAAATGCCTCGTACTCAGGTGGTAATCATCTATCTACAGAAATCTCTGTCCTTCTCTCCGTTTAGTTCCTTTGAGAAAGTTCCCCTACCAAATTTGGGTTTCTCGCTCGAGGGGTTTACCGCGTTCCACTCTCACCATTTCTAGTGAGACTTCGTCACTGTGGCACTTTCAAGGGTACTTTACCATATCCTAAAAGGACTTAGGCATTTCCCCTGCCGTCAGTCTTTCCCAGACTGCCCTGGCTTATTTTTTCGCCAGGCACGAACACTACGGGCATCTCAGCACCGTGCGAGCATGGACTTTCCTCTGCAATGCATAGAGCATTACAGCGATTACCCGAACGTTAATCACCAACCGTTATTATAAACGACTATGTCATCTTACACAAGCCATTTCAGTATTAATCATAAAGTTTGCTACCGAAGACGTGTTTCTCAAGGTTAGATAGTCTTTTTAAAATATCGAAGTTTGTTGTATTGGACTGGGCAGGCTGTCTTTTTCCTTGCTCGACCGCTTCTTCTAGTTGTTTCGTCAAGTGAAGGTTTTCTTGTTGAAGCTTTTCAATTTCTTGATGGAATGTTTCATAGTCTTTAATGACCATATCTAAAAATTTATCGACTTCTTCTTGTTTATACCCTCTCACACCTGTTTTAAATTCTTTTTCTAAAATTTCTTTTGCAGAAAGCTTTACTTTATCAGCAAGCATCTTTTTCACCTCATATCGTGAATTCATAGTATATTTTTTCAGAAATACGTGACGTTGTCAAATTTTCTCTTGCTTTTATTCAAAAAACGGATCTTTCGCCTCAACTTGTGCTCTTAGATCATCCATCGTTATATACATAATTGGGTAATCAGCATATGTCTCAGCTTCTCTGATCATATACTTTGGAGAGCCTTCATGTTCAGGATCATATAAGACAAGAAGGCCTTCTGTTTTTTCAATAAAAAAGCGGTTTTTCTGTTTGAACTGTGCTGGACTTTCATACGGCCTATGCGAGACACTCTCAACAAAATCTGCTTTTGCTAGCACACCTTTATACAGTTCTTTATTTTGTTCATTCCAACGCTCTTCCTGTTGATAAAATGGTGTAATCACAGCAAGTTTTAAAGCTGGGTATTCTTCTTGAAGCTCAAATACCACTTCGGCCGTCCAAATCTCTGCGCCAAGCTGACCTGAAATAAGGACCCACTCAAGTCCTTCTTCTGCCAGTGAAGTCAATCTTTTCCGAAGTTCCGCTTTTATGTACTGAAGTGCAGGTTCTCCTTCTTTAAATATCCCAAGTTCAAATGGCTTGTACCCTGTTACAGCGATCCTTTTCATGTCTTCACCTGCTTTTTAAAAAAAGGGACTTTAAAAAGTCCCAATTCACTTTATCTGTTACAGCAAGGTCCTCCGCAGTTAAAGTGTTGATGTGTTGCTGGATCCACCTGAGAATACGTATGCGGGAAGTAGTGAACATGTTTGAAATTTTGATGGTGGACGTTTGTCACATGTTGCGGATGGATATGCGGCACAATTGTTGTTGACTCACTGTGTGTACAGCAATGATTCGTCGGATGAACAATTGGCTTTGTAACATTTGGTTGGCAATGATGATGGTACATGTAGCATTCCCCTTTCCTTGATTTTCTTACATTAATAATGTATGAATCAAGAGGAATACATGTACTAATGCATTAACCTATTTTAAAAATTTGCAAGAAAAACATTCTTATAGTTCGAAAAAACAAAAGCAATCAAAATGACAACAAGAAAAAACAAGTAAAAAAGACCCTTATACATGCTCTACGCTCCTCATTCAATATCTAACGCTATTTTACAGGATTCGTGACTTTTCTACAATAAAAGTGCTAAACAATTTTTATTTTCGGTCGAGGACCGAACGTTGTCATTTTTTGCGCTTTCCCAGGCAATAATTTCATTGCCACAGTTTGTTGACAAAGGGCTAAAATGATTTTTATTTTTGCCCTTTGTCATTTTTTCAGCGTGATAGAAAACCTTTGAAGTCTAGGAAGGACAAGTACCAGAGCGAAGTGAATTTGACATTCGTGAGCACTGGCATGCAGACCTAATAACAAATGCGAGGGTTTGTCTACACGCTGCCGTGCAGGTATTTGATCTCGCAATAAAGTATGTCTTGTTTTACTTGTGGCCAATTATGTTTCCCTCTATGAGCAGATGTGTTGATGTGTTGTCATCACATCCATTACACTTCTATAGTGGAATCATTTTATTAAGAAAGAAGATGGTGAGATTGAAAAATAAATTTAAGCCTTTATTTGAACCATTTACATTCCCAAACGGGGTCTCAATAAATGGACGAATGGTCGTTGCTCCAATGACACATTTCAGTTCTCATGAAGATGGCACGATTTCAAAAGAAGAGATTGATTTCATTACAGCAAGATCAAGTGAAATGGGCATGGTAATTACAGCTTGTGCCAATGTCACACCAGATGGTAAAGCCTTTGAAGGACAGCCTTCGGTTGCAAGAGATGAAGATATACCAGGTTTAAAAAAACTGGCCTCTGCCATCCAAGCAAAAGGAACAAAAGCGATTTTGCAAATTCATCACGGCGGCTCTCAAGCACTCCCGCATTTAATTCCAAATGGTGATGTTGTGGCTCCAAGTGACGTTTTCAAAGATGGAAAACAAATCGCACGTGCTTTAACTGAAGAGGAAATCACACATATTATTGACTCCTTCAAGGAAGCTGCAAGAAGAGCTGTTCAAGCTGGTTTTGATGGAGTTGAAATTCATGGAGCAAACGGATATTTATTACATCAATTCTACTCTCCGTATAGTAATCAGCGGACAGATCAATGGGGAGGAAGTGATGAAAAACGCCTTGCATTCCCTATCGCCGTTGTGGATGCCGTAAAAGAAGGCATTGCAAAGCACGTCACAAAACCATTTATTCTAGGGTATCGACTTTCTCCTGAAGAACCAGAAACACCTGGTTTGACGATGGCAGAAACATTTACATTAGTCGATGCTTTAAAGACAAAAGGTCTCGATTACTTGCATATCTCATTAATGGAAATTGATGCTAAAGCAAGACGCGGCGCCGATCCAAGCAAAACACGTATGGAATTGTTAAAAGAACGATGCGGCGATGAACTTCCGCTTATCGGTGTAGGTAGCGTCATTACGGCAGAAGATGCACTGAATGCCTACAATCAAGGAATACCGCTTATCGCTATTGCACGAGAGTTGATCGTTGATCCGGATTGGGCTGTCAAGATTAAAGAAGGACGAGAAAATGAAATCGAAACCGTTATTAAACGTAGACAAAAAGACAAATATCTGATCCCAGAGGGTCTTTGGACCGTCATGGAAGCGAATCAAGGCTGGGTTCCGATGGAGGATTAAAATAGCTTGTCTTCAGTGTGTAGACAAACCATGACATTGATCTCGAGCGTTGATGCTCACGAATGATTCATTCGCTGCGCACCAGTAGCTTGGGTTTTCAATTCCCACTGAAAAGATGAAAAAGGGCTAAAATAAAAACCACTTTAGCCCTTTTTCAACAGCCTGACTGTAGCTTGTCTACAGTCTTTTTTATTTTACTTTAATGGTAAAGAGCTTAGACGTTTGCTTTGAAACAGTACCTTTTGGTTCTTTATCAAGACGTTCTATCATATCACCATTCATAATGACAATTGGTGTCACTGTACTTGCCGCTTTTTCTTCAATAAGATCTAAATCACATGACATTAGAGGATCACCGATCTTTACTTTATCCCCTTCTTTCATGTGCACCTTAAATCCTTCGCCATTTAATCCAACTGTTTCAAGTCCGATATGAATAAGAAGCTCAAGCCCTGAAAGTGTTCGAATACCAATTGCATGTTTCGTATGGAAGAGTTGAATAATTTCACCTTCTACTGGTGACACAATTTCACCATTGCTTGGTTTTACTGCCACACCGTCCCCCATCATTTTTTGAGAAAATACTGGGTCTGGGACGTCAGTCATATCCATTAATTCTCCATCAACCGGAGAATAGATGACTTCTTCCTTCGCATCTTCTTGTGTTTTTCCGAAAGCGAATAATTTTTTCAGCAATGTCATTTTGCTCCCTTCAAGCTTTGCTTCTAGTTCTATTCATAGTATGATGGTACATTTATACCATTTACTTCATTCGATACTATTTAATCATAATTTTTTCCTTCCTTCAATTGATAACCGCCTGAGCCTGTTTTGCATAGGTTATAAATGAGAGGTGATTTGAAATGAAACAAGAAGACAAAAAGAAATATGATTTATTGAAAAATGAAGATATCTTATATGAAGCCATCGAACAGTTTTTTGCTTCCTCCCCGTTTCACAAGATTTTAAATAGTGCAGAGGCACTCATGACTACGTCCCATTCTCTTGCCTCCATTGCAACCAATGTGGCAGAAGACAATCACTTTGTGTATATCGAGATTCAATTTCCAGATCATTTTGTCGAAGGCGATATTGCTCTTGAGGTAAAGTCCCAATATTTACACCTATCTGTGCAGGAGAAAATCAAAACAGACATGACCTCTTCCTATTCCAGCTTTACCAAAACCATTTTAATGCCTGCCAAAATAGATGAAACAAACATGAAAAGTGTATGGAAAAATCAATCCCTCATTGTGACCGCACCAAAGCTAACAACCCAATAGATGCTTCTATTGGGTTTTGCTATGTTTTGAAGATGCTTGTAAACCCTTTGGCTAAAGATCCGACTTGGTTCATCGCATTCATCATTTGTCCAACCGTATCAAACATTTTGTTGAAGTCGTATTGTCCATTTGATTTTTTAAATTGTGAGAGCACACTTTTAAATTGCGATGGCTGCTGTTTTTGTGGTCTTGGCAGTGGATAAGGATTCATCGGCTGCTGCATTGGCATCAAGCCTGACTGCTGCACCTGAGGCCGATTTATTGCCTCTGGCTGCTGAAAAGGCTGATAGCCGGCGGGGTATCCATAGGTCGGTTGATGCTGTACAGATGGCTGCTGGCTCATTCCAGCTTGATATGGAGGCATTAGATATTCTGGAGACTGCTGAGGTGGCTGCATTTCAGGATATTGAAATGGCCCTTGTTGAAATTGATTCATTTCATAAGAGTGCTGGTTTGAATAAGGGAACATCTTTCTCGCTCCTCTCCATCTCAAAACATATTGATTTAATGCTATATTATGATGGAAAACAGAAGGTGTGCCTAAAGTCATCATAAGAAAAACGCAGGATTCCTCATCAACTGCGCTTTTTTCTTATTTCTTCTATTAAAAGATTGAGTGTATAGATCACTGATTCGACTAAATTTTTCACATGAGGGGGGTGAAGTTTGCCAAAATAAGATTGCAGGACAATTTCTTTCCCATTATTCTTCACAGCTTCCAGTTGTTCTTGATGTAAGTATTTCGGTTTGACTTGATGAATAAAATGGGTGGAAGCAGTCAACCACTGCTCCATTTGCTTGTCAAATTGGATAACGGCCGGCTGAATGTCTTGATAAAAATCATACGCTGGATACTCCTCTTCAGATTTCCCCTTTTGATACCGCTCATAAGCATCTTCTATCCATTTTCTGAGCTCTTTTGTATGTTCAAGTAATGTTTGATTATTCAAAGTGTTCACCTCTATGAACATCCTATCAAACGTTCACTTTTTGCTCAAATATGAAAGCTAGCCAGCATGAAACGCTGGTCTTGCCGAAAGCTTATAATCTGCCGTATGGATTTTCAATTCACAGTCCTTCACTTCAGATTCAAGGTGGTCAAGCATTCGTTCCTGTTTCTGGCTTACTTCATGTTTTGTTTGCTGAACAGCAACAGAAAGCGTTGCCTCCACTTCATCAAGTTTACGCTCGATTTCCGCTAACATCTGCATAATGGATTCTTTTGATACACATTCGTTCATCATCAGATTCCTCCTTTATCGTCTCTCGTTACATTCTCTTTTCTTCCACACCATCCTTCATACATGACAAAACTAGAAGCAAATCGCCAATCTAAGTGAAGAAGAGCGTTTTTTTTCATTTTCGACATGTGCTTGTCCTTCTTTGTATGATTGCGCCTTATTCTGTAAATTCTAAGGACAAAGGAGGTAGATTTCATGAAAAAGCAGCCAGCACCAAAAGAGCAAAACCCTAAAGAGAAAGAAAACAGTACAGATCAACTGGATAAAAAGCTTGGCGGTCCTAACCGTCCATCCACGTAAAAAAGCAGGTCTCCCCCCCTGCTTTTTATTTATGCTGAAAATAGTGCTCTAATGAGAAAAGAAAACGAAGCTGCCTTTTTTTATGGAAGTACCATTCCGTCAGTTCGATTTGTTTTGGTAAAGTTTCAGCATCAAATAACGATTGATTCACTTTCTTTTGAAACCAATCTTTCCTTTGATCGTCTAATGAATGTGTCATCACCGGATAAACAGTTCTTAAGAAAGGTGTTGACCTTCTAGCGATCCCTAAATATTGTTCGAAATCAAACCGAGATCCAGTGTGCGGCACAGTATGTAAAAAATGATAAAAATCCGGAAACAAATCGGCTCGAAATAATAGTTTGGCTAATTTTTTCCCTAATACAATACGCTCCTTTACTTTTGAAAATTTACGTATGGTTATGCCGTATAAATGCCCGTCTATTGTTGGAAAAACGACTGTTTGAAAATGGCCCCATTCGCTGAAAGCGTATTGAATTGAGTGAAAAACATTCTTTTTCAGAAGAGGATTTTGTATAATAGGAGATTGTATAGTATATTGTTCATTTATGATGAGTGCATAAAGCAGACGCTCTGTGTCGCGCTTTCTCCAAAATCGTTCCCACTCGGCGCGCATAAAACGAGAGACCCGAAAAACAGACAAAAGATGAAATAAAGGTGTATTGCACCGCTTCGACCATTCATATAGCAAAAGCTGCGGATAAGCATCAGAAAAGATGAGCCAATTCGCTCTTTCATATGCTGTAAAAATCATGTGCCCCTGTTGGTCAGTTAAACCCGGATGGAATAATTCACCCTTTAGATCCGTCATCGACCATCCAGCATTTCTGGATACAAAGGAAGCAAGTAAGGACCATTTCAATTCTGGATGGCGATCATAAAAGCGTTTGTAGGCGTTTGTTCTTGACAGATTGTCTTTATTTTTCGCTTTCGTTTCACGTAAAATATACTGAGTAATGAGTTGCTCTTCTTTATGTGACAACACGGTCATCTCTCCAATACAAAATGCAATAATAAGGAGGCTGAAACTTGATGATTCGGTATCCAAACGGAAAATCGTATCAGCCAGTACAACAAATCGGGACAAAAAAAAGAATAAGCGGCGAATCCTCTTATAGTAATCGAGGAATGACGCTTGAGGCTGACTTAAATGAAACCAACCAGTATTATTTGGTAAACGGGATTGCAGTCATTCATAAGAAGCCTACCCCAGTTCAAATTGTCAATGTTGATTATCCAAAAAGGAGCGCCGCTGTCATTAAAGAAGCCTATTTTAAACAGTCATCGACAACGGATTATAATGGGGTGTATAAAGGGCGCTATATTGACTTCGAAGCAAAAGAAACCACAAGTACAACCTCGTTTCCGCTCAAAAATTTTCATGATCATCAAATTGAGCATATGAAGCAGGTTGTCAAGCAAGGCGGTATTTGTTTTGTTATTATATCCGCGTTTGGCTCCGTTTATTATTTACCCGCTTCTGAGCTCTTTTTCTTTTGGGAGCGGCAAATTCAAAATGGGCGAAAATCCATTAGCAAAGATGAATTAATGGAAGCTGGTCACTTAATGACACTTGGATATTCGCCAAGAATTGATTATATTAAAGTAGTGGAAACACTTCATTTTTCGGATGAAAATCACCATCAATTACGTTCGAAAAAGGTTTAACACGAAAGGTTGAGATGTGATGTCTGATCAATTTACAAGTCGTGAACAGCGACGAAAAGCAACAAAAGGAACCAATACGAAGAAGCAAAAGAACAAAAAGGGCAAAAAGAAAACAGGTCTATTTAAAAAAATATGTTTATCTTTACTCGTGATCGGTCTTCTCTGTGTAGTAGCCGGAATCACAACTTTTGCCGTTTTTGCATCAACCGCTCCTTCTCTCGATGATAGTAAGCTGAAAACACCGTATTCTTCAAAAATTTATGATAAAAACAACAAAGTCATTGCAGAAGTCGGTGCAGAAAAAAGGACGTATGTCTCGATTAAAGACATACCTGATGTGGTCAAAGAAGCTTTTATTGCAACTGAGGATGCACGTTTTTATCAACACCACGGGATTGACCCTATTCGAATCGGTGGTGCCCTTATTGCAAACGTCGAGGACGGTTTCGGTGCTGAAGGTGGAAGTACCATTACACAGCAGGTCGTAAAAAACACCTTATTAAACGATCACAAAACTTTAAAACGTAAAGTGCAAGAAATATGGCTCTCTATTCAGCTTGAGCAAAAATACTCTAAAGATGAAATATTAGAAATGTATTTAAACCGAATCTTCTTCACACCTCAGGCTTATGGGGTTGGAAAAGCAGCTGAACAATTTTTCGGTGTCACGAATTTAAACAAACTATCCATTGCACAGGCTGCAACACTTGCTGGTATGCCGCAGAGTCCTTCTGCTTATAACCCAGTCAAACATCCTGAAGCAGCAGAAAAACGCCGTAACATCGTTTTAAGCTTAATGAAAAAACAAGGGTATATTACAAATAAAGAGTATGAAAAAGCAAAAGCGACACCTGTCAGCAAGACGGTGGTCTCAGCTGATAAATACAACAGCCAGAACTCAAGTAAATACTCTCCTTTCATTGAAGAAGTGATGGAAGAAGTTCAGAAAAAAGCCAAAGTGGATGTATCAACCGATGGATTAAAAATTCACACAACACTTGATACAAATGCGCAAGATCATTTAGACAGCATCATCAATGGAGATACTGCCGGGTTTACAAAAGGTATGCAGGCGGGTGTCACCTTGCTTGATACCAAAAATGGTGAAATCCGCGCCATTGGCGGCGGACGTGATGTTCCAGTCGGCGGCTTTAACTATGCAATAGATGCAAAACGTCAGCCTGGCTCAACGATTAAACCAATCTTAGATTACGGTCCAGTCATTGAAAACAAAAAATGGTCGACGTATCAACAAATTGATGATGCGCCATATACGTATTCAAATGGTACACCGATTAACAACTTTGACAGAAGACATTTAGGAAAGATGTCAATGAGAAGTGCTCTAGCACAATCACGAAACATCCCTGCTCTAAAAGCATTCCAAGCAGCCGGTACAGATCATGCCGTTCAATTTGCAAACAATTTAGGCATGGATTTACCTTCTGACATTCCAGAATCCTACTCAATCGGTGGATTTGACGAAGGTGTTTCTTCTTTAAAAATGGCTGGCGCTTTTAGTGCGTTCGGTAATAATGGATACTATAACGAACCGCATGCAGTGACTTCAGTTGAATTTAACGATGGAACGAAACTTGACTTAACGCCAGAATCTAAAGCGGCGATGAGTGATTATACTGCATTTATGATCACTGATATGCTGAAAACAGCTGTACAATCTGGAACAGGTACACTTGCACAAGTACCAAATGTTGAGGTTGCTGGTAAAACAGGAACAACCAACTTTACGCAAGATGATGTCAATAAATATAATATCCCTTCTGGCGGTGCAAAAGATTCTTGGTTTGTTGGCTACACTCCGCAGTATACAGCAGCCGTTTGGACGGGAATCGGCAATTCAAAAGAAGCAGACGGTAAAATATGGTTAACACCTAATGAACAACGCGTTGCAAAAATCGTCTTCCGACAATTAATTTCTCAAATTGATGATGGAAGTGGCTCATTTGAAAAACCAGACAGTGTTGTTGAAGCAACCATTGAAAAAGGTTCTGACCCAGCGAAATTAGCAGGACCGAACACGCCTAGTGACAAGAAGACAACGGAATACTTTGTTAAAGGAACCGCTCCTTCAAAAGTATCTGACACTTATGAGAAAAAAGAAGCTGATAAACCATCTGATCTAAAAGCTGTGTATGATGAAGAGAAAAAATCTATCACACTTACTTGGGGTTACGATGATGATGCTGATGCGACATTTCATGTGCAGCAAGCTGTTGATAACGGCGGATATAAAGAGATTCAAAACAGTTCTGCTAAAGAAGCTGTCATCTCTGATGTGAAACCTGGCTCAACGTATAAATTCCAAGTGACAGCCACTGTAGATGGTGTCACAAGTCAAGCAGCCTCTACCTTCCTGACCATTAAAGATGATGAAAAAGAGGAAGAGAAAGTGGATGATGAAAACAAAGAAGAAGAGCCAAAACAGCCAGATGATGAGCAGACAGACGAAACGGACGATAACAAAAATCAACCTCCAGCAACAGACGAGCAGAAACCAGATGATCAAAAAAATCAAGATAATCAAGGTGAAACTGGAAATACGGATAACGGCAATAACGATTCCGATAATGGGTCAGACAGCTCAAATGGAAACAACAGCTCACAGAATGACAGCAGCAATAAAGATAAAAAGAACAGTAATTCTAAAGCCAATTCGCAAAGTTCAAATACACAAGCTAATTCTACTTCTCGTAAAGAAGATGAATAACGAAAAAGCACTTGCCGCAAGTAGGCAAGTGCTTTTCTTTAACGTGTTTGTTTTCGCTTTTTTATTGCTTTGTACTTTCCATACTGTTTTTTCAGTTCTGTATAAAGCTCGTCCAATTGTATCAAACAGTGGTATTGGGTAGGTTTCAACAAAATGAAATCTAATCGCTCCGTCCAATTAATTGGTGCAACAGGAAACGTTTCATGTTTGACTTCTTCCCATTCTAACGTTGCAAGGCGCTGACCTTTTATCCAATAAAAGGCGGCAATCATACTGACGATCCCTTTTAGCATATCTTCCTGCTCACAGCGCGATTTCCTTGTTTTAAAGCTTGGAAGCATTTTTGCTTTTAATTCATCCCAAAGCTCAAATATCACAGGAACATATTCTTCTGCTTGCTTCCAAGGAAGCTCACCAGCAAAAAGGTCTGGATATAAATCAAACGCCAGCGGATTTGCTCTCAAGATTTCAATTGGCTCACCTGAAGCCTCGACCCTTTTATCTTTCAGCATCTCAACATATGACGTGAAAACACTTGCTGCATTCATGCCAGCTTCACCAACCCTTTTTTTAGCCTCTTTTGTCCTTCTCTACACATATCAAGAAGCGGACAGGATTCACATTGCGGCCGCTGCGCTTTGCAATGATATCTGCCAAAAAAAATTAAACGATGATGTGTCACTGACCAATCTTCTTTTGGTACTTTCTTCATCAACGTCTGCTCTACTTCGAGTACAGAGTCCTTCCAACGGCAAATACCAAGCCGTTTGCTGACACGCTCTACATGGGTGTCTACAGCAATTGCCGGAATGCCGAAAGCAACTGACACAACGACATTTGCTGTTTTTCGTCCAACACCAGGAAGCTTTACAAGCTCATCCCTGTCTTTCGGCACTTCACCGCCATATTCTTCAATGAGCATTTTGCTTAATTTTTGGATGTTTTTAGCTTTATTACGGTAAAGACCGATCGAGCGAATATCTTGCTGTAATTCTTCAAGAGAGACATTTAAATAGTCTTCTGGTGTTTTATATTTTTGAAAAAGTGTTTTCGTCACTTTGTTCACAAGAACATCTGTACATTGAGCCGATAGTAAAACGGCGATCACAAGTTCAAATGGGTTAGAATGAACAAGCTCACACTCAGCCTCCGGAAACATTTCTCCTATGACTTCTAAACACTCATTGATTTGTTTTTTTGATAACATGCCTTCTCCTTTATTGATTATTGTTCCAGCCAATTATAAAAAGGAACTTGTCGTTTATAAGATGAAGCATCTTCTTTGGATTGCAATGGTTTTCGCTGTGAACGGAAATGCTGGCTATGCTCTTTCGCTTCTTCAGCTGTTTTCAGCCCTTTCTTTTTCCATTCAAATAAAATTCGGTCTATATAGCGGAAATTTAATTTTCCTGATAAGACCGCTTCTCTTAGGGCTAAACGAATCATCGCAGCATCATGATGGTCTTGATCCATCCAGATAGAAAGTGTTTCTCCTTCAAGTGGAGAGAGCGGTCTTCCAAACTCCTCTTCAAATAATGAATATAAAGACTTTTCTTCTTCAATATGGTTCATTTGTTTTTCTTTGACCTGTTTTGCCTCTAGAAAGTCGTATAACATGCCCCATAAAGGCTCTATCGAATATCGATCATGCTGAATACCAGACCGATCTTCAAATGGTTGAATCGAAATAAACCCTTTTTGAATTAACTGCTGAACCACATAGGCACACTCTTCAGCTGAAATGGTCATACCAGCAGAAAGCTCTTCAAACGTTTGAAAGAAAACGCCTTGTTCTTCATTCATCTTAATCTTTAACATCACCATCATTTGTGTTTCATTGAGTCCTAATTGCTCATAATGAGCAATTAACAAATTAGGTAAACTAGTTGACCCTTTTTGCTGCATTTCAATAAATTGCTGCCTGTTCATCGGATACACCTCTTCACATTCAGTATATCACGTTTTATTTCACGTGCCTGTCAAAAGACGTTTGAAAAAGCCCCCATTGATTGGAGGCTTTCTTGTCTTATGGATATAAACGGTTTAATAATCTTGGGAATGGAATGGTTTCACGTACATGCGGTGCTCCACTAATCCATGCGACTGTTCGTTCAAGTCCAAGACCAAAACCTGAATGCGGTACAGACCCATATTGTCTTAATTCTGTGTACCATTTGTATGTTTCTTGATCTAATCCGTGCTCTTTCAATCTTGCTTCTAGCAAATCTAAATCATGAATACGCTCAGAACCGCCGATAATTTCACCGTAACCTTCTGGTGCAATTAAGTCTGCACAAAGGACCACGTCGTCACGATCTGGCGCAGGCTGCATATAAAACGGTTTTAATGATGTTGGGTAATGTGTAATGAACACTGGTTTATCATAACTTTCAGCGATTGCTGTTTCATGAGGTGCACCAAAGTCATCTCCCCATTCAATGTCATCAAATCCTTTATCCTGCAAGAATTTAATGGCTTCATCATACGTGATGCGTGGGAATGGTGCTTTAATCTTTTCTAATTTTTCAGTATCACGGCCAAGTGTATGCAGTTCAATTTTACAATTTTCTAGCACACTTTGTACAATGTGAGAAACGTATTTTTCTTGATACTCAAGGTTTTCGTTAAATTCAACAAAGGCCATCTCCGGCTCAATCATCCAAAATTCGATTAAATGGCGTTTTGTTTTAGATTTTTCAGCTCTAAATGTTGGACCAAATGAAAATACTTTTCCTAGTGCCATTGCAGCAGCTTCCATATAAAGTTGCCCACTTTGCGACAAATAAGCATCCTCATCAAAATATTTGGTTGCGAACAGCTCAGTTGTTCCTTCTGGAGCACTTCCTGTTAAAATTGGCGGATCAACCTTCACAAAGCCCTCTTGATGGAAAAACTCATATGTAGCACGAATAATTTCGTTACGGATTTTCATCATGGCATGCTGTTTTTTCGAACGCAGCCAAAGATGTCGATGATCCATTAAGAACTCTGTTCCATGTTCTTTTGGTGTAATTGGATAATCCTTTGCTTCGTGGATCACCTCAATGGATTTTACTTGCAACTCGAAACCAAATGGTGAACGCTCATCTTTTGTGACTTGTCCCGTCACATATACAGATGTTTCTTGTGTGACGGATTTCGCAAGCTTAAAGACATCCTCTTCAACCTCTGTTTTCACCACGACTCCTTGAATGAAGCCTGTCCCGTCACGTAGCTGCAAGAATGCAATTTTTCCGCTAGATCGTTTATTGGCAATCCATGCGCCGATTGTCACTTCTTCATCGACGTGTTTATATACTTGATTAATGGTTGATTTCAACATATTTCCCCTCCAAAGCCAGAAAAACCTTATCCTTAAGTCAGGTGTGATTTTTTTCATACATTTTATTATAACCGTTCTAAAACAGCGTGGTCAACGCAAGATGGGAGAAACTAAGGTGTTAAATTTTTTTCCACTTGGCCAGTCGTAAAGTCAACATAGCTAAAGCTATATTGATTATTTTCATTTAAATAAGTCACTTCCCAAAGCAAAACGTCACCTTCTCTTGCTAATTTGACGTCTTTTAATGTAGTGACAGTGTTTTCCTTTTTAACGGCTTGTACTGCTTGATCCGAAGTAATTCCTTCTTTTGCCGTCTTGGCAATCACTTTTTCATTTTTGCTGGCTGGAACCCATACATAGGTCGTTTCTTTTTGATTGTTTACACCTTTTACAATAAATTGTTTTTCTTTTCCTACAAAAGTTTCGACCTGTTCAACCTGTACTAGTTTTGCTTTTTCTTTTGCTCGTTCAATGGCAGCCTCATGCCCTTGTTCTTTTTGACTCATGGCGCTCTGATAAATCCATGTAAAGCTCATGATACCGATCAGTAAAAAGAGGACGACAATTGACGAGATCATCCAAACCATTTTTTTCATATCATGCTTCCCCTATGTGCGATAAATTGTAAATATCGCCTGATTTTGATCTTCTTGATCTAATGCTAAACCAAACATGAGATCCTCTCTCTTAAGCGTTCTGTTCAGTAAGTCGACAATTTTATAAAGATCTTCTGAATGCTTAATTTGAACAGTTGAAAGCACCTCTATTTTACTTTCCACTTCTAATTCCTCCTAGTTACGTAAATATTGTTAGTCATACTTTTCAACGCAAGAACCGATACTATTTTTACAACGGAACCACAGAAGCCGTTTCAATAAAATAACTCCGAACCCACACCAGCTAAAGGCCGCTTATGACAGCGGCTTTTCGTTGTTTAGCTTCTCTATATACGCAATAAGCGACTCCTTTGACATTTCATGTACAGGCGCATGAGGAAGTGATTCTAAAAATAATTTTCCATATGAAGCAGTTTTCACTCGTCGATCTAAAATGAGCAATGTGCCTATGTCTTTTTCAGAACGAAGCAAGCGACCTGCGCCTTGCTTAAAGGTTAACACTGCCTCAGGGAGAGCCACAGCTTTAAATGGATTTTTTCCTTGTTTCTTAGCCGCTTCACATTTCGCTTCAATCAGCGGTGAATCAGGCGGCCTGAAAGGAAGCCTTGCCATAATCACTGTTGTCAGCTCAGAGCCTGGAAAATCCACTCCTTCCCAAAAGCTCCCTGTTCCAAGCAATATTGCTTGCTTTGATAGTTTGAACATTTTCGTCAATTTCACAGGGCTCCCACCTGTCAGCCCTTGGGCAAACAAAGTCGATTGCATTCCTTCTGTTTTAAGCTCTTCATAAGCTGCTTTTAACATTTCATGTGAATTAAACAGCACCAATATTTTAGCATGGTGTTGTTTTTCCATAATTTTTATATACTTGGCCACATGTTTCGCATAATTTTTTTCATCACGGTTTGTGATCGCTGGCATGTCAGCCGGAACGACGACAGTGAGCTGTTTCTCAAGTTCAAACGGCGAATCAATTTTGACAAGCTGTGGGTAAAAATCTTGAAGTCCAAATCGCTCTATACAGTAATCAAATCGGTGATTGACTGTCAAAGTTCCTGATGTGAGGACGACACTTTTTTTATTCATAAAAAATCGATCAGCGAGTAATTCTCCTGTATCTAGCGGCTGTGCATACATGAATACGGCATTTTTAGCACCTTTGGCATCAATCTCTATCCAAACTGTTTCATCATTTTGTGGTTCGAAAATAAACCGGTACAGCGTATTGCAAAATGTATGCATGAACGCCATGACTTGGTCGTATTCCTCCGCCTCAAATGCATCATCGTCTGTCAGAAAATCCCCTTGCTGAAGCCACTCTTTTTTTTGTTGCTCATACAACTTCTCACAAGCAATGAATAATGAACACAACTTACTCGCTGTCTCTTTAATCCGCTTCCATTGTGCATGTTTCGAATAATGACGCACTCTATAAATGAGACGATTGATGTCCGTTTTTGGTTTTGTCTTTTTGACAAAAGCGTGTACTGTACTAAAAAATGCATCGCTTTCCATCTGAAGTTGATGAAGATACTCATCCATTTCAATAAATGTGTCCGTTTTTAATCCCGAAGCATAGAATCTGTTTTTTAGTTTCTTGAAGAGTCCGCCTTGCAATGAGCCAAGCTGTGTCAATTTTGCATGCAGTTGAACGTAAGAAATGCTGTCACCAAGTGTTTCATTTGCTGTTTTCTCAAAATGATGGGCCTCGTCAATGACATATACGTCTGCATGGTCAAATATGGATGATGATTCAGTTTTTGATAAAAGCAGGCGGTGATTGGTTAAAATTAAATTAGCTGTTCGTGCCCTTCTTTTTGCCCGTTCATAAAAACAATATTCCTTAAAGCGTCGCTTCTTCGATGTAAACGGCATATGCACGCAGGATATTCGATCCTTTATATTCGCAGCTCCTGACGGTAAATTGAGTTCAGACAAGTCTCCCGTATCTGTCTCAAGCAACCACATTAATATTTGTGCTTTTGTTAAGACCACATCATAGTTATCATCTTCCTCATGCAGGACATGCTCAAACTTATCTAAACAAATATAATGTGCTCTCCCTTTAAATACACAAGCGACCGGCTCAAATGGCAGTAATTTATGCAAAATAGGCACATCACGCTCGAGCATTTGTTGCTGTAAGAGAATAGAGTATGTACTAATAATGACTGGTTTTCCAGATTTCTTTGCCTCTAAGGCAGCCGGAATTAAATAAGCAAGGGTCTTGCCAATGCCGGGCGCTGCTTCAATTAACGCATAAGCTCTTTCATGAAAAACCTCTCTCACTTTATTCATCATCGTGAGCTGACCTTCTCTGACCTTATATCCTTCTAACATTTGCGGGAGTTTTTCTTTTGCCTCTTCAAATAACCACTGATCATCAGCTTCTACAGAATGTGTCGTTTCATTTGATGTTTTGGCCGCATCTTTAATAGCAAACGATCCAACTTCAACTAGAGATTGCCCACAAGTCGTATGAGTTGTTTCTAGCTGCTTAATCAAAAATTCAATATCACTTAGGAGATATTGTGATAACCTGCGAAGCTGCTTTAATACGTTCGCCGGTGTATTCTCTAATTTATGTAACAGCGTTAAAAATAACATGGCAGTAACTTCCGCATCACTATCCGCCCGGTGCGGGTGGTCATGTGGAAGCATGAGCTCTTCACTTAATTCAGTTAACTTGTAACCCTCAAGCTCAGGATAAAGAATTCTAGAAATCTCAACTGTATCAATTGCTAGTACATCCAGCTCATTTATCCCGCATCCTTTAAGTTCATCATTTAAAAAATTTAAGTCAAAATGAACATTGTGCGCAACAAAATAAGCACCATGTATCAGGTCATACACCTCTTGGGCAATGTCTTCAAAGAAAACCGCACCGTCGACCATGTGCTGTTTAATGCCTGTCAGTTGTTCAATAAATCCAGGGATCGTCTTTCCTGGGTTTACATATTTCGAATACCGTTCTACAATTTGTCCATTTTCAATTACCACCGCAGCGATTTGAATGATTTTATCACCCTTTTTAGGTGAATTCCCGGTGGTTTCAATATCAACGACAACAAACCTTTGATCGGTCATAAAATGGACACCTCAATTCCTACGTTCCACCCAATGTGAAATACGCTTTGGGCAATGGATCATGACACACAGAACAGCCCCTCTGAAATTGAAGCTGTTCTGTATGTGTAAGCTTGCGTTACAAAATCGTTCTTGCAGGCTCATGCCCAATTATTTGTTCAATTTGATTTTGTTTATTTAGCACAACCACTTTAGGCGTATGCGTCTTCGCTTCTTCTTCCGACAACATGCCATAAGCAATAATGATGATTTCATCTCCTGGCTGCACTAATCTAGCTGCAGCACCATTTAAGCATATAACGCCGCTTTTTCTCTCACCAGGGATAATATATGTTTCAAGTCGTGCCCCATTATGATTATTGACAATTTGAACTTTCTCATTTGCCATCATGCCTGCTGCATCAAGCAAATCTTCGTCAATTGTAATACTTCCTACATAATGCAAATTCGCTTCTGTCACAATCGCTTTATGGAGCTTCGAAGTCATAAAGGTTCTATACATGTTTTTCACCGCTTTCAGGAACATGGAAAATCACATTATCAATCAGTCTTGCCTTAGAGAATTTAACTGCAATCGCAATAATGACTTGACCCGTCAGGCTTTGAAGTGGTTCAAGGTGAGGATATGAATAAATGCCAATGTAATCAATCTCACCACTTGTTTTTAGGAGCTCTTTCTCTATGAGTTGATGAACTCGCTTTGGATCTCGTTCGCCATTTTCAACAGCAGTTTGTCCTCGCTTTAATGCCTGATAAAGAGTTGGTGCTTCCTGTCTTTCTGCTTCAGACAAATAAACATTTCTTGAACTCTTCGCTAAACCGTCCTCTTCACGCACTGTTGGTACAGACACGAGTTGAATGTCAAAGAAGAAGTCTTCCATCATGGCATCGATCACAGCGACTTGTTGTGCATCCTTTAGACCAAAGTACACATTCGTAGGTTCAACAAGATGAAATAACTTTGTCAATACTGTCGCAACCCCATCAAAATGTCCTGGACGCTTCTTCCCGCATAATACATCCGTTCTTTTTTGAACAGACACGGTAACGGATGGTTTCTCTTTATACATTTCCTTTACATCAGGCGTAAATAAAATATCCACTCCTATTGCCTCTGCTAGACGCTGGTCTCTTTTCATATCTCTAGGATACGACTCGAAGTCTTCATTCGGTCCAAACTGCAAAGGATTGACAAAAATACTCATCACCACAACGTCATTTTGCTCTCTTGCCTCTTTTGCTAGCTGGAGATGACCTTCATGAAGGAACCCCATTGTAGGCACAAAACCAACTGAACGCTGCTTCCTTTGATTCATTCGAATTAGTTCTTTTAGCTCGCGAATATGTGTGACAACTTTCATTTCTTCATTCCTCCATATAAACCGTCGAGAACTTCTTCTTTCACATGAAACGTATGTGCTGCTTCTGGGAATTGGCGAGCTTTTACTTCTTTTGTATATTGAATAAGCGCATCTTCTAGCACTGAATCAATGTGCGCGTATTGTTTCACAAATTTAGGTGTTCTAGCCACCCCGTACCCTACCACATCATGGTAAACGAGTACTTGTCCATCTGCCTCCACTCCTGCACCAATCCCGATTACTGGGATGGTCAGCATGCCTGCAATTCGTTTAGTCAGTTCACCAGGTACACATTCTAAAACAAGTGCGATTGCACCCGCTTCCTCACATTTCAGACTATCATCAATTAATTTTTGTGCACTTTGTAGGTCTTTCCCTTGCACTTTATACCCACCAAGTACACCTACTGATTGAGGTGTGAGACCTAAATGACTGACCACTGGAATACCGCCTCTTGTTAATGCCTGAATGGATTCGAATACTCCGTCTCCACCTTCCAGCTTAAGCGCATCAGCACCACTTTCTTGCATGATTCGTGTTGCATTCTTCATCGTCTCTTGCAGTGAATAATGATAAGACATAAATGGCATATCGGTCACAATAAAGGTGTTTTTTGCGCCTCTTTTCACCGCTTTCGTATGATGGATCATATCATCCATTGTGACTTGTACCGTTGAATCAAGTCCAAGTACAACCATCCCAAGTGAATCACCAACTAAGATCATGTCAACTTCCGCTTTTTCTGCTTGCAACGCAGAAGGATAGTCGTATGCTGTTAGCATCACAATGGGTTCGTTTTCTTTTTTCATTTTGAGAAAATCTAGTTTTGTCTTCATTTGTTCCTCCTCATTCTGGAGAGGAAATGCTTGCCTTTAAACCACATGCTTCTTTTCATTCATGTGCAGGCGAATCATCCCTCTGTCCAAGTCCCTTAGGATCAAGGCAGAAATTGATATTTTGATCATCTAACAGGTACAGTTCTTCAGATACTGTCCACACGAAGTATAACAAAAATGCGCCGGGTGTTCCACTTAAGTTGACTTGATCTCTATGTCTGCTGAATATATCTTTTGAATTCCTTCCGCTGTCTCAAGTAAAAGGACGCCTTCATCATTAATCCCAAGTGCTTTTCCAGTAAATTGTCCGTTGACGGTGCGGGCAATGATGCGCTCGCCCAGTGTTATCGTATACGCTTCCCATAGATGTTTAATCGGTGCAAATCCATGTGTCATATAATCATCGTACCTTTTCTCAAAGATGTACATGATTTTTTGAATCAGCGCAGCTCTGTCTACCTTTTCACCAAGTTCCATTCGCACACTTGTGGCTACATCCTTTAATTCCTCTGGAAAGTCACTTGCCGTTTGGTTGACATTAATGCCTGGACCAATAATCACAGCATGAACCTGGTCAGCTTCTGCTCTTAATTCAGTCAGAATGCCAACGACCTTTTTTCCGTTTAACAAAATATCATTAGGCCATTTAATAGATGGCGTCAAACCCGTCAGTGCTTCAATCGCTTCTGTAATCACTACAGATGCAAGCAAGGTCATTTGCGGCGCTCTGTGCAGAGGAATATCAGGCCGTACGATCAAGCTCATCCAAATTCCTGTACCATTTGGGGAATGCCAATTTCTTTGCAGACGACCTTTTCCTTTCGTCTGGTGATCACTCACAACAAGCGTTCCATGAGGAGCACCTTCATTTACAAGATCATGAGCGATGAGCTGAGTAGATGTTACTTCCTCTTGGAAATAAATATGTCTACCGAACGTCTCTGTTTCCAGACCAAAAAGAATTTCATCCTCACTAATTTTATCCGGCTTGCGAAGAAGTCTGTATCCTTTTCTTCTAACAGCTTCTAACTCATAGCCCTCTTTTCGTAAGTCCTCTATGTGTTTCCATACTGCCGTTCGGGAGCAGCCCAACTCATCACAAATTTGCTGGCTCGAGACAAAGTCTTGTGGCGCAGAGGTAAATAATTCGATTAATCGTTTTCTAATCATTGATCGCATGCAATGAGCCACTCCTCTATGGCTTCTTTTCGGTTTTCCAGCCGGTTTTGCAGCACCGCTTTCTTCACGAAGTCTAGCTCCTCTGCAATCCATTTACCTGCCTTTTTTTGCCGAATGGCCATTAAATCTTTCCCTGAAATAGCAAGGTCCTGCAAATTCTTAATAGGTAACGCATCATATGAACGTTTTGCCGCTTCTAGCTCATCAAAGAAAATGCGGCGCTCATGTTTCAACTGCGTCACTTTAAGACTGGATAACAGCACGCTTTCACCAGCTTCAAACATCTTCTCAGCATTCCAGTTACAATCAACGTACTTGCTGATAGCGATGGCTTCTTTCAAAAGTTTAGTCGACAGCTTCCATTCTTTTAAAAAGGACACAGCCTCTTTTTCATGAAGGCCAAGTAAATGAATGAATGCACCCCATACTTCTTCTAACCCATCTAACAAATAAAACGGGAACGTTTGCAGTTGTTCGTTAATTCCATACTTTCTTAGGCAGGGCAATTCTTCATATAATTTTGTTTCAATGAGTATTCGAATGGCTTGTTCATAGTAGCGACCTTTTAAAAGTTTCTCCATTTCAATCTTTTTACGCTCAACAGATATATTTGCAAGCAGATGTTTATCTTTTTTCATTGCATCAGCGGTTGCATCTGAAAGCTGAAAACCTAGCTGACTTATAAAACGCACGGCTCTCATCATCCGAAGTGCATCTTCTTGAAAACGGCACGCCGGATCGCCAACGGTCTGGATTCGTTTCCGCTGAATATCCTTTTTGCCTCCCACATGGTCAATGATCTCACCATTTACATCCATGGCAATCGCATTGATCGTTAAATCTCTTCTGAAAAGATCTTCCTTAAGTGATGAGATAAATTGCACCTCTTTAGGTCTGCGAAAATCTTCATATTCTGATTCACTTCGAAAAGTTGTGACCTCATAGCTGACTCCATCATGTATCACAATGACCGTGCCATGCTCTTTGCCAACATTAATCGTTTGATCAAATAGAGATTCCACTGCGTCAGGCGTCGCATCAGTCGCAATGTCTATATCCCCAATTTCTCGGCCCATGAGAACATCTCTCACAGCTCCACCGACAAAATAAGCCTGATACCCGTTTTGATGCAATGTATGTAATATAGGAACTGCATGTGTGAATGGTTCATTCATCTTCATCATCACCTTCGACCAGTTCTTGATATAGCTTTTCATATTCACTGACAATTTTTTCAGAGGAGAATCGGGTATGAACACTTGAGCAGGCTGCCATAGACACTTGTTGATGCAGCTTTTCATCTTTCAATAGAGCGACGGCATACTTTGCTGCCTCGTCTATATCGCCGAGCGGAACAAGAAAACCTGTTTCTCCGTGTGTAATGACCTCTGGAATACCGCCAACATTTGTTCCAATACAAGGCACTCCACATGCCATTGCTTCAAGAAGCACAAGCCCAAAACTCTCCTTCTCAGAAAGCAGTAGCTTCAGATCACTGATCGAATAAATCTCCTCTACCTTCTCTTGCTTTCCTAAAAACAACACACGGTCCGTCAGCCCTAATTTTTTCACAAGTTCACAGACAACCGATTTTTCAGGGCCATCTCCAATGAGTAATAGCTTTACATTCACTTGTTCTGAGACTTTTTTAAAGACATGAATGACATCATGTACTCGTTTCACCTTTCGGAAATTAGACACATGGATGATGACCTTTTCGTCTGGTAAAATACCATAATGTGTCTTCAGTAGCTCATGATCTTCACGCATATAAACACGCTCATCAAGAAAGTTATGGATGGTGTCGATCTTTTTATTTGGTTTAATCAAATCGTACGTCTGTGCGACTAACGAATGAGACACAGCCGTTACGCGATCAGATGATTCAATCGCAAAACGAATGACTTCCTTTAACGAGGGGTCATATCCTAAAACCGTAATATCCGTTCCGTGAAGAGTTGTGACCACCTTTACCGACTGACCCGTCATTTGTTTTGCTAAAAAAGCACAGACGGCATGCGGAACAGCATAATGAGCATGGATAATATCCAGCTTTTCTCGTTTTGCCACCTCTGCTAATTTACTTGCAAGCGCAAGATCATAGGGCGGGTATTGAAAAACGGCATATTGATTGACATCAACCTCATGGAAATAAATATTCGGATACACTTTATTCAGTCTAAACGGAATGCTTGAGGTAATGAAATGAACATCGTGCCCTTTTTCAGCTAAAAGCTTTCCAAGTTCTGTGGCAATAATTCCTGAACCACCTACACTTGGATAACAAGTAATTCCGATCTTCAATTTTTTCATGTTTACCCCCCAAGTAAGTCATCATCAACTAAGAGCGGTTTCTTCGTAAAAAACCCTTCAGCATATGCCTTATTGACTTCTCTTCCGTACAAAGACTCTCTCATTTTGACAAAATCAATATATCCATTCACAAGTGGTGTATCCACTGAATGTTTTGATTTAATGAATTGACTTTCATACGCATGCAAGCTATTCATTTTCTGGTCCATCTCTTCAGATATATCAATCACAAAGTCTGGACGATGGTGACCATTAATCATGTAATAATACATCTTGCTTACTTTATGCGCTGGCTGCTTAAATGAATCTTCAAATTGATGTATACCTGCAGAAAATGCAGCCTCCTCTACAAGCGAGCCCGCATGACCATGATCTGGGTGTCGATCTTGGTCATGCGGGGCAAAAATGATGCTCGGCTTGTATGTTCGGATCACAGCAGCAATTTCTTTAATCGCTCCATCATTACGATAAAGTCCTCTATCTGGTAATGTGAGCTGGATTCGAGTAGTAACACCTAAAATGCCCGCTGCTTTTTTCGCTTCTTCTTTTCGGATTTCTACCGTTCCATTCGATGATAATTCAGCTTGGGTCAAGTCACAAATACCGACATGAGCCCCTTTTTTTACGTATTTTGCAATCGTTCCACCCATCCCAATTTCTACATCATCGCTATGGGCTCCAAACGCAAGTATATCAAGTCGTTTCATTTATTCCTCCACTATTTACTACGTTTCGAAAATCAAAAGCACCTTTGTTTAAATTTCTAACTAAAATGTCTGCTGTTCCCATATTTGTTGCTAAAGGAATGGAATACACATCGCACAACCGGATGAGTGCAGACACATCCGGTTCATGCGGCTGAGCGGTTAGCGGATCTCTAAAAAAGAGCACAAGATCCATGGCATTATCAGCAATCATAGCGCCAATTTGCTGATCTCCGCCCAGTGGTCCTGATTGAAAACGATGAATGCGAAGCCCTGTAGCCTCTTTCACTCTCAGACCTGTTGTCCCTGTTGCATAAAGTGTATGATCCGCCAAAATATCACGGTAAGCAATTGCAAACTGAACCATGTCACTTTTTTTCTTATCATGAGCGATTAAAGCAATTTTCATCAGGCATCCACTCCTTTTTAATCAATAATATGTTCTAAGCCATATACGAGCTGATCAATGTGCATGACCTGCTCCACCGATAGCTTCACACCTGACATAAATGATGCACGGTTATAAGAGTCATGGCGAATGGTTAACGTCTGTCCATCCATACCAAACAGCACTTCTTGGTGAGCAATCATCCCCGGAAGTCGTACGCTGTGCAAACGAATTCCGTCATAATCTGCACCTCTTGCTCCCTGTATTAATTCTTTTTCTTCTGGATGTCCCTGCTTTTTGCTTTCTCTCACTTCTGCAATCATTTCTGCTGTTTTTAACCCTGTACCACTCGGAGCATCCAGCTTTTTGTCATGGTGAAGCTCAATGATTTCAACGTCAGAAAAGTAGTTTGCCGCCATTTTTGCAAACTTCATCATTAAAACGGCACCTACGGCAAAGTTTGGTGCGATAATACAGCCAATCCCCTTTTCTTCTGTCAATTGCTGTAGTTCCTTCAAGTCAGTTTCTGAAAAACCAGTTGTCCCAACGACTGGACGCACGCCATGTTCAAGCGCTTTTTTTGTATGTACTTTTCCGATTTCTGGTGTCGTGAGATCAATTAATACATCAGGTTTTGTTTCTGAAAGACAAATATCAATATCCGTATAAATAGGAGCGTTTGATGTTGTATGAATCACATCAGATAGTGCTTTCCCTTCATGTGTATGATCAAGGGCAGCCACTAGCTCAAAATGGCTAGTTTCTTCTGCCAGTTTGACAGCCTCTATCCCCATTCTTCCTCTTGCTCCAGCGATCACAACTTTGATGGTTTGATTCGTCATCGTATCTACTTCCCTTCTTTTTTCGTCCAGCGATCTTTGTCTCTTGTATTGAATTTATGCATCACACGATCGTGAGCTTCTTCAAGTGAAATATCAAGTGAATTGGCAAGGCATGTTAAAACAAACAATACATCGCCAATTTCTTCTTCCATACTTTTTTCAGCTTCAGTTGTTTTTTTCGGTTTTTCTCCATAGTAATGGTTGACCTCTCTTGCCAGCTCACCTAACTCCTCTGTCAGACGAGCCATCATGGCAAGCGGGCTAAAGTAGCCTTCTTTAAATTGTCCTATGTAATCATCTACTTCTTGCTGCACGTGACGTAGCGTTTTTTCAATCGTCATGAAGCTCATCCTCCTATCTGTCTCTTACATGTTAGCGAAATCATCAATATTTGACAAATGTTTAAAACTCCGTTTGCTTGTTTCTCTCCCATACCATATAATATTATCGCTGTCTAAGCAAAAAAAGGAGTGATCTTTTGCTAAAAGAAATTCGTCTTAAAAATATCGTGTTTATTCTAATAGGATCTGCGATTTTTTCTTTCGGCCTTGTTCATTTTAATATGCAAAACAACTTGGCAGAAGGCGGATTTACAGGAATTACACTGCTTTTATATTTTCTATTTCACATCGATCCGTCCATTTCAAACCTTGTCTTAAACATTCCCATCTTCTTTATCGGTTGGAAAATGCTCGGCAGAACAATGTTCACATATACGATTGTAGGAACAGTCAGTCTATCTGTATTTCTTGCCATATTCCAGCGCTTTCAAATACATATGCCTCTTCAGCACGATTTAGCCTTAGCGTCACTCTTTGCAGGTGTGTTTATCGGAACAGGCCTTGGAATCATCTTTAAAAACGGCGGTACAACAGGCGGCGTCGATATCATCGCAAGACTCATTAATAAGCACTATCAGGTTGCCATGGGAAGAACGATGTTTATATTCGACGCATGCGTGATTACCATTTCTCTGACCTATTTAAATTACAAAGAAGCCATGTATACACTCGTCGCCGTATTTGTTGCGGCAAAAGTCATTGACGTCATGCAAGAAGGAGCCTATGCTGCAAAGGGGGCCATGATTATTTCCGAAAAGGATGACATCATTCAAAAGAAAATCACAGAGGAAATGGAGCGCGGTGTGACCATTTTAAAAGGTGTCGGTTCATATACGAAGCAGGAACGCAATGTCCTTTATTGTGTCGTTCCTAAAAATGAGCTTGTCCACCTAAAGAGTGTGGTGACCTCTGTTGACCCTCATGCATTCGTATCGGTTAGTGATGTACATGACGTTCTCGGTGAAGGCTTCACATTAGATGAACACAAAAAGCCGCTCAATCCTCATTAAAAAAGAAGCCCATCAAGTGGTGCTTCTTTTTTATGATTTCGGATAGTCAGCTTGACGCTTTTGCTTCTTCTCTTTTTCAGCACGATATTTGCGAAACCCTACATACGTTAATGTCAATAAAATCATACTGCCTGTTGTTAAAATGACCCATAGAAGTGAAGGATCTGCTTCATCTTGATCGACGTTGGCAAACACACTGGATAGTTCCTCTTCCAGTCTTGTGAGACGCTCAAGCTTTGTCCCACTTGATGCTTTTAGAAATTCCCCTTGTTCAATCACTTCAATGTGCTGCTTAATCGTTTGAAGTCTTTCTAGCGGAATATCAATCGTTAAACTAGGATAAATCATATCGTATAAAGAAACAAACTCATTCCAAGTTTCATAGAATGTTGTCGATTCAGGATTCTTTACTTCCTTTTTCAAAATAGGAAATGACCCCATAATCGGCTTTTCTAATGATCCCCAAAGCGGTTCAGAATCCGATTGAATAGCGTCTAGCAACATTCTAAACTGAGAGGCATAACGAAGCTTTTCCCGGTCATCCACATTTTTCTGCTGAAGCACCTTAATTATATCTTGATAGCCAAGTGTAATTTGCCGCACCTGCGTATTAGACAGAGTTCCACGCCAATTCCCAGCTTTAAATGTCTTTTCAACATATAATGCGACTTGTAACGCCTCATCATATTTAGCTTGTCTCGTTAATTGAAAGATAGAATCTGATAGTTCCGTTAGTTCATTCAGCGCTTTAGCAGCCGTTTCCTCACCTTTTGCAACAGTTGGATGTATTACGAGAAAAAGTAATAGAATCATCACGATTGGCTTTCGTTTCATGCAAGTCCCTCCTAGCCCTTCTCCATACAGCGTATGAAGAAAAGGACAAGGTTAGACCAACATTGTTAAGGGAGTTCGAGCTTGACCGCTTTTTTGGATAAGACGAGATAATATGAAAAAAGAAGAACAGCGATACTTAACCAAAACGTAACATAGCCAATTTCATTCGAATATGCAGAAAGCATAGAGTACCTTGGCATCATCCCAAATACATAATCAATCACATCATTATGTAAAGTCCAAATACCTGCTACAACCAAATGACGCATGTTAAAACGATAATACGGTGCAAAAAGGACAGCTTGAACCGCCATCGCAAAGTGAGAAGCAATCAGCATGTATCCTTCCCACGGAAAATCATCAATAGATAAGAGCACTAGAATATTCATACCCACGGCCCATAATCCATATTTCATCAAGGTAACAAGAGCAAGTGCTTCAAAATAAGGGGCATGGCCCTTCATCATAAACGCTAGTAATACAAATAAAAAGAAAAAGCTAGCCGTTGGACTATCCGGAACAAAAGGTAAAAATATGGCCGGTGTATCTATCAACTGCGGGATATACCAATAGTAGCCATAAACAGTACCTAGAAAGTTCACAATCAACAAAAGGACTAACATGTAACGCTCTGCCAGTAGATATTGAATCCATCTCATGTTTCTCTTCACTCACGATCTGTTAAAATCAGAAAAAAAGCTGACAGGCGCCAGCTTTTTTCTATTTTGAGTATATCCTTGTACCTGCAAATACACAACTGAATTATTTGGATTTGATCTCAGATAAATATTTAGAGAGCTTTTTAAGTTCTTCATCACTGCCTTTAAAGACGCCCTTTGGCATGTTCCCTTTTCCTTCTACAGCGATTTTAGCGATTTCCTCTGGCGCAAGTCCGTTGTCAACAAGTGACGGTCCAGCTGCACCGCCTTGCATATTGTCTCCATGACAGGAAATACACGTTTGCTCTTGATAAATTTTATACTCTTCGGCTGAGGTATCAATTTCCGCTTCTTTCTTGATTTCACCTTGTTTTGCAGCTGCTTCCCAATCATGAGTTGCTACAGACTCCCACGTTAAATATGTCGCTGCACCAATTGCAAGAAGCATCATCCCTACAGCAATTGGTCTTCTATACGGTCTACGTTCAGGACCAGAATCAAGAAATGGTGCGAGCAAGAGTGCACCAAACGCAATTCCTGGCATAATCATTGCACCAACCACGGTATAGCTTCCAGCAGCAAATTCATATTTTAATAACTGGTATAAAAAAAGGAAATACCAGTCCGGCAACGGAATATAGCCAGTATCTGTTGGATCAGCCATCCGCTCAAGCGGAGGTGCATGAACAACAGTCAGGACAAGAAATCCAATTAAAAAAACGGAACCGACAAGCCATTCCTTTAAAAGAAAGTTTGGCCAAAAGGCTTCTGTTTTTCCCGGATATTCGGAATAGTCTTTAGGTATGTTTGGTTTTCTTTCCGCCGGAACCCTGGAATCTCCGACAAATTTCATCCCTTTTCCCCTATGCAAAGTCATCCCCTCCTCATTGAACATTCATCAAACGCATATTTTATAGCGGTCCAGAAATTCCTTGCTTACGAATCATGATAAAGTGGGCGGCCATCAGCCCAAATAATGCCGCTGGCAAGAAAAAGACATGGATAGCGAAAAATCTCGTCAGCGTTTGTGCTCCTACAATGTCTGGATGACCTGCAAGCAGGATTTTAATCTCTTTTCCAATGAAAGGCGTCGCCTCTGCAATTTGAAGACCTACCTTCGTCGCAAACAGCGCCTTCATATCCCATGGTAAAAGGTAACCTGTGAAACCGAGCCCGAGCATCACAAAGAAAATCAATACTCCAACAATCCAGTTGAGCTCTCTTGGCTTCTTATACGCCCCTTGGAAAAAGACCCTTAGCGTATGTAAAAACATCATGACAATAACTAGACTCGCACCCCAATGGTGCATCCCTCTGACAATCTGTCCAAATGCCACTTCATTTTGCAAATAATAGACAGATTCCCATGCATTTTTAATATCCGGCACGTAATACATTGTTAAAAACATGCCCGAAAGGACTTGAATGACTGTCACAAAAAACGTTAAACCGCCAAAACAATACACAAAAGCAGAAAAGTGGTGTGCTGGATTGACATGCTCTGGCACTTCATGATCCGCAATATCTCTCCATATCGGTGTGATGTCTAGCCGCTCATCTACCCAATCATAAATCTTGTTAAGCATCGTTACCCTTCCCCTTTCGGCACAGCTTTTCCAAGATAGAGGTATCCGTCCTTCACTTGCTGCTTATAGTGATCAAGCGGTGCAAGCGGCGGAGTTCCGGGTACGTTTGTACCATCCTTGTCGTACAGCCCATAGTGACACGGGCAGAAAAATTTGTTAGGATTTTTCGGATCACTGTTCCAGTTCACTGTACATCCTAAATGTTTACAGATTGGCGATAAAGCGACAATTTCATCCCCTTCTTTGTACACCCACGCTGACCTAGATTCCTTTGACTCGTACCACGCATCCACTTGATCAATTTTAAAGTCAAAGCGCTTTGGTTCCTTTGTCAGTTCATCAACACTAACAACTTGAACCATATCTTGCTCCTCTGTTCCTTTTAGTACAGGGTCAAGTGCAAAGCGAACCATAGGCATGAGCATTCCAGCGGCCATAAATCCCCCCACGCCGGTCAACGTGTAATTCAAAAATTGACGCCTGGACACTCCATGTCTCTTCTCGCTCATTTTTTTCTCCCCCCTCAGGTCGTCAGCTACTTTATAACTGAATTAGAAAAAATTTCATAAAAACTAGGACACCCTCATAATATATCAATCTATTCACAAGGTCAACAGCCTAAAAAGCTATGTACAATGCAAATGTAAGGGTTTTTATGAAGGGTTCCATTTTTGTAACAAAAAGTTCAATATTTGTTCTACACTGTCCTGAATAATTTTTTGCTTAAGATCTACTTTTAAATGCTCAAGCGGAACCGGCTTCAACATATAGAGTGAATCACTTATCTCTGTATGCTGTCGCCAAATGCGATCAGATGTGACAAACACCACATGCTGAAAATGATCTTGTAATGATTTTTCCATCGTGAGAAGTTCTATTTTTTTACTTTCATTTGCTTCTAAATATGTATAAGGAGGGAAAAGAAATACTCTCCCTTTTAACTGCCTTTCAAGTTCCTCCACTACAAGTGTTGTAAACTCCCCCAATGACACTGTTTGTTTGATTTGCCCTACATCAATCCCAACTAATGGAATGATAGCGGTATCAATGTAATCTCGAGATTGCAAAAAGCTGTCTGCGTCCTCCGCCTTCCACTTCATTCATTTCCCCCTCTTTCATTGACATAAGCCCTGCCTGATAGGGCAAGGCTTATGGTTCAGGTTATGATAATAGATTTAATTCTTTTGCTAGCTTAGCAAATGTCTCTTGATCATGACGGTCAAGAGCATCATCTATTTCCTTCATTAAACGTTCCTTTTGAAAAGTGGCAATTGAATGATCGAGCACTTTCTCAGCCAGATCCTTATCCTTTTCATTTTCGTAAAGATCCTTTGGAATATGCGGGTTTGTTTCAAGAACAGCTGCGTATTCCGGCGAACGATAAGCAGAACGGAAATTCAATTGAATAAACAAATCTTGCTGTTTATTCAGCCGAATGTCATGAAATGACTTTTCTGCATCTGTCGTCATGATATTTTCTTTATAAAATCTAAAGGGAACTTCATCCACACAATGTGTTGACATAATGATTCCCCTTGGGCAGAAGTCTGCTTGCTCTACGAAATGGACCTTTTCCATCAAAGAGTCGTGACTCATTAAATAATTTAATATCCAAACACACTCTCTTCGCTTTAGTTGATAATGGTTTAAGAACCATCGGATAAATTCCTTTTTTTCATTGACAGAAACAGGGGTCTGCATGTTATTCCCTCCTCTATCGTAAAATAAATTGCTATACATGAATTATTCAACAAACAGCTCTTCATTCCTGCAAACTACAAGGAAATTTCGTCTTCAATTCTTAAAATCGTTTCTTCAATTTCTTCATTCGTGCCATCTTTTTGAAGAACTTTACGCAATAACGGCAATGCTTCTTTTTGTCTGCCTTCTTCTAAAAGGAACGAAGCGTATTCATATAAAAAGTCTCGTTCCTCATCAAAATCAGGCAGAGCAAGCTTAAAGTACTCGGCGGCTTCTTTGTACTCTTCTCGTCCGACAGAAGCAGAAGCTGCATACCAATTAAACTTCGGATCATCTTCCCCAAAACTTTTTACTTCTTTGATCAAGTCAAGAATCTCATCAAAAAGCTCTTCATTTAAATAAATAGCAAGCAAAGTGTGAACCGCTTCAATATATCCAGGGTCAAGCGCAAGTGCTTCCTGAAGAAGTTTTTTAGCATCTTCTGCATTTCCATTTTTCAAATCAATCTTTGCACCGTATAAGTATAGTTCTTTGTTATACTCATCAATTTTAATACCCGCTTTTACTACCTCTAATGCCTCGTGATACAGTCCTTCTTCCTCATAACTTTTCGCTAAAGGCATGTAAAGCGTAGAATAAGACGGATCAATGTCTTTTAACTCAGAAAGCTGTTGAATGGCAGTTTTCGTCCTGCCAGCCCTCATAGCAGTTAACCCATATCCGAATAGTGTATTCGGGTCTGCTTGGTCTTGCACTGCCTTTTCGTACCATTCAAGTGCATCTTCAAATTCTCCTGCTGTACTTAACGATTCGGCTAGCCGCTGATATACATTGACGCCACCAATCTCATCCCTTTGTTTCGCAACTTTATAGAAATAGTCAGCTGCTTTCTTCGAAAGACCTTGGGAAAAATACAGTTCCCCTAGAGCAAAATCAATGACAGCTTCATTCGGAAGTAGTTCTTTCGCTTTCAGGAGTTTTTGTTCACTGACTTCAAATAGTCCTTGCATTTGATACAAATCAGCCATTAATAATAGACTTTCTGGATATGCATCATCATCTTCAGGAATCGTTTCTAATACAGAGATCGCCTTTTCCTCTTCGTCTGAATCAATTAACAGTTCTGCATAAAAACAGGTTAATCCGGTTTCTTCTGGATATAAATCATGTAAATCACTGATCAGCTTGCGCGCTTTGTCGATATCCCCCCAGTCATAATATAACTGAGCTGCTTGCGCTTTTTCTTCATCATGCAAATGCTTTTCAGCCTGCGCAAGTGTTTTGAGTCCTTTTTCAGTCTCACCTGCCTCAACTAATTTTATGGCTTCTTGTAATGAACTATTCAAATCAAACCGATCCTTTCTGTTTCCACAAATCTAAACTGTTATTACTTCATATCATAATCCACAGCCGAACTTCCAGCAAATATGTTGCTCTTTGGAAATGAAGCCATTTTGTTGTTTTAGGGACTCTTTTTCATTAAATACTTTACTAAATTGACGTTTTGTAAACTGCGTGATGTACAAAAATCATTTTTAAACCAATAAAATGATTTTTTTCAAGGTTTCATCTTGAGACAAGCTATGCTATATTTCTCTCAAATATGCAAAAGGAAAGAAAAAAGCCTGAGGGCATCCTCAGACTGTTTTCGTTAAATATTCAATGTGTTCAAAGAAATTCGGGTAAGATACACGGACTGCTTCAGTATCTTCAATGTCAATCTCTTGATCTGTTATGCATGCTGCAATACCTAACATCATCCCAATTCGATGATCACCGTAACTTGAGACAACCACACCGCCTTTAAGGTTGGTTTTCCCATGAATTCGCATTCCATCATCCGTAGCTTCAATATCAGCACCAAGCTTTTTCAATTCTGAAACAACCGTATCAATTCTATTTGTTTCTTTTACTTTTAACTCTGCAGCATCTTTTATTATTGTAGTCCCTTCCGCTTGAGTAGCAAGGAGCGCAATGACTGGAATTTCATCAATGAGCCTAGAGATCATATCTCCAGAAATTTCAATGCCCTTTAATGACGAAGTAGAAACCGTCAAATCACCATAAGGCTCTCCACCCTTGGTATCGACTTCATTGATTTCTAAGTTTGCACCCATTTGTTTAAGCACGTCAAGTATGCCAGTTCTTGTATGGTTTAAACCGACATTCTTTAATACAATACGGCTATTTGGAACAATTGAGCCAGCAACTAGGAAAAATGCAGCAGAAGAAATGTCTCCAGGTACAAAAACTTCAGTTGATTTTAACGTTTGTCCACCTTCAATCGAAACACTTTGCGCATCTTCATGTAATGTCACACCAAACATTGAGAGCATTCTTTCCGTATGATCTCTTGATTTGTGTGGTTCAGTTAACGTTGTCGTTCCTTTTGCTTGAAGTCCAGCTAAAAGGACAGCCGATTTAATTTGCGCACTTGCAACTGGAGATTCATAGGAAATTGCCTTTAAATTCCCTCCACGGATGGAAAGTGGTGTAAACTCGCCATTGGCCCTGCCATCAATCTTGGCGCCAAATTGTTTAAGTGGGGCAGTAACACGTTTCATTGGCCTTTTGGCAATACTCTCGTCACCGATGAGTGTACTGTGAAACTCACAGCCAGCTAAAATACCCATCATTAATCGAATGGTTGTGCCGGAATTGCCAACGTCGAGAATTTCGCTTGGTTCCTTAAGTTTATCAAGACCCTTCCCATGAATGACAACATCCGTACCATTTTGCTGAATATCTACGCCCATCTTTCTAAAACAATCAATCGTACTTAAACAATCTGCTCCAGGGAGAAAGTTTTTCACCACTGTTGTCCCTTCAGCAATTGCACCGAACATCACCGATCTGTGAGAGATGGATTTGTCACCTGGAATATGAATTTCTCCATTCATTGGAGCGGTTTTATGAATTTTCATGTTTTGTCACCTCAGTCAGCATAAAATGTATCGTAATTCGCTCTATTTTTTATACAGATTTCTGCCCGCTTGCGATCATCATCTGTTTGAAAACTAATTCTTAAAATACCATTAATGTCTTCGCGCGTTTCAATAATGCGTATATTTGTAATACTAATATTTTCACTAGCTAAATGACCCGTAATCTCCGAAATGACACCGGGATGATCAGGAACATCAACGTAAAGATCATAAAAAGCAGGAATTGCTCCTTTTTTCCTCAAAGGAAGCCCGTCACGATATTCCTTTGCATCTTGAAAATAGGAGTATAGACCTTCGGCATCTTCTTTTTGAACAAAGGATTCAATGCGGTCAATTTCTTTTTTCCATTCATGAAAGCGATCCAAAATTTTGTTTTTGTTGTGTATGAGAATATCTCGCCACATCGCAGGATTACTTGAAGCAATACGAGTAATATCTCGAAAGCCTCCAGCTGCAAAACGTTTCACAAGCGGAAATTGTTCTTCAAAATGATGCGCTTGATGAACAAGACTTGCAGCCACTATGTGCGGGAAGTGACTAATGACACTTGTAACGGCATCATGTTCTTCTGGAGTCATTTCAATAAAGTGGGCATTTGTTCCTTTTAATAGATCCTTCAAACGATCAACAGCTTCACGACTCGTTCTATTTGTTGGCGTTAAAATATAAAATGCGTTCTCAAATAAGAAATCTTTGGCTGCAATAACACCTGATTTATGAGAACCTGCCATTGGATGCCCACCAATAAATTGATAATGAGGAGGCATTGTTTTTTCAGCAAAATGAACTACCTTTTGCTTCGTGCTCCCGACATCAGTAATTGTAAGTTCTCTCTCAATACCAGATGCTGCAATATCATTTAGCATTTTGATGGTTTGTTGTACCGGTGTTGCTAAAATAATGGTTGTCGCTTTTT
The DNA here is from genome assembly GCF_044754665.1 of Bacillus sp. NPDC093026. Lineage (NCBI taxonomy): Bacteria > Bacillati > Bacillota > Bacilli > Caryophanales > Bacillaceae > Bacillus > Bacillus sp. NPDC093026. The sequence continues at coordinate 267,021 of NZ_JBIVPN010000003.1, read as the reverse complement.
TTAGGCCTTCCATAAATGAAGCTGTTGTTTCATCAATAATCCCAAGTTTTGTACCAGCAACCATTTGCTCATCAGAAACATCGTAGCCTACAATTTTTTTATGGGGGTATTCTTTTTTGATAGACAGTGCAATTGAACCACCAATTAAACCTAGTCCAGCGATTAATATTGTTTCATTTGCATCGTTCATATTCATCACCTGATTTTTCACAAAAATTAAACAAGCCCATTCAATGGGTTCTATGTATGTTGATATTGGTACAATGAAAGCCATATCCTAAAGCAGGATATGACTTCATTGTGATTCTACGCTCGAATACCTTGTAATAAATCTGCAAGCGTACTTAGGATTTCTTCATTTTGCTCTTTTGTGCCAACGGTAATACGCAGAGATGTTGGGAAACCAAGCGCTTTACCAGAACGAACTATATATCCTTTTTTCAATAATGCATTGAACAATTCATCCGCATCTCTTTTAAAATCAATTAAGACAAAGTTGGTTTGAGATGGATAAATAAACAAACCAAAACGTTCAGCAAATTCATGATATTGCATAAGACCTGCTTCGTTTTTCTGTCTGCATGATTGAATAAAGTCTTGATCGGTTATTGCTGCACGCGCAGCTGCCTGTGCAATACGGCTTGTATTAAACGGCTCTCTAGTAGGTTCAATTGAGGAAATAAGCTCCTCTGACGCAATCCCATAACCTACTCGAAGTGCAGCAAGTCCATATGCTTTAGAAAACGTACGAAGTACGATGACATTTTGATATGAGTTTAATAATGATACACTATTTGGAAAATCGTCCGCTCGAACATACTCAAAATACGCTTCATCTAATACAACAAGTACATGTGCCGGTACTTGATCTAAAAACGTCACAAGTTCTTTTTCTGATAAATGATTACCAGTCGGGTTATTTGGATTACATACCCAAACTACCTTCGTATTAGCATCAATAGCATCTAACATCCCTTGTAGATCGTGGTCGCCACCTTCTAAAAGAGGCACTTCACGAATTTCTGCATTCTCAATCACTGCATTGTGACGATATTGTGGAAATGATGGAGAAGGGATAACTGTATTTGTATGTTGGTCAAGAAATGCTCTCGCAATAATTTGCACAAGTTCATCAGAGCCATTCCCAAATATTAATTGTTTTTCATTTATATGAAGAAATTCAGCCAGTTCAGCTCTTAGACTCGCACTATACCCATCAGGATAAATTGCTAATTGTTCAAGCTCGGCTTGAATGGCCTCTTTTGCAAGTTCTGAACAGCCAAAAGGGTTTTCATTTGAAGCCAGTTTCACAATTTTTTCTAATTGATATTCTTTTTTTACTTCTTCGATTGGTTTCCCAGGTTGATACGGTTTGAGCTGTTTTAATTGTTCCTTAATTTGCAATATGTTTCACCTCATTTGAATGAATAGAGGGGACTAAATGTTTTTGCATATGTTTCAAATTCTCTTAAAGCTTCTTGACGTGTATTGATTGACTGCAACTGCCCTTGAAGCTCTTCAATTTTTTTCACAAGTGCGCTACCCACAACCACACCGTCACTAATTTCATTCATTGACTCTACTTGGTCTCTTGTTGAAATGCCAAAACCTACAGCAACCGGGATTTGACTTAACTGTTTCACTTGTTGAATAAAATCATAAATGGATGCGTCAAAGGATTGTCTGACACCTGTTACACCAAGAGATGAAACACAATACACAAAACCTTCTGCCTTCTCTACGATTTTTTCCAGTCGTTCTTTGCTTGTTGGTGCAACGAGTGAAATATATGAGATGTCATGTATTCGACAGTTCGCCTGTAACTCGCTGCTCTCTTCAAACGGTAAGTCGGGTGTCAAGAGTCCCGAAATATGATTTTTGCGCAGTAAAGCGAAAAAGTATTCTGTATCTAATTGTAACACAGGATTATAATACGTAAATAGTATTACAGGAATTTTCACCCCGTTTTTTTTCATCTCTCCTGCTAATTCTATCGCTTTTACGATATTCATGCCATGATTTAAAGCTCTCTTTGAAGCTCTTTGAATGACAGGCCCATCTGCTAACGGATCGGAATAAGGAACCCCTAGTTCTATCGCATGTGCACCAGCTGATTGAAGGGCTATTGCTAGATCTATTGTGATGTGTGCAGCCGGATCTCCTGCAGTGATAAATGGGATAAATAATTTTTCTTCTTGCGTTAGATTAAATGTGATCATTTGTTTCATCCTCACTTTCAATCACATTCATCAAAGTCTGGACATCTTTATCCCCTCTTCCTGACAAGCAGATAAGGATGATGTCATCTTGATTCATGTCACGACTCATATCAAATGCTTTCGCTAAGGCATGTGCTGATTCAATCGCTGGCAAAATTCCTTCTTTTTCTGTCAGCAATTTCAAAGCATCTAGCGCTTCTTGATCTGTGACACTCACATATTGAACTCTTCCGCTCTCATGTAAGTAAGCGTGTTCTGGTCCGATGCCTGGATAGTCTAATCCAGCGGAGATTGAATATGGCTCAATGATTTGACCAAATTCATCTTGAATCAAATATGTCAAAGATCCATGAATGACACCTTTTGTCCCTTTCGTTATAGTAGCTGCATGCAGCGGTGTATCTATTCCTTTCCCAGCCGCTTCTACACCAATGATATCAACATCATCATCTAAGAAAGCTCGATACATTCCAATTGCATTACTTCCACCGCCAACACAAGCAATGACCTTATGAGGAAGCTGACCTTCTTTTTCTAGAAGCTGAGCTCTCGCCTCATCACCGATCATTCGCTGGAATTCGCTGACGATTTGAGGATATGGATGAGGACCAACAACTGATCCAATCATATAAAAATGGTCACTGCAATGCTGCACCCAATAGCGAATGGCTTCATTTGTCGCATCTTTCAGTGTGCCATTTCCGGTGGTGACAGGTATGACATCAGCGCCAAGCAGTTTCATTCGGAAAACATTCAGTGATTGTCTTTCCACATCTTCTTCTCCCATAAAAACGATGCAGGATAGTCCAAACTTTGCGGCAACTGTTGCAGCTGCTACACCATGCTGACCTGCTCCTGTCTCAGCGATAATTTTTGACTTTCCCATTTTCTTTGCAAGCAGTGCTTGACCAAGGGCATTGTTAATTTTATGAGCTCCCGTATGATTTAAATCTTCTCTTTTTAAGTAAATTTTCGCACCGCCGAGGTGTTTTGATAGTTGATCAGCATATGTGAGAGCAGTCGGCCTGCCGGAATAGTTTTGTAAAAGGTCTATATACTCCTTTTGAAAAGATGGATTTTCTTTTAATTCACGAAAAGCTCTTTCAATTTCCTCCAGTGGCTGCATGAGTGTCTCGGGAACAAATTTGCCCCCGAATTCTCCGTATCTGCCAATCTCATTTGGATATGCGTACATAACTGAACATCCTTTCTTCAAGCGCCTTGATCTTTGCGCTGCTTTTCTTTCCGTTTTCTTCTATTCCGCTTGAAAGATCAATGGCTTTTGGACCATAGTCGAGCAGCTTCGTGATAGATGCCGGCGTCACCCCGCCTGCAATGGCGCATGTCTTCTTAAGACGCTTTGCATGCTGAACGTATGCTGGCACTGCCTCCCATGCAAAAGCAGTTCCAGAACCGCCTCTTATTCCTTTTACCTTAGCGTCAATGAGAAACCCATCTACAACAGGAGCGTAGTTCGTCATTTTTTCAAGTGTAGCGAGTAGATGAGGTTCGTGATGAAACACTTTCCATACGATAGCCTCTGTTTGTTGTTTTATTTCCTGTGCTTCTTCTGGTGTTTCATCCCCGTGAAGCTGCACAATGCTGAGCGGGATTTTGCTTGTGATCTCACAGATTCTATTTATCTCTTCATTTACAAACACACCTACAACATCTTTACTGCACTTTGTTTGTTCTAACCAGTGTTTCACTTGATCTGGATCTACTTGCCTTTTACTTGGTGCAAAGATAAATCCTATGGCATCTCCGCGAGATTGTGAGATGCACTCGACATCTTCTCGTGATGCAGCACCGCAATATTTCATATATGGCTTCATCACCGTCATTCACCAAACAATGTCCTGACGGCTTTTTCTTGTGAACTTTCCCTCATGAAAGATTCGCCAACAAGAACCGCTCTAGCTCCTTGCTCTTTAACAAAAGTTAAATCACCAAATGTCTGGATGCCGCTTTCACTCACCAGCATGACATCATCTGGCACAAGAGGAGCAATCTCCTTTGTTTGCTCGATCGTCGTCGTAAACGTATTTAAATTCCGATTGTTCACTCCGATCATCTCTGGGGTAAATACATCTAAAATGTTACTTAGCGTTTTTGCCGCATGAACTTCAACAAGAACATCAAGGTCTTTTTCTTTTGCTTCAGTGTACAGCTCATACAGCTTTTGCGGCTCAAGCACTTCTCCAATCAATAAAATTGCGTCTGCACCTATACGTTTTGACTCCTCTACTTGTATTGAATCAATGATAAAATCCTTTCTTAAAATCGGCAATGAGACATGCTCCTTAATGAGAGATAGGTACTCATTTTTCCCTTGAAAAAAGGGCTCATCGGTCAGTACAGATAAACAATCTGCTTTTGATGTTTCGTATGCTTTCGCTATTTGAAGAGGATCGAAATTTGGCTGAATGATCCCTTTGGAAGGAGATGCTTTTTTCACCTCAGCAATGAGCCCTATAAAGCGATGAGGATTCATCAGTGCTTCTTTAAATGACCGCCTTTCATACTTTCCATCAACAGGTAATTGTAGCGTTTGGACATGTTCTTTTTTACGAGCAATCATTTGATCAAGCATAGATTTTTCCCTCTTTCGTTTTTTGTTTTAAACGGTCTAATTGTTCTTTCGCTGAACCGTTTTCGATGGTTTCTAAGGCTTTTACTGTTCCTGCCATGAGACTTTCTGTCTTTCCTGCCACATATAAAGCGGCACCTGCATTAAGAGCTGTAATATGAAGCGGTGCCCCTTCTATTTGACGATTCAATATATTCAGAATAATATCCGCGCTCTCCTCTGGTGAATTTACTTGTATGTCTGATAATTGTCCTTTTTTCAATCCAAAGTCGTCTGGATTGAGCGTATACTCTTTCATCACATGTTTCTTCAGTTCAATCACATACGAATTTGCTGTAATGGTTAATTCATCTAGCCCATCTTCTCCGCTAACAAATAGGACATGTTCTGGCTCTAAAGGAGCAAGGGCTTTAGCCATTAACTTTGCTTTTTCTTTTGAGTACACACCGATGATTTGCTTTTTGGCTTGCATTGGATGACAAAGCGGACCTAAAAGATTAAATACCGTCCGAAATCCGAGCTGCTTACGAACTGTTGTTACCTGTTTCATGGATGAATAATAGAGCGGTGCAAATAAAAATCCCATATTTTTCTGTTGTATTTGTCGTCTTGTTTCTTCAGGTGTTGATTGTATTTGGATGCCAAGACATTCTAGTACGTCGGCACTCCCGCTTTTAGAAGATACAGAACGATTTCCGTGTTTCGCAATTTTAGCACCGGCAGCAGAGGCTACAATGGCAGCGGCTGTCGATATGTTAAACGTCGATAAGCCATCTCCTCCAGTGCCGCACGTATCAACGACATCAAGAGATTCATCCATTGGAGCTACATTCTGTCTCATCGCTCTCACAAAACCTGTTATCTCTTCTGATGTTTCTCCTCTATGAGCTAAGATGGATAGACTTGCCGCAACTTCAGCATCTGATAAAGAGCCGCTCATCATATCGTGCATCAACAAGCTTGCTTCTTTTTCAGTTAAAAGAGCCCCATTAACGAGAGCTAATAGTCGTTGATTCATCTTGCACACTCTCCTTTTCTGAGAAAATATGTTCAGCAAGTTGAATCGCTTTAAGTAGCGCTCCAGCTTTGTTGCACGTCTCTTCCCACTCGTTTTCAGGAACAGAATCAGCTACAATACCTGCACCTGCCTGTATGGATGCGGTATTGTTTTGAACACTCATGGTTCGAATGGTGATACAGGAATCAATATTACCGTCAAACCCAATATAGGCAATACAACCGCCATACGTTTCTCTTGGCTCTGGCTCCATCTCATTTAATAATTGCATGGCTCTAATTTTAGGTGCACCTGTTAATGTCCCTGCCGGAAAGGCTGACATTAATGCGTCTACTGGATGAGTATCCTGCTTCAGTTTTCCTGTCACAATTGAGATCATGTGCATGACATGTGAAAAGTTCACCACTTTTGTGAAGACTGGAACTGATACACTCCCATATTCAGCGACGCGTCCTACATCATTTCTTGCAAGATCTACTAGCATGTAATGCTCTGCTTTTTCTTTTTCATCATGGAGCAGCTCTTTTGCAAGTGCAGCATCCTCTTCTTTTGTCGCCCCTCTTCTTCTTGTTCCGGCGATTGGATGAATTTCTAAATGTCCATTTCTCGCATGTATTAATCGTTCTGGAGAGCTGCCTACTAAGTCACGATCTTTCAATTTAATAAAATACATATACGGTGAAGGATTCACAATCCGAAGGACACGATACAATTCAAATGAACTCACGGTCACGGGCATATCAAAACGCTGTGAGAGAACCCCTTGAAAAATATCACCGGCTCTAATGTATTCCTTTATTTTTTCTACATCGTTTAAAAATTGCGCTTTTTCATAAGTGGAGGTGACCTGATCAAAGGACGGCGGTTCATTTAGATTTCCTGATAAAATCAATTCTTTCATGTCAATCTGCGTGTGGAGCTGTTGAATCATTTTTTTGAGCTTCTCATGATTTTTGTTGTATGCTTGTATTTTTTCGTCCTCTGTTTCATTCCCTGTCAGGTGAGTATATTGAATAAAATAGACATGGTTGGTTTTATGGTCAAATGCAATCATGGTTTGACAGACAAACAATGTACAGTTATCTGATGTCGATGCTTTTGCATGCGACCTGACGGATGGTTCAATGCTAGGGATGAGATCATAACCTAAGTAGCCGACAGCTCCTCCCGTAAACGGAATGTCAACGTCTGGTGTCTTGATTTGATAATGGTCATTCATCCAGTCTAGTAAATCTTTCAGCTCTGACTTTTGCATCACCTCCTGCCCTGCTGCATCAAGTGCAATATATTGGTGCTGTTTCTCTTGTAATGTTAAAAATGGATGTAAACCAATGAAAGAGTATCTTGACCAGCTAGAAGACTCATCCTTGCTTTCTAACAGATACACAATGTCATGATTGAGCTTCTCAACAATTTGAATCGGTGAGATCGTATCCACTGTAATGGTTTCAACAATGGGGATTGTTTTGTAAGATAGACTATCTTGTAAAAATTGGGTAATATTTGATTGAAAATTCATAGACACACTCCTTAAATAATGTTAAGGAGAATGAGGGGAAATTATAGGGGCATTTGTTTGAGTATACGAAATAAGCCTAAAAGAGGGTTCCCCTTTTAGGCAGTATGATTAAATAGAAGTATCGTATCTCTGCTCAACTCTACTCATCTCAACTACCCTAGTCTCATTCTCATCTTCTCTAAAATTACGTTTGCCGTTTACACCTATGCGTAAACTTCGGCTGTACATATCGTATTATAATTCCTTGTTTTTTGTCAACTGTAAATCAGGGCGAAGCGTCACTGCTTCTTCCAAATACACGTGCTCTATGTCTTCCTGCTTCATATCCGTTTGGACTGTCATTAACACACGAATGCAATGCTTCAGTCCTCCATTGATGTCCAGTTCCTGCATACAAGTAACAGGGACATACGTCCAGCCCTCAAAATGGCGAAGTGCTTTTGCTGGGAAAACGGAGTGAATATCTTGAGTAGCAGAAATTAAAATCTGCACAACACGTTCTGGTTCCACTTGGTTTCTTGAAATCATCGCTTCTAACAGTTGTTTCGTTTTATTTACAACTTCTACTTCTGTATCTTCTGTCACAGTTGTAGCACCACGTATTCCGCGAAACATCATAGACATCCCTCCTCCCGTTTCCATTTTTCGAGCCAGTCATGTAGCTCTTCTTTTGTGAACGATTGTAAAGTAACGTCTCCAACCTGCTTTAATAAAACAAATTGAACACGACCTCCTATTGCCTTTTTGTCACCAACCATTCGGTCCACAAAAATATTTGTGGATATATCTTGTCTGATCTGTACTGGGAATCCCAAACCTTTCATCCACTCTTTAAGGTCAGAACGATTGAGACTTAGTCCTAAATGCTTCTCGCTCACATATAAGGCGAACTGCATCCCAATAGCGATTGCATCCCCATGAGTGATGGCTCCATATCCATACTCTGCTTCAATGGCATGCCCAAGTGTATGCCCTAAGTTTAAAAATGCACGAACGCCTTGTTCTTTTTCGTCCTCTTGTACAATGGACGCTTTCACTTGAATTCCTTGATACAGCATATGTGCCAGCTGTTCTTTTGATAATTCTGTCAGAGAACGAATGCTCATGAGTTCTGATAAAAAGTCGTTACTTGAAATCAGCGCATGTTTAATGACTTCAGCAAAGCCTGATCTAAGCTCTGTGTCAGATAGTGTATCAAGCATGCTTGTATCATAGATTACAGCCCTTGGCTGATGAAAAGCGCCAATTAAGTTTTTACCAAGCGGATGATTGATTCCTGTTTTCCCGCCAACCGCACTATCATGTGCTAGCAAAGTTGTCGGAACCTGAATAAAATCAATGCCTCTCATATAAGTGGCGGCAACAAAACCAGCCAAGTCACCAATCACTCCGCCTCCTAGAGCAATGATGCAAGAAGAGCGGTCGAGCTGAAACTGAATAGCTTTGGTATGGATATGCTCAAACTGCGAGAAAGATTTCGATTGTTCTCCATTTGGAACGACCACTTTTTGAACGGACCACTTTTGTTCAAGGAAACGAACCATTTCGCTGCCGTAAATGGCATCAACTGCTGAATCTGTTACGATCAACAGTTTAGTATAGGAGCATCTTGTGGAAGTAATCAGGTCTACGATGTTCCGTCTAATGCCATCACCGATGTATACAGGGTAATTCGATGAAGACGTACTGACTTCCAAAGTTTTCATTAAAACTCCCTCTGAAGTTGACGCATTTTTTCTACATTTTCTTTTATACGGTCAATTTGGTCAAGACCGAACTGTTCAACGACCGCATTCGCAATCTCCCAAGCAATAACTGCTTCTGCCACAACACTTGCAGCTGGTACAGCACAGCTATCTGATCGTTCAATGCTTGCAGAAAATGGCTCTTTTGTCTCAATGTCAACGCTCTGAAGTGGCTTATAAAGTGTTGGAATTGGCTTCATCACACCTCTTACGACAATTGGCATGCCTGTCGACATTCCGCCTTCAAGACCGCCTAATCGATTCGTTTTCCTCGTATATCCCTTTTCTTCGTTCCAAATGATCTCATCATGAACTTCACTGCCTTTTTTAGATGCTGCCTCAAATCCAATACCAAATTCGACACCTTTAAAAGCATTGATGCTTAGTACGGCGCCAGCAAGCTTACTGTCTAGTTTACGGTCATAATGAACATAGCTTCCTACTCCAACCGGCATGCCTTCAACGATCACTTCAACAATGCCGCCGATCGAGTCACCGTTTTTCTTTGCCTCGTCGATGGCATCCATCATTTTTTGAGCTGCTTCGCTGTCATAGCAGCGTACAGGCGATTCTTCTGTTACTTTTTGCAAATCTTCAATAGACTCGTATTTTGTATCAGTTGCTTTCACTCCACCAATTTCAAGTACGTGACCGGCTACTTTGATTCCAAGATGAGCTAAAATTTGTTTCGCCACTGCTCCTGCTGCCACACGCACTGTTGTCTCGCGGGCTGATGAACGCTCTAACACGTTACGCATATCGCGATGACCATATTTAATAGCACCAATTAAATCAGCATGCCCCGGTCTTGGACGAGAGATTTGACGTTTCATTTCACTCTCTTCTTCTTCGGTAATCGGCTCTGCTCCCATCACCTTCGTCCAGTGCTTCCAGTCATTATTTTCAACAACAAGTGTAATTGGAGAACCTAATGTTTTCCCGTGCCGGACACCGCTTAGCACTTCCACCTGATCTTTTTCAATCTGCATTCTTCTGCCGCGACCATGACCTTTTTGTCTTCTAGCCAGTTCGTAATTAATGCCCTCTTTCTCTATGTAAAGTCCCGCTGGAACTCCTTCAATGATTGTGGTCAGTTGTGGACCATGTGATTCACCTGCTGTTAAGTACCTCATGACTCAATCTCCCTTCATCGCATTAACGCTTTTAAGTAAAACTATATCATATTTGCTAGTAAAAAGTCAGCTAGATTACCTTTTTTGATAAAAGAAAGTATCTGCAGAAGTCAGTCCAAACTTTTCAGGATGAAAGATTTGTTCTGTAGAACCTACGAATAAAACTCCATTTGGCTTTAAACTGTTCCCCATTTTTAAGTAAATCTCTTCTTTCGCTTCTTCTGTGAAATAAATGAGCACATTTCGGCAAACAATGAGATCAAGCTGTTTTTCATATGGGTCAGCCAAAAGGTTATGTTTCTTAAATTGAATGTGCTTTCGAACCTCATCTTTGACGGTGTAAAAGGATGAATCTTCTTTTGTGAAATATTTTTGTTTGATTTCTTCAGGAACCTCTTGCAGAGAGCGTTCATGGTATCTCCCTTTTTGCGCTGATTGCAGAACTTTATCATCAATATCCGTTGCAATAATTTGGAAGTCCTTCACAAGAGGATGACTTGTGAGTAGCATTGAGAGCGTATATGGCTCTTCACCCGTAGAGCACGCTGCACTCCATATTTTTAGGCTTCTACCGTTTTTTGAAAGTAGCGGCAGAATTTTTTGATCTAGCACTTCCCAGCGCTGATAGTTACGATAAAATTCTGAAACATTAATTGTCATTCGATCCATCGTTTCTTCTAAAAGGGCTCTATCTTTCTCAAGAGCAGTGGCGAATGCTTCAAAATCTTTATACCCTTTTTTATCATAAAGGGAAGTCAATCTTCGTTTCATTTGTGCTTCTTTATATAAATTTAGATCAACTCCGGTTAGTTTTTTCCATTTTTCAACAAATACTTGATATTGATCCATCAATGTCCTCTCCTGTCTTATCTATCTTTGTCCTAGTATATCTGTTTTTATCAAAAATTTGTATCATCTCGTGCGAAATATAGGAAAAGATTGTCGATATAAAAAAGCCAAGGTGTTCATGGGGTGAACACCTTGGCTTTTTAAAGACTAATAAATCCAGCTTGAAATGGTTTGATTCCAGTTTGTAAGTTCTTCTTGTTTAAAGAACAAGTTAATTTCTCTTTCAGCACTTTCTGGAGAGTCTGATCCATGGATAATATTTTTTCCGACTGTTAATCCATAATCTCCTCTAATTGTGCCTGGAAGCGCTTCTTTCGGGTTTGTTTTCCCGATTATTTGTCTTGTTACTTCAATCACCTGCTCCCCCTGCCATACCATAGCAAACACAGGTCCTGACGTAATAAAAGAAACCAATTCTCCGAAAAATGGTTTTTCCTTATGTTCTCCATAATGTGTTTCTGCTACTTCTTTTGGGATACTCATCAGTTTTGCACCAACAAGCTGAAGCCCCTTTTTTTCGAATCTTGACACAATTTCACCGATTAATTGCCTTTCAACACCATCAGGTTTTACCATGAGAAATGTTTTGTCCATATACGTTTTCCACCCCGTCATTATGTATAGGCTTACATTGTTACAAAGTGATCGTATCATTTTTTTTGATCATAATCAATTTTTGACAAAAAATTTCACAAAAAACCAATCAACACGAAGTTGATTAGAATTTTCGTTTACCAATATATTGGGCAATGGAGGCTAATGATGTTTTAGCTCGTCCACGTGGGAGCTGTTCAAGCTGTTCAAATGCTTTTTTCAGATACATTTCACTCACTCGAATAGACCGATCAATAGCATCTGTTTGTTTTAGGTTTTCAATTACAGGTTTTAGTTGCTTTTCTGTTGTTTCACTATTAATCAATTTCAATTGACCTTCTAGTGTTGGATTTTTCAGAGCATATAGGACTGGAAGTGTCACATTTCCTTGTAGAAGGTCCCCGCCAACAGGCTTGCCCAGCTCCTCTTCCGTTGAAGTAAAGTCAAGGACATCATCAATGATTTGATAAGACATCCCAACATAGTACCCAAACCAGTAGAGAGCCTTATGCGTTTTTTCATCTGTACCTGCTGCAATAGCACCTAATTGGCAACTGCCTGCAATGAGTAAAGCTGTTTTTCGCTTAATTCGTCTTAAATATGTACGAAGGTTTTGATCCATGTTGTATTTGTCTTTTACTTGCTCAATTTCACCGAGACAGAGTTCGACGACCATTTTTGACAAAATTTCATGTGCCATTGGATGATTGATTTTCGTCATATACTCAAGCGATCTTGCGAATAAGTAATCCCCTGTATACATGGCAATTCGATTGTCCCATTTTGCCTTAATGGTGGGTTTACCTCTTCTTAGTTCTGCATCATCAATGACATCATCATGGACAAGCGAAGCCATATGGATCAGCTCTAGGGCAACGGCTACATACTTAATTTTATTAATATCATAGTCGCCAAACATGCCGGAAAGGAGAACAAAAACGGGGCGGATTCGTTTTCCGCCCGCTTGCAGCAAATGAAGTCCTGCTTCACTTAATAATGCATAATCAGAGCGAACTGTTTGTTCAAGCTCTTTTTCAATTACATCTATATCATGATTTAAAAAAGAGATCATTGCTTTTAGTTTCATTATCTTCACCTAAATATCGTTTATTCAAAGCTTCTTTCCGATATGTGTTGCTGCTACACCGCCTGTAAATGGATGATACGAGACATCAGACAATCCTGCTTTTTCAAAAAGTGCAGCTAGCTCTTTCATGCCAGGGAACGTTTTTGCTGATTCTTGAAGCCATGAATATTCCTGATAGCTTTTGGCAAATAGCTTTCCAAAAAGCGGCATTATATATTTGAAATAGACATAGTATCCTTGTTTGAACCCAATCATTTCAGGCTGTGAAGTCTCTAGACATACAACCATCCCGCCAGGCTTTACCACTCTTGTCATTTCTTTTAATACAGTTAAGTAATCAGGAACGTTTCGAAGACCAAAACCGATCGTCACATAATCAAATGAGTCATTCTCAAAAGGAAGCTCCATTGCATTGCCGTGAAGCAGTTCGATTTGACTATAACCTCCTGCTTTCACTTTCGTTTCACCGACACTCAGCATATTTTTACTGAAATCAAGCCCTTTGACCTCGCCTTGCTCTCCTGCAGCTTCTGCAAGCGCAATAGTCCAATCAGCTGTTCCGCAGCAAACATCTAGTGCTTTTGCTCCTTTTGGAACATTCATGAGCTTCATTGTTTTACCGCGCCATTTTTTATGCTGCTTAAAGCTGATGACGGAATTCATTTGATCATAGTTTTTATAAATTTTTTCAAATACACCGTGTACTCGCTGTTCTTTTGATTGCTGCATAGCTTACCCTTCTTCCACTTTCTGATGGTACGCAGGTTCATTTTTGATATGATCCAAGCGAGTTAATAGCTCTTTTTGAACGACCGGAGATGAAACAAGATACTTCTTGATTGGCTGTTTTGCTTGTTCATAGCCTTTATCCTCAAAGTTTTCAAAACACTTATAGGCGTCCGTATAGCGATCGTTCAAAAAAAGTTTTAAATGTTTGTCATCTTCTGCTTGTTTCATAAAACGTTTATAAACTAGAAATCGACTTGCAATCTCGTTCCAATGCGTTAATTGAACGTGCTCAGAAATTCTTTGGAACAGTGCTGACTCCACTGTAGCAACACTTTTATAAAATTGCGCTGCATCTTGAATTGACCGATCATAAAGTCTAATTTTATGTTCATTAATTTCTTTGATTGCGGTAGCGAGTGTGCGGATCATGTAAATGTCTTTCATGTCTGAGAGAAGAGAATAATAGAGACCACTAAAATAGTCCCCTGCTAAAATGGTCAGCTGACGATTTTTGAATTCGTCTTGTTTAATTGCTGCAGCAGTTGTGACTTCGTCATGGGTATCAAGGGCAATTTGCACAAGCATCGCCGTTAAAATATAATTTTCTTTTTTCTCTGCATTCATTTGAGCTTCATCAAACATTGCATGAAAAAGAAGGAGCTTATCTTCATCAATGAGTGGCGCTCGTAAATGCTTCGCCAAATAAGGATGAGAAAGCTTTTTATTTAACTTTATATTTAAATTAGATAAAATTCCGTAGATGTCTTGCAAAGATATCACCCTTGTCCCCAGAATTACAGTTTCATATGTAGATTTGCACATTGTGTATAGAGATTTATTATACCATATCAATATTCACTTTTATGCTATTCAAGTGCACTCTTATGCTTTTATTTCTTTGCTTCACTTTGAATTTCGCCAAAGCTCGTTTGAATAACTGCATCGCCTCTTACTTTTATCGCTGACGTATGCTCAGTGAATTGTGCGATAATGACTTCACCTTTATCGAGTTTTTCGGAATGGTGAAATCTTGTATCAGAGCCTCTTGTTAAGCCGATGACGTTCACGCCATTATCAATGGCTTTAATCACCACAAAATCAGATGATTTATTTTCACTCAACTTCTTCACCTTCCATCCATATACTTAGTCGTTTTTAATTAAGGAAAGCACTTCTGCTCTTGCCGCCGCATCATTTGCAAATGTCCCTCGCACTGCCGACGTCACTGTTTTAGCACCTGGTTTTTTCACTCCGCGCATCGTCATGCACATATGCTCTGCTTCAACCACAATCATGACGCCATGCGGATTTAATGTTTCCACCATACTATCTGCAATGGTTGATGTAATGCGTTCCTGAAGCTGTGGGCGCTTTGCAACCGCTTCTACTGCTCTTGCCAGCTTGCTCAGTCCTGTTACTTTTCCACCACGCGGAATATAAGCGACATGGGCTTTACCGTAGAAAGGTACAAGATGGTGTTCACACATAGAATGGAATGCAATATCTTTTACAAGGACAAGTTCTTCATGATCCTCACCAAAAATGGTTTTAAAATGTTCTTTTGGATCTTCATTTAAACCAGAGAACACTTCCTCATACATTTTTGCGACTCGTTTCGGTGTATCAAGAAGTCCTTCACGATCTGGATTCTCTCCGATTGCTTTTAATATATCGCGAACAGCGCGTTCTATTAGTTCTTTATTTATTTCACTCATGTATTATATCCTCCAAAGGCGATTACATTTCATTTCAGATTCTAGCACACTTCAGATCCTAAAAGCAAAAGGAGAGCGTTTTTAACGAACCTGTTGAATTAAAAGGAAAAGCCCCTTATGGAAGGGGCTTTTCTAGTGCAAGCATGAAACTGTATATGTATAACTCCTGCATCAGGATCATTACACATAACGATTATTTTCCTGCTACTGCGTCTTTAAGTGCTTTTCCTGGTTTGAAAGCAGGTACTTTGCTTGCAGGGATTTCGATCTCTGCACCAGTTTGTGGGTTACGTCCTTTACGAGCTGAACGCTCACGTACTTCAAAGTTACCAAAACCAATTAGTTGGATTTTGTCACCATTTTTAAGTGCATTTAAAATTGTATCAAAAACAGAATCAACTGCTTTTGTCGCATCTTTTTTAGACAATTCGCTTGCTTCAGCAACTGCGTTAATAAGTTCTGTCTTGTTCATGCCTTTCACCTCCTCCCAAAATATGCATTCAGTGGATTGTTATCATTTCTTCACAATTCATCTTCTTTCTATACACGTTCTTTGAAAAAAAGAGCGTCTAGAAAGCATTATTCATGGCTTTTCATGTAGAAAACGACTCCTTGAAGGAATGTTTGTCCAACAAAGTGAGGATTTTCTGTAAGTAGATTAACACATATGAAATACCATATCAAGCATTTTAAAGGGAAGAATCCTTATTCGTCAAGGATTAAAGGCACTTTTCCGAACGAATATTCCTAATTTCAGCCTGAATCTGACTAATCTTTATACATTTGTCTTTTTATGACTCAGTCTAAACGCAAAAAAAGACCCCTGTCAATGAGAGGTCTTACATTTTATAGAATGATCGCGATTAAACCGCCTGATCCTTCGTTAATAATTCTTTCAAGTGTTTCCTTCAGTTTATATCTTGCATTTTCCGGCATAAGAGATAGCTTCGCTTGAATGCCTTCTCGTACAAGTGAGCTGAGGGAACGGCCAAATATATCTGAATTCCAAATAGATAGTGGGTCATCTTCAAAATCTTGCATCAAGTAGCGTACGAGCTCTTCACTTTGTTTTTCTGTCCCGATAATCGGTGCAAATTCGCTCTCTACATCCACCTTAATCATATGAATAGACGGTGCGACTGCTTTTAATCTGACGCCGAATCTTGATCCTTGGCGGATGATTTCCGGCTCATCTAAACTCATGTCTGACAGGGCTGGCGCAGCAATTCCATAGCCAGTTTGTTTGACCATTTTTAATGCATCGGACACTTGATCATATTCTGTCTTTGCGTGAGCAAAATCTTGCATGAGCTCAAGAAGATGGTCTTTACCCCTAATTTCCACTCCAACCACTTCTTTTAAGATATGATCATATAGATCATCAGGTGCGTACAGGTCAATTTCTGCGATGCCCTGCCCCATTTCAATACCAGCTAAGCCCGCTCTCTCAATGAAATCAAATTCACTGAATTGTCCAACGACCCGGTCCACATCTCTTAATCTTTTAATATCCTTTACGGTTTCCTTGACTGAATCCTGATAACTCTCTCTTAGCCAATGATCCTCTTTTAAAACCATAACCCAGCTTGGCAAATTCACATTCACCTCAAGCACTGGGAATTCATATAATGCCTCACGCAGGACACTTAGTACGTCCTGCTCTCGCATACTTTCCACACTCATGGCAAGTACAGGTATATCATATTTCTCGCTTAAATCCTGACGCAGTGCTTCTGTCTCTGGATGATACGGTCTTACAGAGTTGATCACCATAATAAACGGTTTACCAACTTCTTTGAGCTCGTCAATCACTCGTTCTTCAGATTCGATATAGTCATGTCTTGGTATTTCCCCAATCGATCCATCTGTTGTAATGACAACACCAATTGTTGAATGCTCTTGAATGACCTTGCGTGTACCAATTTCCGCTGCTTCATGAAACGGGATCGGCTCCTCATACCACGGCGTGTTGATCATTCTCGGGCCATTTTCATCTTCGTATCCGCGTGCACCAGGAACCGTATAACCTACACAATCTACAAGTCTGATGTTCACATCAAGGCCATCACTGACGTGAATGGATGCTGCTTGATTGGGCACAAATTTTGGTTCTGTGGTCATAATCGTTTTTCCTGCTGCGCTTTGCGGCAATTCATCTTGTGCTCGTGCACGATCAGCCTCATTATTGATATTCGGGAGCACCACGAGCTCCATAAACTTTTTAATAAACGTAGATTTCCCTGTACGAACAGCTCCAACGACCCCTAAATATATATCGCCTCCTGTTCGTTCAGCGATATCCTTGAAAATATCGACTTTTTCCAAGTGATCCCCTCCCGGACTTGCTATCCTCGTTTTCAAATGAATACTCTATACTTCAATCAAACTGTGCTTGAAAGGTGTCATTACAATATATGTGTATGACGTTGTCCTATTTGAATATGACACCTTTTTTGTTTTGAGAGTAAGTTTTAGCCATCAAAAAACCTTTCTCCTCATTTCTATGCAGAGGAAAAAGGTTCATTCTTGATTTATGAAGACTTTTTTTCTAAAAAAGCAGGCTCCCCTTTTTTGTTGATTGTATATGGCACGGAAAATGCGGGCACGAACGGGGTTTCCTGCCAATATAAATCTCGGATGTCTTCACCTGTCTTCGGCTTTTGTTTCATTTTTTGCAAGATATATGCAAAGTCACTGCGATAGTCAACATAGATTTCACCATTTGAAGAAATAAGAAGTGGGAGTGAATTTCCCGTGACAGGACTCGTGACAGTAGGTGGCTGTTTTAACCCGAGCTTTTTTTCATTTAAGGTATATAAATCTTTGGAAATAACTTTGCCGTATGGCGGGTATGTATGTTCATCTTGGTACATCTTCATTCTCAGGCGCAATTCACTGATGGTTTGAGTCATTTTTACATCAAGCAATTTCACTGTTGGTTTTTTTTCGACATCTGTGAGAACATAGATATATTCGCCCCCGCCTTCAAATGATGTAGACGGTATATCGTGTAAATACCTTGGTGACAATCGTTTAAAGTCGATGACGTACTTTTGATAAATTGGCGTGTCTGCTTCTTTTGTTTCAATCGGCAAAAGACCGTTTGTCGCTTTTTGAAAATCCTCAATAGCTGTTTGCACACCTTGAAGTTGTTCCCGATAAGGCACTTTATTTTCCACTTTGCGATTCTCTGGATAAAGACATCCTGTCAGTAAAATGAGTGTTAACAAAGTGACACTGACTTTTGCTTTTATCATCACATTCGTCCTTTTTCTTTATTCATTGACCGGTCCGCTAAACACAACTAAAAACACAATAATACCTGATATGAGCATTAGGCTGTATGCAATGGTGGAGGCTGTTATTTTAAGAAATCGACTTTTTAGCTTAAACCTGCTCAAGTAAATGGTCACAACGGCTAAAAACATGAGCCCCATTGAGCCAAGTGCAAACCACATCTTGATTAAAGCAAAACTCATACTGCCTGTCCTCCCTTGATAACGAACAAATTGTAAGCGTTTGTATTTCATTCTAAACCAAAAATAAGGTAAATATCAATCATTTTACCAACGATTCATGAAAAAGGGGATAAAAAAACTGAAGCAAAGAGGGGGACTCCGCTTCAGTCTTATTGTCGACTACTTTTTCCACATTCTGTAGAGTAAAAGCTCTATTCAAACTTCATTGCTATGTTATGCAAGTTTATCCCTTCTTGCATCCTCTACATGCCTATGTTTCGTCTTTCGTTTATTTTGACTGGTTTTCAAACATGTTCACAAGGTCTTCCATCTCATGTGTTTTCACACGAGCCATTAAAGATTCTACAGCATCGTCCACTTTTTTCCCTTCAAACAAGACGTGATACAAAGCTTCTGTGATTGGCATACTCACATGATATTCTTTGGACAACTGATATGCGCCTTTTGTTGTGCGAACGCCTTCAACAACCATCCCCATTTTCTCTAGTACTTCTTCAAGCTTATACCCTTTACCGAGGAGATTCCCGCAGCGCCAGTTCCGAGAGTGAACACTTGTACAAGTGACAATTAAATCACCAACACCTGTTAAGCCGGCAAATGTAAGGGGATTTCCTCCCATTTTCGTCCCGAGACGTGCGATTTCAGCCAGTCCTCTTGTGATGAGTGCCGCTTTCGCATTGTCTCCGTATCCAAGGCCGTCTGTAATACCTGCCGCAAGGGCAATAATATTTTTCAGTGCTCCGCCAATTTCGACTCCAATCACATCAGGGTTTGTATACACTCTAAAGTGATTGTTCATGAATAAATCTTGAACAAATTGTGCCGCTTCAATATTTTCTGACGAGACCGTCACTGTTGTCGGATGACGTAAGCCTACTTCTTCTGCATGACTCGGTCCAGATAATACGACAACCGCTTCTCTTAAAGAGGCTGGAACTTCTTGTTCAATCATTTGTGAAATTCTGAGTAGGGTATCTGGTTCGATCCCTTTGCTCACATGAACAAATGGCACTTTTGATGGGATAAACTCAATGGCCTTTTTCAATACTTCACGTATCGCTTTTGTTGGAACAGCTACAATGATAGTCTCTGTGTCTTCTAAGGCTTGCTTCATATCTGTTGTAGCCTTGATAGACGCTGGTAGTTTGACATTTGGTAAATAATCATGATTTTCATTTTTTTCATTGATTTGATCAATCAGCTCTTGTCTATGTCCCCAAATGTGTACATCATGATGATTATCAGCTAATACTAATGCAAGAGCTGTTCCCCAGCTCCCTGCTCCAAGTACTGAAATTTTCTTCATCCTGCTCACCCTTTTTATTTTCTCGCTCTCGCAAATATTTTAATTGGTGTACCCTCAAAGCCAAACGCATCTCGAATACGGTTTTCTAGGAAACGCTCATAAGAAAAATGCATAAGCTCTGGATCGTTGACAAACACAACAAATGATGGCGGCTTAATAGCTACCTGTGTCGCATAGTAGATTTTTAGACGTTGTCCATTATGCGTCGGTGTTGGATTCATTGCTACTGCGTCCATAATAATGTCATTTAGAATATTTGTTTGAACACGCATTGCATGATTCTCACTTGCTGTAATAATGGACGGCATCAAGGTATGGATTCTCTTTTTCGTAAGAGCAGACATGAACAAGACTGGTGCATAATCAAGGAATTGAAAATGCTCACGAATGTTTTGCTCAAACTCCTTCATTGTACGCTCATCTTTTTCAACAGCATCCCACTTATTCACAACGATCACAACAGCTTTACCGGCTTCGTGTGCATAGCCTGCAATTCGTTTATCCTGCTCAATAATGCCCTCTTCACCGTCAAGTACAACGGCTACAACATCAGAACGATCAATTGCTTTTAAAGCGCGGAGTACACTGTATTTCTCAGTTGTTTCGTATACTTTCCCTTTTTTTCTCATACCCGCTGTATCCACAATGACAAAGTCACGCTGATTGTACGTAAACAACGTATCAACAGCATCTCTTGTTGTGCCAGCAATGTTGCTCACAATGACCCGCTCTTCCCCAAGCATGGCATTGACTAAAGAGGATTTCCCTACATTTGGACGCCCAATTAAGCAAAACTGCACAACTTCTTCATCATATTGTGTATCGGGCAGATTTTTAAAATGCTCTGCTACTGCATCAAGCAAATCCCCTAAGCCAAGTCCGTGAGTTCCAGAAACCGGATATGGCTCTCCAAAACCTAGTGCATAAAAGTCATATACTTCGGTTCTCATTTCAGGGTTGTCCAGTTTATTGACTGCAAGTACGACTGGTTTTTTCGTGCGATACAACATTTTTGCGACTTCTTCATCTGCTGATGTCACGCCATCTCGACCATTTACCATAAAGATAATGACATCCGCTTCATCCATTGCGATCTCAGCCTGATGGCGAATTTGCGCCAAAAATGGCTCATCTCCAATATCTATTCCACCAGTATCTATTAAATTAAAGTCATAATTTAACCATTCAGCAGAACTATAGATTCGATCTCTTGTTACACCAGGTGTGTCTTCTACAATCGATATTCTTTCGCCTGCAATTCGATTAAAAATTGTAGATTTTCCAACGTTGGGCCTTCCAACAATGGCTACGACAGGTTTACCCATAGTACCCTTCCTTTCAATCCAGCCGCGATTCACTCTGTTCATCATCATGTTTCAACCGGGATTTAAAATTTACTATCAGTTTTTTATGAAATAAACCCTTCAAACATGAAGGGCTCAACTTATATATTATATCAATTTTTAATCGAACCACAATGAATAACTTAAAAATGTTTGACAATCAAGTAAAGATCTTCTCCAATTCCATGTGCAATTCCGTCTAAAATAGCCTCTAAATTCATCGCAAACATATCAAGCTCTTCTTTGTTTTCACAGAAAAAGACAGCCGTTCCTCCCATGACCCGCTCTTTATTTGTAGTCGCCACAGCTAGAATAAATTGCTCTATTGTATTCGCCACTTTTATTTACCTCGCTTCCTTTTTAATGAAATCTGTCGGCATCCTAATGGCATTTTCTAAAACCGGCACCTCTTCTAATACTCGAACGGCCAAATCTTCACGTTTCCATTGCGGCAGAATGAACACCCCCAGTGTGCCATTATTCAGATCACGTTTTGCAAGTGGACAAAGCGATGGTTCACCAGAATCACGATACACACCAAGCACATTGGATAAATCAAATAAAATCGCTTGCCGCTGCCCAAGGTTCGCAATGGTTGTGGCTGCGTTAAAGTTTTTCGGAGTCAAAATAAAACCCATTCCATGCTCTAAAATCATTTTCTGCTTTTCTGGCAGACCAATATTCATAATGTAAATATCATCTACAAAAAGCCCTGCTCCATCAAAATGCAGTTCCCCTTTTTGGATATCGACAATATCTTTCATTTGGCTACCAGACATTAAAAACCTTGCCATGAAAAAACAGATGATACCGACCACTGTTCCAACAAACAGCGAGAAGAAAATACAAGCTGTTGTGGTAATAAGTGCAGTGAGAATCGCAATATAATTTCGACTTTCAAATGCGATGGCAATCCCTTCAATATATGTACTGCCTCTTGATACAAGCTCATACGAATCCAATTGTGTTAATGTATTTCTTTCCATATTGCGTACATCACGAAATTGCGTGGCCGCTAGTGTCAGAAAAGTAATCGCTGTGAACTCTTCCTGAATTAGTGCAGGCATAATGATCGCACCTAGCCCTGACGCGATAAAACCAAGCGCGATGTGGATCACTTGTCCATGAATATACGTGGGATATTGCCGGTAATCTGTTCTTAACATATAAAGCCTCGCTGCCATCCCAAAGATGACACCGATAATCACAGGAAACGTGTAATTTGTCATGATGATTTTGCAGCCCCTTTTACTGGTTTTCTGGATGAACGGGTGCTCAAAAGCTTTTCGAGCTGATCTACACCTAATAGAAAAATCACTCCTTGTACAACGAAGGAAAGGACAGCAAGGTCTCCTATCACAAACGATGATGTGAGCTGATGAATGGTAAGCGCATAGAGAGCTTCCCCAAGACACACGGACATCATCAATAAGGTGACTCGTTCAATCAACTGATGACCATATGTCAAACACATCAAAATCAGCAGGACAAACACAACCCAGTCCACCTTTATTATCGTGAACCAAACGGGGTCATATAATGCAAAAATCATAAAAAAGGCATAAGCGCATGTCATAGAACATAATTGCATGATTCTTATGATCTGATAAGTTGGACGGATTTGAAGAAATGCAATACAGGCATATAAAAAAGTAAGCAAAAATCCCGCATTCATTTCCACACTTAAAAACGATATCATCAAATGACTGGTGATGATATGAACAAGTACACAAACTCCCATTACTGTACGCAATGTGCTCTTTTCCATCATGAAAGTAACCATAATCCAAATAAACCAAATCGACCAATAATAATACATTGCCTCCAAGCCTACTCACCTCAATAACATTATGGGAGAATCACCAATTTTTAAACATGTGACAATCAGCAGGATTTGTATGAAATACACAAGGCGTGACACCCTATAAGTTAAGGAGGGATTTATTATGGGGAAAGATAGACAAGAAAAACGTTTAAAGGCATCAAGAAAAGTTGAATCTGACCGTGATCAGTCGATTCATCATAAAGGGGCAACAGCATTAGAAGGTCCAAAGGACGCTAGAAAAAGAAATCAATAAAAAGGCATGTGATCATCACATGCCTCTGTATCGTGATCTTAAGCTATAATACGTCGTGTCAACGCCTCTTTCTTTCAGCCAATGACTCGTATCACCTGTGATCACAATCGGTGTTTGTCTAAGTTCTTGAATGGTTTTAGTACCAAGGACAGTCATAAGCATCTTCAAATCCTCTTGAAGATCAATGATGTCAGAAATCAGACCACTTTCTCCTCCATTCATGAGTGATTTCAAGAAAACCCCCGCCAAACCAGCAGCAGATGCGCCAAGTGCAAGTGATTTCGTTACATCAAGTGCATCTTGAATACCTCCAGAAGCTAAAACCGTTTGATCTTGAAAGGCTGTATGCACTTCAGCAAGACTCGCTGCAGTAGTGATACCCCAATGATCAAAAAAGCGAAGTGCTTTCTGGCGCCGAAGGTTTTCAATCTTAGAGAAATTGGTTCCGCCAAAACCTCCAACATCTACTGCAGCTACACCAGCATCATATAATTTCTTTGCCGTCTCTTTGCTCATCCCAAAGCCGACTTCTTTTACGACAACAGGTACTCCTACGGATTGAGTGATCGCTTCAATTCGTTCAATGGCACCTCGAAAATCACGATCTCCTTCCGGCATCACGATTTCTTGAATCACATTCAAGTGAATCTGAAGTAAATTCGCCTCTAGCATATCGACAGCTTCTTGCGCCTGTGTAATCGATGCTTCACTACCTAAATTAGCAAATACAAGTCCATCTGGGTTGACTTTTCGGACAATTTCATATGTTTGTCTTTCTTGCTTGTCCTTAAGTGCAGCCATTTGTGAACCTACTGCCACTGGGATGTTGGTTTCCTTCGCCGCTCTAGACAAAGAGCGATTAATGTCATAGGTCGACGCTCCTCCCCCACCAGTCATTGCATTGATAAAAATTGGCGAACCGAATTTCAGTCCGCCAATTGTTGTATGTGTATCAATTTGTGAAGTCGCAAGATCTGGTAGACCGACGTGAACGAAGGAAATATCCTCTAAACCTGTTGCTGCATGCTGACCAGTCGACAAGGCATGCTCAATGTGTTGTTTCTTTCTTTCAGCTCGCGTCAAATTTCATCACCAAATTATTTTAGTTTATTGAGTTTATCACCAATCAGATCACCAAGTTGAAATCCACTTGTGTTTTCTTCTTTCGCCTGATATTGACGATAATTTTCCTCTATTTGTTTATCAGGATTTTCTTCTAAATCACGAATGCTTAGTGAAATGCGTTCATCCTCTTCATTCACATCAAGCACTTTTACTTTGACCGTCTGCCCTTCTTCAAGAACTTCTTGTGGTGTACCGATA
Source organism: Bacillus sp. NPDC093026 (assembly GCF_044754665.1). Classification (NCBI taxonomy): domain Bacteria; kingdom Bacillati; phylum Bacillota; class Bacilli; order Caryophanales; family Bacillaceae; genus Bacillus; species Bacillus sp. NPDC093026. Next base: position 242,294 of record NZ_JBIVPN010000003.1, on the reverse strand, counting down.
TGTTTATGTGAAATTTGAGAAATATGCACAAGTCCTTCTACACCTGGCAGAATTTCGACAAACGCACCAAAGCTCACAAGTCGCTGCACGGTTCCTTCAAGCACATCACCTTGTTTCACTTTTTCACCAATTTGGCTCCAAGGTCCTGGTAATGTTTCTTTAATAGAAAGTGAAATGCGTTCGTTGTCACGATCAACAGCAAGTACTTTGACCTTCACTTCTTGTCCCTCTTCTACAACGTCTGATGGTTTTTCAACATGAGCATGGGATAGTTGAGAAATGTGAACTAATCCATCAATGCCGCCAATGTCGACAAATGCACCAAAATCAGTCAGGCGCTGTACTTTTCCTTCAATGACACTTCCTACTTCAAGCTTTTGCAGGAAGTCTTGCTTTTTATCTAATTGCTCTTGCTCAACCACTGCACGATGTGAGAGAATCACGCGGTTTTTTTCGCGGTCAAGCTCAACTACTACAAGTGACAACGTCTTGCCTTTGTAATCTGTGAAATCTTCCACATAGTGTGCTTCTACAAGAGATGCTGGAATAAACCCTCGCACACCGATGTCTACAACAAGACCACCTTTGACAACGTCTTTTACTTCAGCTTCAAATACTTCTTTTGTTTCAAACTTTTTCTCTAGGTCTTCCCAAGCGCGGTCTGCATCAACAGCACGTTTCGATAAAATCAAAGCATCGTCTTCGACCTTTGTGACTTTAAGCTCTAACTCGTCGCCTTCTTTCACGACATCTGATGCTTTTTCAACGTGAAGACTTGATAATTCACTGATTGGGATGATCCCAGGTTGTTTCACGTTGACGATATCAACATTTACATGCTTGTCCTCAACTTGAGAAACAATCCCTTTCACAACATCTCCAACCTCTGGTACCTGAACATCGATTTGATTCATTTCCTCTGTCATTTTGATAACCTCCTTGGTCCAAACCTACACAGCTTAGTTAAAACGGCTCGCCGAATATATGTCTTAAGCATGATGATTGCCAGCCGAATATGTATTATAGAAACATTCAAATCAACTTAATTGCTTGAATGATCAATAAAAATAGTATTAGTATAAACTTCTAATAAAAGCCCTTGTTTGTCAAGAGATAAACCTCTAACTTATAGAAGTTTTCTAAAATTTCTTACTGTTTTTCTAAACGGTCAGCAGCATCTAAAATTTTACCTGCCACCTCTTGAATGGATAGGGAAGTTGTGTCAATTTCAATTGCATCGTCTGCCTTCTTAAGCGGTGATACCTCCCGCTCTGAATCGAGTTTGTCACGTCTTGCAATCTCTTCGATCAATTGATCGTAATTTACATCAAACCCCTTTTTCTTATTTTCTTCAAAACGGCGTTTTGCTCTCTCTTCAACTGAAGCAAGCAAGAAAATTTTTACTTCAGCATCCGGAAGAACGTGAGTGCCGATGTCTCTTCCATCCATGACAACCCCGCCTCGTTTGCTAAGCTCCTGCTGCCGGCGAACCATTTCTTCACGAACAGCTCTGTGTTTCGCCACAACAGATACTTGATTGCTGACACGGTCTGTTCTAATGGCCTCTGTGACATCGGTATTGTTAAGGTGTACTTTTTGACCTTCATCAGTTGAAACAAGTTCAATCACTGTCTTTTTTAATAAGGCCTCAAGCGCCTGTTCATCTTCTAGGTCAATACCTTGGCTCAGTGCCGCAAGTGTAATCGCGCGGTACATCGCACCTGTGTCGATATAAATATATGATTTTTTTGCAGCGACAATTTTTGCCACAGTGCTTTTTCCTGCTGCTGCAGGACCATCAATTGCAATAGATAATTTCTTTTTCATAATACCTCTCCTTGATTGAATCTCCCTAATGAATTGTAACACGAACACCGCTAAAACGGGGGGATTTTCTATCAATCCTTTTGCTTAAACGTCTCAATCCACTCTTCAATACTCATGTTATTCACACCCTCATATTGCACTACTTTTGACAAAAACAGTTCTCCTTTCGTTAGATGGAGTGTGATTTGAACTGCTATTAAAAGAACAAGCTGAACTATAACTGCTTTGAATAACCATCGCTCAATTGTTTTCATATAAAAAGCCTCCATACTAGAATCTTCACCCACTAGTATGGAAGCTTTTTACACCCTTTATTCTTATGCTCTTTTTGCACGCGACAAAAGTTGTTGCTGGAAACAGTACTTCATGATGTGCTGCTGATGTTCAGTTGTGATGTCACAAAACTCCATGACCGCTTTTGTTTTGCCTGTCTTTTCATCTTGATAGATACGATTCATCTCTGCAACCGCTTTAATTTTTACTGGTTCTTTTAACGGAAGTTCAAATTCAGTGATGACATTACCGTATTCTTTTAGAGACACGCCTTTTGGAACAGCAATGGCAACACCGCCAGCACTCATATTCACAATAAATGTTTCAAAAGGCTCAACATCTGGTGGTGAAATAATTGCTTTGACCAGCGTATCAACCCGTAAATATTCTCGGCGCTGAAGGCGAATCATTTCTTCTTTTGGCGGAATAGAAATGACAATCATTGGAATATCCTCTTTCCTTTTTCCAATCACTTCGCTTTTACATTTGTATGGAACTTGATTTTCATCGAGAAAGAGGATGGTAATTTCTGTTTGCTGATTTAAATAAATGGTTCGTCCTGTTTCTTTATCGGCTGGATAATGAATGCAAATAGTATCGTCATTATTTTCCAAAACTTTCGATTTTGCATTTTTTAATTCTTTGTTCTCATTGACATATTCAATTGTAATTGTATCCCCTATTTGTAACATTCATCTTCACTCTTTTCCTCTGTGAAATCATATCATCTCTTATATTAAACCATGTATAAAACAAAAGGAAAAGACTTATTAGCCTTTTCCTCGTTTCATTTTCTATAGGTCTTTATATATAGGTTCTGCGTTTTTTAATTTATCTACTCTTTCTTCTTTTCCAGTATCTGCATTGATAAACATCCGATATGTGTCGTTTTTAATCGTTCCGAGAAACTCATAGCAAAGAACTTCCTCTGACATATCATTTTGAACGATCGCTAAATGAGTATCCTGAATCTTCACATGTTGATTGAGCGTCTTCTCAGCTTCTTTTTGAGAAATTTTAGGCGCTTTTATGTCTCGCTTTTTATGGTTCATTAAATAGTCTTTTGCTGAAAATCCAACGACTTCTCCATCATCTAACGCCACTTTCATCCGAATACTGTCTGGATAAAGTAATACGTTTTTTTGAAGAGGCACATAGGTGAATACCCCAATATTGTCAAATTGCGCACTCTCATCTAAGTGGAATGATTCTGTGTCAAATCCATGCTTTTTCAAGAAACTTAGTGCTTTTTTAGAGGCTTCATTTAAACTGATTTTTTGTTTCTTGACGTCCCTATTTTGGAGAAGGTACACTGGGTGTCCGCCCTTTTCAGTCAGGTCTAAATAAAAATTCGCTCGACTGTCTGGATCTGACATCGATAAGCTGTAGACATCTTGATTTGACTTGCTTCCGCTTTTTCGCACCTTAAAGTTGTGATTATGATCGGGCGTAAACTGCTGAGCAATTTGGATGGCTTCTTTTTTCGAAATGTTTTTTCCTGTTAAATGACTGTAACCGCTTGCCTCTGATTTAGATGACATATTGGTTGGTCCAAGATCAACATCCGCAAATGCATCCGCATTTCTCTCAACCGTTTTTAAACCGTCAATGATGGTGTTATCATTTTTTTTGTCACCGTCAGCCAGTGCCATTTCAACATCCATCCATTTTAAGTTATTGTTCAATACCAAATGCTGTACCTGTCTTAGCTCGTTTTGAATATCTGCCGCTTGATTATATAAAGCAGTAATGGTTTGATGTGTATCTTTGTTAAGCGGTTCGTCTGATAGAGATTTCACGGACGATTTGTAGCTAAAGTCACCGACATTCGCTAAAAACTCTTCCGTTTTGTTAAAAGGCATCAATGTAAGTGGAAGCTGACTGACATTATTATGTGCTTCCGTTGACATTCTCCAAACATCTGCAAGTGCTGGTGATATTGATGTTTGGCTGTTCATCGCAAGTGTAGCTCCCAGCTTATCGTGCAGTTGATCCACTTGATAGGTCAAATCGTGAAACGCTCTTTGGTAGTTGTTCTCCGCATGAAGCAAAACAGCATCTTTTTCTTGGTGTTCTTTATAGCCCCAGTAGCCTGTTGAAATGACAGCAATTCCTAAAATAGCAATTAATATTCCTCTGATCATTTATTTACACCTCTTTTTATTCACAGAAAATATGTTTCCCGATGCGTTTAATTTGCGGTCTCCCCCATATCCATGGACTTGTTGCTGTATCAGGATTGAAGTAATAGATGGCACTTTCAGATGGATCCCAGCCATTGATTGCATCAAAGACTGCCTTTTTTGCTGTTTCATTTGGCGTCATATAAAATTGTCCATCTGCTACCGATGTAAATGCTAGTGGTTCAAAAATGACACCGGCAATGGTATTTGGAAATGTCGGGTTTTTCAGACGGTTTAAAATGACTGCAGCAATCGCAACCTGTCCTTCATACGGTTCACCTCTCGCTTCACTGTAGACAGCTTGTGACAAGAGCTGAATATCATTACTAGAAAATCCACCTGGCATATTGGCAGCCGTTTGCTTCGGAGGTTGTTTTGCTTGTTGATTCCGAGATTGAGCTACGGATTTTCCGCTTCCTCCGTTTTGATTACTTTGCTTCTGTTTTGCACCTTGAGCTGTATTTTTTTGCGAACTTCTTTTAGCATTAGACTTTATTTGCTGATCAAGAGGTTTTCCGCCATAATGTGTAAATTGATTTCCTTTTTGCAGTTGTGTCTGTACAAACTCTTTATAGTATTTTGTCTTTTGAACTAATAGGCTTTTTGTTTTTTCCCCTACTAGTCCATCGACATTCTTGACACCAAACTGGCTTTGAAAATTGCGAACGGCCCAGTATGTTCCCCAGCCATACACCCCATCAATTTTCCCATGATAAAACCCATTGTATTGGAGCCTTGCCTGTAGCTCGACTACATCTTCTCCTGTTGCTCCTCGCTGAATGACTTGATTTGTGAATGCTTCACTTTTTTCAGCAGTCATAAGTGAAGAGACGAGTAGGACAATGGAGAAGAGAAGGACGATTTTTACGAAACGAGCTTTGTCCATATTTGATCCTCCTGTACTTTTGTGTTTGAATATATGTTTCTTCCGATCCCTATTTTTATACATCCATCACAGAAGGGAATTGGTTGGAAAAGACAAAAAACGCCCTTTTTTTATAGGACGTTTTCCAGATTACATGTGGACCATTTTTACAGCACGGGCTTTTTTTGCTTTCCGTAAACCGAACCACCATAAAAAGATCATAAACGGCAGCATAATATATCCCCAGTTGGTCATTCCAAGAAGAATAAAATCATACGATCCATGAAAAAGCACAGGAAGCGTCAAGGAAAGTAGCAGCCATTTACGTTGCTCTTTTTTAGCAGAGAAACGGGCCTTTCCTATATAAAATCCCATGACAACACCGAATAAAGCATGACTTGACACCGGCAGTAATGCACGTGTGAAAGCATATTCTACACCATGACCAACAAGGTAAAGAATATTTTCAAGTGTGGCAAAACCAAGTGAGACACTTGTACCATATACAATCCCATCATAATGCTCATCAAACTGAGCATGCGCATAAACACTGACCATTAAAATAAACCATTTTAATGATTCCTCTAAAAAACCCGATGTGACAAATGAGATTATGATTGGATTTGTGGCGATCTTTTCTTCTTGAAGTACATATTGAATAAACATGGTTGGAAATACAAGAATGGCACCTAACATAAAAGATTTGATGACCATATGCACCGGCTCATTGTCGTACTGATCTTTCAAATAAAAATAACTTAATAGTGCGATGCCGGGAGCTAAACCTGCTGAGATGATTGCGATCATAATCAAGCCTCTTTCCCTACATTATCCTCTATTATCGTACCATGATTCACCGTTTTTTTATATGACTCAAGCCCATTTTATCAAAATTCTTCTATATAATTCCATTTTATACTAAAAAACTGAACCCTCTATTAAAGGATTCAGTTCATTTTTAGTTGTTACGTCTTTTGTTAATTTCTTCAGCGATAAGCCCACCATGAAATCTCCCATTTTCAATAAAGATTTCATTGGCATTATTTCCAGCAGCAATGACACCAGCAATGAAGATGCCTTCTACGTTTGTTTCCATCGTGTGTTCATTATATATCGGACGGCCTGTTTCTTGATCAATGTTCACACCCATTTTTTCTAAGAAAGAATGATCAGGATGATAGCCAGTCATGGCGAAGACAAAATCGCTTTTCACACGGGTATCTTGACCTTGTTGATTCGTAAAGACCACCTCTTGTTCCGTGATTTCTTTTACCTCAGCACCGAACTCCATTCGGATGGTTCCATTTCGAACAAGGGCTTCAAACTCAGGTAAAATCCAAGGTTTGATACTTGATGAATACGCTGTTCCTCTATATAAAACGGTCACCCTGCTCCCTGATTTCACCAGTTCAAGTGCTGCATCAACGCTTGAATTTTTCCCTCCGATGACAGTCACATCCTTATCAAAGTACGGGTGTCCTTCTTTAAAGTAATGATACACGTGAGGAAGATTTTCTCCTTTGACATTCATATAGTTCGGATGATCATAATACCCAGTGGCGATGACCACGTAGTCGCACTGATACTCATCTTTGGATGTAGTAACGGTGAAACGTCCGTCTGTTTTTGTCACGGCATTTACTTTTTCAAAAGCATGCACACGCAGATTTTTTCGTTTGACAACCTCTCGATAATAGGAAAGCGCCTGAATGCGGACTGGCTTTCGGTTTTCAGTAATAAAAGCGACATCTCCAATCTCAAGCTTTTCACTTGTGCTGAAAAAGGTTTGGTGAGTTGGGTAATGATAAATACTGTTTACTACATTTCCTTTTTCGATCACAAGTGCATCGATACCGATTTGCTTGAATGCGATGGCAGCTGCTAAACCACATGGGCCGCCTCCGATGATGATGGCTTCTTCTTGTTTCATTTGTTCCACTCCTGTCGTTTCACTGCAATAACAATTGATTGGGCTATTCGCATTTCATAAAAAAATCTCCTATTTAAGGATAGGAGATTTTTGAGCGCGATGCAAATAAGCCGCTTAAATCCAGCCTCTGAAACGAGAAGCTTCGGCCATTTTACGTACACCAACCATATATGCTGCAAGACGCATATCGATTCGGCGGTTTTGCGCCATTTCATAAATATTATTAAATGATTTCACCATCATTTCTTCTAAACGAGTCTCCACTTCTTCTTCTGTCCAGTAGAACCCTTGGTTATTCTGAACCCATTCAAAGTAAGAAACAGTCACGCCGCCTGCACTCGCAAGTACGTCTGGAACAAGCAGTACACCGCGGTCTGAAAGAATCTTGGTTCCTTCCAGCGTGGTCGGACCATTTGCCGCTTCTACGACAATCTTGGCTTTAATATTAGCCGCATTCTCTTCTGTGATTTGGTTTTCAATTGCTGCAGGCACTAAGATATCGCAATCTAGCTCAAGCAGTTCTTGGTTTGTAATGGTATCATTAAATAATTTAGTAACCGTTCCAAAGCTGTCACGTCGGTCAAGCAAGTAGTCAATATCAAGACCATCTTCATCATACAATCCGCCGTAAGCATCTGAAATCCCTACAATTTTTGCTCCAGCATCATACATGAATTTAGCCAAATAACTTCCTGCATTTCCGAATCCCTGTACGACAACACGAGCCCCATTGATGTCAATTCCTTTTTTCTTCGCCGCTTCTTTGATACAGATCGTCACACCTTTTGCTGTTGCAGTGTCACGTCCATGTGACCCTCCAAGAACAATTGGTTTTCCTGTAATAAATCCTGGTGAGTTAAACTCGTCAATTCTAGAATATTCATCCATCATCCAAGCCATAATTTGAGAGTTTGTAAAAACATCTGGCGCTGGAACATCTTTTGTTGGTCCAACGATTTGACTAATCGCGCGTACATAGCCACGACTAAGCTTTTCAAGCTCTCGGAATGACATTTCCCTTGGATCACAGATAATACCGCCTTTTCCTCCGCCATAAGGAAGATCCACAATACCACATTTTAAACTCATCCAAATTGAAAGCGCTTTTACTTCATTTTCAGTCACGTTCGGGTGGAATCTAATTCCGCCTTTCGTTGGTCCGACAGCATCATTATGCTGTGCACGATAACCGGTGAAAATCTTCACTGATCCATCATCCATACGTACTGGAATTTTGACAGTTAATAGACGAATTGGCTCCTTAAGCAATTCATACACTTCTTGCGGATATCCCAATTTGTCAAGCGCTTTATGTATGACGGTTTGAGTTGATTTTAAAACATCTAGCTTATCTTCTGCTTTATGAGCGGCGTTTTGATCGGCTGCCATTAAAATAAACCCCCTAGAAATCTTTCATGATCTTCTGCTCCCTTTCAAGCAATAGTATACACCTTCGTAATAGTAAAGCAAAGGTAAAAAGCGTTTTTTATCAAAATAAAATATCAGCGTTTATAAATATAAAAAGGTTATAAAAAAATACTGTTGTTTCATCACAACAGCATTAAATATTATAGAAAAAAGTGGTTAAAAATACAGTTGAATCGTTTTCACCGCATCTTCTTGTATGATGATTTTCCCATATTCTTTTAACCGATGAATGGTTAACGTTGTAGGAGAACCAAACTCCGCTAAAATTGAAATGACGGTATCAGCAGAAAGGTCTTCAAAATCATCTAGACTGAGAAAATATTGACCTTCATAATGGTAAACTGTACCCCCTAAAAGTCCAATACGACTTAAACTATGGGACAGTTGAATCACATCTTCAAACGAGGCAAATTGATAAAGCACATGCTTGCTCTCGTCCAGTTTGACTTGCATTTCAATGTAATCTTCATCAAACTCATCATCAGCATCTTCCTGCTGACTCTTTGTGACAATGACGACCATCCCCTGCGCCTGAAGAGAAAATACCTCAACAGCAATCGGTCCATTTGCTTCAAAACCGAGCTCCTGATTCGCTTCGTTCATCATATCTTTAAATAACTGATGAACTTTGAACGAATCTTTCCAAAGGTCTTCTTTCGTAAGACCTCGGTCTGTCAGATCATCTAGTGTAAGAAAAATTTTGATTTTATTATAATTCAGACGCTCAAGTCGCATAACGTTCCCTCCTGCCTCTTCTAACACACATCATACTGTAGTATATGAGATGATGAGTCATAGGTTCTTAATTTTGTATTCAGTTTACACTGTGTCAAGACGGAAGACAAGCCTGAAGCCATGCCTTATGGTGACTTTTATAGAAAATATGGAAGATCCGCTATTCAGCCCTTTTTAACGGGCATTAAATAAATAAGATGTGTTTCTGGTTTTGCCCCTAGACGCATTGGAACTTTCGTTGTTCCGTAGCCATTACTAATGAGAAAGAAAGCACCTTTGATTTGTCCCGTTCTTCCTTTTTCATAGGGTCCAAATTTTCCGATTCGGATTTGTCCGCCATGGGTATGACCACTTAACACTAAGTCGATTCCTTCCTCTTCACTCATAAGACCATGAACATCTGGGTTGTGTGATAAAAGAATATTCACTTCATCTTTCACAAACTCAGAACGAATCGCCTCATAGTCTGCTTTTTCAAGCCGTATGTCATCAATACCACCGATTTTAATCGGCTGGCCTTCGAAATTCCATACAGAAGTTTCATTTTGCAATGTCGTCACATCATAGAAATGCAAAATATCTTTTAATTTTTGCTGATTCAGCTCATGGTCATTATTTCCCCAAACAAAATAGATCGGCGCAATTCTTGCCAGTCGTTTTATATTTTCTTCGATTCTTGCATAAGGTACACCTTTTTCCGCTAGGTCTCCACCAATCATAATCACATCAGGCTTTTCTTGTCTCACTTCTTCTAATAATGATTCGCTAATCAGCCGGCGATGTGTATCAGAAATAAAAAAAATGACAGCTGGTCTGTCTGATTGAAGAGCTTCTATTGTAAAGTAATGCTTTTTGATATTATTTTGCTTTGCTGTTTTCACCATTTTTGCCGTTACATACACACCTGTTGTAACAGCCGCAATGGCGGCAGTGAATCCAATGGCATATTTCATGATTAACGGCTCCCTTACATCATCTTTCTTTCATGAGACGCTTGAAAGAAAAAAGACGTTTCAACTGTAAAACGCCTTTTTCTTTTATTTACTTTCATAATACAAATTGATGTCATACTGTTGTTGCATGAAGCGAAAAACCGCTTCACGCTCTTTCCACTGGTTTGATTGTGGCCATAAATCTGTGCTTTTTTGTATAATTTCACATCTGAGCTTATGATATTCATCCTCAGCCTTTTCTTCTTTTTTCTTATAATAATAAGATGCATAAAAAGCAAACACTTCGGCCATGATCCAAAATAGAAAAAGTTCATGACCAAGAAGTGTTGCAATCATGGCTTCGGGTTGCAGCGAGCCTCCCGTATTGGATGATATGACGAAATAAATAAGAAGAATGGCTAGAGACAGAAGGGCTGTCCATTGCCACCTTTTGCATTGTTTAGCATAGGCCTCATATTTGTATTTTCTTTTCACCAATGTTTCAATCATTTTCTGTGTCGGCTGATCCATGTAGCGGCTGATTGCGTGTAATGTCATCACATACACCCTGTCCTTTTTTTCTACATATGTATGTGCTTTTCAGTTGATTCATGTCATGTAATTAGTTTTCTAATGGGATATTCAGTACTTGTCCACTGTACACACTGTTTCCATTTAAATGATTATATGTCCTGATTTTCTCTTCACCAGAACGATTTTGGTAATATTTCATGGAAATGCGATAAAGGGTTTCCTCTGGTCCAACTGTATGCTGCACGACACGGATTGGTTTGTTTTCCTGCTTCTTTTTCTCTTCTGCTTCTCTTTGCTTTTCCTTTTCTTGCTGTTTTTGCGCTGCTATTTGCTGCTGTTCACGTTTTTTAGCTGCTGCTTCTTGTTCACGCTTCTCATTGGCCGCTTTTTCTTTTTTCTTTTGTTCCGTTTTTGCTTTCATGCGCTCTTTTTCTTTTACTTTTTTTTCATCTTGTTTTTTCTGTCCATCTTTTGCATCAGTTTTGCCAGCACTAGTGTCATTATTGGTTTCGACAAGTGCTGATTTGACTGGATCTGTGTCAGCACTTGACGTTTTATCAATTTTATATACATCTTGATTATTATGTTTGATTTCTTCTGATGTGTAGTAAAATAAAAGGAAGAAAACACCAATGACGATAATAGGAAAAATAATAGCCAATGTCGTAAACAGTGGATGACGTACTTTTTTTGTTCGCTGCTTTTTATATTCATGAAAATCTTCTCGTGTAGGAAAGTGAGAGTCATCTGAAGGATTCACTTCTTCTTCAAGTTTTTCCTCTACATTATCATGGATTTTTGTCAGTCGCTCCTTTTTTCTCTTCAATCTCGACATTTCTTCCATGTTCATCCCTCCCCCTGTATTTAAAACGAATTTGACATGCAAAGACTAAGTCAATAACAAAATGGGTCATGACAGGAACAAATAAATTTGCAGTCCACTCGTATAAAAATCCTAAAAATATACTAATTGAAACAACAAGGATAAACAACAGTATTTTTGACAAATAGCGAAAGTGAAGGAGTGCAAACACAATGCTCGCAATTTCCAGTCCAAATTGTTGTTGAACAATTCCGCGAAATAATATTTCCTCCGAAAAAGCAATAAGCAGCGTTAACCAAACAATATGCGGTATGCTACGGTTTTTGAACATTTTTTCGTTTAAACCGCCATCATCATACATATGCGGAGGAAACACCTTCATGACAATTGCATCAAGAACGATGACAATTAAAGCGCCGCCAATTCCATATGTGACTATTTTTATATCATTTAGCTGCCATAGTGCGGTAAAGTCAGTGAAATGCTCAAACATAAAAATACCTAATAAGAAAGAAACGACCAGCATTAATAACTGTGTAAAATAAAGCTGTTCAACTGCCTGTCGATCGGTTAATTTTTGTATGATTTGGCGATGTTGTTCAATCAATGCTGCGCCTCTTTTGTCGGATGAAACATACGATCGAGCACCGTTTTCCAATGTTTCATTTCATTCAGCTCCAATTGTTCATCTTTCTTTTCGTAATCAGAGAGATCAAGGCCGCAAGACGAGCAACAGTTTTGTAAGGAGCTGCTGTCGGTCTGATCTTGCTGTTCATAGAAGTATGATAGCAAAGATTGTCTAAAGCAGCCACGATCAATGATTCGTTCTTTAAATTGCCACACTTTTCTTCGCTTCTCTGTTTGTCTGTCTTGTAGCTTCTGTTTCACACGTTTCACAAGTAAATGAGGCAGATCGTCTTGATGCATCATATAATAATGCGTAAGCATCCTTGCACGTGTCTCCTGAAGCCCTGCTTTCATTAATTGTTCACGCCATTTTCTTTCGTCTATAGTAGGCGATTGTCTTAATTGATCTAAGAAAAAATCAATTTCTGAATCGTCAAAACCTTCTGATTGAATCAAATGGCTCTGAATATCTGCATCCTCTTCTGTATATAAAAGAATGCTGACACTTTCCTGTCCATCCCGTCCCGCTCTTCCAATCTCCTGCATAAAGGCTTCAATTGATTGCGGTGGGCTCATATGAATGACAAAGCGGATATCCGCTTTGTCAATTCCCATTCCAAAAGCACTTGTACAGCAAATGAGATCAATTTGTCCATTGATAAATTGCTGTTGAATCAACATACGATCGCCTGCATCCATCCCGCCGTGATAAAACTCTACCTTCTCGTGAGTCTGATTTTTGACTAACGAGGCTAAATCTTCAGTCATTTGGCGAGTTGGGCAATAAATGAGTCCTGGGCCTTGAAGGGTATCAACAAGCTCAATCGCTCGTTTCTCTTTTGCTTCTTTTGTTTCATACGCTTCTTTTATCAGTGCAATATTGGGTCGATTTACGGAATGAATATGAAAGTCTGGGTGCTGTAAACGCAGGGTTTGCACTGTATCCATGAGTGTTTGTTTTGTCGCTGTTGCCGTTAGCGCTAGTGCCACCGGATGACCTAACGCCTCTCTCCATTCTCCCAATTTGGAGTATTCTGGACGAAAATCATGCCCCCATTCGGATATACAGTGGGCTTCATCTACTACAAAAAGACCAATATGCATAGATTTAAGTTGTTCTAACAACTTCTCTGACATGAGTGCCTCTGGTGCTACAAATAAAAATTTATAAGAAGCGAGGTGCCGAATAATATGCTGTCTCTCATGAAAGGACAGTGTACTGTTTAGAGCTGCAACCCGTTTTTCTCCCCGCATCTTCATTCGTTCCACTTGATCTTCCATAAGCGATAAAAGGGGCGAGATGATGAGAACTAGCCCGTCTGTCATATAGCCTGGGATTTGATAGCAAAGCGACTTACCACCACCAGTTGGCAGCATAGCCACTGTGTCTTTTTGGTCGAGTACACTTTGAATAATGTCTTTTTGTCCAGTTTTAAACGTATGATAACCAAAATATCGAACCAGTGTCTGATGAAGCTTATCCATTTGCTTTCACCATCCTTGTCAGCGCCAACCGTATTTGAAAATAAGAATATTTATGCTCAAGTTTTTCTTTAATGAGCTTCATTTTGTTCGTTTGAAGTCTATCCGCCACATCATGGATCGCTTGTTGTTCATCTAGTTTGACATAGGGTTCTATGGAGAAGTTTGGCTCATGAATGGACAGTTCCACAATATGGTCCTCAATCGTAGCCTTTTTCAATGAACGAATTTGAGCAATTTGATCAATGCTGAACCCTTTTTGTACAAGTTCAAGGGTTTTATGTGTAGAATTCGTTAAAACACGCTTATTCTCAAGATCACTCAACATCCGTTTCATGATCGCTGCCTCACCTTTTTGTGCAGATTGAATAAAATAGTGGAGCACATTCCAAAAAAGAACGTATACGTACCACACATCTTCGTTCATCCATTCGGCTATTTGCTGATACGTCCGTCCGATTCTTTCATTTGATGTCAGAGAATACACAAAAATCAGTGCTTCTTGATCACTCAAACGCATGAGAAGTCTTTCCAGTTCATGATGCAGATCTTGCGAAAGCTTTTTCTTATGATATTGTTTTAAGAATGTTTTGGTCCAGCTTTGAACCGATACATCTCTTTGAATCGGCACATATTGATAAGAGCCTGCTGCATGGTGTGAGAGCACCTGTACAAGTAAAGACAGTCTCATCCATAGCGTTTTCGCCTTGTCTTGATAATGAGCACCGTGAAAATAAGCAGGCATAGGTTTATTTAAAAACTGCTGGCTTAACATCATTTTCCCTGCATCTGTTACGCTGTACGTATCTCCTGTTTTGCATATGAAGTGTTCATCTTCGAGTTTACGAACTGAGTGCTCAAGCTGATCACGTGTAAAATGAGGATACCAGCCAAAATAGTTGGAAAGCTGAAACAAACTTGCATCCTGTATCGTTTGTGATGATTTTTTTCCTTTAAAAAGGTGGTAGACAGCACTAATGGAGCGTTCACCGTTCAATTTATGTACGCTGTCCATCAACATGACATCCAAGTAATGAATCGTCATTCATCAAAGCACCTGTCTTCCTGACAAAAATCGAATATTTTCTCCCTTTATTTTAACAGATTTCAAAGAAGAAGAAATGTTTAAACTCCATTTATCGGGGAAAGTTATGAACAAACCCTTATGTGATAAGCATTCTCAATCACTTTACAGTTGAAATGTGAATTTAAAATCATTACAATAAGGTTTGAGGAAATTGGTTTTTTATCGTTGAAACTTAAAAAGGTTAAACCATTTGTTCCATCGAACAATCTGGGAGGTATTTTTTTAACATGGCAAAATATACAATTGTAGACAAAGACACATGTATTGCTTGCGGCGCATGCGGTGCAGCTGCTCCAGACATTTATGATTATGATGATGAAGGCATTGCATTTGTTACGCTTGATGACAACCAAGGGACTGTAGAAGTTCCAGAAGTACTTGAAGAAGATATGCTTGATGCATTTGAAGGATGCCCGACTGACTCCATCAAAGTTGCGGACGAATCTTTTGATGGTGACCCGCTTAAGCATGAATAGTATAAAAGCCCCTTTCACAGGGGCTTTTTTTATTTTAACTATTTTGCAGTCGACGTTTATTCTCAAACCATGGACGCATTTTTACAAAAATAAAGCTAAAGACAATGGTAATGATAATCCCTTTTATAAAGTTAAAAGGTAAAATTCCTGCTGTAATGGTCGTCTTCAGCGCATGATCTGAAAGTTCAGGCGCATTTAAAAACCAAGTATAAGCTGGAAGGAACAAGAAGTAATTTAAAATGCTCATCATCACTGTCATCAGCACTGTTCCCATGATCATAGACCATGCCATCCCTCTTGCTGATTTGATTTTTTTGAACATGAAGGCCACTGGTAGAATGAATAGTGTACCTGCAATAAAGTTTGCTACTTGCCCAACAGGAACACCAGACATGCTACCCTGAATGAGATAATGGAGTACATTTTTTAATGCCTCAACTGCAATACCCGCTCCCGGTCCATAAATTAAAATAGCAATAATCGCTGGAATATCGCTAAAATCAATTTTTAAATACGCCGGTAGTCCAGGAAAAGGAAAATCCAATAAAATCAAAACAAACGAAATGCTGCTGAGCATACTTGTAACCACTAAACGTTTTACTCTACTTTGATTCAAAGTTCTCTCTCCTTTTCGATCAAATCTTTCGAAAAGAGGATTGTTCAATTTTCAGCCACAAAAAAACCGCTCTCGATAACGAAAGGAGCGGGAAATTTAGGCTAGACAAATAAACGTGTAAACAACCAAGTTTGCAACGTTTATGAACCTCCATCTTCTCCCATCCAGACTATACTGTCGGCTTCGGAATCACACCGAATCCTGCCAAAAAGGCTCGCGGGCTTAGAGACTATGCTCATCACCGCCGGTAGGGAATTGCACCCTGCCCCGAAGATTGATCATTATTCAATTCGACATCATTATATATGATATATGAACATTTGTACAGATAAAAATCCTGAGCAATCTAGTTTTGAAATTAGGTAAAAAACGAAAAAAATAGAATGACAATGGAATAAAAATTGTCTATCTTTTGTTTAAAGGTGTTCATTTCGTATGTGTCTTTCTAAAAATGTTCGTGTTTTCTTTTTTGCTTTACTGCTTTAATTTGATTGACACAGTGAAAAGGAATATGGTAAATTATCAGATATTTATGACGTTTATTTAGGAGGAAATCTTACGATGTTTCGAGTATTAGTCTCAGATAAAATGAGCAATGATGGTCTTTTGCCTTTGCTAGAATCAGATTTTATCGAAATTGTTCAGAAAAATGTAACAGAAGCTGAAGACGAATTGCACACTTTTGATGCTTTACTTGTCAGAAGCGCAACAAAAGTAACGAAAGATCTTTATGAAAAAATGACTTCATTAAAAATTGTTGGTCGTGCTGGAGTTGGAGTAGACAATATTGATATTGATGAAGCCACAAAACATGGCGTGATTGTCATTAACGCACCAAATGGAAACACCATATCAACAGCAGAACACACTTTTGCTATGATCTCTTCACTCATGCGTCATATTCCGCAAGCGAATATTTCTGTCAAATCAAAAGAATGGAACAGAAGCGCTTTTGTGGGTGCTGAGCTTTATGGGAAATCACTTGGAATTGTTGGACTAGGCAGAATCGGAAGCGAAATCGCTCAGCGTGCGAGAGCATTTGGAATGACTGTGAACGTTTTTGACCCGTTCCTCACAAAAGAACGTGCAGAAAAAATGGGTGTCAATGCCAAATCATTTGATGAAGTGCTCAAAGTATCAGACATTATTACGGTACATACACCATTAACAAAGGAAACAAGAGGCCTTCTAAATAAAGAAACAATTGCAAAAACGAAAAAAGGGGTCCGGCTCATCAACTGCGCCCGTGGTGGCATTATTCACGAAGGCGATCTTCTTGAAGCACTTGAAAGCGGTCATGTTGCAGGAGCTGCACTAGATGTATTTGAGGTAGAACCTCCTACTGATAATCCGCTTGTGGATCATCCAAATGTGATTGCAACACCACATCTTGGTGCATCTACAAAAGAAGCGCAATTAAATGTAGCTGCACAAGTATCAGAAGAAGTACTTCAATTTGCAAAAGGTCTCCCTGTCATGTCATCTATCAATCTACCAGCGATGACCAAAGACGAATTTAAAAAAATCCAGCCTTATCATCAATTTGCAGGAAAGCTTGGACGTCTTGTTTCTCAATCTATGAGAGAACCTGTAAAGGAAGTAGACATTTCTTACGAAGGCTCAATTGCAAAACTCGAAACATCTTTTATTACAAAAAGTCTATTGTCCGGCTTTTTAAAAGAGCGTGTAGACTCTACTGTGAATGAAGTAAATGCAGGTATGGTAGCCAAGGAGCGCGGTATTAGCTTCAGTGAGAAGATATCTTCTAGCGAATCTGGTTATGAGAATAGCATTTCAATTAAAGTCAAAGGTGATTTTTCAACCTTCACTTTAAAAGCCACATACATTCCACATCTAGGAGAGCGTGTCGTCTCCATTAACGGCTTTAATATTGACTTTTATCCTGACGGTCATCTCGTATACATTCAGCACACAGATGCACCTGGTGTCATTGGTCAAGTAGGTCAGATCTTAGGGGATCATGATGTCAACATCGCAACAATGCAGGTGGGACGTAAAGAAAAAGGTGGCGAAGCCATCATGATGCTTTCTTTCGATAAGCACCTCGAAAATGAAATTGTACAAAAACTAACGGAAGTACGAGATATACTCTCAGTCCGTCTGATTGACCTATAAAATCTTAAACCTCATGCCAATGCATGAGGTTTATTTAAATGAAATCGTTAAACGGTCGCCGGTTCGAATCAAGTGAGTTGTCAATTGATTCACTTTTTTCAATTGATCAACTGTCATCTGGTGTGCTTTTGCAATTGACCAAAGGGTATCCCCTTTTTTGATCACGTATGTGTTCTTTTCTTGTCCATTCACATGAAGTGCTGGCTCTTTAAAACGTTCAGCAGAGATGAGCGTTAGCGGATTTATTGCATGTTCTTTACCTGGCGACCATTTGCCTCGATGCACTTCAAAATGCAAATGAGTGCCTCTAGAGGCTCCTGTGTTGCCAATGATTCCGATCGGTTGTCCTGCATGTACACGATCGCCAGTAAAGACAAATCGTTGATTTAAATGAGCATAGACCGTTTCATATCCATTTGAGTGCTGAATAAACACCACTTCTCCATATGTAGCAGATACATACGAACGAGTGACGACACCTTCGTTAGCTGCAAAAATAGATTCTCCTTCTGGTGCGGCAATGTCTAATCCTTTATGTGAGCCGCCTCTTGTCCCAAACAAATCAGTGACTTCCCCTTTTACTGGTTCCACCCATTCGTTTCTCTCTGCATGTGCAGACGGCAAAAAGGTAAAAAGCAATAAACAACTGACCCATATGAAGTAATACCTTTTCATCAGTGACTCCCCTTTTTTAAGGTTCTTTTCATGACAGCTTAGTATATAGCCAGAATATCCATTTCTATACATCAAAAAGGACGCATGTATTTTGCGTCCTTTAACGATCTTTTATTACGATTGGGTTTGGCAAAGCTGGAACATCAATTGGTTCCTTTAATTCATATGGCCCTACTTGATCCGTACCTGCATTTCGAATGGTCACCTCTGTATAACCAAAATCTTTCGCTGTGAGCAACAGACCTTCAATGAGTAAAATATGATCTATTGAGTCCGTTAAATGTGCTGATGCTCCGAATGTGATAGTGACATGTTTTCCATTTGATGTAACGCTCTTAACAGGTATTTGCTCTAGCAACGGATAAAGTCCTGCGTCATTTGCTCTTTTCATCGCCTCTACTGCCTCATCATAGGTATCATAATGAGCCTTTGATGGAACTAAAAATGTGCCGCTCTGATTCTTTAGTAAGTAGTAAGCATGCTTTGACTGTTTATCAATTGAAATGGTTCCATGTGCCCCTACTTGAAGATGAGATCCCTTTACTGACTTGACCTGTACATTCTCATATTTGCTCCATTTTAGCGTTTCCTTTACCATTTCTTTCAATCGATTGGCTTCTTTTAACGTATCAATGGACAAATCGTTCTTTAGCTGAAAGACTAATGTATCCCCTTTTTCGCTAACATCCACCATATCTATATAGGATTGAAGCGGCTTTGTCATTTCAGGCAATTGTACTTGTTCATATGTTCTAAGCAATGCCCGGACGGTATCATCCTCTCCTTTTTTCTCGATACTAATAGGAACAACCCGAGATGTCGATTCATCTATGTAAGCAATCGTCATGTATTGTTGTTGTTCAGCCGCAGAAACAACAAACGATGGTTCTTTTGTTTTCTTTTTGGACTGTAACGTTAGATACACCTGTCCTTTGTCAGCACTTGAATCCATTTTCGCTTTTTTCAGATCATGAGCAGATGGCTGAAATAAATGGGGGGAAATAAGAAAGGCCATAAATAAGACGACGACCATTGCAACTGCTGGACCGATCCATTTGACACTCTTCTTCTTCACACCCGCCATCAGCACCTGCTGGTAGATCTGCTTAGATGAACGGTTGTCCTCCACCTTTGGAAGCTGACTTAGCAACACCTTGATTCGTTCTTCGTTCCAATCGGACCTGTTCCTTTTCATTCGCTAGCTCCTCCTTCAAAAGCTCCATATGTTTTCGGAGCACTTTCAGGCCTCGGTGCTGGGTTGTTTTGACTTTGCTTTCCGAGAACTTTAACGCCTTTGCTGTCTCTATGATTGAGTAGCCTTGGATAAACCTTAAAATGATAACGGCTCTTTGATCAATTGTGCAATGATCAAGTGCAGCGTATATTTCTTTTAAATTTTCATCTTGTACGGCCAATTCTTCAGGGAGTAAGTCTGGATCTTTTACGTCTTGCTTCTCCCAATCAAACGTGCCGAGCACCCTTTGTCTAATGGTTTGCTGTTTGCGAAAATAGTCAATGGCCACATGCCTTGCAACCGAAAACAACCATGTTTTCTCGCTGCTTCTTCCTTCAAAAGTTTTATATGAGTGAAGTACCCGAATGTAAACCTCCTGAACGAGATCCTCTGCCTGATTTTTATCTTTTACCATATAAAATAAAAACTGGTACAAGTCTTGATGGTACGAATCATATATTTTTTGAAAGGTTTCATGCATAGGAAACCCCTCCGTTCACTTATTTTTGTCGAGTAACTCTCACAAAACGTTACATTACAACTTTATGACAAATATATGACAAGATCGGCATTTTTGAAAGGATTTTTTGTTTAAGTTCTCCTTAAAAATTTGAGGATATAAAAAAACACTTCTTTTTCTTTCGAAAAAAAGTGTTTCTCATGTAACAAGATTCTTCGTCAAGATTAGACGAGTTCCTGTTTTTTTCTCGGAATATAGAATGTAAAGTGTGTACCTGTTCCCGCTTTGCTATGCACATGAATCGACCCTTGGTGGGCTTCTACAATGTTCTTTACAATTGCAAGGCCAAGGCCTGTACCAGAACGTCCTCTTGTTCTTGCTTTATCAGCTTTATAGAATCTTTCGAAGATAAATGGCAAATCCTCTTCCGGAATGCCGCTCCCGGAATCTTTCACATCCATCTTCAAGCCATTTTTTACCGATTGAGCCGAGAAGTGAACCTCTCCGCCATCAGGAGTATGTCTAATGGCATTATCTATGAGGTTGGTAAACACTTGCTCAATTTTATCTGGATCGAATACAAAATGCGGTTCATCCACTTGTATATCATACGTTAGGTTGATTTGTTTTTCCTTCGCAATTCCTAGAAACTTGCGGTAGATTTTCTCAATCAGCTCTTCCGTATTTGTTGATTCAAGGTTTAACGTGATATGACCTGCTTCCATTCTCGCTAGATCAAGAAGATCATTTACAAGTCGCCCCATTCGAAGTGATTCGTCATAGATAATTTGTGCAATTTCTTTCTTTTCTTCTTCTGATCCAGCAATGTCATCTATAATGGCCTCACTATATCCTTGAAGCATTGCAATTGGTGTACGGAGTTCATGACTGACATTGGCAATGAAATCTTTTCTCAACTTATCGAGTCTTCGTTCCTCCGTCATATCGCGAAGAACAGCAACAGCACCTCGGACATCTTGCTGATTATAAAGTGGGGTCATTAAAAGAACCCAAGTGCGTCCTTGTAATGTGACTTCTATCATTTGCTCTTTTTCTGTATTGACTGCAGTATGAAAGAGTTCACGTGCTTCTGGCGGAAGTTCATCACCATCTTTGATATTCATGTTTTGTTCATAATACCAAGCCTGAAGGAATCTTTCCGCAGGCGGATTTGTCATGAGAATGGTTCCGTCAATATTAATCGTGATGACACCGTCGGCCATACTGCTAAGAATATTGGACAAGTGCTCTTTTTCTTGGTTTAGTGCAGTAATGTGAAATTTAAGCTGTTTCCCCATTTGGTTAAAAGCAATGGCAAGTTCTCCAATTTCATCTTGCGTTAAAATTGGTATTTTCGTATCAAATTTCCCTTTCGCCAAATCCTGTGCTCCCTCTCTCATCTTTCGAAGCGGATAGGTTACACGTGTAGAGAGGAAGAAAGCAAATATTGTGGTTAGTACAATGGCAATCCCAGCAGCTAAAAAAATATAGCGCGTTGTATGCTTTGTTGTCTGCTCTACAGCAAGTAACGATTGAGATAAGAAGACCATCCCTTTCTTTCCGTTCGCTTCATAAGGAACACCCACCACAATTCGTTCATCTTTCTGATTCTCAGCATTCGGTTCATCACGTTTGCTAATCTTTTTTCGATCTTTTAATGCTTTGTACAGGTCTTTGTCCGCTTCAATTTGTTCTTTTGTAATAGCAGGAAGCTTTCCGCCTTTTTGAGAAGAGTACCATTCTAGACCATCCTCTTGAAAGATCGCAATACTCGTCAATTTGTCTGCAAGCTCTGACGTGATAGACCTTGCGAGCGATTGATCTTCATGGCTTTCTAAAATGACCGCTACTTTGTTTGCCATTTGTGTTAAATCAGACTTCGCTTCTTCTACATGATAATTCTCAATAAATTCCAAAAGAAGCACTGTTAAAATAGATAAAACAATCAGGACGAGGAAAAGAATGGTTAACCATAGTTTTCCTACGACACTTTTCCACAGTTTCATTCAGCGCCGACCTCAAATTTATAACCGACACCCCATACAGTAACGATTTTTTTAGCCGCCTCTGGTGACACTTTATTGAGTTTTTCTCGAAGTCTTTTCACATGAGTATCAACAGTTCTAAGATCTCCGAAAAATTCATATTGCCACACTTCTTTTAATAACTTCTCTCGGTCGTATACTTTATCTGGTGTTTTAGCCAGGAAGTATAAAAGCTCATATTCCTTCGGCGTCAGACTTACTTCTTTTCCATCAGCCGTCACTCTATGTGCATCATGGTCGATGGATAGATGTGAGAACACAAGGACATCCTTCGTTGTTGTTCCTGTGTTCAGATAAGATGTTTGAGACGATCTTCTCAGTAATGCCTTTACACGTAATACAACTTCACGAGGGCTAAAAGGTTTCACAATGTAATCATCTGTTCCTGCCTCAAACCCTTGCACACGGTTCGCTTCCTCACCTTTTGCGGTCAACATAATAATTGGAGTGGCTTTTTTATCTCGAATTTGCTTACACACTTCAATTCCATCTGTTCCAGGCATCATTAAATCGAGCAGTATGAGGTCATAATCGGTTTGAAGGCCTTTTTGAATAGCCTCATCCCCATTTTCCGCTTCATCAATTTCATAGTTTTCACGTTCTAAATACATTTTTAAAAGGCGGCGAATTCTTGCCTCATCATCTACGACTAATATTTTCGTTTGAGTTGAGTGTTCCATTAACAATCCTCCTGCTTTCTCCGTTGTTACCTAACATTTTAACAAAAAGCCGAATTGAATCATAAAAGTTGGCCTTTATTCTGTGATTTACGCGTAAGAATGAAGTCCTGCAATGACAAGATTCACAAAGATGAGATTAAACATAATAATGGCAAAGCCGATCACTGCAAGCCACGCTGATTTTTCTCCATGCCATCCTCTTGATAAACGAAGATGGAGATAAGCAGCATAAAAAAGAAATGTAATCAATGCCCATACTTCCTTCGGATCCCAACCCCAAAATCTTGTCCAGGCAATTTGCGCCCAAATCATAGCAAAAATAAGTCCGCCTAGTGCAAATACCGGGAAACCAATGGAGACTGCCCGATACCCAATTTCATCTACTAAATCGAGATTGACTTGCTTGACAAGCGGTTGAAGAAGAGCACTTAGCCGTTTTCGAATGATCAATCTGAATAGCCCGTAAATGATCAGTCCAACGCCAAATGACCATAAAACTGTATTTACCTTTCTGCCAGAAAAAACAGGCGGTAAATCAACAAAAGGCTCCATTCGATCTCTGGTAATCAGCTCCCCTTTGTTGGGTCCAACAAGTGCAGGCATTTCATATACCATAACACTTTTTTCTTTATTTTTATCTACCCAATTAAACTTCGCTTCATACCCTGTCATTCTAAAAATTGAAGTGACAGCAATAAATGCAAGTGTGACGACAATCATAAACATGACAAACTCTAAGCCGAAAGTTTTTTTACCTGGTTTTGTTTGATCGACTTGTTTTAAAAGGAAGATGACACCTGCGACAAAACTAATCGCTAAAATCGCTTGACCAAGTGCTGCTGTTGTCACGTGAATATACAGCCAATTACTTTGTAGTGAAGGAATCAGCGGTGATATATCTGATGGAAACATACTTGCATAGGCAATGATTAATAGTACAATCGGTAAAGTAAATAAGCCAAGTACAGACACTTGATAAACAAAATATAACATAATAAATGCAAGCACAAACATCATCCCAAAGGCCGTTGTGAACTCAAATAGATTACTGACTGGTGCATGACCAGAAGCAATCCATCTTGCAATGAAATAACCGAATTGACTTAGAAAGCCGATAATAGTCAACACAATGCCGATGAGTGCCGACTTATTTTTGCGCGGTCCATCTTCTTTCTTTTTTCCTCTAATGGCACCACCAAAAAAAGGAACTGCCGCTAAATAAAATAGAAAAGCTGCAAATAACAGATTTTCACTGACTGCCGCCATCTCATCCTTCCCCCTTGCTTTTGCTGATACTCGTTGTATCAGGCAGTTCTTTTTGATCAACTGGCTGTTTGATGCCACTGCCACTTAATAACACGTTTAGATCTGACTTTAAGCCGAACCAGTTTTTGTTTGTATGTCCTGCGACTAATACTTTTCCATCCTTTGCTGACAGCCAGATCCTTCTATGCTGCCAATACATCCCCTGCACAACACCAATCATAAAGATGATGCCGCCAATAATCAGTATCCAGAGTGTCAAATCTTTTCTAACGGTTAATCCTGTCACATCTTTTGTTTCGACACGATCAAATTTCATCTTATATAAATTGTTATCAGAACCTTCAACCGTCTCTTGAATTGCCACAAAGCTCTTTTCCCCTTTTGGTTTTTCAGGGGAAATCATTTCAAACACGAAAGCAGGATTATTCGGATTCCTCGTTTTCGTACTCGGTGTCCCGTCTTCATCAAAATAAAAATCCGGTAAATAACTGACAACCTTGACCTTGTAACCGCTACCAAGATCATATTCTGACTTAGGCTCAAGCAGATTGATCTTCACTGTTCCGAATGATTTCTCTGTATCTTTACGAATTAACTGAAACACCATTTGATCAAGTTCATTTTGTTTAAAATCCACTTGATACAATGAGAAATTGTCAAACTTAAGCGGTTCATTCACTTTAATATCGTGTTCTGTCACCTCTTTGAGCTTCGGCTTTTCACCGTAAACGACTTCTCCTTCGCGCTTGTATAAAATGGCATCGGTTTTATAGCTTTTGACGACTTGTCCGTCTCCTGCCTTTTCAATGGCATTTTCAAACACTTTTTTTTCATTTCCTGATTCATAACGATCTATTGAGAATTGATTATTTTTCAGAAAGTATTGACCATCTGTGCCTGGAATCGGTGCTGTTTCACCTTCTCTTACCCATAGTGTTTCATCCACATACATACCTGGAACGAAACGAAGCATGGATCCGATCAGAAAAATAATTAATCCTATGTGATTAACGTAAGGACCCCAACGAGAAAAACGTCCTTTTTCAGCTAATATATGCCCATCTTCTTCTAGTACTCGGTAACGCTTTAGTTTCATTGCTTTTACGATGCCTTTATATGTATGCTCGTCTAATGTTTGATCTGTTTCACTGAAAAGACGCTGCCTTCTCATAAATCCTTCTGTTTTAATGACACCTTGATTTTTGAGCGCTCGATAAAGCGGAATCACTCGATCAAGGCTGCAAATCACAAGAGAAATACCAATTGATGCCACAAGTGCCAAAAACCACCAAGAACTATATAGATCATGAAATCCAAGTATGTAATAAAGTTTGCCAAACGATCCGTATTGCTCTTCATAGTAAGTTGAAGCTGATGCACCTGGTGGGATAAATTGTTCCTGCGGAAAGATTGTTCCAAGCGAGGAAGCTAAAAGCGTAATGACGATCAACCAAACGCCAACTTTAACAGAAGAAAAAAAGTTCCATACCTTATCAACAATCGTTTTGTTATACGTTTGCGAGCGTCTTGCACTGCCGTCATATCTCATATCTAGCAGCTTTGAAGAGTTTTTCTCTTTTGCTGCAATTGGGTTCCCGCATGATTCACATAGAATAGTACCGACTGGATTAATATGTCCACACTCGCACTTTACCTCTTTCATTCTATGACCCCTTTGGTTTAATCAAATTCATATATTCATAGACATTACGTTCTGTCATTGTTCCCTTTATGACTTTGATTACCTTTCCTTCAGGATTAATTAAAAATGTAGTTGGCAGCGGCGTGATATCATATGCCTCTGTTACTTGACGATCTTTATCCATGGCAACAGGAAAGTTCACGCCATAGGCATCCATAAAATTCTTTACAGCAATATTCGATTCCCCGACATTCACCGCAACAATTTCCACACCGCGATCCTTGAACACTTTATACTGATTCGCCATATAAGGAAATTCTTGTTTACATGGACCACACCATGTACCCCAAAAATTAAGAAAGACCCCTTTTCCTTTTAAGTCCTTTAGTTCAATCCGCTCCCCATTCACTGATTGAAGGACAAAGTTAGGTGCAATTGAGCCTTCTTTGATTCGATCCTGTTTAGCAAATACTGAATTATACATTGTATAACATAGTGCAGCAAGCATCACGAGGAGAATGCCCGTCCTTATGAAAAATCGCCTTTTCTTCATCTGAAGTACCCCTTCCCCATAGACATTCAGGTAAATTATAGCATTCTCCTTCTTTTGATGCTTCTCCATTTTTTGAAGTTTATGTGAAAATTAGAAAGCACTTGTACCGTGATCAGCGATTGCTCTCAGACGCTTCACCTCGTGCGGCGACAATTCTCTGCGATCTCCTGGTCTCATCCCTTCGATATGAAGAAATGCGTATTGCTCTCTCTTAAGCTTTAAGACATCATGACCAATGGCTTCAAACATACGTCTCACTTGTCTGTTTCGCCCTTCATGAATGGTTAATTGGACGATGCACGTCTGCTTTCGTTTATCAATGGAAAGCATTTTGACACGAGCTGGCGCTGTTTTTTTATGATCTAAAAGAATGCCTCTTTCCAGCTTTCTGAGCAATTCTTTTGAAGGAATTCCTTTCAGCTTCGCTACATATGTTTTATCAATTTCATATTTAGGATGCATCAGCTTGTGAGCAAATTCCCCGTCATTTGTAATCAAAATCAAACCGCTCGTATCATAATCTAAGCGTCCAACCGGATAGAGTCGCTGCGGGACATCGTCAAAAAAGTCTGTCACAACTTTACGCCCTTTATCATCTTCTGCTGCAGAAATGACGCCGCGCGGTTTATAGAGCAAGAAATAGACAGGTTCTTCTCTTTCTAACTTTAATCCGTTGACTTCAATTTTATCTGAAGAGCCCACTTTTACGCCAAGCTCTGTCACCTTTTGACCATTTACGGTAACTCGTCCTTCTTTAATAAGTTCTTCAGCCTTTCGCCTAGATGCGACACCGGCATGTGCAATGACTTTCTGTAAACGTTCCATTTGTCTTTCACCTCATGTACTATCTTACTTTGTTGACTAGAAACAAACAAGCATTCGTGAAAAAATTAGCTTTTTGAATGCCTCATTTCAGCTAAAAAGTTGATGTCCATGCGACAAAAATTAAAAAAACGCCCTGTCAGGCGCCGCTAAATAATAAACTCACAATAACAATGGATGCAATAACCCCAATGAGGTCTGCTAAAAGCCCCACCTTAAGTGCATCACCCATTTTTTTAATTCCAACAGCTCCAAAATAAACTGTTAAAATGTAAAGGGTCGTGTCTGTTGATCCCTGCATGACGGCTGCAAGTTGACCTATAAAAGAATCGGGTCCATATGTAGCAATGAGATCTGATGTCATGCCAAGTGCTGCCGTTCCTGATATCGGCCGAATAAACGCCAGCGGAACTACCTCTGTTGGAAACCCAATCGCTGTAAACACAGGCTTTAACAGATCCATGACAAAATCAAGCGCACCTGAAGCACGAAAAATGGTTATCGCAACAAGCATTCCAACTAAATAAGGAATGATGGAGAACGCAATCTGAATTCCTTCTTTGCCGCCTTCAACAAACGTTTCATAAGTCGGTACTTTTTTAATCGTTCCTGCAATGAGAATTCCTGCAATGATCAGAGGAATCAAAGCAAGTGATAGCCAGTTAACAAAAGCCATATCATCCCCCCCGCCTACTTCTACGATAGTGGAAATAGCGATCAATGATAATCGCACCGATGCCGGAAATCAGCGTCGCCAAAATAGTCGGACCGACAATATCTGTCGGCTGATCTGCACCATATGTCATTCTAATGGCAATGACGGTTGTTGGCACAAGTGTAATGGATGACGTGTTGACAGCCAAAAACGTAATCATTGATCGACTCGCCTCATTTTTCCCTCCGTTTAATTTCTTCATTTGTTCCATGGCCTTAATTCCAAGCGGTGTGGCGGCATTACCGAGACCGAAGAAATTTGCCATCAGATTAGACAATATATACCCCATTGCTGGATGATTGGGCGGGATGTCTGGAAATAGCTTTGAAATAAACGGACGGCATAGTTTACTGAAAAAATTTAATAGACCCGCTTCCTCAGCAATTTTCATAAGCCCTAGCCAAAAAACGAGTACACTGATCAGTCCGATGGAAATCGTGACAGCTTCTTTAGAGCCCTTAAATACAGCTTCATTCACTTCCTGCATCGTTCCGTTAAACATGGCATATACAAGACCGATGACAGTTAGAAAAACCCAAATTAGATTGACCATGACGAACCGCCTACAGATGTCTGAAAGACAGATTTAAACATTTCTTGAAAGCTTTTTTGGGGCATTCGATTGCGTTTATTCTCATAATAAATAGGCACTTGTTCGATGACTTGATCATCTAACAAAAATGTCATTTTTCCGACAACATCTGGAATAGCAGAAGGTTTTTTCTCCCATTTCTTTTCAGGTGTGAGCATTTCGGTTTCAATTTTCACTAATTTTTTCTCATCTTCAGTTAATAAATAGTCCACATCACGCTTTATGAAAGCTTTTTTTTCGTAAAAAGTCCCTTTTAAAGAGGCAAGCCTTCCCTTCTTAGCAAGCAAATATGTTTTGTAGTGGTCAAATGCATATTCAAACATAGAAATGTGGTCATTCCAGTCATCCGGTGCATTGATGGTGACTGCGATTAATACAGCATCACCTTTTTCAGCGGTGGAAACAAGGGTTCGTTTTGCAAGTTTTGTATAACCCGTTTTCCCTCCTGTAGAATACGGATATAAACCTGTTAACAGCTTGTTTTTATTTTTCCAATAACCTTCCATTGTCTTTGCTTTATAAAAGGTTGTGCCGACAATTTTTTGATATTCTTTATGCTGCATTGCGTATTTTGTTAATATTGCCATATCATAGGCAGATGAATAGTGGTTTTTATGATCATCCAGTCCATGAGGATTTTGAAAATTCGTATTCTCCATTCCTAATTCAGAGGCTTTTTGATTCATCATAAAAATAAACCCTTCTAAACTGCCGCCAACATGTTCAGCAATGGCAACAGCTGCATCATTTCCAGAGCGCAGCATGAGTCCATAGGTAAGGTCTTCTAAACTCACCTTCTGCCCTTCCTTTAAATAAATCGATGAACCTTCTGCTTGAGTTGCACGTTTTGATACTTTGACGGTTTCTTTCATTTTTCCTGATTCTATCGCTAATACAGCAGTCATAATTTTTGTAATGCTGGCGACTCTTCTTTTTTCATGCTCGCCTTTTCCAAATAGAACTCTGCCTGATTGTCCATCTATTAAAATGGCGCTTCTCGCACTCACTGATAATGAGACTTCTGCTTGAGCATGTGAGGAAAATGGCAATAAAAGTGTAAATAGAAGAAGGACTGCTGTACCAATTTTTAAATAGGGCATGTTCATTCACGTCCTTGTCCGTTTTGTACAAGTGTATGCATGGCAGAAAAAGTTATGATGCTTCGTCCATAAAAAAACGCCTCTACGTATAGAGACGCTTTTCTTGCTTATACCATTTTCATTTGATGATGAGAAACCGTATATTCTAGCTCTTCTCTCATCATTAAAAAGTCTTTTTCTAATGATGAAAATAACTGCTTTAGACCGGCAGATACCTCATGGTGAAAAACAATACTGCTTTTCCCAGTATAAGCCGAACGGCTATCCTCATACCATGTATCCTTTTTCGGAGTAAAAAATTCTTCAATACACTGATGATAAATACGGTAAAGGATTTGCTGTGCGGCTTGCTGCGGGAATGTATGCTGTTGCCCCATTTTCTGGCAAACTGCTGCCGCATCTTCGCTATACACAGCGAGCTTCCGTAATGTACTCAATATGTCACAATAATAGGCTTCCGCTTCGGGGTTTAATCGTTTCAAGCTTGATAAGGTAGCTTCGTTCAGAAAAACATTCACTTCAGTTGCAACCTTTGATAAAAATACGCCTGCTTGATCAACTTGAGCCTTCACATTTAAATGTGCCATTTGTTTCGTGTTTACCTTCCCCTCATGGCTTTGTCACCATTTTATCTTTCATCAAAAGATTTTAGACCTAAAATCTTTTTTAATATTTTATCATACATATTTCCTTGTTTTGAACTACTTTATTTCTTCAAATGTTTGATTGAAGTTTTCAAAAAATAAATCGGCTTCTTCTTGTATACCATCTGCCTCAACATTCTCTGGAAGCGGCGGCAATTCATCAAGAGCCTTTAAGCCAAATTGCTCTAAAAAGGTAGGTGTCGTACCATATAGAATCGCTCGTCCCGGACCTTCTGCACGTCCAACCTCGCACAATAATGCTTTGGCTACTAAACTGTGAAGAACCCGTTCTGATTTGACGCCACGGATTTCCTCTACTTCAGCACGTGTAATCGGCTGTTTGTATGAGACAATCGCCAGCACCTCTAGTGCAGCTTGCGATAAACCTTTTGAAGGGGTTTCCACTAATCTTTTTAAGTAAACGCTGTATTCTTTTTTTGTGAGCAACATATATGAATCGGCATATTCAATGAGTTCAATACCTCGTTCTTTTTTTTGATACTCTTCTTTCACGAGAGACATCATGTTGAGTAATGCCGCCTCATCAACTTCAAGAACAGACATGAGCTGTTTCCTTGTTAAGCCTTCATCTCCTGCTGCATAAAGCAGCGCTTCTAAAATGGCTTTCCAATTCACGATATCAAGCGTCATGAATCGTTTCACTCCCTATAATATAGATGTCTTCAAAGTTCCCTTCTTGCTCTAACATAATTTGTTGGCTTTTCATCAGTTCGAGAACAGCAAGAAACGTCACGACAAGGTGTTCCTTTTGATCATGTTGGAAAAGTGTCATGAAATTGATTCGTTTTTTTGTTTTTCTTAAATGATTCATAATCTCATTCATTTTGTCTTCAATCGGAATTTCTTGTCTTGTAATCTTTGATGGTGTTGGTTTCGTTATTTTTTTTCGGTTTAATACCTTTTGGAACGCACCTAACATATCATACACCGTTACATGCAAATTTGTGTCCTTTGCATCAGCTTCTTTTGCAAATTCACTTAAATCGCTTGGCGGTTTCGTAAAGGCATTTTGCCGCTCTTCTTCACGTTCCTTTAATTGTTGCGCTGCATTTTTATACTTACGGTATTCAATCAATTTTCCAATCAGCTCTTCACGAGGGTCCTCTTCCTCTTCGAGTAGCTCTTCATCAAAAAGCTCTTCCTCTTGTTTAGGAAGAAGCATTCTGCTCTTAATACTTAGGAGGGTTGCTGCCATCACCAAATACTCACTTGCTACATCCAGCTCAAGTTCCCTCATCGTATGGACATATAATAAATACTGCTCCGTAATTTTAGCAACAGGAATATCATAAATATCTATTTCCAAACGGTTGATTAAATGTAAAAGCAAGTCCAATGGACCCTCAAACGAATCTATTTTCACTTGATATTCCAGCATTCTTTTCTCACCATTTCTACTGTCTTCTAAGTACCATTTTACCGGCTAACTTTTAGTATAAGACACCATCAAGCTCTCGTCCAATATAATTTCTGCCTCACTGCAATGGCTAAAACATAAAAAACAACGGAACCGCCCATACCAAAGTGAGCACGAATACATAGAATACAACTGTAATACGAACTGATGAAAAAGGAGGCCGTATCATTATGGGAGATGGCTATTACTTCGGCGGAGGATTTGCGCTTATTGTTGTGCTGTTCATCTTGCTGATCATCGTTGGCGCGGCTTGGGTTTATTAAAGAAACAGAGCGTCCTTTTGACACAAGGGGCGCTCTTTCTTCTTTTCTTTTCGGTGTGTTAGACTGATAGTGGAAAAGGAGATGACTGATGTGTACCCTGAACCGTATCTCGCATTTTTACACGAATTTCATACGACAAGAGATTATTTTGAATGTCATGAAATTCTTGAAGAATATTGGAAAGAAGATCCCCCAGAGCATCGCAAAGAATACTGGGTAGGGTTGATTCAGCTTGCTGTCGCTTTATATCACCAAAGACGAGGTAATGTAAAAGGAGCAAAACGGCTAATTTCAAACAGTCTTCACTTGTTATCAACTGAAAGAAAGGCATTAGCCAATCTTGGTCTAGATGATGATGCGTTCATCCTGCTCCTTAGGACACTTAAAAAGAAAATGGACGCAGAGATGCCCTATGAAAGTGTGATGCTCCCGATCAAGGATGAGGCACTTCTATCTTTATGCAGACAAATGGCGGAAAAAGAAGGTCTTCCCTTTGGACAGGAAAGTAACTTATCTCATACCTTTTTAATTGAAAAACATCGACTTCGTGATCGGTCGGATGTAATACTTGAACGGAAGAGACAATTAAAACGTAAAAAAAGCAGAGGGATTTGACCTCTGCTTTTATAAATGTGTGATATTTAGTTTGTTTCACTATGACACTTTTGAAAGAAGCCTTGCGTTAATTCATTTGGAATGAGTGATTTTGTTTTAAATATCTCTTCCACGGCTAATACCATTTCCTTGCCTATCCCTTGATCGCGATGGGATGGATTGACACTAATATGTTCAATTTGTACTTGGTCGTCTGTTTTTAACACACCAATTGCACCAACAATATCCTCGCCATCTTTCCAAAGGAAAAGCTGCCGCTTATCATCCGTTTCATACGACTTAATCGTCTGTTGAAGCTGTTTGACGTCTTTCTCACCTGGCATAAAGGACAGGAGTCCCATAGCAATTTTTTCAAAAGACTTCTTATAACGAATTAACATATATACCCCTCAGTATTGAAATTATCCTTTTTCCAGCAAATCTCCTTGTGAATCATTTGCTCATCACACATTATAAACATTTTCATGCAGTTTTTAAACTCTTTTTCACGAAATTAACGGAACGTTCGATTTAAATTGGCCATTTCAATAGCAGCAGCAGCCGATTCACTGCCTTTGTTTCCAGCTTTTGTGCCCGCTCTTTCAATGGCTTGTTCGATTGATTCTGTCGTCAAGACGCCAAAGATAATAGGAATGCCTGTTGACATGGCACTTTGAGCAATTCCTTTTGCTGCCTCATTGCAAACATAATCATAATGCGATGTCGCACCGCGGATCACAGTCCCAAGTGTGATGACAGCGTCATATTTTTTGGTCTCTGCTAGTTTTTTTGCCATATATGGGATTTCAAACGCACCTGGTACCCAAACAACATCGATATCATCACCGTTTGCTCCATGTCTAAGCAATGTATCTTCTGCTCCATCTAGCAGCTTGCTTGTTATAAAATCATTAAACCTCGCAACCACAATGGCAAATTTTAGTCCTTCTGCTACTACATGGCCTTGTATTGTATTCATATGATCCTCATCCTTTTTCTGTGATTTTTATTTTGTATCTAATAAAGTTGTTTGATTGTTTAAATGTTGTCGCAACGCCTCAATGGTCAGCATCTTTAAATCATGCTTTTTTTGTATGTTCATCAGCTCAGGGATACGCGCCATTGTACCATCTATATTCATAATTTCGCATATGACTCCAGCTGGCTCTGAACCAGCAAGCCTCGCCAAATCAACTGCCGCCTCTGTATGTCCTGGTCTTTCTAATACACCGCCATCTTTCGCAATAAGTGGAAACACGTGCCCAGGACGAGTAAATTCTCCTGGTTCTGCGTTTTTATTTAGCATCGCCAAAATGGTTGTCGAGCGTTCAAATGCACTAATACCAGTCGTTGTTGATGTATGGTCAATGCTCACCGTAAATGCTGTATGATGTGCATCTGTGTTCCGTGCCACCATTGGATGCAAGTGAAGGCGTTTTGCGATTGATGCATGTACTGGTGTACAAATGAGACCTCTGCCATATAAAGCCATAAAGTTAATGACCTCTGGCGTTGCGTGTTCGGCAAGTGCCACAAAGTCTCCTTCATTTTCTCTGTCTTCATCATCTACTACGATAATAATTTCTCCTTGTTTAAGTGCTTTTACTGCATCTTCAACAGAATGATACATACAATCGCCTCCTAAAATCCATGCTCTTTTAAAAATGATGGGGTCAATCGAGATGGCTGTTGATCGTGATGTCCTTTTGTTAAAAAACGATAAATATATTTCCCGATCATATCACACTCTACATTCACCAAATCGCCGATAGTT
Source organism: Bacillus sp. NPDC093026 (assembly GCF_044754665.1). Lineage (NCBI taxonomy): Bacteria > Bacillati > Bacillota > Bacilli > Caryophanales > Bacillaceae > Bacillus > Bacillus sp. NPDC093026. The sequence continues at coordinate 207,843 of NZ_JBIVPN010000003.1, read as the reverse complement.
TTAGTCGGAAAAATTGTTCCTTCAAACGTATGTGGAATGATGGAGACTGTGACGTGTGAATCGCGCAAATCAAAAATCGTCAAGCTGACGCCATCTAATGCAATTGATCCCTTTTTAGTAAGCATGTCTGTGAGGGACTTGTCCATCTCTAAATCATAGTAAATGGCATTGCTATTCTTTTCTATTCGGGTAATCAAGGCGGTTCCATCAATGTGACCTGATACAAAATGACCGCCAAATCTTCCATTTGAGGACATGGCACGTTCTAGATTTACTTTACTGCCTAATTTGAGGTCACCAAGTGATGTGGCTTTGACCGTCTCAGGCATCACATCTGCCGTAAATTGCTCTTCTGAATAGCTTGTGACAGTAAGGCAAACGCCATTAATTGCAATACTGTCTCCAAGATGTACATCCTCTAGAATACGGCTACACTTGATGACCATTTTCATAGCATCAGCTGCTCTTTTGCTTAATGACTGGACTGTGCCAATTTCTTCAATAATACCCGTAAACATGTGATCCTCCCCTTCTTCATAAGTTGTATCGCTCACTTTGTTCAAAGCGATTGAGGGACATGTGATCGATTGAGCACCTTCGTCGCTTTTTATGATCAATACAATATGAGGGATCACCTAATAAACACTGCATGTCTTTTACATACAGAAAGCCCCGGAATGTTTTCCGGGGCTTTGTTTTTTTGCATCAGAAATAAAACTATGATTAACAAATATTTTTCAATCATAGCTTTCTTTATCCTTCTCCCATCCAGACTTTCACTGTCGGCTTCAGCTTTTCACTGAATCAACCGTTAATTAAATTAACGGGTCACGGGCTGTAAAGCATTCGCTTTATTACCGTCGGTCGGGATTTTCACCCTGCCCCGAAGGATACAATCGATATTCATCTGTCCTTAGGAGCTATTATAGCGATCCTTGTTGACAAATGCAACAATCAAGATTCCTTTACATTTCTATTAAAAAAGCCTCCTTATAGGAAAGGAGACGTGTTAATTAACGACTTTTACGACTTTTATAAGACCGTCTATTCTTTTTTCTTTACTAAAGTAGGCTTTAATGCGGTCACCTTTTTTCAAATCGGAGACATCGTCTTCAAACTTCTTCCCATTAAAAATGATTTTCGTGCCATTTTTCGCTTGACCATAATATTCATCACCATCAATTTTCGTAATGGTATACTCATAGATCGTGTAATCTTTATCGTTGTTTGTTAAGCTTTCGCCAATGGCTGTTGGCACATCTTCAATTTTCATGCCATTCATGTATAAATAGCTTGCACCTAAACAAAGCAGTAAAACAAATAAAATTGCAATTTTTAGTTTGATTTTCCCCATATTTAGCACCTCCACCATCTGCACTTCGCCTATTTGTATGTTTTATTCCTTATTTTGATGAAACAAAACCAAAAAAGCGCTGTATTTCATCAATGGTTATTCATAAAACGATTCAAACGTAACTTTGGTTTCCACCTTTTAATCAATACATATGATACGAATATGCGTTCTTTATTAAGGGGGTGTTTTTTTTGAATTTCTCCTGATAACGATTGTAAACCACTTAGTAGCTTAAAAGAGACTTTTTTTCTATATTCTTTTTTCAAGTGCAAACAAGTCTTCCTCTAATGCTTGTGCACGTTGAACCGCAATATCTCGACTATCGCGCACCCCCTGATTATAATAGTAGCTTCCAAGGTGATGTGTGATAAACGCTAATACTTGACCGGCTGCCACTTCTCCAATTTGTTCTTCACGCTCTTTTGCAAAAAAGCGTTGTATTTCATTGATCATTTGTCTTTTTTCTTCTGTTGAAAATGATTTCATACCGTCCACCAGCTTTCTCCACTATTTAGATCGGACAATCACTAAACCAATCGTGCGAATATACGTTCTATTATATCATATATAATGCTACTGCGCTGTATTTACCTTATAAAAAAACACCGCTAAATGCGGTGTCCCTTTCTTATTATGCATCTACAACTTCGACTTTTTCCATGCCTTGACCTTGTTCCATGTTAAGAACGGCCTCGATACCTGATGTTACCTTACCAAAAACAGTATGAACACCATCTAGATGCGGCTGTGGATCGTGTACGATAAAGAATTGGCTGCCGCCTGTGTCTTTACCTGCATGTGCCATCGATAATGAACCTCTTTCATGTTGATGAGGATTTCCTTCTGTTTCACATTTAATTGTGTAACCAGGACCTCCAGTTCCATTACCGTTCGGATCGCCTCCTTGGCTCACAAAACCTGGAATTACGCGGTGGAACTTCAACCCATCGTAAAAGCCTTCATTTGCTAGCTTTTCAAAGTTTGCTACTGTACCTGGAGCAGCTTCTGGGTAAAGTTCAAACTCAATTTTCTTTCCATTTGTCAGTTGTATGTATCCCTTTTTCGCCATTTTTCACAGTCTCCTTTCGGGTTAAACAACGCTCATTATAGCACATTTTCTATGAAGTGAAACATTCCTGCTTCATGATTCAATAGAATTTCTTGTTTACCTCTCTTTTCAACATTGATAGCATGTAAGAATCTTTTATACCTATTTTCAATACCTATCTTATATGCAGCTTGTGGCTCTCGCATATACAGGTCTAATGGCTTAGTTTTATATTGCGGTTCGTTTTGCATTCATTAGTACTGTATTATCCATTTGATTCGTAAAATGAAAAAAGATATCTCTTTGAAAAGAAATTGAAACGTAAAGGTATTTTATTACGTCTATATGATGGAGTACACAGGAAAACATGTGCTCAAAGTTCCGTTTCTCTTGAAAGAGGAACGCTTTCGACTTGAAGGAGGTCAACATGTTAAAAAAAACAATGCTTTGTATGATGGCAGCGCTCCTCTTACTAATTGGCGCGCCAAAAGTCAGCTTAGCAGATGCAGCAGTCGGCGATGTCATCGTCACACTCGGGCAAGACTTAACACCTGCTGATCGACAGAAGGTGCTTGACGAGTTGAATCCACCTGAAAATGCGACAAAAATTGAAGTAACTAATAAAGAAGAGCACGAATATTTAGGAAAATATATCCCTCGTTCTCAAATCGGCACTAGAGCGTTATCATCTTCATCCATCACGATTGAAAAGTCAGGTACTGGTCTTACTGTAGATACCCACAACATTAAGACGATTACAGATGAGATGTATTTAAATGCTTTAATGACAGCAGGTGTCAAAGACGCCAAAGTCGTCGTGACTGCCCCATTTGAAGTATCTGGTACAGCAGCGCTCACTGGTTTACTAAAAGCTTATGAAGTATCGAGCGATAAAGCCATTCCAGAAGATGTCAAGCAAGTGGCGAACGAAGAGCTTGTCACAACATCTAAATTAGGTGATTCAATTGGGAAAGACAATGCATCTGCCCTTATTGCAAAAATTAAAGATGATATTGCCAAAAACGGTGTCCCTAAAACAACAAAAGAAGTGGAAGAAAAAGTGGATAAAGCCGCTTCCGATCTGAACTTAAGTTTGACGCAAGAACAAAAGGATCAGCTTGTCTCTCTTTTCGATAAAATGAAGAACATCAATATTGATTGGAAAGAAGTCGGATCTCAAATCGACAAAGCGAAAGACAAGATAACGAACTTCATAGAGTCTGATGAAGGCAAAAACATATTACAAAAGATTTGGGATTTCTTTGTCTCCATTTGGAATGCGGTTGTTTCTGTTTTTACTGGTGGAAAATAAACCATCCGAATGAGTTTTTTTACGTCAACCTCTATTAAAAAGCATGTAGAATCTAAAGATTCTACATGCTTTTTTAAGTTGATGACTTCACTTTTGATTGATAAGGTAAATCAAGTTTCACGATGTCCTCATATGTCTCTCGCTCGACAACGAGCTGTGCTTCCCCATCTTCTACAAACACAACAGCCGGGCGCGGGATGCGGTTATAGTTGTTTGACATACTGTATCCGTAAGCTCCTGTACAAAAGACAGCTAATAAATCTCCTTGTGATAACTCTGGCAGGTCGATATCCCAAATGAGCATATCTCCACTCTCGCAGCATTTACCTGCAATAGAGACTGTTTGATCATGCTTATGATTCATTTTATTGGCGCTTGCCGCTTCATATTTCGCTTGGTATAAAGCTGGACGAATGTTATCGCTCATCCCTCCGTCAACTGCTACATAATCACGAATACCAGGTACATGTTTTGACGACCCGATTGTATATAGAGTCGTTCCTGCATCTCCAACAAGAGAGCGACCTGGTTCGATCCAAATTTCTGGCATAACGAATTGGTAACGAGCGACGTTCTCTTTTACTGCTTGAATAATTTTTTCAACATATTCAGTTGCAGGTAGCGGTTCATCATCAGCTGTATAGCGTATACCAAAGCCCCCGCCTAAATTTAACACAGTTGGGATAAAGCCAAATGATTCTCTCCATTCATTTAGTTTCATAAAGATTTTATCCGTTGCTAGTACGAAACCAGCTGTATCAAAAATTTGTGAGCCAATATGGCAATGGACACCTAATAGTTCAATCACTTCTGATCCAAGGGCTTGTTTCAAAGCTTCTTCTGCTTGTCCGTTATGAAGATCAAAACCAAATTTTGAATCTTCCTGCCCTGTTGTAATGTAATCATGGGTATGTGCTTCTACACCTGGTGTGATTCGGAGCAGAACCTTCACTTTTTTTGATTGCTCTTGACTAAGTTGTTCAATCATCTTCAATTCATAGAAGTTATCTACCACAATGCAGCCGATGCCGTACTCTAAGGCCATCTTCAGTTCTTCTCTACTTTTGTTATTGCCATGGAAATGAATTTTATCTGATGGAAACCCAGCACAAATGGCTGTATGTAGCTCCCCACCTGATACGACATCAAGCGATAAACCTTCTTCCTTGACAAGCTGAAACATTGCAATAGAAGAAAAAGCTTTACTTGCATAAGCTACTTGCGCTTTTAATTCTTCTTCTTTAAAAGCTTTCTGAAAGTTTTTTGCGCGCTCTCGTATTAAAGCCACATCATATACATAAAGTGGTGTCCCATACGTTTCAGCTAAAGAAACGGCATCAACACCACCAATTTCTAAATGACCGAGTTCATTTTGTCTGCAAGTGCCGTGTAAATACAATGTCATTCCCTCTTTCTCCGCCTCGGCTAAAAAAAGACAGCTACGTTAGCTGCCTTTTGGCCGTTTCTCAAAGTTAAAAATACAATATCACAATCTTCAGCCAGTTTCAATTGGACTTAAGAATTTGGGGGAATTTTTGATCTGTTTTGAGGGTGGACGATGCTTGGCCTTACTTTAGAGCCAGGTACGGACGTCCGGATGAGCACTTGCCATAAAGCCTTCCCATTAAATGGAATGAACGGCCACATATATGGCGTTTGTAATGAGCGAATGGATGTTAAATAAATGATTAACAAGGTAAAACCAATGATCAGCCCATTCAGCTTAAAGATTGACACAAGCGCCAATATAAGCAACCGAGCCATTTTATTGGCAACACTTAATTCATAGCTCGGGGTTGTAAACGTTCCAATCGCTGCAAGTGAGACGTACAAAATGACCTCAGGGGTAAACAAGCCTACATCAATGGCAATCTGTCCAATTAAAACGGCTGCAATCAAACCCATGGCCGTAGACAATGCCGTTGGCGTATGAATGGCTGCCATTCTTAAGAACTCTACCCCAAAATCAGCAAGGAATACTTGAAAAATGACAGGGATATGTGATGGTTTGTTAAAACCAATATAACTAAGATTGTCAGGCAACAGATTTGGCTCTAGGATAAAGAGAAACCAAATCGGTAAGAGAATGGTAGAACATAATATCCCTAAAAATCGAACCCACCTTAAAAAAGTACCTACCGCCGGCGTCTGCCTATATTCCTCTGCATGCTGAACGTGGTGAAAAATAGTGGTAGGTGTAATGATGACACTAGGTGAGGTATCTGTGATGATGATGACATGTCCTTCTAAAATATGGTTTGCTGCCACATCTGCCCGTTCGGTATATCTCACAAGCGGAAAGGGATTATACCCTTGCTTTACCAAAAATTCTTCAATCGTTTTATCAGACATTGTCAGACCATCTACTTTAATACTTGTTATTTCTTTTTCGACAATGTCTACAAGATCTGGATCTGCAATATCTTCGATGTAACAAACACATACATCTGCCTTTGAACGTTCGCCGACTTTAAGCATTTTATAACGTAATTTTTCATCACGAACTCTTCTTCGAATGAGTGCTGTATTCATAATAATGTTTTCAACAAATCCGTCTCTTGCTCCTCTGACGACCTTTTCTGTGTCCGGTTCTTCTGGCATTCTGCCAGGATAGTTCCTGACGTCAACGATAAATGCGTAATTTTCTCCTTCTACGATAACTGCTACAAGACCTGAAAGCACTTGGTCTACTGCTTCATCTAAGGTTTCAACTTTTGAAACTTGCTGATTGACAAGGCGGTTTTCTACAATACGTGCAATGTCATCTGATTCAGGTTCGTTGTCATTGATTTCAACCAGTTCTTTCAATAAATAGATGACATATTGTGTATCGCACAAACCGTTTACATAGTAAAGTTGGATTTCTTGATCCTGTATATATATTTTCCGAACGCCAAGATCAAAGCTGATCCCCATCCCCACATTTTCCTTGAAGTAATCTTCATTTTTCTTTGGGTCTCGGAACACGTTTACCTTGTTTTTCTTCATGGAAACCGCTCCTTTCTAATATTAATTCGACTGCCTTCATGGTGATTGGAGATCCTTTGCTTAGATCATCTTTCCGGCCCATCTTACCAATGTCTCCAATCCCGACAACAAACGGGATGTTGAGTGAATCGAGACAATACACCGTATCCCCGTTCATTTTATGAAGCTCTAATTCTGGAAGTCCGTGTTTGTCTACACCGTATTCCGTCAGTTCACCTTCTCGATCAATAGAGACATCCACCTTTGTCCATTCTGCTTGATGAGTCTTGGAAGCAACGGCAATTGCTCCGATCACTTCGATTTCAGGATGATGCGCAACATATTTCATCGCTGCTTCCCCTGTTCCTTCACCTGTTAGACCAGAATCATCAAACATGACAAACACTGGATCATACGGCGTCTTTAATATCATGTCTACAAGCTCAGCACCTGTTCGTTTACTCGGATTCCCTTTTGAGCTTGATATACATCTTCCGCCAAAGGTTTGTGCGGCAAGCTCAATGGTTTTGGCAGCATATATATCTCCGTCTGTGACTAAAATGACTTTTCGTTTTTGCCTCATATCAGGTTATCCTTTCGGTTTAAATATGAGTGCGATAATAAATGAGAATAAGATCGCAGCTGATATTCCAGCAGAGGTTAATTCGAAAATTCCCATCCCAATTCCAATAAACCCATGAATATCCGCTTGATGCATGGCACCATGTAGCAAACTATGACCAAAACTGACGATAGGCACCGTTGCGCCTGCTCCTGCGAATTTAATAAATTTGTCATAAATGCCGAACCCGTCTAAAATGGTCCCAGCGACGACAAAGGTGGTCATGACATGTGCGGGCGTTAATTTCATTACATCCAATAAAAGCTGCCCGATGACACAAATGAGACCGCCTGCGACAAATGCGATAAGATAATCCATTAGTTTTCCCCTCCTGCACGCTCAAATACGACGCCATGTGCAATGGTTGGAATGGTCTCTTTTTGCTGAACCATCATTGGACTAAGCAGTGCACCTGTTGCCACAACTAAAACCCTCTTTAATTTCCCTGCTTTCATTTCATTAAAAATGTGACTAAAGGTAACAACGGCTGAACAGGCACATCCACTGCCGCCAGCAAACACATTTTGATCTGGTGTATAAATGATTAAGCCGCAATCATCGTGTTTTTTGCCGAGCTGAATGCCTTGTTCTTTTAATAAATCCTTTAAGATCGGTGAACCAATACACGATAAGTCACCGGTTAAAATAAGATCGTAATCTTCAACAGATCTCCCTAAATCTTCCAAGTGCTGTTTGATGGTGTCTGCCGCTGCCGGAGCCATTGCGGAACCCATGTCAAATGGGTCTGTGATGCCAAGATCCATTACACGTCCAACTGTAGCACTTGTAATTTGAATTTGAGATGGCGTTTTGCTAATAATAACGGCTCCGCTCCCAGTCACTGTACTTGTCGCTGTATCTGGTTTTTGCCCGCCGTATTCCGTTGGATTTCGAAATTGGCGCTCTGCCGTCGCATTATGACTGCTTGTGGCGGCAATGGCTCTTTTCGCAAACCCTCCGTCTATTAATGCTGAGGCAATGGCGATAGATTCCATTGAAGTGGAGCAAGCGCCAAATAAACAAAGAAAAGGGATCTTTAACTCTCTTGCCACATAGTTTGCTGTAACATTTTGATTCAGTAAATCTCCTGCTAAAAGAAGATCAATATCACTTTTTTGCAAATCGGCTTTTGCTAAAGCAGTTGATATCGCATCATCCATAAGCTGTCTTTCTGCCATTTCCCAGTTTTTTTGATGACAATGCATTTCATCGTATGTCTTATCTATCAGATGACCAATCGGACCTGCTTTTTCTTTCGGTCCGGCAGCCGTTCCTTCTGCATTGACATAGAGTTTATGTTCAAATACCCAAGATTGTTTTCCTGTTAATTTCACGTTTCATCCCTCCTACGAAAACATCTTTTCCAAGAAGTATCGAATGATTCCTACTACGTATGCGGAGACAACGCCAAAGACAATGACGTTTCCGGCTAGTTTAAACATGTTTGTGGCAACACCTAAAACAAGCCCTTCACTTTTATGTTCAAGGGCAGCACTTGTCATGCTGTTTGCAAAGCCAGTGACCGGAACAGCAGATCCCGCTCCAGCAAACTGACCAATTTTATCGTAAATCCCGATACCTGTTAAAATGGAAGAGATTAAAATGAGTGTAGCCACAGTCGGATTCCCTGCCGTCTTTTCATTAAAGTCAAAAAAGTGAATATAAAAGTGTTGCAGTCCCTCGCCTATGGTACAAATCAAGCCGCCAACGAGAAAAGCCTTTATGCAGTTGAGTACATAAGGAGGTTTAGGATGATACGTTTTCACTTTAGATGGATAGTTCTCTTTTAAACTTGACACGTGTTGTTCCCTCCAAATTTTCTAAATATAAATAAGCCAATGAAAAAGTGAACCGAATACTTTTCCTAAGACGATGGCCATGAGCAGCAAAACAATTTTCCCTTCCATTCCAATTCTTTTCGTTAAGATAGGAAGTACATTTAGTACTTCAGTCAAAGCTGCTGCGAGCATACCAACAAAGATGCCAGATAAAAGACCGATAGGAAGCGTCAGCCATTTAGATAAATGCAAATGCATTTGACTTAAGGTGGCCCAGCCGCCAACGACAGCACCGCTTATGACAGCTGCTTCATAGCCTTGTATGAATCGATGCGTTTTGGTCAATTGCATTAAACGAGGTATGATGCCTAGCACTGTCAAAAATGCCACAAATCCTGCACCTACTGTTAAACCGCCGCCAAGTCCAACGAGCACAATAAAAAGACATTTACCGATCATGAATATCTTTCAGTGTTTCTTTGTTTTCGTTAAGTGCGACATAATGATCAAGATCGAGCTGATATTTAAACATCTCTACTTCAAGCGGACTCGGTTCTTCATTTAATCGCTTTTTAAACACATGATTGAAAAATAAAATCATGCCAAAACCTAATCCAAAGCTATATGGAATTTGTAATAAATAAGGGTGCTCAACCGTCTTTCCAGTGATCATTTCATATAGGCGAATATGGACTAAACGCATGCTGACATCCTCATGAAAATTCATAATGGCAAGTGCTGCACCAACAAATAAAAGGAGCCATACAAACACAAATAAAACGGGGGAGAGCTGGCGCTTGCCTGTATCAATTTCAACAATAGCTTCAGAGCTTCCAACGGTTTGGATGTCGATATCTGGCCACGTTTTTTTGATCATTTTGACAACATGCATAATATCAAGAACCACAATGTGACGATCCTTTTTGCTGACATGATACATCGGCATTTTTCTAAGTTTTTGTACAGCCAACTCATCACCAGTTATTTGAGCGATATCCTCTAAATAAATGAGCTGATCATTTCCAGTCTTGATTCGATGACGCAGCCGAATAAATACTTGTCCATCCATCCAAGTCACTTCCTATACGATGGGTTAAAAATAGTATGTGGTGAAAAATGGTTCTCATACTGAAAGATCTTGATTTTCCGATAATTACCACACAAAAAAAGCCAGCCGAATGGGCTAGCTGTCTTTTTGATCCATCTGCAGTTGGATTTGTTTTAAGATTTTCTTTTCAAGCCGCGAGACTTGTACTTGTGAAATGCCAAGCCGCTCAGCTACTTCTGATTGGGTTTGATCCTTATAATAACGCAGGTAAACAATCAGCTTCTCCCGCTCTTCTAACTCTTTGATTGCTTCTTTTAATGCGATCTTTTCAAACCATTTTTCTTCTGAGTGATCGGCAATTTGATCAAGTAACGTAATCGGATCTCCATCATTTTCATACACAGTTTCATGAATAGAGGAAGGAGATCGAACCGCTTCCTGAGCAAGAACCACATCTTCTGGTGTAATATCAAGATAATCGGCAATTTCCTGCACAGTCGGCATTCTGCCGTGAGACTTCGACAATTCATCTCTTGCTCGTCTAATTTTATTCCCAAGTTCCTTTAACGACCGGCTGACTTTGACCGTTCCATCATCTCGAATAAATCGCTGTATTTCACCGATAATCATCGGGACCGCATAGGTTGAAAATTTGACGTCATAGGACAAATCAAACTTATCAACAGATTTTAATAGTCCAATACAGCCAATCTGAAACAGATCATCGGGTTCATATCCTCTATTTAAAAAGCGCTGAACAACGGACCAAACAAGACGCATGTTTTTTTCTACGAGGAGGTCTCTTGCTTGTTGATCTCCGTCTTGGCTTTTTTTGATGAGACTTTTGACTTCATCATTTGACAGCTGCGCCTTTTTTGCTTGCTTTTTTACCTCCACATCCATATGAGCAGCTCCTTTAATTACAAAGCGCTTTGCTTTTTGATAGATGCTTTGTTAAACGGATCGTCGTGCCCATTTCTGGAGAGGAGTCAACCATAACGTCATCCATGAAATTCTCCATGATGGTAAAGCCCATTCCAGAGCGTTCTAAGTCTGGTTTTGTTGTAAATAGCGGCTGTCTTGCTTCTTCAAGATTTGTAATCCCCTTCCCTTCATCACGGATGGTGAGATAAACAATATGATCGTCCAGTGTGACGCTGATATGCACCTTCCCATCTGGATTTCCATCATATCCATGAATAATCGAGTTTGTCACTGCCTCTGATACAACGGTTTTAATCTCTGTTAGTTCATCTAATGTGGGGTCAAGCTGGGCGATAAATGCAGCCACAGTTACCCTTGCGAACGATTCATTTTGACTCAGTGCAGAAAAGGTGAGGTTCATTTCATTTGTCATGATGCCACCCCCAATGTTTGTAATGCCGTTTGCTCAGAAGGCTCCATTCGGATAATTTTAAACAAGCCTGACATATCAAATAACCGATTAACAGCCGGTGAGATTGCGCAAACAACCATTTCCCCGCCAAGCTGTTTGATTTGTTTATATCTCCCTAAAATCACGCCGAGTCCAGAGCTGTCCATAAATGTTAAATCAGCCAGATTCAGCACAATATGGCGAATGTCCTCTGTTTCCAAATAATTCGTCACCTTTTGCCTCAACGTTTCTGCGGAGTGATGATCGAGCTCTCCTGTCAATCGAATGCAAAGTACGCTCTCTTTTACTTGAAAATCAATACCAAGGCTCATCTTTTTCTTCCTCCTTGCTCTAATTTCGGATAAAGAATGTTTCTCTTTTACATGAAGTAATTCCTTCACCATGACAAAACTAGTGATCATTCGTCACATTTAGATGTTCTTTTCCCTGCATTCCATAGCAAAAAGACTGCTATATGCAGCAGTCTCTTCTCGTTTATTTCCATTTCACAAAATCGGCCATTGTTCGTTTGAAGAATGTCCAAATGCCTGCTTTTTCTATTCCTTCTTTTGCTTCAACAGGGCTTTCGTGTAGAACTTTGCCGTCTTTTTTCAAGACAATCGTACCAAGCTCTGTTCCTTTTGAAAATGGGGCCGTGACATCATGAGACAATTTGATTTCTTTTTTAATCCGATCGATATTCTCGCCTTTTTTTGTTAACAGGGAGATTGGCTCTGAAGTGACAAGCTGAACCTTTTTCTTTTGTCCTTTGCTCACTTTGATTTCTGCCACTTCTTGACCTCTTTTATAAAGCGGGTGGGTTGTATATTGATTAAATGCATAATCTAGCATTTTGACCACTTGGGCATTTCTGTCTTTCGGTGTACTTGCGCCGAATACAACAGCAATGACGCGCATATTGCCTTTTTTAGCAGATGCGGTTAAACAATATTTTGCCTCGCCTGTAAAACCTGTTTTCAATCCATCGACGCCAGGATAAAATTTGATCAGACGATTCGTGTTCACAAGCCAGAATTTCTTATCTGTGTTTTGCCGGAGATAATCCTCGTATACGCCGGTAAACTTTGTAATTTGTTCATATTTCAACAGCTCTTTCGCCATTTTAGCCATATCGTGAGCTGTACTGTAATGACCTTTTTCAGGAAGTCCGGTTGGGTTTTGAAAGACTGTTGAGGTGAGCCCGAGTTCTTTTGCCTTTTTGTTCATCTGCTCAACGAACTGTTCTTCAGATCCAGCAATATGCTCAGCCATGGCAACTGACGCATCATTTCCTGATGCAATGGCAATGCCTTTCAGCATTTCTTCAACAGTCATTTCTTCCCCAGGTTCAAGGAAAATTTGCGAACCACCCATTGATGCTGCATAATCGCTCGTTCTCACTTTGTCTGTCATTTTCAGTTTTCCTTGGTCAATTGCTTCCATGATGAGAAGCATGGTCATGATCTTGGTCATACTTGCAGGCGCAAGCTTTTCATCACTATTTTTATTGTAAAGTACCTTTCCCGTGTCACGTTCAATTAGGATCGCTGATTTTGCTTCGTGCGCTAGTTCTGACGTTTGTTTTTCTGATGGTTTTTCTACTCTTTCTTTTGCTATAGCTGATGGTGAAACCATTGAGATAATGATCATTAAGATAAACAATGTACATATATGACGTTTCAAGTGGCAGACCTCCATTATCGTAATCATTTACATTTTTTCCTTGTAAAGGCTGTTTTATTCAGAGATCGTTTGATTGCTTAAAAAAAGCCCTCTGTTTTGATGAACAGAAGGCTTTCACTAACGTACTATTTAAGTTGTTTGACAATACCTTTCACTAATTCAAGGAAACGTGCTTTCACCTTTTCAGTCACTTCAATGACTTCATGATGAGAAAGCGGCTGATCTAAAATACCTGAGGCTGCATTGGAGATACATGAAATACCAAGCACCTTCATTCCTGCATGACGTGCGACAATCACTTCTGGCACTGTCGACATGCCGACTGCATCAGATCCAATCGTTCTTAGGAAACGTACTTCAGCTGGTGTTTCGTATGAGGGACCAGTCATCCCAGCATAGACACCCTTTTGAACAGATATTCCTAAGTCTTTCGCCGTTTTCTCTGCAAGCGTGAGTAGCTCTTGATCATACGGTGCAGACATATCAGGGAAACGTACTCCCTGACTGTCATTTGGTCCAATTAAAGGATTCGTTCCCATCATATTGATATGATCGGTAATCAGCATGAGGTCGCCTGGCTGAAAGGACGTATTCACGCCACCAGCCGCATTTGTCACAATGAATATGTCGATGCCAATTTCTTTCATCACTCGAACAGGGAAAGTGACTTGTTTCAAATCATATCCTTCATAGTAATGAAAACGTCCTTGCATCGCGCAAACGACAGTGCCCTTAAGCGTCCCGATCACAAGCTGTCCTGCATGCCCCTCAACGGTTGAAACAGGGAATCCAGGAATATCTTCATATTTTAATTTGATTGGATTTTCGATCTCATCTGCTAAAATACCGAGTCCAGAACCTAATATCAATCCAACTGTTGGTTCATATGTTGATGCTTGTTGAATATATGCCGCCGCTTCTGAAAACTTTGCTCCCACGTGTTTCCCCCCTATTTGAGTTTGGATAAAAAGCTTGTTCCGTATTTAGGCATCGTTGAATGGAAATTATCTGCTATCGTTGCGCCAATGTCAGCAAAGGTTTTGGCTGTTGGCAGTTGATGAGCTTCTTGATGTTTTTTGCTGTATACAATGAGCGGAACATATTCTCTTGTATGGTCTGTTCCATGATGGATCGGGTCATTCCCATGATCTGCTGTAATAACGAGCAAGTCATCTTCTTTTAATCGTTCAAACACTTCAGGAAGTCGTGCATCAAATTCCTCTAATGCCTTTCCGTAGCCCTCTGGATCTCTTCTATGCCCATAAAGTGCATCAAAATCGACAAGGTTCAAAAAGCTTAATCCTGTAAAATCTGTTTTAAGCGTCTCAATCAGCTTGTCCATACCATCCATATTTGATTTTGTCCTGAGAGACGATGTAATTCCTTCACCATCATAAATATCAGAAATTTTACCAATGGCAATGACATCTAGCCCGTCATCTTTCAGCTCATTCATGACTGTCCGATCAAATGGTTTCAAGGCATAATCGTGACGGTTTGGGGTTCGGACAAATGCACCCGGCTCTCCAACAAACGGACGAGCGATAATACGTCCTACCATATATTTTTCATCTAACGTTAGTTCTCGTGCAATTTCACAAATGCGGTAAAGCTCTTCTAATGGCACAACTTCTTCGTGGGCAGCAATTTGCAAGACAGAATCAGCAGATGTATAAACAATTAAATCACCTGTTTTCATATGCTCTTCGCCAAGCTCGTCAAGGATTTCTGTGCCAGAAGCTGGTTTATTTCCGATAATGCCTCGCCCTGTTTTTTCTTTTAATTCATTTAATAGTTCATCTGGAAAGCCGTCTGGAAATACTTTGAACGGTGTGTCTATGTAAAGACCCATGATTTCCCAGTGTCCTGTCATCGTATCTTTACCGTTTGATGCTTCTTGCATTTTTCCATAATACGCAAGCGGTTTTTCGTCCGCTGGAATTCCTTTGATTTCTCTAATATGACTTAGACCGAGTTTACCCATATTTGGCATATGAAGCCCGTTCATTTTTTCTGCAATATGTCCAAGTGTATCTGCACCTACATCATTAAAGTCAGCAGCATCTGGTGCTTCACCAATCCCTACTGAATCCATCACAATGAGGAAAATGCGTTTATACTGATAATCAGGCATTAAAAAGCGCCTCCTTCAACATTCTTGTCCTGTCACCTTTCATTATAGAGGTCAGACATCTCAAGTATAAACCGTTTTCAAGTCAATTGACAACCTTAAACGGTACAAACAGAAAAAAGCATGATACACGTTTATCGTGTCATGCTTTACTTATGCCCTCGGATGGTATTTGTGATACACATCTTTCAATCTTGTTTTCGTGACATGCGTATAAATTTGTGTGGTCGAGATATCCGCATGCCCAAGCATCTCCTGTACTGCTCTTAGATCAGCACCGTTTTCAAGCAGATGTGTAGCAAATGAATGTCTGAGCGTATGGGGTGTCAATTCCTTTTGAATGCCTGCTTCAATCGCTCGTTTCTTTAGATTCTTCCAAAATCCTTGTCTTGACATCTTTTTGCCGTGATGATTCAAAAATAACGCATCAGTAGTCTGCTTTTTTAGTAGCTTGCTTCTTCCTTTTTCTAAATACACCTCAATCGCACTTGCAGCCGCTTCACCAATTGGCACAATTCGTTCTTTTCTCCCTTTTCCAAAACAGCGGATAAATCCCATTGTCAGATGAACATCAGAAAGTGTCAGATCGAGCATTTCACTCACACGAATGCCTGTTGCATATAAAAGCTCGAGCATGGCTTTATCCCGATAGTCAAATGGCATGTGCTGATTTGGTGTATCCAGAAGCTTTTCTACCTCATGCAATGAAAGAACTTTAGGCAATGTCCGCTCTGTTTTTTGTGTTTCAATGTTCCAAGATGGAT
Organism: Bacillus sp. NPDC093026; assembly: GCF_044754665.1. Classification (NCBI taxonomy): domain Bacteria; kingdom Bacillati; phylum Bacillota; class Bacilli; order Caryophanales; family Bacillaceae; genus Bacillus; species Bacillus sp. NPDC093026. The sequence continues at coordinate 191,761 of NZ_JBIVPN010000003.1, read as the reverse complement.
CATCTGTTGTCACTTTTTCCCGAAGTAAAAATTGATGAAAGGAACGAATAGATGATAAATGCCGCACGGACGTTTTACTTGATTTTCCTTCATCTTTTAGCTGCTTTAAATAATGAATGATATGTATTCGCGTCACATCATTTACATCCTTTAACTGCTCATGCGTCATTAAAAAGGACAAGTAATTCTGTAAATCTCTTTTATAAGAGACAATGGTATTTTCAGAGAGTCCTCTCTCCACTGTCAAAAAATGAATAAAGTCGGATAATTGATCGTTCAATGATTTCTACTCCCCGTTTTGATAAAAATAAATCAATCGACTTTGCCAGTTGTCTCGATTCGGCTGATCCATTTCCATCACTTTAATCGCTGCACCTTCTGGTTTGTCATAGCGATGATAGCTTTCATATTCTGAATTTATCCATATCATAGCATAATAGAACAGGACGGTAAAACCAGTAAACAAGATAAATACTTTTATCACTTCACCTGTTGTTTTGAGCCATTTCATGATTTTCATGTCCTTTCTCATCTTCTCGTTATTTCAGCATATGCCAGATGGGACAAGGAATATACAATTAAAATGCAAAAAACCTTCTCATATTGAATGAAAAGGTTCCAACTCGGGTTATTTGCCGGATGCATCATCATGACAACGATGGCAAATGCCATGGAATGTCAATCGATGATCCTTAATTTTAAATTTCCAATCACGTTCGATCATTTCTTCCACATCTTCTAATAAATCTTCTTCAATCTCATCAACTGTTCCGCATTCCATGCAGACAAGGTGATGATGGAAGTGAGCGGCTCCTTCTTTACGAAGATCATATCGCGAAACGCCGTCTCCAAAGTTAATTTTATCAACAACTTTCAGTTCAGTTAGTAATTCTAACGTCCGATAAACAGTAGCAAGACCAATTTCAGGAGACTTCTCTTTTACGAGGAGGTATACATCTTCTGCACTTAAATGGTCTTCTTCATTCTCAAGTAGTACTCTAACTGTTGCTTCACGCTGTGGCGTGAGCTTATAGCTGGAAGAATGAAGCTGTTTCTTAATCCGATCAATACGATTTTCCATTGACTTTCCCTCCTACGCCACATTACTTGATCATTATATCAAATCATGTGCAGAGAGCCAACTATAATCATTTTAAATTGATAAATAAATTGATTATTATTTAATAATTATTATAAAATATTCCTTAAAAGAGTACACTTGCTAGTTTTTTCATTAACATCAACGAAAGATAAGATTCAAAAAAAGAGGAAAGAGCAGCAAGCGTTAAAATCATGAGCAATACAGATGCATATCTTCCAAACCACTGGACAGGTGCTTGACTAATGTTCTTTTTCAAGAAGAGTTGTCCAATGAGACGAATGGAAAAAGCAATTGCACAAGTTCCGATGACCAAATAAGCTGGAATTAGCAAAATGTTTTGCGGGAGGACAGATACAAAAGAAAGAAAGAATCCATTCAGCCCCATTTGATTGACAAGGAAACCGACGGTAAAACCAACGACGATTCCTTTTAAAAAAATCATGAGAAAGATCAGCGGCAACCCAATGATGGATATCCCTAGTATCCACATGAGACCTAAGTATTTCATATGATGTAAGAAACTTTGTAAAAACATTTCTTTAGATTCTGTTGTTTTCTCATTCGTCAGCTGACCAAAAAATTGATTTAAATAATAGAATAAATCCTCTTTCTGACTAATTGTCATGCTATTGACAATGATCGCTCCAAAGATGACGCCCATTAAAAAGAGAACAGATACAAACAAATAAATAGAGAGATGATCTTTTACATGCTGAAGAAGATGTTCCTTCCAAGACTTTTTGCGCATACGTCTTCCTCCCAAATAGTAAAGGTTACTAGATTCTATGAGAGAGAATACGAAACATGACAGTTTTATTGTAAGAAAAAAGAGACAACAGCAGACAGACTTGCTTTCTCTTTTATTTTTATCGTGCAGCTTTTTGTAAGTTCACAAGCCCTGCTCCATAATAAAATGGCTCCCCAAGTTTTGTCGCTGTTTGCGAGAGTCTTTCACGCACTTCTTTGTTTGTCAGGTTTGGGTGTTTTGATAGAATGACAGCGGCTGCTCCCGCTACATGTGGTGAAGCCATTGACGTTCCGCTCTTATAGCCATATTCGTTGTTAGGAATTGTGCTTAACGTCGAAACGCCCGGTGCTGATACCTCGATTTCTTCTCCAACAGAGGAGTCAAACGCTCTTTGCCTTCTTTGATCAACAGATGCTACAGCAACAACCGAGCTGTATTTGGCAGGATAGTCAATGGTATTTAATGAACCGTAACTACCCGCATTCCCAGCGGAGGCCACAATGAGAAGCCCTTTGTCATACGCCCTATCTACGGCTTCCTCCAGCGCCCCTGATTCACTTGCGCCCCCCATACTAATATTCAAGACATCCATGTGATTCTCAATGGCCCATTCAATTCCTTTAATAATCCAGCTATAGTAGCCATCACCGTTTTGGTCTGCTACCTTTACTGCATAAAGAGAAGCTTTTGGCGCTACACCTACGACTCCAATTTTATTATCTAATGCTGCAATGATACCTGCCACATGCGTTCCATGCTCGTGAAAATCAACCAGCGGGTCAGACTCAGTTGGGACAAAGCTGATACCGCCTGCTACGTTTACATCTTCGTGCTTGCCATCAATGCCACTATCCAGTACCGCTACTTTGACGTTCTGTCCAGCGTATCCCCGTTTATGTACCTTTTGTGCTTTGATGCTCTTTATGCCGTAAGGGACGGTTTGGCCACTTGTTTTCGCCTTTTGGTCCTCTTCAATAAATGTAACTTCTTTTGCTTGTTTCAGCTTTTCTTTCGAAGTCTCATTCAATGAAACTTTCATCATATCTATTTGTTCTATTGATTCTTTCACATGTCCACCAGCTTCTTGCACAAGCTGTTTTTGTACTCGATCTTGAACGGAAGAAGAAAAGCCGATCATATACTCTTTTTTTGCTTGCTCCTTTGCAGATATGTCAGCTATGCCAAATGTGATTGATACCAGCATTATACTTGCCATACAAAGCCCTGCGCCAAATGACTTTACTTTCACAATACGCACTCTCCCTTTCATTGCTTTTTTGCTATTTAACTACACCTTTATTCAAAAAGAAACGACCGTTTGTCCTATTTTTTAAAATTTTACCAATCTTTTGATATAGTTGTCACAAAAAAGCAAAATAAAAAGGCTTATGATCATCTTGGTCATGGATCATACACACTCTTACCTTCATGTTATGTCATTTGGTATGGCTTCTTGTTTTCATTTTCTTTTTGGGTACTAAAATTCTGCGCAATTCCTCTTGGCTGTTCTGCCTTTCAATTGTACTGTTTTAGGACATGCTTGCGTTTTTTTGTTTTTCCCATTTGGCAGATTCCTTTTTTTGTTATTATCATCACAAAAAAAAGATAGACGTACACACACGCCTATCCTTCCTTTTTCTTTACCATATCAAGATGCGGGATACCATCTTCATTATAACAGTCTGAAACGGCTTCAAAACCAAAAGATTCGTAAAACGACTTCAAATAGGCTTGCGCCTGTATTTTCACTCTTTTTTCTTCTAATTCGCTGAGCTTTTCCAAAGCAGCTCCAAGTAGTCATCTCCCATAGCCTTTCTTCCGGTGCGCTTGTGTGACAAGCACACGACCGATAGAAGCTTCCTGATACACGATTCCACTTTGAAAAATTCGGCAATAGGCAACAATGCTGCCGTTCTCTTTTGCTATTAAATGAAGAGCTTTTTGGTCACGATCATCTATTTCTGGATAAGGACATGTTTGTTCCACGACAAATACGTGGACCCTTTCCATTAATAGGTGATAAAGGTCGTTTTTTGATAAATGTTTGACACGTCCATTTAAGTTGCTTCATGGTTGATATCCACCTTGCCATAGACTCCGCCTCCGCCAGCGATCAGTCCAACTTCTCCCTTTCTTGCTTTTATGATGTAATTAGCTGTTTTTTCCGGCAGTACATTTTTCAGTTCTTTTTCAGTTGCTTGATGTAGAATATTCATTTCCGTTTGAAATACTGTTTTCAGCTTTTCTAAAGTTTTTGCACCAACACCCGGAATAAATTGAAGCGGAAGCTGATGGACATAAGGCGGCCGTTTTCCTTTGTCACATTCCTGATCAGCAAGCTCCTTTAAACGCTCACTCACCCCTTTTATAAAACGGGTATGCCCGCACGTCTGACATACATGGTCATACTCATTTGGTCTCACCCCGCACTTTTCACAGGTCGTATGATAATATTTCCCGAGCTGAGGGGCAAGTCCATAATTACCCGTAATTTTTCGACCATCTTTCCCTTGAAGGGCTAATGCAAATTCTCTAAAGGAAGCATGATCCATTAAAATTTTTGTATATTCTCGTGCGATTTTCCCTAAGGAATGCGCATCTGAATTTGTTAAAAAGGGATAGCGATTCAGTTCACTGAGCTGGGAAGCCATGGACGTATCACAACTGAGTCCAAGCTCAACAGCATCAATGAAGTTCGGATCAAACACTTCGGTTAAAGAAGCTTTTACCCCTTTACCATATAAACTTTTATGAGGAGTGAAAATATGTGCAGGGATAAATAAACCTCCCAGCTCCTTTACCTTACGCTGAAGTGTTCTGCCATCAACATATAGACGCTGTGAACTCAAATGAACATTCTTCATGTGAAGTGCTAGCCATGCTGAGAATTCAGACATTTTTATTAATGTTGGCATAAATGCAAGCACATGAATTGGGCCATTTGAATATCCATCATTGATTTCTAGTTCACTGCCCAGCAATAAAACCGTTTGTCCAAATGATAGACCTCCATCATCCAGTTCGGAATATCGCCCTTCCTTGACACCATCTTTTAATTCTTCTAGAACTTCGGGAGATTGCGCATCAATCACACCAATCATTCCCATCCCCTTACTTTGTGACGCCTCTTTTAAAATTTGATCAATGGTTAACGACCTTGCACCTGTAATTTTGACAGCCCTGCCTGTTCTCGTCCTGCCAATGTGAATATGGATGTCTGCAAAAAACTCCTTCATTTTGTTCACTCAAGTACCTCTTGAAGTTGCAAATACTGGATGGCATAAGCTGTTTTTGCATCATAAATATGCTGTTTTTCAATGAGGTGCAATGCTTCTTCTAAAGAAACCTCCATGACTTCTACAAATTCATCTTCATCAAGTTCTCTTTTTTCTTCAAGCGGAACTAATTGATCAGCCAAATAAATGTGAACAAGCTCATCCGCAAATCCAGGGGATGTGTAAAAAGCGGTTAGTTTTTTGAGATGCTGAGTCGTGTATCCTGTTTCTTCTTCTAATTCTCTTCGTGCTGTATGTTTTGGCTCTTCACCTTGTTCTAATTTTCCAGCGGGGATTTCAACAATCGCTCGTTCTAATGCTTTACGATATTGCTTGACCAAAATGATCTTATTTTCTTCCGTACGTGCAATGACCGCTACGGCACCCGGATGTTTAATGATTTCTCGTTTAGCTTGTTTACCGTTTGGTAATTCAACATCTTCAATAATCAAATCAATGATTTTCCCGTTGTATAATGCTTTAGATGTTAATGTTTTCTCTTCAAAGTCTTTCAAATTTGTCAACTCCTCGTTCTACTTTCACTTATTGCTTCATTCATTTTAACATATATGAATGATGAGAAACGAAGAACGAAAGACCGCTTCAATGCGCCATTTGAAATCAACTGGCTTGAATTCCTCATTTTTTTATTTTAATGTGAAAGGATAGGAGTGTGATTGAATTGAAAAAAAGGCGAATTGGCACCTCTGATTTACTTGTAAGTGAGGCTGCACTAGGATGTATGTCCCTTGGTACTGAGAAAGAAAAAGCATTCTCTCTATTGGATGAAGCCATTGATCTCGGAATTAATTATCTGGATACAGCAGATTTATATGACTTTGGAACAAATGAGGAAATCGTCGGTGAAGCCATTAAGAATAGACGACAAGATCTTATTTTGGCGACAAAAGTTGGAAACCGCTTTGAAAAAGGAAAGCCGGGTTGGGATTGGGATCCTTCAAAAGCGTACATAAAAGAGGCCGTAAAACAGAGCCTCAAGCGACTTCAGACAGATTATATTGATTTATATCAATTGCATGGCGGTACCATCCAAGACCCAATTGACGAAACAATCGAAGCTTTTGAAGAATTAGTGGAAGAAGGGGTGATTCGGTATTACGGCATATCTTCCATACGTCCAAACGTCATTAAAGAATATGCTAAAAAATCGAACATTGTCAGTGTCATGATGCAATTTAGCTTACTAGACCGCCGTCCAGAAGAATGGCTCTCTCTCCTTGAAGAACAAAGCATTAGTGTTGTCGCGAGAGGTCCTCTTGCGAAAGGGCTTTTAACTGAAAAACCACTTGCTCACGCCAGTGCATCCATTCAAAAAAATGGCTATCTTGCGTACTCATTTGAAGAACTCGAGCAGCTCATCCCTTCTTTAAAATGCGTCGCTTATGACCTAACACTGACTGAGCTTTCGATCCAATATCTCTTAAAGCATTCTGCCGTAAGCTCCGTTGTATTCGGTGCTAGTTCTCTTAAGCAGCTAAAAGAAAATGTTGCAGCGGCAAATGCACGTTCTTTAAGTGATCAAGAATTAAAAGCATTAAAATACTACACAAAGCAGACTATATATGACACTCACCGCTTGTAAACAACGTAAAAAGAGATCACTCATGTGCTCTCTTTTTCCAATCTACATTGCTTTCGTCTAATAGCTGCGAAAAGCTTTTATTTTTTCTCTCTGCTGACGAAGCATATCTTGACTCTTTTTTCCTTCTCTTTTTCAGTTTCTCTTGCAAGCTCTTATTTCATTTGAAGGAGTTTATGTTTTAGATCTTCATTTATGCCGTCCTTTCGTTTTGCTTGATCTTGGTTTGTCTTTTTCATGTCTGTCTCTCTCTTTTTGCCCTAGTGTATCATCCGTTTCATTCGCTGACTAAGAGCACGACACCTTCCCAATATGTGGTATGATCTTTATAGGAAAATCGATAGAAAGGAAGAATTAGCTTGAAGGAGAAATGGATTGTAGCACTCGCCTTATTACCATTCCCTTTTGTCGCAATAGGCATTTTCTTCACCAATAAATTGATGTATATTCGTAAATTAACGGATGAAGAGTTAGTCAAGCGCGAGACAGATGAAGGACATTATCAACACCATGAGTTTAATCAGCTAAAAAAAGAAAAAGTTTGTATCCCCTCATCCTTTGGTTATGATCTTCATGGCTACTTTGTCCCGTTTCTACATACAAAACGTACAATCGTGCTTTGTCACGGCGTCACAGTCAGCCTAATCAATTCAGTCAAATATATGACATTATTTCAAAAACTCGGCTGGAATGTGCTGCTTTATGATCACAGAAGGCATGGAATGAGTGGAGGAAAAACCACAAGTTATGGGTATTATGAAAAAGAAGATTTGGCGCAGGTCATTGAGTGGCTGAGAAAAAGGCTTGGATCTGATGCCACGATTGGCATACATGGTGAATCAATGGGTGCAGTCACTACCTTGTTATACGCTGCAAAGCCCGAAGCAAACGCAAATTTTTACATTGCTGACTGTCCTTTTGCTTCTCTTGAAGAGCAGTTGATTTATAGGTTAAAGATGGACTTTCGCCTATCAGGCAATTGGATTCTCCCGCTAAGTGATTACGTGTTAAAATGGCGAGACGGGTACCGCATTCGGCAAGTAGCCCCGCTTGATGTCATTGATCAAGTGAAAGAACCTGTTCTGTTCATTCATAGCCGCCATGACGACTATATCCCCTGTGAACAGAGCCAAAAGCTATATGCACATAAAAAAGGAGATAAACAGTTATTTATTGCGCCACACGGTGCGCATGCGATGTCTTATAGCGAAAATAAGGAAGCTTATGAGCAAGAGGTTCAGACATTTCTTAAGAAGTTTGTATTCAATAAAAATGAAAGAGGAGTTTGAACCTTTGTTCGTCCCCTCTTTCACTTGACTAACTTATACGATAGTCACTACTGTTGTATGATGTCTGCCCGCCAGCTCCATGTGACTCTCTTCAGATTGCTGCTGACTCATGACCGACAATCCTGCAGTTGCTGCCAATAAAAGAACTATCAAACTCATTTTCATATAAATGACCTCCATTTTGAATTTTTGAGATTGCTTGAATTTTCCTTTCGTAAAAACGAGTAGATGCTTCGAACTGTCCAAGCTCATTATAATAATGAGCAGCATCAAGGGCCAATTCTTCAATATCAGGGTATAAACGCTTGTCCTCCAACAGGTCTAATGTATCGTCTATGATCTTTATTTCTGTATCAACGTATAATGCTTTTAAAAACTGGAATTTACAGATGTATATTTCATCTTCTAATTCACAGGCTTTCATCATACCTTTTTGATAGAGGGTTAACGACTCTTCTTTTTGTTTTTGTTTAAACAGGATTTGTGTCAGCATAAATAATGGGTCTAAAGAGCGATTCAGGTGGGTTAAATTCTCCTTTTCAAACACTTCAAGAGAATACTTCAGATAACGACTTGCCGTAACAAGGTCATTCATTTGGTAATAGCAGTTACCTAAGTTGAAAAGGGCCGAACCTATTACTCGGGGATTTCCAATTGAGCGTGCTCGCTTAAGAGCATTTTTAAAGTAGGGCAATGCATGATCATAACATTTCAAATCATCATAGTTTGCACCAATGACAAATTCACAATGGATGATTCTTAGCGTGTACGTCCTGTAGGCCGAATACGTATCTAACGCTTGCAAAGCATAGTGCATCGAAAAGTGGGTTTGTTTCATGTGGTAGTATATTTCTGCTAATTTAAAATAAAATTCCGCTCTCTCTATATCATCTGATATCAGATTGAGCTTTTTTTCTGCTGAACGGTAATAAGCAATGGCACTCAAATAATTTCTTTGTTCAAATTCAAACATTCCTCTGAAAAAATGAACATAGTATTCAAGCATATCCGTTAATTTCGTTTGCGAATTTTGTATCATTTCTAGAAGCTTCTTAATTTCTTCATCATTCGAGGCTTTTTTTGCCGGTTCAAAATATTCAAGCATGACCTTATGGCGAAAATCCATTAGCTGGTAAAACAGTAACAGGTTTTGATCCTGTTCCATCTCAAGAATTTCCTGCTCGATTTCGGCCTTCAACCTCTCTGCTTTCATGACATGAAATCCACAAATCTGCCTATACCATTCGTTAATTTTGATTCCAACCTGAGGCGATGACAGCTTGAGCTTCAATTCATTTAGCACCTCCCTCCTCATATACGACGATACATGTTGTATTCTATCATATTTCCTCGAATGGAAAAATATGAAAAGTCATTTTTTGCAAAGTTTTCGGTATCCCGCAATAAACGTTTCCATTGCCTATTTTTCGGCATTTACAGCCTCTATTCGTTTCATTACTATCTTTTCATTTTGTCAAAATGTCATATGAAAACAGTTTTTTGTCGTTTAATAAGATCATTTTTCAAATTAGACAGTCTTCTTGTTTGATGAGATCATAAGCGTACGAAAAAACCCTTTTCAATAAAGGGCTTTTATAAAACATCTGTCACTTGTTCCATATTCTCTTTAATCCAATTTACTGCTAATTCGAGCGTTGGAAATTCTTCCGTTTCAAATGTGACTTCATCTTGAAGGAGCCAAACATCCTTTTTGACTGAATCCATTCCACCTATTGACCAGTGCAAAAGGCTATAGGGATGATTGTTATTTAAAAACGACACCCACGTTTTATTCTGTGCCGTATTTTGTATCACTTTTAGCTTTTGATCCACTACATTTCCACCTTACTTTACAAGTATACCCATTCTCGGGCTGAGTATTTGTTGAGGACTTTTCAACATGAGTGTATTGGCTTTTTCATTAAAATCAATCGTCATTTTATCATCAAAAAATACCTTTTGTGCTGTGTGTATATACAGCTTAAATGATTGATTATGCTTGAGCTCTTCCCACTCACCTGTTCTTTCACTTGTGAGCCAAATCATTGGTACACCGCTTACCGCACAGCCGCATCCATCTGAATCATAGCGAAGAAGCAGTTCGTTTGTTTCATGTTCTGCTTGTCGTTTTTCTATAAATGATGCTGCCGACTCTGTTATTTGAATATACATGACGAACATCCTTTTTTCGTTGATTATTATATTGTAACATATCAATCATCAATTAAACATTCTCATGAACTATGCCAATTCTCGATCAGACTTTATTGCTCGGCGCTGTTACAGCCTTTATCGTTGTTCCTCCTTCCTTTTTAGTAGCTTCATAAAACACTTGATAGAGGATTTTGTCGATCTTTAGTTTGCGGTGGTCTGGATGTACTCCAACAAAGTGAATCTTCATCTGAATGAGATTGTGATAGAAAAACGACTAAAAAGCCGATCAGTTCCTTTTTCAACGACGACAAAACTTGTTTGCTGAAAATGTTCAAAAAATCGCTTTGGCAGTTTTTCACGCAAATCTCTGCCTCTCCACCAGCTTTGAATGACAGATGTGACAGCGTAAAAATCTGATGGCTTCACTTGACGTATCTGATGACTTCGCTCCTTTTCATTTTTGGCTTTACCGCTCTTTTTTTTTTCACAAAAAAGCGATTGTTTCAATAGTCTACCTGTCCGATCAATTATTTGTAAAGACAGACTGAAAGCCCCCTAAGTTTAAAGTTTGAGGGATCTCTGTTCTTTCAGCCGCCATCTCCTTTCAAATCTTCACACTTATTTCAAAAAGTTCACTTTTTGTGCAAAAGTTTCACTCTTTCGTATGGTAAGATGGTTCGTATGGAAAGGGTTAGAAATGTGTTTATTGGAGATGATGATATTGGTTTGGGTCGTTAGTTCGCTTGTTGTGTTTAGTCTTTTGAAGCTGCTTGTCACCTCGCTGCCTTCTGGTGTTGTTGAACGCCTGCTCAGTCGTTTTGCGGTGCATGCAAAAGTAACAGGTGATCAAACAAACATAACTTTTCAAGGTCGCCCGATAGGCGATCAACAAAAATCTGAAATTATTCGACATTTTAATGAAGCGATCTTTATTGAACGCTACTATATTTATCCTGGAGATGAAAAGCGTTTTCTGCAACCGAATGACGGGCCGACACCGCTTATAATGCAAACGAAGCTTGGCAAGCAGGATGTGACCCTTTATTTGTTTCATTACGATGACCATGTGGATGTGGTTCGGCAGTATACCCATAAGCCAAAGAAAAAACTCACAGCTTACCGTTTGCGCTCTGAACCGCTTCAAACCTTCCACACCATGGCACATACCTGAGATTACATTTAATTTGCGTAGACGAAGTGTGAGACACTTCGTCTTTTGAGTTCCTTCTACTATCAAAAGTACAGAAAAAAGCTGAATCATAAACGAAATCGCTTATGATTCAGCTTCTGTCATATTTACTCTATTTTTCCATTAGAAAATTTCGTCGTTTCAATCGTGAGCACAATACCTTCCCATCCACCATTTATGGTATCACTCCTTCATTTTCCATTTCACCATCAAGCTCTCAAAGATATGAATGATTTACCAGTATCTATTTCACCTTCTATTGGTTACAATAAAAACGAACATACGTTCTTAGAGGTGGAAAGCAATGAATGAAAGAGCAATTCTACTTGTCGATATGCAGTCATTTTATGCATCAGTAGAGAAGATAGAAGCTCCTCACTTGGAGCATGTGCCACTCATTGTCTCAGGAGATCCAAAGCGGCGAAGTGGGGTTGTGCTTGCAGCATGCCCTCTCGCCAAGAAACGAGGCGTACAAAATGCATCAAGATTATGGGAAGCACAAGAGAAATGTCCCGAAGCAGTTGTGGTTCGTCCCCGTATGCAGCGTTATCTTGATGTATCTGTCATGATTACAGAACTGCTTGAGCAATACACAGACCTTGTTGAGCCCTATTCAATTGATGAGCAGTTTCTTGATATTACTGGCAGTCTCACATTATTGGGCTCTCCCCGCGATATCGCTCAAAACATACAGACGACCATTATGAATCAGACCGGCATTTATGCACGTGTTGGCATCGGTCCTAATAAAGTACTCGCTAAAATGGCTTGTGACCATTTTGCTAAAAAGAATACATCAGGTATTTATGAGCTCAGTTCAGATCGAATCGCTGCTGATTTATGGCCGCTTCCGATCGGAAAATTATTTGGAGTTGGCAAACGAATGGAACATCATCTAAAACGAATGGGCATCAGCACAATCGGTACGCTGGCCACTTATCCATTAGACCGGTTAAAAAAACGCTGGGGCATTAATGGAGAACTTTTGCAGCGGACAGCTTTAGGCCACGATCCTTCTCCTGTAACCGTTCATACACATGATCAGCAAAAAGCGATTGGACATCACATGACCTTGCCGCATGATTATTCATCCTTTGAGGAGATCAAAGTGGCACTCCTTGAATTGAGTGAAGAGGTGGCAAGACGTGCACGTTTTAAGCACTATCTTGGACAGACGGTCTCTGTCGGTGTAAGAGGAGCTGATTTTTCGCATCCTACAGGATTTCACAGACAAATCAAACTCCACTCTCCCACCCAGTACGGGGTAGATATTGCAGAGGCAGCCATTCAATTGTGTCAGCAGCACTGGGATGGTCAGCCCATTCGTCGTGTCGGCATCACCCTCTCTCAACTCAAGCCTGACAATGAATATCAGCTGACTTTATTTGATCATCATCTAAAAAAAGACAAACTAAGCAAAGTATTTGATGAGATTCATTTCAAATACGGACCTGCTTCATTACTGCACGCTTCGTCACTGACAACCGCTGGGCAAGCTTATCACCGTGCTGAGAAAATTGGCGGTCATTATAAATAGCGGAGGTGAATAACCATGAATCCCAATAAACTAACACCAGGATACAACATCATGTGGGAATCAAGCCGAATGATGCTGCCAGAGCATCGAGAACAGCTACTTGCTCAAAAACGAAAGAAAAAAGAATACGTCCCCCTGCCGCTAAGTGCTGATCAGCTCGAGGACATGAATTTTCTTATGATGCAGTCGATTACCGAGGATCAAGCGATTTCCATTACATATGTATCTTCAGGCATTAAAGCGCAGTTTTGGGGATGGGTCAAAGCCATTCATTATGAAACCAAGCGCGTGAAAATGGTGAATGATGAAGATGTTCTGGAGCTTTCCTTGCAGCAAATTGTAGCGATTGAATCAAGAGCAGACTGTCTTGATTTGTAAAATAAAAGGAAAATCAAAATGGATGAAAGATTGCTTGAAAAAATGCTCGATCAGGGCTTACGGCAATGTGTGGAAAACCACCTGTTTAGCCTTCTGAAAAATCAATGCTCAGCGTGACCTTAAAAATCGGCAAAAGGATGTACCAAAAGAAGATGTACAATCATATTAAGGAAGTTCTCTATGAATTTCTTGCCACATGACTTTGTTTCCTACATTAAATTGTGTATTTAATTTACACAATTTTTCATGTATGATTGGAACATCTTACAAACTCAGGGGAGAAACAGGATGAAAAATAACTTACGTACTTTACATCCACTAAGCTGGACGATCATTATCGGCACCATATTCGGCCGAATGGCGACATCCATGAGCATCCCATTTTTAGCCGTTTATTTGACACAAGTCAAAGGGGCAACAGCCTCTTCTGCGGGATTCATCATTGCTGTCAGCTCGCTCATTGGAATCGTTGCGAGCTTTTACGGTGGCTACATTTCCGACCGAATTGGCAGAAAAAAAGTCATGCTCATGTCCATCTTCGGCTGGACACTTGTCTTTGTCGGTTTTGCGTTTGCAGATGCCATCTGGGTATTCTTTGTCATGAACGCCCTAAACGGACTTTGCCGAGCACTTTTTGAACCAACTTCTAAAGCACTCTTATCAGATGTCACACCACCGAGCATTCGGTTGTTTGTATTCAATTTAAGGTACACAGCAATTAACATTGGCGTTATCTTTGGTCCACTTCTTGGCTTATATCTTGGGTCATCAAAAACCACCATTCCGTTTCTTGCTGCTGCTTTCATTTACTTTCTGTACGGATTAACTCTTGCATGGCAATTCAAGAAACATCCGGTTGCCACTCCAGCAAGCATCAAACAAATTAGTATCAAAAAAGCCCTTTCCATTATCCAGAAGGACACAGTCTTTACCATTATCCTGATCGGTATTATTTTATGTTCGTTCGGCTATTCACAACTAAGCTCGACGTTGCCTCAATATTTATCGGCTTCTCCTTTTATTGAGGACGGTCCTAAGCTGTTTGGATATCTTTTATCATTAAATGCTGTCGTTGTCATTGTGGTTCAATACCCGCTCCTTTTGATCGCCAAGCGTTACTCTACCATTTTGTCTTTGACCGCCGGAAATGTTCTCATTGCAGGTAGCTTGTTTGCTATTGCTTTCTCACAAAGTCTCGGTACGCTTGCCTTTATCATTGTGATCTTTACCATCGGAGAAGTGTTGCTATTTGCCATGATGGATCTCTTTATCGACAATATTGCAAAGCCTGAAGTGAAGGGATCGTACTTTGGTGCAGTGGGGTTTTCTCAGCTCGGCAGTGTCATCGGACCATGGGTTGGCGGCATGTGCATTGACTTTTTCGGGGCAGCGAACCCCCTTTCAATTTTTTCTGTCCTTTCGATCATCACCATTGCAGGCGTTCCATTCTTACTTATCGGATACTACCGGCTGCGAAAAAGATCTGAGGCGAACGTTGCTGTTAACATCCGTGCAGACCATTAAAAACATGAGCGATTTTCAGACTGTAAAGGGTTTTTTTCGCTTTCAATCACGAAAACATGAGAGGTTAAATAGCTCAACAGAAAGAAAAAAGCTTGTCGATTTTGTCGACAAGCTCAAACCCTTTCTAACATGAGCGGTATTTTTATTATACTCGGCGTATTGCGATCTCTTCCACCTTATGCTGAGCACCTTTTTTTAAAATCAGATCTGCTCTATATTTTGTCGGCAAAATATTTTCATATAAATTAGGACGATTTACTGTATTCCAAATCGTACTTGCCATCTGATCAGCCTCTTCGTCGGTCAAATCTTTGTATTGATGAAAAAATGATTCAGGGTCTTGGAAGGCTGTTTCTCGAAGCAAACGAAAACGTTCTTTATACCAAGATTGAATCTGCATTTCAGCGGCGTCCACATAAATAGAGAAATCAAAGAAATCTGATACAAACACACGAGGTTCATCTTTCAAATCATCTAGCGCTGGTGATTGAAGGACATTGATCCCTTCAATGATGACAATATCTGCATCCTCCACTGTTTCATAAACTCCTTCGAGTCGGTCGTAGGTTAAATGAGAATAAACCGGTGCACGTACGATTTGTTTACCCGATTTTAATTCATTTAAAAATGAGAGCAATGCTTTGACATCATAGCTTTCCGGAAATCCCTTCTTTTCCATAAGACCTCTCTCTCTTAGCTCTTTTTGAGGATACAAAAAGCCATCGGTTGTGACAAGACTCACCTTCAGCCCATCTCCAAGTCTTGATAAAAGAGTTTCAATAATACGTGCGGTCGTACTCTTACCAACGGCTACACTTCCAGCAATCCCAATTAAAAAGGGGATTTTTGCATCATGTGGATAGTTCAAAAAAGCATTGACATGCTGGTTTTTTTGTTTTTCTGCAAATACATGTAATGTAAGAAAACGAATAAGTGGTATGTAAATCTCCTGAACTTCTTCAAGCGATAAATAATCGTTTAATCCTTGAAGCGCTCTTGCTTCCTCTTCTGAAACAGACACCGGCATATGTTCCCCAAGAGCTGCCCAAGCCTCTCTCGTATGGCGTGTATATAGTGTATTAAAATTCAGTCGTTCTTCACCCAAGTTCTTTCCCACCAATCTTCACTAAACTCATATACAAAAAACGATAATCCGATTGTAGCTTAAAATGAAGGCGCTGTCTTTATTTTAAGCTAAAGTTTGCTCCTTTTATGAAAAAAAGAATGTAAAAGAGGGTCAATAAGGGGATTGAGTTGGATAGACAGATGGGAGCACACCAAATGAAGTATGTGATAATTGGCGGAGATGCAACAGGAATGAGCTGCCATGCAAATATACAGAGAGGATTCAGACGCCCACATTGTCGCTTTAGAAAAAGGAGAGATTTACTCATATAGATCGGCGGACTCCCCTACTTCATTGGCGGTCTTATAGATATCACAGTAAGCCGTCGCCCAGTCTGTTTCATGTTTTTGGTGTTGTCAATTAAGCCTCATTAAGCAGAAAAAGAAACCAGTTCATGACCGGTTTCTGTCATTTTTTACTTTTTCATCATCGCTTTGCGCACTGCTTTTTCAAATAAGAATGGGAAAAGCAGATACAATTTGCTACTAGCATTCATCCAACCGGGTAAATTAATTTCTCTTCTTTTGGTCATCATCGCTGAAACGACCTTTCCTGCTACCTTGTCAGCACTGAGCATGATGAAATCAACGTTCTTGACATATTCACCACTACGATCAGCAATGGTAAAGAAGTCTGTTGCAATCGGCCCTGGGTTCACCGTTGTGACGTGGATACCAAAGTCTGCAAGCTCCATTCTAAGACTGTTTGAAAAACCGAGCACTGCATGCTTTGATGCTGAGTAGATCGCTGATTTAGGTGTTGCGATTTTTCCTGCTTGAGACGCAATATTGATAATATGACCCTGCCCTCTTTTTTTCATATCTGGTATCACTTTTTTCGTGCAGGCGATAAGACCAAATACATTGACCTCAAACATAGAAATCATTTCTTCAATAGATGCATCTTCTACTAGATCGAATAAGCCAAAGCCGGCATTGTTGACCAAAATATCAACAGGTCCTACCTCTTCATACGCGCGATCAATTTGCTCAAGCTGACTCACATCAAGCTCAACGATTTGACAAACTCCTCCAGCATTTATAATCTTTTCTTTCACATCTGTTAGTTTTTCTATTCGTCTTGCAGAAATGATGACCTCTGCTCCTTGCTCTGATGCCAAATAGGCCATTTTTTCACCGATTCCGCTAGATGCACCCGTCATCCATATTCTCTTTCCTTTTAATCGTCCCATGCGCTTCACTCCTTAGTTTGCTTGGTAATAGAGTATCCCATCTTTTTCTATTTCTCCAATTTGTCCAGCCGCTTTGAGCACATCTAGCTGACCTACTGTTTCAGACATGGTTAAAAATAATGCCTCTTCATATAAAACAGGAAACAGCGTGCGGCATAGGTGAAAAGCTGTCATTTCTTTTCGTTTGAGCAACTGATAGATAGTATGAGCTCGTTTCTCTTGTTTCTTAAAACGTTCTTTTATCAATTCATGATGAGAAGTAATTAGCTGACCGTGACCTGGATAGATGGTCTTGATTGGCCAAGTCAATAATCGATGAAGTGATTCTTTATATTGAATCAACGATTTTTGACGCTCCTGCCCTTCATCTGGTGCTTCCATTAACGGATTAGAGGAAATGGTTGTTAAAAGCAAATCACCACCAATGAAGTTCCCCGTCACTTCATCTAAAAAGGAAAGATGAGACTGTGCATGACCCGGAGTTTCCACTACAAGAAAGTGCTCATGTCCCTTTATACGATCCCCTTCCTTAAGCACGATGTCAAGATGTGCAGTACAGGAATATGTATAGGACTGCTTCACAATTCTCTCACATTCATTTTGATGAAGCGGCACACCTAATTGCTGAAAATACGTATCCATAAAGTCAATTTGGCGCTGCATAAACTGAGGATCCCGACTAATATATGGTTCATTCACCTGATGTCCAAGCACACGTACCTCGGGTTTCATCATATCTAAGAGACCGACATGATCTGCATGATGATGAGTCAAGACTACTTGATCTATATCTTCAATGGACAAATGATGTTGTTTTAATTGCGTAACAAAGGCTTGCTGCGCCTCTATTGTCATAGGTCCGCAATCCACTAGGGTCACAGCCTCTCCTTTTAATACATATGCATGGACATCCCCAACGGCAAACGGTGTGGGGATTGATAACTGAATGATGTCTTCTTTCACTTTTATACGTCATCTCCTGCTTTTTAACTCGTGACTCAAATCCATTCACACCTCTTTATTTATTGTATCTTGCAAAAGGCAGGCTGTCATGTTGTTTACATGGTCAATTTTTTTATCAGCTCCTATTGACACAAACTTGTCCATCGTTGCATAATGAACAACAAATATAAGATGTGCGATGACAAGGATTAGTAAGCAAAATAATGATGCAAGAGAGTGAAGTTCCTTGGCTGTAAGACTTCACCATCCTCTTATTTGCTGAACCTGCCCTTTGAGCTGTTAGGCAAACCTAAACGTTTCCCGCGTTAAGGGACTAGAGCTGAGTATGCATGTTTGCATGCTAATTGAGGGTGGTACCGCGAAATACCTTTCGTCCTTTGCAGGCGAGAGGTTTTTTTATTTTTTACAAGGAGGAGCAGCTTATGAGTAAAATTGGATTTATCGGTGCAGGTTCGATGACCGAGTCTATGATCAAAGGTTTATTAAAAAGCGGACTCATGTCAAATGAGGACATTATTGTGACAAATAAAACAAACGAAAAGCGGTTAGAGGAATTAAAGGTGCGCTACGGGGTCAAAACGGATTTCTCCCGTTCCTTTATTTATGAACAAGCAGATATACTTGTTTTTGCTTTGAAGCCGAAGGATGCAGAAAGCGGCATTTCTGACGTACGACCTCATTTAAAGGGACAGCTTATCATTTCAATTTTAGCTGGTATTTCAATTGAGACGATTCAACATTATGCTGGGGAAAAAATGGCGGTGATTCGTGCCATGCCTAACACGTCTGCAGCTATTCAGCAATCAGCGACAGGCATTGCCATAAGCGATGAAGTCACAAAGGAACAAAAGGAAAAGGCAGTCAAACTGTTTGAAACAATTGGTCATGTGACCGTATTAGATGAGTCACAGCTAAATGCTGTCACAGCCATAGCAGGAAGCGGTCCTGCTTTCATTTATCATTTGATTGAAGGAATGGAACGAGCAGCTTCTGAGCTTGGTATGGAGCAAGCAACAGCGAAATTACTCATTTGCCAAATGATTGCAGGCGCTGCCAATATGCTTCAGGAGAGCGGAAAAGAACCTGCTGAATTACGCAAAGAAATCACAAGCGAAGGCGGAACAACAGAAGCTGGGCTGAACACACTCGCTTCGTACCATTTTGAAGAAGCGGTTGTCGATTGTGTCAAAACAGCGACAAAACGCGCAGCAGAATTAAATGAAATGTTTTCAGTGGGCACGTATAAGTGATATGAAAAAGCACCTGTTTTGATAAAAGGTGCTTTTTCACATATGCCCATCTATTTCGCTAGTGACTGGATTTGAACGGTATGATTCACACTTTGGTTCTTTCTGTTCTTTTTTAGAAGTGGCTTGTTCTAATAGAGAATCACGTGCTTGATAAAAATTCACATCAATTAACAATTCTTGATGCGTCATTTATTAACACCTCCTCACGTAGATGATTCACTCATTGACATGATGGCTTTGATTTGAGCCAGATGATGATTTTCATGTAAAGCGATGGTTTCAGCTAATATTTGCACTGTCATCACGCCTTCTTCTGGATGCAAACCTGATTGGTCCCATATATCCTTTTCTAATAGCTGAAGCGTTTTACATCTTTTCTCTTTCAAGCGATTAATCAGCGATTTGATCTCCTGAGCATTATACAATTCATAAGCTCTTTCCTTCACGTAAATGTCAGGATCATACGATTGAAAAGGCGTGTGATCGTTTGATATGACCTGCTCTATCCGATTTGACCAGACTTCTTCTGTATCATATAAATGTCCGACGATTTGTTTAATGGACCACTTGCCATGTCCGATAGACTGATCTAGTGTTTGCACATCACACACCTGTATAAGTTGCTCAAGTTCACATATACTTTGCTGAAGTGATGCGATAATTTCTGTTTTTGCTAATTTTCCAGTTTCCATTGTGTTCCCCTATCCCCTTTCAAGTGAATGTATGTTTATGTTGATTGATCATCATATCCTTTAAAATCCATTTATGTCATTTCATTATACATGCATCGTCATATATTTTTAAGAATGTTTGAAAGAAAAATATATCTTCACTACCAAAAGCCCTATCATATTCATCATAGGGCTTCGTCTCATATTCTTATTTTTTTAATAAAGAATGTATCGTTGATTCAAGTAATGACGGCAAAATGCCGAAGGAGAATGGGACATGCAGGCGTTCTGTCCATTTGTGCGGATCCTTTCCTAATGGACCAACGTTGATGACCGGAACGTAAAGAGCCTCCTTTTTTCCTTGTGGTAATGAATAGCCTTTTTGGTAAAGCGGCATGTTGGTCGTGTAATACCCTACATCCTGTTTTTCGAGCTGTAAGTAGCTTAAATCAGACAGACCAGGGAAGTATTTCACCTCTTCTACCTCAAGTCCATAGACCTCCTTTGCCTCCTTTTGAATCTTCTCCAAGGTCGCCTGAATATGCGGATCATCTGTTGAGGATACAGAAGGATAAAATGGTGGACTATAAAACAGGACAATGAGTGGACCATCTTCCTTACAAAGAGTCGTTAGCTCTGATACGATTTTCGTTGAAAAGTCACGATCTCCAAGCTCACCTCGATTGGCAAATGCATAGTTGACGATTCGTTCGACTTCCTGTTTTCCTGATCGCTCTGCGGCTTTTTGATACAACTCATGATACGTAAGTACCGTGATGTGCGTTTCAATCGGTGTAAAATGTTTAAAACGCTGAAAACCGGCTGTTTTTTGCCGTAGATTGTCCTCAATTTGTACTGCTGCTTTCTTTGCTGTTTCATAGAGAAGTTTATGCAGCTCTTCACTTGAGCGTTTCATCATAAGCACATTAAACAAAGAAACGGCTGTATGAGGCGTTTGAACGGAATAGGCTTCCTTTAAATCCTTTTGCATCAAATTGGTCGGAGGCGGCGTGACTTCACCATCCACTTCCTCACAATAATCGGTATTCAGCTCTAACAACCGGTTTAATTCAGATACCATAAAATTTGCGTTTAAACCTGAAAAGGGCTCTCCTACATGCGTTTCAATTCCTTTACAAAAAAAGCCGGCGAGTACCTTGCCTATACTGCCTGTATAAAGATACAGATGCTCATCACCAGGATGCTTTTCAAACATCGGCTCACTGTTTAAACACGACGTATATTCAAGCCCATGTAGCTCTTTTAGCTCCTTTAGCTTTGGCACAGCTTCTAACATTCCTTGTGAATTCA
The DNA here is from genome assembly GCF_044754665.1 of Bacillus sp. NPDC093026. Classification (NCBI taxonomy): domain Bacteria; kingdom Bacillati; phylum Bacillota; class Bacilli; order Caryophanales; family Bacillaceae; genus Bacillus; species Bacillus sp. NPDC093026. The sequence goes on along the minus strand of NZ_JBIVPN010000003.1, from coordinate 170,452 downwards.
CCTCTTCATCAGGTACAGTGACAAGCAACACATTCCCTTCAAATATCCCTGTCATCGCTCTTTCAAGCATAGAAAGCTGGACCGTAAGACCTGCCTTCATATCCATGGAACCTCTTCCAAACAGCCAGTCTCCAGAAGCAAGGTCTTCTCTTGCTCTTTTTGGAAGAAGCTCACTTTTTTGAGATAAAAACGCCATCAATTCTTCAGGTTTACACGCCATATTTTGAAATTCACCATAATCCTCTGTATCGACTACATCAAAGTGACTGAGAAGCAAAACGGTGCGAGACAGCGTACTGCGTTTGACAAGAGCCGTTAAATAATACCGGCCATCCTTCATTGGATGCAAAGCAAGATGATTTGGATTTTCTTGAAAATAAGGTCGTTCTCTAAGCAAGTAAAATAAATATTCCGCTAAAGCTACTTCTCCTGTTGTGCCAGATATACTTTCATATTGCATAAGAGATGTGAGCAGTTCTTTTAATTCACTCTCTGTTTGCCATTTCATCCGCCTTCCTCCTTTAAACGTACCTTTTTCTTCATTATACAAAAACGTGTATGAAAGCTATATCCTTTGAGCACCTTTGATGACGAAAAGATTGTATAGCTGTTATAATCACCTATACAACTGATGAGGAGGCGAAGGTATTTGGCACCAAAACTCTTTTCACCTTGGACAATAAAAGGTGTTACACTTAAAAACCGCATCGTGATGTCCCCGATGTGCATGTATTCATCATATGACCGTGATGGAAAATTGCAGCCTTTCCACTTTGTACATTATATTTCCCGCGCGCAAGGTCAGGCAGGACTTATTATGGTCGAAGCCAGTGCAGTTTCTCCCGAAGGCAGAATTAGCGAACTGGATCTTGGTATTTGGAGTGACGAGCACATTGAAGGCTTTGCGTCGTTAAATGAACAAATCAAAGCATATGGAACAAAAACAGCGATCCAGCTAGCTCACGCAGGACGTAAAGCAGAATTAGAAGGTGACATTATCGCACCATCTAGCATTCCATTTGATGAGAATTCAAAAACACCTATTGAAATGTCAACTGATCAAATAAAAGAAACCGTCCAAGCCTTTCAGGCTGCGGCTGTTCGTGCAAAAAAAGCGGGGTTTGACATCATAGAAATTCATGCTGCACATGGCTATTTGATTAACGAGTTTCTCTCACCTCTTGCGAACAAACGAACAGATGAGTATGGCGGTTCACCAGAAAACCGCTACCGTTTCTTAAAAGAAATTGTTGATGCTGTCAATGAGGTATGGGATGGTCCTTTGTTTGTTCGTGTATCCGCTTCTGATTATACGACAAAGGGCCTTGATATTGCGGATTATATTGGCATCGCTACATGGCTGAAAGAACAAGGTGTTGACTTAATTGACGTCAGCTCAGGTGCAGTGGTGCAGACCCGAATTCGCACATTCCCTGGCTACCAAGTCACCTTTGCAGAAAAAATAAAGGAAGGCGCTGGTATTCAAACAGGAGCTGTCGGTCTGATTACAAGCGGTATACAGGCAGAAGAAATTTTACAAAATGATCGTGCTGATTTGATCTTTATCGGCAGAGAATTTTTACGAAACCCTTACTTTCCTAAAACAGCAGCAGAAGAGCTTCGTACAACCATTGAACCCCTGCGTCAATACGATCGTGCTTGGTAAAACTCATTTGAAAAAGGTGTCTATTTTTTGAAATAGGCATCTTTTTTGTTTTTTAAGAGAAACATATTCGTGTTTTGTGCCGTCTTTTAGCTAAAGAATCACTTAGAGGAGATGGAAGAATGGATTCGGCAATGATTGAAAGAACATATGATGTAAATGGACATCGTTTTTATACAAAACACCGTCAAGGCAAAAGGGAAGCAACGATCATCTTTGAAGCAGGCTATGGAAAATCATGCAATACGTGGAGAAAAGTGGCCCGCGATATTGACCCTGAGCTTGGCATTTTCTTATATGACCGTTTAGGCAATGGAAGCAGCAGCAAAAACCCTGAAGGAAGAACCTTGCATGACCTAGCCGATGATTTAGATCAATTGCTGAAACAAGCGAATATTCAGCCGCCCTATCTCATTGTGGCCCATTCATTTGGATCCCTTGTCAGCCGGTTATGGGCAAGCCGCCGACAAGAAGATGTCATTGGCATGGTGCTATTAGACCCAGCAAGTGAGGAGCAAGAGCAGGTCATTCTGCCGCTTTTATCTAAGGAAGAACGTACTTCATATTTGAATCAATTCACAGCAGAATGTACGCATGAGGACTTTCAACAGATGCTGAAGACGATGAAACAAGAGCAAAAGCATTTTGGCATGATGCCGCTCCTTGTTATTTCTTCTGGAAAAAACCGATTGTTTCATCCAGCGCATGAAGCTTGGCTTAGGCTTCATAAACGAATGCTGACTTTATCCTCACAAAGCGGATGGATTCAGGCGCAGAACAGCTCGCACTATATTCATCATGACGAACCGCATATTGTCCAGCTTGCCATATATGATGTATGGTGCGCAGCCAAACAACCTGTCTCCTACTATCAAACGGCTAATTAAAGTAAAAACTCCTTGACCTATTATAAATCAAGGAGTTTCTTTGTTTTATGCCGTTGGGGCAGATTGACTTTTTCTTGCAAGCAGCTTTTCGATACTGACAAGCTGAACACATAGAGTCAAAATGTCAATGGCTTGCTTTAGTTCCTCAAGTGTTGGGAACGTTGGGGCAATTCGAATGTTACAATCGAGTGGATCTTTCCCGTATGGATAAGTTGCACCGGCACCTGTCAGTGTGACACCTGCTTCTTTTGCTTTTTGAACAACAGCTTTTGCGCAGTGTTCCAGTGTATTTAAACTAATGAAATAACCGCCGTTTGGCTTATGCCACTCAGCAATACCTTTCCCCCCCAGCTTTTCATCAAGAAGGGAAAGAACAAGATCAAATTTCGGCTTAATGATGGCTGCATGTTTTTTCATATGTTCTTTCAAACCATCTGCATTCTTAAAGAAGCGGAGATGTCTTAATTGATTGATTTTATCTGGACCAATTGTTTGAAATGATAATTGCTTCTGGGTTAAGCTGATATTGTCTTGACTAGACGCCATCAGTGCAACACCTGATCCTGGGAATGTGATTTTAGAAGTGGACGCAAACATAAATACGCGATTTGGATGTCCCGCTTCCTCTACTGCTTGAAAAATATCTTTTAATGTATCTGGTGTATCTGTTAAATGATGCACTGCATACGCATTATCCCAAAAGATTCGGAAGTCGTCTGCTTTCGTTTTCATTGAAGCGAGACGCTCGACCACCTCATCTGAATACGTAATTCCATCAGGGTTGCTATATTTCGGTACACACCAAATGCCTTTAATTGCTTCATCTTCAGCGACCCATTTTTCCACCTGATCCATATCAGGTCCATCCGCCTTCATATCTACTGTGATCATCTCTATGTTAAAAAACTCACATATAGAAAAATGACGGTCATATCCTGGGCTTGGTGCAAGGAACTTGACCTTTGGTAGCTTGCCCCAAGGTATTTTGCTGCCGTATACACCATGGGTCATTGCACGTGCAATCGTATCATGCATCATATTCAAGCTGGAATTCCCGCCGATAATGATTTGCTCTGGTTTAAGATGGAGGAGATCTGCAAAAAATCGCTTCGTTTCAGGAAGGCCTGTCAAGCCGCCATAGTTACGCACATCTGTGCCATCTTCTGCTGTCATCGCATCCTTTGACGTCACAACATCGAGCATGCCCATTGACAAATCGAGCTGTTTTGGCGAAGGCTTACCTCTAGACATGTCTAAGTGTAAGTTTTTACTTTTGTACGTTTCGTACTCATCTTGTAGTCTCGAATAAAGTTCATTCAATTCTGCTTCACTTAACGCTGTAAAACCGCTCATCTTTGATTTTGCCTCCCGTATCCTTCATAGTTTGATTCAAAAAGAGTTTAAATTTTCTTCACCATTTTATCACTTCCTGAAAAAGAGCGACATCAAAAATATCAAAAAAATCGCACAACGATTTTGGACAGTTACGTACGGTGAATGGTAAAGGAATAGAAATCATATGCAGCTTCTGTCAGCGGGAAAATATCACGGGCTTCTTTTAGTAGTTGTTTTAGTGCCTCTTCTCCTTGATATCTTGCACTAATATGGGTCAAAATGAGTCTTTTTGCGCCTGCTTCCTGCGCTGTTTGCGCTGCTTGTTCTGTCGTACTGTGATAATAATTGTAGGCAAGTTCCGCATCTTCTTTACCGAATGTTGCTTCATGGACCAACACATCCGCATCTTTGGCAAGCCTTTTTATATTCTCGCATACACGGGTATCTCCTGAAAATGCTACAATTCTCCCTTTTTTAGGAGGTTCCAAATAATCGGTTCCATCAATCATTCTTCCATCTTCTAGGGTGACGGTTTCCCCATTTTTTAACTTCTGATACAAAGGTCCAGGTTTAACGCCGATTTCTTTTAGAGCTTCGGCATTTAATGCACCTGGCACATCTTTTTCAACGACCCGATAGCCGTATGCAGGAATTCCATGAGACACACATTTCGCTTCTACTTGAAACGTATCATCTTCAAAGACAATGCCTTCATCAATCTCTATAATATGTAGCGGATATGTCAAATGCGTTTGTGTGGCAGAAAGCACAGCATTCACGAATGCTTTAATCCCATTTGGACCATAAATTGTCAGCTCATCTTCTCCACCTTGAAAGGATCTGCTGCCAAGCAATCCTGGCAGACCGTAAACATGATCACCGTGCATATGGGTAATAAAAATTTTTTCGATTTTTCTTGGTTTAATGCTTGTATGTAATATTTGATGCTGCGTTGCTTCTCCGCAATCAAAAAGCCACACTGCTTTTCTCTCTTCTAAAAGTTTAAGCGCTGTGCAAGTGACGTTTCTTGTTTTTGCAGGAATGCCTGCACCTGTTCCTAAAAAGAGCAGTTCCATTACTTTTCCTCCTACAACCGGTATACAATGTCCTCATTCATATAGAATACATGAAGAATGATTAAAAGTGAATTCAACGGAAATTTTGAATAAAGTCAAACGTTATCGTAAAAAGTCGAATCAAATGTTTGCTTTACGAACAATGAACCTTTAAAATAAAGAAAATGTACATACCTTCTTGGTTTTACTACAATGCTACGAATAAAGTGAGGTACTTTTCGTGAATACAGAAACGAACTATCCAAAAGCAGTGATTGTCATTTTTGGCGCAACAGGAGACCTTGCAAAACGCAAGCTGTACCCTTCTATACATAGACTTTATCATAGCGGAAAGCTTGGAGATCAATTCGCCGTTGTGGGTGTTGGACGCCGTCCTTGGTCTCACGAGGACCTCAGAGCTGTGGTGAAAGAATCCGTCTCATCTGATGATGAGGAAGCGAAAACAGAAGAGTTCATTTCTCATTTCTATTATCATGATTTTGACGTATCAAGTCCTGCTTCATATCAAACACTCAATACACTTCTTTCCAGACTTGAAGGGACATACAGTATTCCAAATAATCGCATGTTCTATTTAGCAATGGCACCGGAATTTTTCGGAACGATTGCGAAGTTCTTAAAGAGTGAAGGTGTGTCCGAAACAACCGGCTGGTCAAGGCTTGTGATTGAGAAACCATTTGGACATGACTTACCTAGTGCGAAAACATTGAATGAAGAGATTCGTGGTGCGTTTTCAGAAAACCAAATTTATCGTATTGATCACTATCTCGGTAAACAAATGGTTCAAAACATCGAAGTCATTCGTTTTGCAAATGCGATTTTTGAACCACTGTGGACAAACCGTTATATTTCTAACATCCAGATTACATCTAGTGAATCTTTAGGTGTAGAAGACCGAGCCAGATATTACGAAAATTCGGGTGCTCTGCGAGATATGGTACAAAACCATATGCTTCAGATGGTGGCACTCTTAGCTATGGAGCCTCCAATTAAGTTGAATACAGAGGAAATCCGAAGCGAAAAACGGAAAGTGCTACGTGCCCTTCGTCCGATTTCTAAAGAAGAGGTCGATCAATTCTTCGTCCGCGGTCAATATGACGCTGGATCAATTGATGGCAACCTTGTTCCTTCATATCTTGAAGAGCAAAATGTGGACCCGAACTCAAATACAGAAACCTTTGTTGCTGGGAAACTGCTGATTGACAACTTTAGATGGGCAGGCGTTCCATTTTACATTCGTACAGGAAAACGATTAGAGAAGAAATCCACTCAAATCGTCGTTCAATTTAAAGACATTCCAATGAATCTGTACTATGGAAACGGCAATTCCATGCACCCGAACTTACTGGTCATTCACATTCAGCCTGACGAAGGGATTACCCTTCACCTGAACGCTCGTAAACTTGATGGTGGAACCTATGCAAAACCAATTAAACTGGACTACCAAACAAACTATAATGACATCATGAATACACCAGAAGCATATGAAAAGCTCATTCATGACTGTTTATTAGGCGACGCAACGAACTTCGCTCACTGGGATGAAGTGGCTCTATCTTGGAACTTTGTCGACCCAATTTCCGAGAAGTGGGCAGAAAACAAAGACTTAAAGCCAAATTATCCTTCTGGTTCTATGGGACCAAAAGAAGCCGATCAGCTTCTTGAAAAAGACGGATATCATTGGTGGAATATATAAAATGATTTGCAAAAAAGAGCAGTCTCCTCAGGGGAGCTGCTCTTTTTTAAAGGGGATTGTGAAAGCACAATATGGATATAAGATTCCTTGAACTTAGCTCACCCTTTTTAAAGACCTGTTTTCGTAATTTCCACAGTTGAAAAGACAAACTTATCGTAGCGATGCCGGCTAAAGGAATATTCAAAAGGACGACCTATGTTTAAATAGGCCACCTGCTCCACTTCAAGGACCGGATCATTTTGTTCACACCCTAAATAAAGCTGATCGAGACCGTCTGATTTGGCTGCTCTGATTTTCTTGTGCGCTCCAGCAATTTTCAAATGAAGTGTGCTTGTAATGTATTCATAAACAGAACCTTTGAGGACTTCTTCATCTATCTCTTTTATGACGTTCACCGGCATAAAGGTCTTTTCTAATACATACGGTTCTTCTTCTACAAGGCGGAGCCGGATAATATCATAAACTGGCGTATTCGGTTCAATGGATAAATGAGCTGCCACCTCTTTGCTTGGAAAATGGACATCAAAGCGAATGATTTGGCTTGTGACTTTTTTGTCTGCCATGACTTTGGTTAATCCTTTGTTTTCCTGACCTGATACATTGACTGCGCTTTGGTTTAGCGCGGTTTTCACAATAAATGTGCCATGACCTCTCTTTCTAAAGAGCAAACCTTCAGCAACAAGAATATCGAGCGCACGCTTCATCGTCATTCGACTGCATTGGAATTCAGCGGCAAGCGTGTTTTCATCTGGAATGGGTTCATCTTCTGGATAAAATGCAGATCCTATTCGTTTTCTAATTTCTTCTGAAATGAGTTCATACTTTGCCATCTCACACCACCAACTGACATGTTTTATTTCGCGTTATTTCTGTTTATATGGCAGCGATCTTTTGCCTTTCTCTCATTCTACACGAAGCCTGATCAGCTTAAAAGTTTCGTTCTCTCCGTAGCTATAGAAAAACAACTGCTCTTTTTGATGAAAGAGCAAGTAAATATTTCGTTAAAAACCATTCTTCTCTGAAACCGATTGAAACCAATGTCCGCTTTTTTTTATGGTTCGTTTTCCGTCTTCTTGCAAATCAACAGAGACAAACCCATAGCGATTTTTATACGCATTCGTCCATGACCAGTTGTCCATAAACGTCCACAAGTGATACCCTTTTACATTGCTTCCCTCTTGAATCGCTTGATGGACCCACTTTAAATGCTCTGAAATAAATTCGATTCGGTAATCATCATGAATGACACCTTCCTCATCCATGAAACGTTCTTCTCCTTCAACACCCATTCCATTTTCGGAGATAAAGCATTCAATATTATCATAGTCTGCTTGAATCTTTTTCAAAATATCGTAAATGCCTTTTTCATAGATTTCCCAGCCTCGATATACGTTCATCTTTCGGCCCGGCATGTCAAACGAATCAAAATAATGGTTTGGCATAAAAGGTGCACTCGGGTGCGGCAAATGCTCTTTCGCTTTCACCCTTCTCGGCTGATAATAATTGATTCCGAGAAGGTCGATAGTATTCTCTTTGATCAGTGCAAGGTCTCCTTCTTCCATATGAGGCATAAACCCTTCTTTCTTTAAAATCGTCACTAGTTTTCCCGGGAAATTTCCTTTCACAGCAGGGTCTAAAAATGACCGATTAAAGAAAGCATCGGCGATCTCTGCTGCTTCTACATCCTGTGGATTCTGACTTCTAGGATACGATGGTGTCAGGTTTAGGATGATGCCAATTTTCCCTCCTTGCTTGAGCTGTTTATAGGCCTGAATCGCCTTGGCATTTGATAAGATTTCATGAAAACCTACTTGTACAGCCTTTTGGAAATCCACTTCGTTTGGATAATGAAAGCTATACATATACCCGCCTTCTACAGGCACAATGGGTTCATTATGAGTAAACCACTTTTTGATACGGTCGCCAAATAATTGAAAGCATAATGTGGCATAGTTCACATAATCGTCCACCACCTGCCTGTTCACCCATCCACCAATTTTCTGTAATTGCATTGGCATGTCAAAGTGGTACAGATTCACAAATGGTTCGATATCATTTGCGATAAGCTCGTTGATCACATCATTGTAAAAAGCAACAGCTTCCTCATTGATGGCTCCTTTCCCTTCAGGTAAAAGGCGTGACCATGAAATGGATAATCGAAACGAATTATGCCCAATTTCTTTCATGAGACGAATATCTTCTTTATACTTTCGATAAAATTGTGATGTTTCTCCTGGCCCTACTCCGTTAAAGAATCGAGTCGGTTCTTGCTCGAACCAATAATCCCAAATATTCGGACCTTTCCCATCTCCAGGGACGCTGCCTTCTGTTTGGGTAGCAGATGCTGCTGATCCCCACCAGAAACCTTTTGGAAATGTATATGTTTGCTGACTAGTTTCCATCGACATGAATTGAATCCCCTTCTCCTTTGATGTTTGTTTGTTTCGTTTTTTCTGTTGTTGATACTTTTTCATTTTTGACATTCATACGGTCAATAAATTTCAGGAATGGGAACCAAATGACAAACACAATCATTAAATTAAACAGTTGAAGCAGACCACCGGCTAATGAATTAGTTGCCATAATCCCACTGATAAAGATAGGCACCGTCCAAGGAATATTCACGCCTGTAGGCGGCGGAACAATTCCTGCTACCATTGCAAAATAAGACACACATGTAATGACCATTGGAGCCAATATCCATGGAATCAATATGAGCGGATTCATCACAATTGGTAAACCGAAGATAATCGGTTCATTCACGTTAAATAATCCTGGTCCTAAGCCGAGCTTGGCCACTTGTTTTAATTGCTTGCTTTTTAGGAATATTAAAATCGCAAACACAACTGCAAGCGTCATGCCCGTTCCACCCATTCCAACTGTGTATACTTCGATAAACTGTTTGCTAATGATGTTTGGAACCTCACCTGTTTTTGTATAGCTCTCAAGGTTTTGAATAGAAAGGGTATTCCAGATGGGATCCATGACCGAATTGATAATAATTTGGCCATGTAAGCCAAAGAACCAAAGAATTTGAATAAAGAAAACAGCGATAAGCGTCGGAATGATACCGCTCCCAAGTCCAACAAGCGGCGCTTGAACTGCATGATAAATCAGATCATGCATATTTGTGTGAAAACCTTGTGTTATGATGATGTTGATCATCAAAAAGGCTGTCAGTGTAAGGGTAGCCGGAATCAGTGCAGCAAAGGATTTTGAAACAGCTGGCGGCACACCTTGTGGCATATTGATCACCAATTTCTTTTTGACAAAATACCGATAAATTTCAGCAGATAAGAAGCCTGTAATCATTCCAAGGAACATTCCCTTTGCACCTAAACGATCGACGGGAATGACACCAGCAATTGATCCGACTCCCTCTTGCTCTAATAAAAATGGAGTAAGTAATAAGAAAGAGGCAAGAGCGATCACGCCTCCAAATACAGCTTCCACCTCATAACTTTTTGATAAATAATAGCCAATCCCAAAGACAACAAACACTGTCATAATGCTAATTGTAGCACTTGGTGCAATATTCAGTGCAGACTGGAACCCTTCCAATGCAGACTGACTCATGATTGTATTTAAAAAAGGCAAGTTCATTAAAACAACCATAATGGATCCAAAAATGGTTAACGGAAACGCAAGCATAAAGGCATCCCGCAACACACCTAAATAGCGATTGTTGTTCAATTTTCCAGCAATCGGAACCAAAAACGCACTGATTTTATCAAACATTGGTTTCCCCCCTTGTTTTACACCCTTTATTGTTTCAACGATTGAAATAGCGGCAAGAGCTCCCCTACAAGCTCTTTGATCGTAATGGTCGACATTAAATGATCTTCAGCATGTATGAGCAGTAAGGAAAAATTTGCGACTTCTCCGCTTGCCTCTTTTTGAACCATTTGAAAATGAATATCATGGGCATTCCGTAAGTCCTCTTCCGCTTCCTTCATCAGCTCGAACGCTTCTTCTTCTGCATACTCTCTATATCGTTTAAGTGATTGCAACAATTTGCTTCGAGCATTGCCACTATGTAAGATCAATTGAAAACTGACCTGTTCCTCTGTAAGCCCTTCGAGTGTCTTTTTTTCCATCCTTCAAGATTCTCCCATCAATGAAACCGCTTGTTCATATGCTTTTTGCCCATCCGCGAGTCCGTACGCCTGCATATCAATGACATCTACCTGAATACCGTATTTTTTCGCCTTTTGCTGAAGCTCTCCTTTTAAAAAACTCATTTGAGGTCCAATTAACACTACGTCTGCTTGCGCCATTTCCTTTCTTACTTGATCTTGCCCTACTGCCCAAATCTCGGCTTCTTCTCCAATCGCCTCTGCATGAGTTTTCATCTTAGTGACTAGTAAACTTGTAGACATTCCTGAGCTACATGCCAATAAAATACGTTTCAATTTCTCTCACCCCTTCTTCATAATAAAAGCGCTTCCAATTAATATTATATATTTTTGTTTTTAAATGTCTATACATTTAATGTTATATGTTTGTATTTTATATAAAAAAGCAGCGTTTTTTAAGCTTTTACGCTGCTTTTTCCTTTTCTGTTTACCCTTTTCCTGCTTGAAATCCAGGGTATTTTGTCATGCCTCCGTCAACATATAATGTCAATCCTGTCACATAGCTTGCTTCTTTTGAGGCGAGCCAAACTGCACATGCTGCCACTTCTTCAGGTTTTCCAATATAACCAATTGGAATCAGCTCAATGACACCTTCTTTCAATGCTGGATCATTGAATTTATCAGCATTAATCGGGGTATCAATCGCTCCCGGTGCTATGCTGTTGATCCGAATTTTCTTAGGCGCATACTCTAAAGCTAATGTTTCTGTGAGAAGCTTAGCGCCTCCTTTACTTGCTGCATAATGGACAAAATGAGGCCAAGGAATTTGTTGATGCACCGATGACATATTAATAATGGACCCTTCAATGCCATTTTCCGTCATATATTTAAGTGCATCACGGCAGCCTAGGAACATGCCAGTTAAATTGGTTGACATCACTTTGTTCCAATTATCAAGAGTCATTTCTGTTGAAGGGACTTCGTTTTCTATTCCTGCATTATTGATCATGACATCAAGACTTCCAAATGTATGGATTGCTTGGTCAATCATTGCTTGCATATCCTCTTCTTTTGACACATCACCTTGAATCTTGACGGCCTGTCCTCCATTCTTTTGAATTTCAGCAATCGTTTCATCCGGATTCTCTTGGTCAGAGAAATAATTGATAACGACATTTGCTTTTTCTTGACCAAACCGAAGTGCCATCGCTTGACCTATTCCTGTACCAGCTCCTGTAATCAATACTGTTTTTCCTTCCAAATCTGGATACATTCGTATCACCTCCTATTTTGTAAAACCTAATAGCACGCCGCCTAGAATGATCATCAAGCAGCCCCCAATAACAAAGCTTGTTTTTGATGCTTTCTCTTTTAAAAAATAAATACCGCCTAATGTCGAAATGACGATACCTGTTTGTGACATGGAAAAGCTAACAGCTACCCCGATGAGTGGTATGGCCAAAAGAAGTCCCAAATTCCCTGTCGACCAAATAAAACCTGCAAGGATATTTCTGAATGTGTACTTGCTAAGTGGCTGCTGCTTTAGGCTAATAGCCAAGGATGAAAGAAGCATACCAACTGATTGCGGAACAAGTGCGGACCATCCATCAATATCAAACCATCTTAAAATGACGACATACCCGACGTAGCCGACGGTTGAGATAAGCAAAATAATGATCCCTTTTTTAAAATTGCCCCCACCGTTTTCACCACTCCTTTTTTGACCGAGAGATGTCATCACAACCCCTGCAATAATCAACAAAATCGCACAAGAACCAATAAGTATCACCGTCATGGTTTGCCATTCTTTAAAGATCAGAACGCCAAATAATGTCGTGCTGACAAGCTGCATGCCCGTTGATAAAGGCACAGCCTTTGAAACCCCGAGATAGACCACACTTGAAAGCTGGTTCATCTGTCCAATACTCCAGAAAATCCCTGAAATCACAGACACCCCAAAAATAAGCGGCGTTAGCTCTGGCATTTTAATAAAAAAAGCACCAATCGAAAATAAAAATGCACCGAGGGTGATGCCAAGCGTTTGCTGATACGCATTTCCACCAAGTTTCACACTGATTAGAACAATACTTCCCCAAAATATAGCTGGGAGAAGCGCATATAAGATGCCCACTTCAATCCCTACTTTCTATTCTTTTTTACATAGCATCCCTCTTTTTCGCATTTTTATAAAAACGCAAAAAGACCTTACCTAAAGTAAAGGTAAGGTTTTATGTGTTCGATCTTATTTCATCCATTCAGTATGGAATACACCTTCTTTATCAGTACGTTCATACGTATGTGCACCGAAGTAGTCACGCTGTGCTTGAATCAAGTTTGCTGGTAGTACAGCTGTACGATAGCTATCAAAGTAAGCAAGCGCACTTGAGAATGAAGGAACAGGCACTCCTTGTTCTACAGCAAGTGAAATGACTTTACGAAGTGATGATTGATAGCTTTCAACGATATTCTTGAAATAAGGATCAAGCAATAGATTTTTCAGCTCAGGGTTACGGTCATACGCTTCTTTGATTTGCTGTAAGAATGCTGCACGAATGATACATCCGCCACGGAAGATCATCGCAATTTCGCCGTATTTCAAATCCCAGTTATATTCATCAGACGCTGCTTTCATTTGCGCAAATCCTTGAGCATATGAGCAGATTTTACTCATGAATAACGCTTTTCTCACCGCTTCAATTAAAGTTTGTTTATCTTCAGTTGATTGCGTCGGCTCAGGTCCTTTAATCAATTTACTTGCTTCAACACGCTCGTCCTTCATTGCTGAAATAAAGCGGGCAAATACAGACTCTGTAATAATTGGAAGAGGTACACCTAGATCAAGTGAGCTTTGGCTTGTCCATTTCCCTGTTCCTTTTTGTCCTGCTTTATCTAAGATGACATCAACAAGCGGCTGATTTGTTTCTTCATCCACTTTAGTAAAAATATCTGCTGTAATTTCGATCAAGTAGCTGTCAAGCTCTCCCTTATTCCATTCTGAGAATACTTCATGAAGCTCTTGTGCAGTAAGTCCAGCTACATGCTTCAGGATAAAGTATGATTCAGAGATAAGCTGCATGTCTCCGTACTCGATTCCATTATGAACCATTTTGACATAATGTCCTGCTCCATCTGGACCGATGTAAGTCGTACATGGCTCACCGTCAACCTTAGCAGAAATTGCTTCTAAAATTGGCTTCACAAGCTCATGTGCTTCTTTTTGACCGCCGGGCATGATAGATGGTCCCTTAAGTGCACCTTCTTCACCGCCAGATACACCAGTTCCGATGAAATGAATACCACTTTCTGCAAGCTCTTGATTACGTCTTTGTGTATCTTTGTAATATGTATTTCCACCATCAATTAAAATGTCACCCTTCTCTAGGTGAGGAAGTAATGATTGAATGGTTGCATCAGTTGCTGCACCAGCTTTTACCATTAAAAGAATTTTACGTGGTGTTTCAAGTGACTGAACAAATTCTTCAATGCTGTATGTTCCAACAACGTTTTTCCCTTTCGATTCCTGAAGAAACTCTTCTGTTTTGTTGCTAGATCTGTTATAAACGGAAACGGAGAAACCGCGGCTTTCAATATTAAGGGCAAGGTTTTTACCCATAACGGCTAATCCAATCACACCGATTTGTTGTTTTGACATAATTCTGACGTCCCTTCTAACACACTTTATTGATTACTGCTGAAATGATGTACCCTTTGAAATTACCACAACATCACCTCTTTTATCAAGTTTTCAGGCTAGTCATTTCCTCTTTCATCCTGAAAAAAGTCTTTATTAAAACTTGTTCCACTTGTTTTGCTCTCATTTTCCTTGATGGTCACCCCTCGCTGAATCAATGGTTTGCCATATTTTTCTTTTAATCCATCTAAAATGGATTGAAGCGGCTCTTCTTTCGCATCTTCAGTATAAGAAAATAGATCAAGCTGCTTGACGGCTGCTTTTCTTTCAACAAGATCTGTACCTGTTACGCCAAGTAACCTCACTGGCTGATCATTCCAGTGCTTTAGAAATAGCTGTTTCGCTGCTTCAAAAATGTCTTCCTTACGATCTGTTGGATTCGTGAGCATGACACTTCTTGTGATATTCTTCCAGCTTGCATACCGTATCATAATCAAAAGCCGGTTCGCCATGACTTCTTTTCGTCTGAGCCTGATACTCACAGATTGTGATAACTTCTCTATTAATGCTGTCAGCTCAACGGCATCATCTGAATCGTGAGGAAGTGTTGAAGAGTTTCCAACTGATTTAAATTCATATATTCGCTCTGGATCTACAATTCCGTTATGGTCGCCGTTCGCTTTTTGCTTTAGCCTTGGTCCATTGATGCCTAATAATTCTTTTAATACGTGCTCATTCGCTTTGGCTAAATCTTCAATCGTATAAATTCCGACCTTCTTCAATTTATCGGCAGTTTTTTGACCAACGCCATGCATTTCACCTGCTGGAAGCGGCCAAAGCATATTCGGCACGTCTCGTTTACGCATAATGGTGATCCCCATCGGCTTTTTCCAGTTAGAGGCCATCTTAGCTAAAAATTTATTCGGCGCAATGCCGATACTTGAAGGAAGCATTAACTCTTCTACAAGCCTTGACTGAATATCATTTGCTGTCTTGACTGCATGCTGTGCATAAGGTGTATGCGTGAGATCAATGTAACCTTCATCGATGGAAACTGGCTCGACTAAATCACTATATTCTCTTAATATCGCAAACATTTCTTGTGAAGAGCTACGGTACCGGTCAAAATTTGGCGTTCGTACAATCAGTCCAGGACAAAGCCGCTTCGCTTCCCACAATGGCATCGGCGGCTTCACACCTAATGCCCTTGCCTCGTAGCTACAAGTCACGACGATTCCCTTACGCTCTTTTGCATTTCCGCTAATGGCTACAGGTTTTCCTCTCAGTGAAGGATCATACGCCATTTCAACCGATGCATAAAAACTATTCATATCAATGTGAAAAATGATACGTCCCTTCCTGTGAGAATTCGCCATTTCCTTTCCTCCTTCATCCTTATGTCTTATCCTGATTTGACCTGTTTGTTCCAATAGACATTTCATATGGTGTATAGTACACTGTCAGTAATGAAATGGATGTGATAATCATGATTATTGATACATTCAATGAAGTCTTTTTCCTTGTTGAATTCTTTACGATTGTTCTTCCAGCGCTTACGGCCATCGGCATTGCTTTCTTATTAAAAGATTGCCGGATGAACGAGCACCTTGGTGGAGATCGTTTAGAAGAGTTGAGCGCATCTTTATTGAATCGAACAGACTTTCTGTTTATCATCTATGATCGCATTACAACTTGGATTAGTAAAGTCATTCGAATGAAAAGATCATCAAATGATGACGAAGACCATTCGCTTCCTCTCTCTTATTAGATTTAATAATTGAAGGAGGAAACGAATTGAAACGTTTATTTACTGTAGGTTTTACTTTATTTTTGATGATGGCAGCTTCTCCCGTATTTGCTACAAGTGCGCAAACAAATACGAATACTGATGGGTTTTTTCATCATTACTTTGTACAACCTTTTTCTGAATTGATCATTTGGCTTGCGAACTTCTTTCATGATGATTATGGTTTATCAATTATGTTTGTGACGCTGATTGTCCGCCTATTAATTTTCCCGCTTTTTGCTAATCAATTTAAAAAACAAAAAGTGATGCAGGAAAAAATGGCTCAGATCAAGCCACAAATTGACCAAATTCAAAGCAAACTAAAGAAAACGAAAGAACCTGAAAAACAAAAAGAACTACAAATGGAAATGATGAAAGTTTACAAAGAGAACAATGTCAATCCGCTGGCTATGGGCTGTATGCCAATGCTCATTCAAATTCCGATTGTTCTTGGCTTTTATTCTGCGATTCGCTCTACACCAGAGATTGCTACACATTCGTTCTTATGGTTTAACTTAGGACAAACCGATCTATTGGTGGCGATCTTTGCAGGTGCGATGTATTTCTTGCAATTTTATGTCACGCAAAGATATGCGAAGCAATCAGGTACACAAACGGAAGCTGCACTAAAGCAAGCACAAATCATGGGCATGATTTTTCCGGTCATGATGCTATTTCTCTCAATTCATGCTCCGGCAGCTCTTCCTTTATACTGGATGACAAGTGGATTTTTACTTACGATCCAAACGGTTATTCTAAATGAGATGTACCAAAAGTCAAAAACGAAAGCTACGAAAAATGAGCAAATAAAGCCAGCTGCTGATTAATAAACAAGCCCCCTTATCACTTTTTGATAAGAGGGCTTTTCTATTAAGCCATTTCTTCTTTGATGAGTTGTGGCAAATGATCTACATCATCAATTTTCCCGAGAAACTTATTAGGGTCCACTTGTAAAATCATCTTGTTTTCTCTCTCAATTACCCCGAAGAAATACTCGGATGCTTTCGTGTTCATATGAAATGGCTTAATCTCGTCCAGCGTGATATTAATGATATCCTTTGCATCTGAGACAAGGCAACCAATCATGTGATCGTTTAGTTCAAATAGCAGAATCTTAGACTTTTCGTTGACTTCAAGAGGTTTGCCGTGAAGCATCGTGCCAGTATCACAGACTGGAATGACTTCTCCTCTTAATGACATGAGTCCTTTGATCTCTTTTGGAAGATTAGATACCTCTTGTAAATAGGGGACCTTCTCTATTGAACGAATATGTTCTACACTGATGCCAAAATCCTCTTGTCCTACTTGGAAAATAATGATCTTTTGGGTGCTCACAGTGTCTCCTGCCTTTACGATGGATTTGTCGTTTCTTCTATAATGGCGAGAACCATTTCAGTTGTTTTGACTAATTCTCCAATCGGCATTTTCTCATTTTTTGTATGAATCTCTTCATATCCAACAGCAAGGTTCACTGTTGGAACGCCGTTACCTGCGATGACGTTTGCATCACTGCCTCCTCCACTTGTTTGAAGTTCAGCAGGACGGCCAATTTTTGCAGCCGCTTTTTTCGCCACTTCAACGACTTGATCGCCATGAGAGAATTTGAAGCCTGGGTACATGATGTCAATTTGTACATCGGCACTTCCGCCCATTTCTTTAGCGGTTTTTTCAAAGGCTTCTTTCATTTTTGCTACTTGTGCCTCCATTTTTGCAGGTTCTAATGAGCGTGCTTCAGCAAGAATATCTACTTGTTCACAGACGATATTTGTTTGAGTTCCGCCTTCAAAACGACCGATATTAGCCGTTGTTTCTTCATCAATGCGCCCCAGCGGCATGCTCGCAATCGCTTTTGCTGCAATAGTAATCGCTGACACGCCTTTTTCAGGTGCAACTCCTGCATGAGCCGTTTTTCCATAGATGGTTGCTTTTACTTTCGCTTGTGTTGGGGCCGCAACGATAATGGTCCCGACCTCACCGTCTGAATCTAGTGCATAGCCGTATTTAGCCGTCATCAGCTTAGGATCTAACGCTTTTGCTCCGACTAGCCCTGATTCCTCGCCGGCTGTAATGACAAATTCAATGGTACCGTGAGGCAAATTTTTCTCTTTCAGCACCCTAATGGCTTCAAACATAGCAGCAAGTCCTGTTTTGTCATCTGCACCTAGAATTGTTGTTCCATCTGTTTTGACATAGCCGTCTTCAACGATCGGCTTCACACCTTTACCTGGAACAACTGTGTCCATATGAGAGGTGAAATAGATTGTATCCGCCTCTTGATTCCCCTCAAGTGTGCAGATCAAGTTGCCTGCACCGTGACCTGTTGTCTTTTTAGAGTCATCTTCTACCACCTTAAGACCAAGCTGCGTAAATTTCTCTTTTAATACTTCAACAATTTTTTCTTCGTGTTTTGTTTCAGAATCGATTTGAACAAGTTCTAAAAATTCGTCTAGTAAGCGTTTCTCATTGATCATGATCGTGCTCCTCCTCTATAGCGGCATGTTGCCATGCTTTTTTAATGGTCTATCTTCATCTTTACTGCGAAGCAGGTCAAACGAGCGAATCAATCGCTCTCTCGTTTCAGTTGGAGTTAAAATATCGTCTATGATCCCCAACTGAGCCGCTTTCAATACAGTTGGTTCGTCGTCTGACTTGTGCGTAACGGATTTAACAATCTCATCTGCAAATAATTTTCCCATCACGTCAATTTCTGCTTCTGGCCATGCATATACGAAGTCAGCCCCTAAGCCCTTACTATTCATTGCGACATAAGCACCGCCAAACGCTTTTCTTAAAATAACAGTGACTTTAGGTACAGTTGCTTCAGCATACGCATAAAGCAGCTTTGCTCCATGCCGGATAATCCCTGCATGCTCCGCCTTTTCCCCAGGTAAAAAACCTGGGACGTCAACAAGCGTTAAAATAGGAATATGAAACGCATCACAAAAACGAATAAACCTTGCTGCTTTATCTGCAGCGTCAAGATCAAGGCTTCCTGCCAGCACCTTGGGCTGATTGGCTACAATTCCAATAGAAGACCCTTGTAATCTTGCAAAACCAGTGACAATATTTTTAGAGAAACAAGGCTGCGTTTCAAAAAATGAGACGTGATCAGTTAAAGCAGTAATCATTTTTTTCACATCATAGGTTCGTGCCGGATCCTTTGGTAAAATAGTACCAGGGTCACTTGGGTCATGCTTCGTTTTTTCCACAGCATGACAGGCAGTCTTTTGTTTAGTCGGTATGTACGTTAAAAGTGTGCGAACAGCCTTTAACACGTCCTTCTCATCTTTCCCAGTATAGTGCACATTGCCGCTTGTCTGGTGCTGAATAAATGCACCGCCTAGCCGCTCAGGACAGACCGTTTCTCCAGTTGCCTTTTCTATTACTTTAGGACCAGTTAAAAACATGTGGGCCGTTTGTTCGGTCATCAATACAAAGTCTGTCAATGCAGGTGAATACACAGCACCACCTGCACATGAGCCTAGAATAACTGATATTTGCGGAATCTGACCAGAGTACAACACATTTCGTTTAAAAATTTGACCGTACCCTTCTAATGATACCACACCCTCCTGAATTCTCGCACCACCTGAGTCTTTCAGACCGATGATCGGCATCTGATTTTTAGCGGCAAAATCCATTAAGGATGTGATTTTTTTAGCATGCATCTCTCCTAATGAACCGCCATATACTGTTGCATCTTGTGCATAGACACATACAGGTCTGTCATGAATCAAACCCGTTCCAACGATGACTCCGTCTCCTAGGTGCTCAGAGTGATGACCTTTTGCAAATGGTTGAATTTCCATAAAGCTTCCTGGATCGAGAAGCATATCGAGCCGTTCGTTGACGGAAAGCTTTCCTTTGTCCTCTTGAGCCTTTAAACGCTTATCTCCGCCGCCCATTGCCGCTTGCTTACGCCATTTATATAACTCATTGATCGATTCATTCATGTCATATTCCCTCTCCTTTCAAAGGCTCACACAGTTCAAATAACACACCAGAAGCTTCCTTCGGAGAAATAAACGCAATACGCTTCCCGTCAGCACCCTTTTCCGCCTCTTTTTGAAGCAGTTGTACACCAAGCTGATCAAAATTCTTGAGATGATATTTGAGATCATCCGACTTTAAGGCGATATGATGAAGACCTTCTCCTCTTTTTGTTAAGAAAGTATGCAATTTGCTGTCATCTGACATCGGTTCAATCAATTCAATGTGAATGTCACCAAGTGATGCAAACGAAGCCCTGATAAGCTGATCAGGGATTTCTTGAACGACTGAAAATCGCCAGTTGAAAAGCTCCCGAAGCGTTTGACTCGTATCTTTAATAGAGAAAACAGCAATGGCAATATGATCAATTTGGTTCATCTGTTCACATGTTCACTTCCTTTTTCTGATTACTTGTCGAGTATGAAAAAACCAGATAAAATAAAAAAAGGTGCGCTGGTCGCAAAAACTTGGGTTATAGGGGTGCGATATGTCACAGAGATTCATGAAATTTATGGTGTTACTTATGATTAGCTTGCTACTTATTTCCTCACTATTAGCAGGAGCTGCTACTTTTTTATAAGTTTTAAAGTAGACAAACAGGTCACTCGTTCTGTTAACGAATCGCCTGTTTGTCTTTGGCAAGCTTTACAAACGAATCGCTTGTTTTCGTAATCCATACTCTTGTTCCAATCGGGATTTGATCAAATAACTGTTCCACATCCCGATTATGCAGTCTCACGCAGCCTGCAGTGATAAATTTTCCAATTGATGTTTCGTCATTTGTTCCATGAATTCCATAAGTTCTTCCATCTGTCCCTCTTGCATCAAATCCAATCCATCTTCGGCCTAGAGGATTGTTCTTTGCACCGCCTTCGATATTCTTTCTTCTGTAATAAGGGTCTTTCGCTTTGATCATAATGGTGAACTCTCCTTCTGGCGTCAAATCAGCCGTTTTCCCTGTAGAAGCTGGGTACACTGCTTGCACCTTTCCATCATCAATATAAGCAAGTTCATTCGTCTGTTTATTAATAATCACAAAGGGGTCTCCCGGAAGCGGGTTCTGTCCGAGCGGCCATATGGGCGAGAGAGACATAGAAAGCATTGTATAAAATAAAAGACGCATAAGCTCCTCCTTTTTTCATTAGATTGACCAATGAAGGGGGAACTCATGCGTCTCTATTCTTTTATCCCTTTAAAATAGCTTTTCAACACTAAATACTGTTCCATTTCTCCAAGGAAATGAAAAAGTGCTGCTCTTGCTTCAAATTCTTCTCTTGTTTTTGGAAGCGGAAGTGCTTCAAACTCTTTTTTCATATCAATCAACCTTCTTAAAAACTTATGCGCCGTATTCCCTGGGTGAATGTGCTTACGTAAATCTCTGATGTATTCTGCAATGATTTGTCCATGCTCTGTAGTAATAGATATAGACGTAATTTTAGGAAGGACACGCTCAATGATTTCAAATTGCTTTTGTCTCATGTTGAAGTAATGATAATACAGATTTTCATGCCGCAGTACATGATTTTCGACATCTCGGTAAGCAAGGGCTTTCGCTTCTTTGATCAATTGATGTGTCTCTGATATTTCTTTTCCTGTCCAATCTTGTTTCCCTGTCATTAAGTATTGTTCGATTTCTTCAAAGATTTTGGCAAAATTGGCTTCGATCTGTTCACTGTATTGTTTTAACTTTTTATCAACGCTCGGCATGTACAGGTTCATAATAAGGGCAACACCGACACCAATTGTAATTAAAAGAAGCTCATTCCAGATTAAGCTAAGGGTAATCCCGCCAGACATGTATAAATGAAGGATGATGACAGAGCTTGTCACAATGCCTTCTTTCATTCTCAATAAGACGGTTGTAGGAATGAAGAGAAGCAACATCAAACCAATGACGAATGGATGATAACCGATGAGCTCGAAAAATAAGTAAGAGAATAAAATGGCAAGGCTACACGCTGCAAAACGAGCTCCCGATGCGTGCAATGACCGTTTTTTCGTTACTTGAATACAAAGAATCGTAATAATGCCAGCAGATGAATAATTTTGCAGACCAAGCAATTGAGCAATATAGATGGCTAGAGTTGTTCCTAAAGCTGTTTTCAGCGTTCGATAGCCGATTTTAAACATGATGCGTTTCACTCTTTTCTGTCTTTATTCTATTCACTTTTGTGAAATGATGAACTTTTTTACTTTTCCCATTATAATCAAAAAAAGAAGAAGATGTTAAGTCTCCTTCTTTTTTCTTTATAATATTTTTTGTAAGAACTCTTGAGCTCGCTGTGAAGATGGCGTTTCAAAGAATTGAACAGGATTTGCATCTTCCACAATTTTCCCATCATCCATAAAGATTACACGGTCAGCCACTTCTTTGGCAAAGCCCATTTCATGTGTCACGATCACAAGCGTCATACCCGATTGAGCTAGCTCTTTCATGACGTCTAATACTTCCTTGACCATTTCAGGGTCAAGTGCGGAGGTTGGTTCGTCAAAAAGCATGATGTCTGGTTTCATGGCAAGAGCACGTGCAATGGCTACACGCTGCTTTTGTCCACCCGATAAACGGTTCGGATAATCATTTTTCTTCTCTAAAA
This sequence comes from Bacillus sp. NPDC093026, assembly GCF_044754665.1. Classification (NCBI taxonomy): domain Bacteria; kingdom Bacillati; phylum Bacillota; class Bacilli; order Caryophanales; family Bacillaceae; genus Bacillus; species Bacillus sp. NPDC093026. Next base: position 147,718 of record NZ_JBIVPN010000003.1, on the reverse strand, counting down.
GCCCGACTTTCTTCAAAAGGGACTCGGCCTTTTTGATACTTTCTTCCTTAGACTGATTTTTCACATTTATAGGTGCATACGTAATATTTTCCAATACCGTTTTGTGTGGAAATAGGTGAAAGTGCTGAAATACCATTCCGATGTTCTCACGCACTTTTAAAGCATTTGTCTTAGGGTTAGTGATTTCAGTATCTTTAATCGTAATAACGCCTGAAGTCGGTTTCTCAAGTAAGTTCATGCAGCGAAGGAACGTAGATTTTCCTGAACCAGACGGTCCGATGACTGCCACAACTTGTCCCTCTTCAATGGTTGTGTCGATTCCTTTCAATACTTCATTTTTCCCAAATGATTTTGTGAGCTTTTCTATTTTAATCATTTATTGTTAACTTCCTTTCCACCGCTTTGCCGACAAAGGTGAGAATCAGCACGATAACATAATAAATGAGACCGGCAAAAATAAGCGGTTCGAGATAACTATACGTAATCGCCCCTGCTTGATAGGCACGCCTCATGACATCACCTAGTCCAATGACGGTCACAATAGCGGATTCTTTTGTCAGTGTAATCATTTCGTTCACAAGGGCTGGTGAAATATTCCTAAATGCCTGTGGAAGCAGTAAGTCCTTCATCATTTTAGCATAAGGAACACCTAGAGCGATCGCAGCTTCTTTTTGACCTTTATCAATCGCATTAATGCCTGCACGAATAATCTCTGATACATACGCTGCTGAGTTTAATGAAAATGCCGCTACTGCTGCCCAGTACTGATCAATTTGAAAACCAATCAATTGAGGTAATCCAAAATAAATAATTAATAGCTGAAGAACAAGTGGTGTGCCTCGAAAAATCGATGTATAAAAATCTGCAATCCAAATGAGTGGTGTAAACACACTAATTTTACATAGGGTTAATAAAACGCCAAGAATAAATCCGAGAAAAAGAGAAACAACAACAATTGAGAGTGTTACCTTTAATCCTTCTAAAATAAATGGCATTTGAGGAATAACTTCTGTGAAATTCATTTTCAAATCTCCTTTTTGCCTTCATATAAAGGCAATGATTAAAATAAAAGGAAAAAAGCTCAACACATGTTGAACTTTTCAGCGTGATTGTGCATGAGCTTAAATAAGATGACGCTGACCTTTTATGATGGTTTATTTGCCTTCTTTCGCAAACCATTTTTCAATTAATTGATCAAGCTCGCCATTTTTTTTCATTTCTTTTAATGATTGATTAAATTTCGCTGTTAAATCGCTATTCTTTTTAAATGCAATCGCTGAGCCTTCGTTTGAACTATTTAATTGAAATGCTTGGAAATCTTTTTCTTTTTTCAAATAGCCAGCAGCCACTTTATCTTCGATAATCGCTGCATCAAAGCGACCTGCTTTAATTTCTTGCACTAAATCAGAAATTTTATTACGATCTTCTACTTTCAAGTGATATTTATCTTTCATTGCATTGGCATCATCAAGCTGTATAGAGCCTAACTGAGCACCTACTGTTTTGTTTTGAAGGTCTTTTTCAGATTGAATACCGCTATCTTTCTTAGTTACGAGCATGTTTGTTGCATTGTAGTAAATGTCTGAAAAATCGACTTGTTTTTTACGTTTTTCTGTCGGTGTCATCCCCGCAAGAACAATGTCTGCTTTGTTCGTTTTTAGGGCTGATACAAGGCTCGCAAAGTCCATGTCTTGAATTTCTAGCTTATAGCCATTTTTTTTCGCAAGTGCTTTTGCAAGGTCTACATCAAAACCGACAATTTTATCGCCATCTTTAGATTCAAATGGCGGATAGTCTGCTGATGTCGCCATCACGAGTGTTTTGTCGTCTCCTGATGCGTTTGAATTATTAGAAGAAGTTCCGCAAGCTGCGAGTGCAGTTGCAAGACCAACTGTCATAAGTAATAATAACCACTTTTTCATATAAAATGCCTCCCAGTATTTAAACTCATGTGTAGGTTTGAATATTTATTCACTATAATGTATTTTAAACACTTTCTTTTTAAGATGCAATAGTATTTTGCTAAAATCATTTTGATTCTAATGTCTTATAAAACAAAAAAACAGTCCGATCTAAAGACCAAACTGTTTCACATCTATTTAGTACAATTGTAGGGGTTCTTTAAATTTCTTCACAATGCTCATCGAAAGCCGCCTGAAGCTTCGAGACCACTTCCATAGGCTCGTGCCCTTCAATTTCATGACGTTCTATCATTTTTATGATCTTCCCATCCTTTAAAAGTGCAAAAGATGGAGAGGATGGCGGATAGCCCTCGAAATATTCACGTGCTCTCGCAGTCGCTTCTTTATCCTGACCAGCAAACACTGTCAGTAATTGATCTGGGCGCTTATCGTAATGAACAGAATAGCTAGCTGCTGGTCTTGCAATTCCCCCTGCACATCCGCAAACTGAATTCACCATCACAAGTGCCGTTCCTTTTTTAGTAAGTGCTTCATCCACTTCTTCAGGTGTTGTAAGTTCTGTGTAACCTGCTTGCCTGATCTCTTCTCTTGCTTGTCTGACAATATCATTCATAAATAAGTTAAAATCAATATTCATATCCGTTCACTCCTTCTACGTATCCTTCATCATTTTCACTTCATCATATCAAGGAAAGCTGGAACGGGCAAATGTGTTGTCTTTTTCATCCCCTCTTTTTCAGCACCATCGTTTATGAGATGCCAAATTGGGGAAAAGTGATGAATAAAAAGTTGGAAGGGAGAACCGCGCCGTGGCACAATTTAATCAAGCAATGCTCATTTATAATGGAAATGCTGGACAAAAAAACATTGAAAAAATACTAGCTCAAACAGTGCCTCTCCTCTCTCTACATATCGATGAACTCATTCTTAAACCTACTAGACAGCCTGAGGATGCCTATCATTTTTGCCGCACGATTGATGAGACGATTGAGCTACTAATCATATTAGGCGGTGATGGAACCGTTCATGAGTGTATCAATGGAATTGCCGGTTTAACAAAAAGGCCTGCAGTTGCCATTTTGCCGGGAGGGACGTGTAATGATTTCTCTAGAACACTTGGAATGACGCAACAAATACAAAAAGCAGCTCAAATGATCGTGAATGGGACTGAAAAAAAGGTTGACTTGATCAAAGCCGAGGATCGATACCTTTTAAACTTCTGGGGAATCGGGCTCATTGCAGAAACCTCAAATAATATTAATGACAAAGAAAAAGCCGTGCTCGGTAAAATCAGTTATTTCACAAGCGCCATTCGGACACTTCAGCAAACCGAGCCTTTTCACGTTCGGATTGAAACTGAAAAGGAAAACTGGGAAGAAGAAGCCGTCATCGTTCTTGTCATGAATGGGCAATACATCGGAACAAATAAAATCGATTTACCGAATGCAGCGATTGATGACGGAAAAGCCGAAATTTTGATTTGCAGAAACACAAGTTTCTCTGCTTTAAAAGAAATTTTTTCAATGAATCGAGAAGAACTAGAGGATTTTACAGGTGACTTATCCCTCATACAGGCGTCTCACATCAATATTCTAACAAAAAAGGAGATGGATGCAGATACAGATGGTGAAGTCTACATGAAAGCACCCTCACATCTTGAGGTTCTTAAACAGCACCTGACCTTTATTGTTCCAGCAGAATAAAAAACGCCCGAATTCATTTGGATTCGGGCGTTTTTTTGATATAGCGTCTGTATAAATATTCAAGTGTATACCAAGCAGCAACGAGACGCCTAGAAAGCTATTCGCAGCCCCTTTAAATCCGCCGACAATGAACAAGCAGTACGCCATTTGAATGAACGAAACGATGGATAATAAGAGGAATAATTTCTCAGGATGATTGCGTGATTTCGAAATATATCGAAGAAATGCAAGCGCAATCGCCGTTATAAACATGAGTCCGATTGTCAGAAACGCAAAAAAGTCTAATCCCGACATACTGCCGCTCCTTTCTCTTTGATGGAAAATCCCCCTCTCATCGTATGGAGGGGGAAAAGTCGTTTAATAAACTGATGTTTGTTCGTCAATTCCTTCAAGAATTTGTTTCACTCTCTGAAGGAAGCGGCCGCATACAAGACCATCGAGTACCCTGTGATCCAGTGATAAACAAAGATTGACCATATCTCTTGCCGCAATCATCCCATTTACAATCATTGGTCGCTTCACGATGGACTCAACCTGCAAGATCGCCGCTTGAGGATAATTAATAATGCCCATTGACTGAATAGAACCAAATGATCCAGTGTTGTTCACCGTGAACGTGCCGCCTTCCATATCACTCTGCTTTAGCTTACCTTGGCGAACTTTGACTGCCAGCTCATGGATTTCTTTGGCAATGCCTTTAATTGTCTTTTCATCAGCATCCTTAATAACTGGTACAAAAAGAGCATCCTCTGTTGCAACTGCAATGGATATATTGATAGCTTTCTTTTGGACAATTTTATCTCCTGCCCACATGCTATTTATTTCTGGGAATTCCTTCAATGCCTGTGCCACAGCTTTTACAAAGAACGCAAAGAATGTCAAATTAAACCCTTCTTTTGCTTTAAACTGGTCCTTCAGTTGATTTCTTCGCGACACAAGGTTTGTCACGTCAACCTCCATCATGGTCCATGCATGCGGAATTTCATGTTTGCTTCTTAGCATATTTGCTGCAATCGCCTGTCTGATCGGTGTCACTGGTAGCTCGACGTCACCAGACATTCTCGCGATAGAAGATGCAGTTTGTTCTTGAGTTGACTGCACAGGCTCCGTTTGAACGTCTGTATGATTTGTCATGGAAGCTGCCTTCTCTTCAGTGCCTCCATTTTCTATCACTTGCAATAAATCTTTTCTTGTAATTCGTCCGCCTGCTCCTGTCCCTTGAACAGTTGACAAATCAATTCCATGCTCTTCTGCTAAACGTAGTACTGCTGGGGAATAACGCTTCTTTTGACTTTGATCTGTCTCTATTTGATCAACAGCCGCCGCTTCTTTTTGTTCAGGTGCTCTTTCTTCTTTTGCGCTCTGTTGTGGGCTACCGCTGCCTTCTACTTCAATTTCACAAAACACTTCCCCTACTTGAAGTGTATCGCCTTCTTCAGCCGATAGCTTTGCAATCGTCCCCGTAAAGGATGACGGAACCTCTGCGTTTACTTTATCCGTCATCACTTCTGCAATCGGATCGTATTTATTCACATGATCGCCAGGTGCAACGAGCCATTTGCTAATGGTTCCTTCTGTTACACTTTCACCTAGCTGAGGCATTTTCATTTGTTCAATAGCCACTTGAAATCCTCCTCTTTCTTAAAATGCAGCTAGCGCTCTCATTTCAGCTTCTACTTTATCTGGGTTAACCATGAAAAATTTCTCCATTGTCGGCGCATAAGGCATTGCAGGAATATCAGGGCCTGCTAGTCGTTTAATTGGCGCATCTAAATCAAATAAGCAATGTTCCGAAATAATGGCCGCAACTTCACTCATAATGCTTCCTTCTTTTGTATCTTCCGTTAATAGAAGAACTTTCCCTGTTTTCGATGCCGCTTCGATAATCGCTTCTTGATCAAGCGGGTAAACTGTTCGTAAATCTAGGATATGAGCAGAAATGCCGTCCTTCGCAAGACGATCTGCTGCTTGCATGGCAAAGTGTACACATAAGCCATACGTCATCACAGTGATATCGTCCCCTTCACGTTTCACATCTGCTTTCCCAATTGGGAGAGTATAATCCTCTTCCGGCACTTCGCCTTTAATGAGTCTGTATGCACGTTTGTGTTCAAAGAACAATACAGGATCCGGATCACGCACTGCGGCCTTCAGTAGCCCTTTTACATCATAAGGTGTAGAAGGCATGACAATCTTTAAACCAGGCTGATTTGCAAAAATGGCTTCAACCGATTGAGAATGATACAGCGCACCATGAACACCGCCACCATAAGGTGCACGGATGACCATCGGACAACTCCAATCATTATTTGAGCGGTATCTAATCTTTGCAGCCTCTGAAATAATTTGGTTGACAGCAGGCATAATAAAATCCGCAAATTGCATTTCTGCAATCGGGCGCATTCCATACATGGCTGCCCCGATGCCAACACCAGCAATGGCTGATTCTGCAAGTGGTGTATCTATCACGCGCGCTTCTCCAAATTGTTCATAAAGACCAGATGTCGCTTTAAACACGCCGCCTTTTTTCCCAACATCCTCTCCGAGCACAAACACTTTCGGATCACGTTCCATTTCTTCTTTCATTGCCAGTGTAATGGCGTCTATATATGATATAACAGGCACTTTTTCTTCCCCCTTACTCCGCATACACATAACGAAGCGCACTTTCTGCATCTGCATAAGCTGCGTTTTCCGCTTCATCAGTAGCTTCGTTTACAATTTGCATGATTTCTTTAGACATCTCTTCTTTCATGTCAGAGGTCATGATGTTTCCTTCAATTAAGTAGGTTTCATATTGAATGAGTGGGTCTTTCTTTCTTGCTTCGAGCACTTCTTCTTTTTCTCGATAGCTTGAATCATCGTCATCACTTGAATGCGCAGTTAAGCGGTAGGAAATTGCCTCGATCAATGTTGGACCTTCACCTCTTATCGCACGGTCTCTTGCCTCTTTGACTGCTGCATATACTTCAAGCGGATCATTCCCATCCACTGTTACACCCGGCATACCGTAACCAATCGCTCGATCAGAAATACGTTCACATGCCACTTGTTTGTCATATGGAACGGAAATCGCATATTTATTATTTTCGCACATGAAAATAACTGGCAATTTATGCACAGCAGCAAAGTTTGCTCCTTCATGGAAATCACCTTGGTTCGAAGAGCCCTCTCCAAATGTGACAAAGCTGACAAAGTTCTTTTGCTCTAGTCTCCCAGCGAGTGCAATACCAACTGCATGCGGCACTTGTGTCGTCACAGGAGACGATCCTGTCACAATTCGGTTTGATTTTTGCCCAAAATGACCTGGCATTTGTCTTCCACCTGAGTTCGGATCGTCCTTTTTCGCAAAACCTGACATCATCAAATCTTTGGCCGTCATTCCAAACGCAAGTACAAGTCCCATGTCACGGTAGTAAGGTAATAAGTAATCCTGTTCTCTATCTAATGCAAAGGCAGCTCCGACTTGCTGCGCTTCCTGTCCTTGGCAAGAAATCACGAACGGAATTTTTCCTGAACGATTTAACAGCCACATCCGTTCATCGATTTTTCTCGCAAGAAGCATCGTCTTATATATGTCAATTGCTTGTTCATCTGATAATCCTAATTCTTGATGACGCATGTTACTCATCATGTTTCCCTCCTTGATTAAAAATGGATCGCCTTACCTTCAACAGCAAGTGCTGCTTCTGCAATCGCCTCTGACAAAGTTGGGTGAGGATGAATCGTTTGACCCACTTCCCACGGCGTTGCATCAAGCACTTTGGCTAATCCAGCTTCAGATATCATATCTGTTACATGAGGACCAATCATATGAATCCCTAAAATGTCATCTGTTTTTTTGTCTGCAATGATTTTGACAAATCCATCTGATTCGCCAAATACAAGCGCTTTTCCAATAGCCATGAAAGGAAACTTACCAATCTTGACTTCATAGCCTTGCTCTTTTGCTGCCTGTTCAGTCAGTCCAACACTTGCTGTTTCTGGATGAGAGTATACACATTTTGACACAAGTGTTTCATCAAGCGGTTTCGGTTTTTTTCCAGCCATATGTTCCACGGCAATTAAGCCCTCATGCGAAGCCACATGTGCAAGCTGAAGTCCACCAATCACATCTCCTATCGCGTAAATATGAGATTCTTTCGTTTGATAATGTTCATTCACCACAATGCCGTGTTTCTCTGTTTGGATCTCAGTGTTTTCAAGACCGATCCCTTCAATATTCGGAACACGCCCAACAGAAAGTAACAGTTTTTCCGCTTCAAAGGACTGGATGTCTCCACCTTTTTCAGCTTGAATTTTGACAAGGTGTTCATGCTTTTCTACTGTATCCGGAAGGACTTTCGCATTTGTGATAAATGTAATGCCTTTTTTTGATAAGAGCTTTTCCATTTCTTTAGAAATGTCCCTGTCCTCTGTTGGTAAAATGCGATCAGCAAACTCGATCACAGTCACTTTCACACCAAAATCGTTCATCATTGATGCCCATTCAATACCAATAACACCGCCGCCTACAATCAACATAGACTGGGGAAGTTCATTTAGTTCAAGTGCTTCATCTGATGATAAAATGTGCGTACCATCTACCTCAAGACCCGGCAGTACACGCGGTCTTGATCCAGTAGCAATGATGACCTGCTTTGGGATAAGCATCTCGTTTTCGTCTCCATTCGTCATTTCGACTGAAATGGTTCCCGGCATGGGTGAAAAAATAGAAGGACCGAGGATACGGCCAATCCCCTCGTATACATCAATTTTCCCTTGCTTCATCAAATGTTTGACGCCGCCAGCTAATTTCTCAACAATATCTGATTTTCTTTTTTGTACGCTTTTGAACTGTAAGGTTGCTTCATTTGTCTCAACGCCAAAATCTGCTGCACGCTTTACTGTTTGGTACACTTCTGCGCTTCTAAGTAACGCTTTAGATGGAATACAGCCTTTATGAAGACATGTTCCTCCAAGCTTTGCTTTTTCTACAACTGCTGTTTTCAATCCAAGTTGCGAGGCACGAATGGCAGCAACATAGCCGCCTGTGCCTCCACCAAGAATGACGAGGTCATATTCAGTTGCCATGACTTGTCACTCCTTTCTTCTCCCTTTGATCATTTGGATATTCTTTCGCTGCTTCTTCTTCTTTTAAAATACGTAGTGCACCTTCTGCTAAGGATTGCAATTCGTTTTCACCTGGATATACCACGACATCTGAAATCCAGTCGATATAGCCTCTAATACTTGAGGTGATTTTTTTGCTGTACGCAAGACCGCCCGTTAAGACAATGACATCAACTACTCCTTTTAAGACAGCACTTGCGGCTCCAATTTCTTTTGCGATTTGATAGCACATCGCTTCATAGATGAGTGCAGCACGCTCATCACCTGCTTCAATCATTTTCTCTACTTTTACAGCATCTGTCGTGCCAAGATAGCCTGCAAGACCGCCTTCACCAATAATGCGCTTAAGCATCTCCTCTTGTGTGTATTCTCCAGAGAAGCAAAGATTGACGAGATCTCCTGTTGGGATTGTACCTGCCCGTTCTGGACTAAAAGGACCTTCACCATGCAGTCCATTATTGACATCAATGACCTTCCCTTTTTCATGAACACCAATTGTAATGCCGCCGCCCATATGCGTAATGATCATGTTTAAATCCTCATAACGTTTCCCAAATGAAGCAGCTGTTCTTCTTGCGACAGCTTTTTGATTCAGTGCATGGAAAATACTTTTACGTTCAATGGTTGGCAAACCAGATATTCGAGCAATCGGCTTTAGTTCATCCACCACAACTGGATCAACAATAAACGCAGGTATATTGAGACCAAGTGCAATTTCTCTTGCAATGATTCCGCCCAAATTGGAAGCATGCTGACCTGCATAACCTTCTTTTAAGTCCTGAACCATCTGCTCATTTACTTCATACGTCCCGCCTTCAATCGGACGAAGAAGACCGCCGCGGGCACAAACTGCATCAAATTTAGAGATGTTCATTCCCTGCTCATGAAGTGTTTCCAAAATCTTTTCCTTACGAAATGAGAATTGATCAATGATATGAGGAAATTTCTTCAATTCCTCATCTGTATGTCTAAGTGTTGTTTCAAAGATCGATCGATCGTTATGAAACACACCAATTTTTGTTGAAGTAGAGCCTGGATTAATAGTGAGAATACGCCATTCTTTTGTCAGCAAAAACAAAACCTCCGTTTCAACTCATTCATCAAATTAGCGACGGCTTAAAATATGTTGACCATTTTGCAGAAATTGACTTCTTGATTTACGCATTCTTTCAATTCGCTCTTCAGCTAAACGGTCTGCTGCTTTATATGTTGGGATAGCATCACGGTTTGAGATTTCAATGACACGCTCAATATTTTGATAGATGCCTTCGACCTTTTTCATGGCACGATCAGCATTATATCCATACAGCTCATCTGCAACGTTAATCACACCACCTGCATTGATGACATAATCAGGTGCATACACAATGCCCATTTCATGAATCAAATCACCGTGATGGGTTTCTTTCAATTGATTATTCGCAGCACCAGCGATGACTTTTGCCTTTAATTTCGGAATCGTCATATCATTGATTGTTGCGCCAAGTGCACACGGTGCATAAATATCACAATCTTGATCATAAATATCGTCAGGGTCTACAGCCTTTGCGTCAAAGTCCTCGACGGCACGCTGAACAGAGTCTTTGTTGATATCTGTTACAATCAGCTGTGCACCTTCTTCATGAAGATGTTTGCAAAGATTGTAGGCGACATTCCCAACACCTTGTACGGCGATCGTTTTTCCTTCTAGTGAATCTGTGCCGAATGCGGCTTTTGCAGCGGCTTTCATTCCTTTATACACACCGTAGGCTGTCACAGGAGATGGATTCCCAGATGAGCCGAATGCAGGAGAAATACCTGTTACGAAGTCGGTTTCCTCATGAATGAGATCCATATCTTCTACAGTTGTTCCTACATCTTCTGCTGTGATGTAGCGGCCATTAAGTCCTTGAATGTACCGCCCAAACGCTCGAAACATTTCTTCATTTTTGTCCTTTCTCGGATCGCCAATGATGACCGTTTTCCCACCGCCTAGATTTAACCCTGCTGCTGCATTTTTATACGTCATCCCTTTTGCAAGACGAAGAGCATCTTCAATCGCTGCTTCTTCATTTTCATATGTCCACATTCTCGTTCCACCAAGTGCTGGACCAAGTGTCGTATCATGTATAGCAATAATGGCCTTTAAGCCAGACTGTTCATCTTGACAAAAAACAAGCTGTTCATAATCATATCTTTCCATATATTTAAAAAGCTCCATTGTTCATATCCTCCTATTGTTCCACTTCATTTGATGTACAGATGGCAAGTGCAATTGAATAAAGCTTACTTTCGGCTGAGTCGGACCGGCTTGTTAAAGCAATCGGTGCCTTTGCTCCTGCTACCACTGCTCCCACTTTTGCGTGCGCAAAGTAAATAAGTGATTTATATAAGATGTTGCCTGCTTCAATTGTTGGAACAAGCAAAATATCTGCATCTCCGGCTACATCACTCGTAATATTTTTATGAGAAGCAGCCGATTGAGAAATGGCATTATCTAAAGCGAGAGGCCCATCAATCAGGCAGCCGGAAATTTGACCTCGTCGATTCATTTGTGCAAGACTTGCTGCCGTCAAGGTTGAATCCATTGCAGGGTTTACAACCTCTATCGCAGATAATACAGCCACCTTTGGCATGTCGTTGCCGACGGCATGCGCTACTTGAACTGAATTGATCGTAATTTCTTTGAGCATTTTTAAGTCCGGTGCGATATTCATCGCAGAATCTGTTACATAAATAAAGCGGTCGAATCCCGGTACTTCAAATGCCGCAACATGTGATAAAACACTGGTTGTACGGAGACCGTATTCTTTATTTAACACGGCTTTTAAAAGTACTGCAGTTGGCACATGGCCCTTCATCAATATATCTGCATGGTTCTCACTGACTGCCTGCACGGCGATTTTCGCAGATTCTTCGGGTGAATCAGAATGTATAATATCTATCCAGCCTTCATTGATCTCATGCTGTTTTACTAGCTCTTTTAGGTTGCGTTTGTTGCCAACCAGCAAGAAGCGAGCAACCTTTCGTTCAATGGCCATTTTAATGGCAAGAAGCACCTCTTCGTCTTCTGCATGAGCTACAGCCGCTGTTTTATTCTGAAGCTTAGAGGCTTTAATAATCAGATCGTCAAGCTTCATACATGCCCACCTTTCCTTATGCTCAGTTCACCTTTTTTTATGCAAGTTGTGTGCCAGCTTAAAAACTATAGGTAAAATACCTTTTAGCTATCGCACAGTGCAATTCTTTGCAGGTAACGTGCATTTTATTGCATGCTATCTTTTGCAAGTTCATATTTATCCATTTTATAGTAAAGGTTCCGAATGCTAATCCCTAATGTTTTAGCTGTTTTCGTCCGATTGAATTGATGCTTTTCAAGGGTTTTTTTGATGAGCTGAGCTTCAAATGCTTCTACAGCGTCTGACAATGTTTCGCCCTCATACTGATCTATAACAAAACCATTTTTCTCTTTTTCTTCATTTTCTTCCGTCTCCATGAAAGCAATATGCCCTTCATCTATCCACTCTTCTTGTGGATTTAAAAAGATCATGGCTCGTCCTAGAACATTCTCGAGCTCTCTTACATTCCCAGGCCAACTGTACGTACGCAGCCTATGAAGTGCTTTCTCTGTTAAACCGTGGACATTCCGTCCATAATCTAAATTAATTTTTTGAATCAATCGTTTACTTAATGACTCAATATCTTCGAGACGTTGCCTAAGCGGGGGAATCGATATCGGATATCGGTTCATTCGATAATATAAGTCCTCACGGAATTTTCCTTCCGCCATTGCTTTTTCAATATTGACATTTGTCGCCGTAATTACACGGACATCTACTGGAATTGCCTTTGTTCCGCCCACTCTGACGATTTCCTTCTCTTGCATGACGCGAAGTAATTTCGCCTGTGTACTTGGGGTCATTTCACCAATCTCATCAAGAAAGATACTGCCTTGATTCGCTTCTTCAAACAGACCTTTTTTCCCGCCGCGTCTTGCACCAGAAAACGCCCCCTCTTCATATCCGAAAAGCTCTGATTCTAAGAGAGTCTCTGACAATGCCGCACAGTTTACCCGGACAAATCGGTTATATTTCCGATCACTTTCATTATGGATGGCGTGCGCAAACAGTTCTTTCCCGGTACCTGATTCCCCTCGGAGTAAAATCGTTGCAGGTGTTTTCGCACCAAGCTTTGCCTGTTCTAGCGCAACAAGCATTTGTTCACTTTCTCCAATGATGTCTTCAAAGGTGTACTTCGCTTCAAGTGTGCGAATGAGTTGTCTCGCTTTATTTAATTCATTGGTGAGTGATTGAATTTCAGACACGTCGTGAATCACCCCTACACTACCCTTAAGAATGCCATCAACAATGACAGGTGCTACGTTCACGATCACATCTTTTTTATTCGGACCCACCTTCATTCTCACGCCTCGAACCGGTCTTCTTGTTTCAAGTACCTTCAAATGCATACTTTCCCCTTCAGAAATGTCTGCACCCGCAGGCTTACCAACAACCTCTTTATCCGTTAAACCGGTCATTTTCGTATAAGCACGGTTAATTAGAATACCCTTGCCCTCTTCATCGACGACTGATATGGCTTCATCTGATGATTGAATGATAGCTTCTAGCATCGTACGAACTTCCTTTAGGTTCGTCACTTCCTCAGCAAGCTCTACCGCATCTGTAATATCTTTAAAAATAGACAAGGCACCTAACATTTTCCCAGCATCATCAATGATCGGAAGACGCGTTGTCACAATTTGTATATGTTGATTCAAAAATTGTTTTTGGTTAAATTCCGGCTCTCTTGATCTTAAAATATCAGGAAGTTTCGTGTTCGGAATCACTTCTCTAATGTGTCGGCCTATTGCGTCTTTTTGAGAACACCCCACCATCTTAGCAGCTGAGCGATTAAACAGAACAACTTGTTCGTCCATATTAATAAAAATCATGCCGTCATTGGTCGCATTAAAAATGCGGTCATGTTTATAGGTTTGTTCTTTTAGCATTTGGATAAGCTGTTGTTTTTCTTCCATTAACTCAGAAATCACGTATGCCATGGAACTAGGTACAATGACGGCATCCTCAGGCTTTTCTTCTATCAGCTCTTTTAAGACAGTTGAGCTTCCTGTTGTTTCAATGATGATATCAATATCATCTTTTATGTATTCTTTCCAATTTGTTGTCGTCCTAATTCCATTCTTTTTCGCCTCTTCCATCCCCGGCGCCCCAAGATCAAGATCGGCGATTGCAATGATTTGAATCATATTTGTTTTCAACAATGTTTCCAGCAAAGCTGATCCACCTTGTCCTGCACCGACAATCAAGACTCTCTGCATCCCATTACCCCTTTATATGAAAAATTTTGCATACTATACTATATTCTTCCGTTGCAAAAAATTGCACAACTCTTATATTACCACGTTTTCCTTTCTTGACAAAATATTTTTTGAATTAGACAATAAAAGTAAATGACGTTTAAGGGGATATTTGATGGGGAGAATACTTGCATTAGTCATTATATTGATACCTGGCGCCTTAGCCGCTCTTGGGATTAAGCTGCTCCGTGATACCGTGTTTGGGATCATTATTGCGCCATTTCCATTTTTGTGGTTGCAAGGAATTGCAGGGTTATTATTTTTAGGAGCAGGACTGTATGTTCTGGCTGGATTTATTTTATACAGAGACCGCAAACGAAATAAAGTCGCAAATCGCTTTAAACAAAAGCGAACAATCAAAAAAGACTTGCCATAATCGGCAAGTCTTTATTTCATTTCATCTCTTATTTTTACTGCACGGTCAGGGAAATCAGTGAAAATGCCATCTACACCTAAGGAAAACATCTTTTTCATTTGTTTTTCACTATTCACAGTAAATGGTCTGATCGCTTGATGCGTTGACTGAAGAGCGGTTACGACCTCTTTTGTCACCCCTGCTCCCTTCATATTCGGATGGTAACCCTTTGCCGGTATCGTCTTAATATACACTTCAGGCTGATGAATGACATCCATTGTCAGCACAGCAAGCTCAACATCTGGCATGAGCTTGTGGAAATGGGCTAAACTTCCGTGGTGGAACGAAGAGACAAGCACCCGATCCTCTATTTGAAAGTGCTCAATTTGTTCTTTCACTTTTTCTTCTATACCTGGATATCGAAAAATCGAGTTTTTCAGTTCGATATTGATGAGTAAAGACGATTTTGGCACAACAAGCTCTAACACTTCCTCTAAAAGTGGAATCGATACAGCTCCTGTTTTTTCAAAAAAAGTATGACTTGCATCCGCTGCTTTTAATTCTTCATATGTATGGTCTTTTACTAAGCCTTTTAGATTCGTTGTACGGTTTAGCTTTTCATCGTGAATGACAGCCAGTCTGCCGTCTTTCGTTAGCTGAACATCAAGCTCAATCCCGTCGGCTCCAGAGTTCATTGCATGTTCAAAGGCTATCATGGTGTTTTCAGGATAAATTCCTTTAAAGCCTCTATGCGCAAAAATTTTCGTCATATGTCACCTCTAAATATAATGCGTACATCTATTATGACGTGTTTTTTTCTATTTTTCCAGTTTGAAGACATATAAAAAAACCTCTTCCTACAGAGACAGAAGAGGTTGTATAGATGTTTTTGATCACGTAATCGCTCTGATGGCTTGCTCTGTCGTCTCTGCGTCAAGAGCAAAAAGGGAAGAAACAACTGCGACTGCTGTAACGACTGTTACACCTAACAACAACTTTTTCATAGAATAACCTCCACTTTCTTTTGAAGTATTTGCGCATCGAATTTCTTTTCAAGAAAACGCATGGCATTTTGATAATCATTTCGTTCCTTGAAATATTTCGATATTTGTTCAGACAAATCCTCAAGCTCCACATATAATCTATTTTTTTCTATGTAGTCTAATTTTTCAGAGAATATGTCTGCCGCTTCACTATTTTCGCACATTAAATCTAAAATTTCAAATTTTACTATATATTCATCATTTTGGATATCGCAACTGTATTGAATCCCCTGTTTTACATATTCTTTCGCCTCATGAAGTCCTAAATGAACCATAGCGTTCGTTAGTACATATAAGGATTGAATGTAATAATGGCTATTGTCACGATGAATTTGAATCCCCATTCCTTTTTTTGCATATTCCAAACATTTCTCATAATCGCGCTTTGCATAATACAGCACAGCCAAGTTGTGATAGCACTTTCCAATGAGCACTTCATTGTTCATGCGCTTACTTTTTTCCAAAGCCTCTTGGTATTTAGACTCCGCTTCATCAAATTGGAATAGATCAATACAATTGCTCGCATGTAAAATTAAACTATCAATCGCCTGCGCTGTATATTCTTCATGCGCTTTGAATGTATCGATCGCTTTTTTAATATGGTTAATGGAAATAAAGTTTTGCTTCAACTCGTAATAGATGGAAGCGACTTTGTGGTGAAATGTTCCGACTTCCAGATCTTCATTCACACGTTTTAAACGCTGTTCTGCAATCTTGTAGAAACTTATCGCCTCATCATACTTTTTCACATAGGCGGCATATTGGCCTTTGTAAAAGTAAAAGTAAAAATTGATAATGTCATCTGCTTTTTCATCTAACGTTCCGACACTTTTCATGATCTGATTGGCTTTTTCAATATTTCCAAGTAACATTTCATGCCTGCCATCAACGAGCTGGTAATAAAGGAGAACTTCTCTGTCCTCGTCTGTATTTTTTAGCAAATTCTGAATTTTATCTTTATAGACAGCAGATTTTTCTAGATCATTTTGAGAAATGACCCTCGTCCACTTGCTAATTTCGTTTGCAACCTCAGCAGAGTGGATCTTCAGCTTTCCCATAACCTCACCCTCTTCTTTTCATTATTATAGCATAGTAAAAGATTGTGAAAATTATTAAATTCGTCAAGGGGAATATTCAGTACAAATGGCACAACCTCAAAGAAGCCATTGACTTTAAAACGTCAATCAATCAGGTAAATAGAATTAGAACTTTTGATCTTATTTGATTTATCTTCCAACACATAAGATTTTGTTCTCCCACTCTTTTCTGATGGTCGAGAATTTTTTGTTCTTTCACACAATACCATTGATTGAATAACGCAGCTGATTATCACTACTTTATGTCATTTTATTTTCATTCATGCTTTCTTTTTCATTTTCTTATGAAAATAATCGAACCATTTTTTGACCTAGACAAAATAAAAAAACGTTTCAATCAAGAAACGCTTTTTATGTGGTAAAGTATTAGCTTGCTCTATGCTCTAGACGCAGGCGGTCTGCAACCATGGCAATGAATTCGGAGTTAGTTGGTTTGGCTTTAGACATACTGACAGTATAGCCAAAGAGCGAAGAAATGGAATCAATGTTTCCTCTGCTCCAAGCTACTTCAATTGCATGACGAATCGCTCGCTCCACTCTGCTAGCGGTGGTGTTGAATTTCTTTGCAATGTCTGGATATAAAACTTTTGTGATGCTCCCAAGAAGTTCAATGTCATTGTAAACCATTGAAATGGCTTCCCTTAAGTATAGATACCCTTTAATATGGGCTGGAACACCGATCTCATGAATAATCGTTGTAATGCTGGCATCTAAGTTTTTACGTTTCGGTTCAGGTTTGTTTCGAAGGACACTGCTTTGGATAGATGAAGATCGATGTGTGATTTGTGTGCCGTTTCCACTGACTTGACGAATATGACCTACAAGGTTTTCCATATCAAATGGCTTTAAAATGAAGTAGGAAGCGCCTAAATCGACTGCCTTTTTCGTCACATCTTCTTGTCCAAACGCCGTCAGCATAATAACACTTGGCTGTTTAGTCATATCAGAATCACGAAGTCGTTCAAGTACTGCAAGACCGTCTAAATGAGGCATGATAATATCTAAGAGGAGAACGTCAGGCTCTTTATCTTTAAATAATGTCAGACACTCCTGACCATTATACGCCACGCCAAGTACTTCCATATCTTCTTGTCCTTCAATATACTCTGTCAAAAGGCCAACAAGTTCTCGATTGTCATCAGCTACACACACTTTAATTTTCTCCACGTTCTTTCCTCCCCAATGTCGATTCCTTTATTCTTTTGAAATTCTCTTCTGAGTGTTCAATTCGACAAAACCAAGCTATCCCCTTTAAAAAACTTTAAATTTCCGAATAATAGAGCATTATCTAGCTTTTTCTACGTTTTTCTTAACTATTCGACGATAAATACAATTTGACAACATTTCATTTTCCATTTTGTCGAAAAATCTCTTTTTCCTATATTATAACACGATTACCTAGAAAGTAAGGGAGAAAAAAACTGCCTCATTTTCGGCAGTTTTTCTTCAGCTAGCTTTTTTGTTTTTTTGATAAAGGTCAATCCCTGCTTCTGAAAGCATCCATTCAATGTGTACTCCATAACCGCTTGTTGGGTCATTCACGAATACGTGAGTAACTGCACCAATGATTTTGCCATTTTGGATGATTGGACTTCCACTCATGCCTTGAACAATGCCGCCGGTTTTGCTGAGTAACCGTTCATCTGTTATTTTTAGTACCATCCCTTTTGTCGCTGGGAACTTTTGTGGTGTTGTACTGACAATTTTGATATCAAATTTTTCAACTTTATCATGATCGACAACCGTTAAAATTTCTGCCGGTCCCTCTTTTACTTCATTCGATAAAGCGACTGGAAGTGCTTTATCCACTACATGATTTTCGAGCTTTTCAGTTAGTTTACCGAATATACCGAATGGACTGTTGCGTGAGATATCACCAATTGTTTTTCGTTCTGTTGAAAATTTGGCTAATTTTTCTCCAGGATTACCATCTGACCCTTTTTCAATTGAGGTCACAGTCGATCTCACAATTTCTCCGTTATCGACAACGATTGGTTTTTTTGTATCCATGTCAGAAATCACATGTCCGAGTGCACCATACTTTTTAGATGTCGGTTCAAAGAATGTCATAGTTCCGATCCCTGCTGCGGAATCACGAATGTAGAGACCAATGCGATAAATTCCTTCACTTTCATCTTTTGCTGGTGTTAATCTTGTTTGAAACGTCTTATGATCTCTTTTAATCAGTAAAGAAAGTGTTTCCCCTGTTTTACCTGCTTTTTGAATAAATGGGGTGAGGTCATTCATCTTCTCCATTTTTTGACCGTTAATTTCCATAATCATATCCCCTGATTGAATACCTGCGGCTTCACCTGGCGATTTTTTGCCGTCTGCCGTTGTGATTTGATGAAACCCCACAACGAGAACACCAACGGAATGGAGCTTGACACCAATGGACTGTCCTCCAGGAACGACTTTTAATTCTGGAAGAACATCGACTTTTGTTTTCTTAATAGGAAACCCTTTAAAATCATAAACAATTTCGGCTTTTCCAGCCTTTTGCCCAGTCACTTCAAGCTGATTCTTTTTCTCTGACAGACGAAAGGCAGTTGAAGAGGCATTTGCTGAAGCTTCAATTGATGTTTTAATCGATTGCTGCTCTTTTTCAAATACAGTGACATTCGTTGGAATACTGACATATTGCTTCACTATGCTCATAAACCCTGTACTTATTAAAGAAACAAGGAGAATTACACCAATGGCTTTTCTCATCTTTTCGGGCATTCATTTTTCACTCTCCTCGCTCCTTACCCACACCAGAACAATGTGATTGTTTTGGCTACATCTTTACTTTTGCCTTCTTAGCTTGGATTTATAACCGAGTCGTTTAGAAAATGATTGGATAAATTGATAAAAGAAAAAGACGATTTCATGCGTATATACAGCGAATTTGAGACAACATAATGAGGGTAGCTAATTATCCAGCTACCCTGTCGTTTTGACATTATTTGCTTGGTGTAATAATTCTTTTGCATGCTGTTTTGTCAACTCGGTTACTTCAACACCCGCAATCATTCGCCCGATTTCATTGATTTTCTCTTCGTGACTTAATGGCTTCACACTTGTTAATGTTCTTCCAGCTTTAGAGCGTTTAGATATAAACAGATGTGTATCAGCCATCGCAGCAACTTGCGGTAAATGCGTGATGCATAGCACTTGTGAGCCTGCCGCAACTTTATGAATTTTTTCAGCAATGGCCTGTGCTACTCTGCCGCTGACACCTGTATCAACTTCGTCAAAAATAATGGACGTGACATCTTGTTTGGCAGAAAAAATGCTTTTCACAACAAGCATAACACGTGAAATTTCTCCGCCTGATGCTACTTTTGATAAAGATTTCATCGGTTCACCGGGATTTGTTGAGATCACAAATTGCACTTGGTCTATTCCGTTTTTCCCAAGCTGAACTGGTTTTCCATCTAAAAATGGGCAATCACTACTGCCAAAAGGCGCATAGCGAATCGCAAAATCCGTATCAAAGGATGACTTCTCCATATATAAATCCTTTAATTCAGCTTGAATTTGTTTTGCTAACTTTTTGGCCCATTTTTTGCGAAGTTCAGATACGTTAAGTGCTTCCAGTAATGCATCTCGACTTATCGCATCCAACTTGTTTTTGAGCGTTTGCAAGTGGCTGTCTCGATTTTGAATTTGATCTATCTCTTCTTCGATTTTTGCAGCATATTCTAAAATTTCCTCAACAGTTGAGCCATATTTTCGCTTCAGGTGCTTCATTTCATTTAGCCTAGACTCAATAAAATCAAGACGTGCTGGGTCAAATTCCAATTGATCAAGCAGTCCGCGCATTTGGAAAGTTGAATCCTCCAATAAGTAATAGGAATTCGAGACTTGCTCCGACAGCTTCTTTAAATCATCGTTGATATTAGATACCTGCTCAAGCTCACTTGAAGCCATGCCAACCCAATCCAGCCCTCCTTGCTCATTACGCAAAGCATTATAAGCATTTTGAAGAGAGGAATAGATTTTTTCGTAGTTACTCATTTGGTGGCGCTCTTCTTGAAGCTTTTCATCTTCACCTGGCTCTAATTGAGCCGCTTCAATCTCTTCAAACTGAAATTGCAATAAATCTAATCGTTGCACCATTTCTTGTTCATTTTCAGACAGCTTCTTTAGCTTATTGGCGGTCTTGATATATTGATCATATACTTCGCGATATTGAGACAAGGCAGGTGCAATTTCTTCTTCCCCGAATTGGTCTAGCAAGTGCAGATGATTTTCATCCTCCATCAATAGCTGATTATCGTGCTGCCCATGAATATCAAGCAACAGCCTCCCTACTTCTCTTAAAAGTGAGATGGTCACTAGCTTGCCATTAATGCGGCAGATACTTTTCCCGTTACTATTAATATCGCGGCGAAGGATTATCATTCCATCAGCCGCTTCAATTCCTTGTTCTTCACACAATGCAAAAACTGGATGATGTTCCGGCACAAGAAAAAGTCCTTCTAGCTCTGCTTTTTTTTCTCCATATCGAACAAATTCAGAAGATCCTCTTCCTCCTACGAGAAGTGAAACAGCATCAATCATAATCGATTTCCCTGCACCTGTTTCCCCCGTTAAGACGGTGAGCCCTTTTTCAAATGAAACCGTTAACTCTTCAATGATTGCAAAGTTTTTAATGGTTAGTTCTGCTAACACTCATTTGACACCTCTTTTTGTCAACCTTATCACTTTTTATAGAAGCTCTAGAATTTTGGTAGAGACCGTTTCAGCATCATCCGTTGTACGGCAAATGATCAAAATGGTATCATCACCACAAATTGTTCCCATGATTTCTTCCCAGTCTAAATTATCCATTAAGGCACCGATGGCCTGAGCGTTTCCCGGCATTGTTTTCAGTACGATTAAGTGGCTGGCTGCGTCCATTTTAATGAATGCATCCATGAGGGCACGCTTTAGTTTTGAAAGTGGGTTAAATCGTTGATCGGCAGGAAGACTGTATTTATACGTTCCGTTGTTCGTCGGCACTTTCACTAAATGCAATTCTTTAATATCTCTTGAAACGGTTGCTTGTGTGACGTTATATCCATCAGCTTTCAAAATATCTACTAATTCATCTTGCGTTTCTATTTCTTGACTCGCAATGATCTCTCTTATCTTAATATGCCTTTGACCTTTATTCATTTTGACCCCCCTAGGCGTTTTCTTCTCAGAATGTCTATACGTTCTATGTTATATGATGCGCACTTTAAAAAACAAGCATTACGTTAGAAACTGTCAATTCTCGTCTTTTTGCCATGTAAAAAGGAATAATAGCGAGCTATTATTCCTTCTGTATCAATTGATCTGATCTCACTCAGCTTTCGGATTGTTTTTCTTTTCTTTCAGTGCTATATGGGCTTCTTTTACTATCTCTTCGAGCGCTGAAAACGGCAAAGCCGTATTCTTCTCTTGATCTGGACGAAGCACCAAATGAAGCAGGAATTCAATGTTCCCGTCACCGCCAGTAATTGGTGAATAAGAAACATTCTTTACGTCATATCCTTGCTTTGAAGCAAATTGATTTATTTCTTCTAGCACACCAAGGTGAACGGAAGGGTCTCGTACAATGCCCTTTTTCCCAACAAGCTCCCTGCCTGCCTCAAATTGAGGTTTGACAAGAGCGATACAGTCACCACCCGGAACAAGAATATGCTTTAATGCTGGGAGGATCAGCTTGAGTGAAATAAAGGATACATCAATTGACGCAACCTCAGGCAAACCTTCAGTAAAATCCGCTGGAACGGAATGACGGAAATTGGTGCGTTCCATGACAATTACACGGTCATCCTGCCTTAGTTTCCAAGCAAGCTGATTGTATCCAACGTCCACTGCGTATGATTTGACTGCGCCATTTTGGAGTGCACAATCTGTGAAACCGCCCGTTGATGAGCCGATATCGATAAGCAGCTTCCCTTCTACAGTTAAGTCAAATTCCTTTAGCGCTTTTTCAAGTTTTAAACCACCGCGGCTCACATATTTCAAAGGATTTCCTTTTACGGTAAGCGGTGTATCACGGTCGATCTTCTCTCCAGGTTTATCCAAGCGATTTTCATTCGAGTAAACGATCCCTGCCATAATGGCTCGTTTTGCTTTCTCTCTCGTGTCCATTAGTCCTTTTTCGACTAATAAAACGTCAAGTCGTTCTTTCTTTGAAGTCATGATCCAATTCCTTTTCTTGGTGCTGCGGGAAGCAGGTCACGTAAGTTCTGAGCAACCTGTGTTTTTGTCAGACCAATTTCTTCGAGCAGCGCATCCACACTTCCATGCTCAATAAATTCATCTGGGATTCCCATACGTTCTACCTTTATATGTGATGCTTTTTTGTCATGTACATATTCTAATACTGCACTTCCAAAACCGCCTTGGAGAACAGCTTCTTCAATGGTCAAAATCGGAATCCCTTCGGATAATATATCATTTAGCATGTGTTCATCAAGCGGTTTGATAAAACGAGCATTGACCACACGAATAGATTTCCCTTCTTTTTGTAATTCTTCTGCTGCCTGCAATGCCATTTTAATTGTCGTACCGAAAGTTAAAATAACAGCATCCTTACCTGGACGAAGAACTTCCCATGACCCAATCGGAATGGTTTTTAGCTGTTCATCCATTTTGACACCTAATCCATTCCCACGCGGGAAGCGCATTGCGATTGGACCGTCATCATATTGAATTGCTGTATGAACCATATGTTGTCCTTCATTTTCATCTTTTGGCATCATTAACACCATATTCGGCATATGACGCAAGAAAGCAATGTCAAACACGCCTTGGTGCGTTTCTCCATCTGCTCCAACGAGACCTGCACGGTCGATCCCGATGAACACATTGAGATTCTGCCGGCAAATATCATGAAGCACCTGGTCATAGGCTCTTTGAAGAAAGGTTGAATAAATCGCTAGAAATGGCTTCATGTCTTGTGTTGCAAGTCCAGCTGCCATTGTTGCCGCATGCTGCTCTGCAATCCCAACATCAAACATTCTTTCTGGGAATTCTTTTGCAAATTCTTCTAGCTTTGAGCCTACAGGCATAGCCGGTGTGATGGCGACAATTCGTTCGTCTTCTCGCGCAAGTTTCCTAACTGTCTCACTTACCAGACTGCTCCATGACGGGGCCGCTGCTGTCGGTTTGACAAAATCTCCTGTATCAATTTTGTAAGGACCTGTACCATGCCAAGTTCCAATTTTATCGGATTCTGCTGGCTTGTAGCCTTTTCCTTTTTTCGTGATCACATGAAGAAGGACAGGACCTTTTGTTTTTTTAGCGTATTCAAGGTTTTCAAATAAATCTTCATAGGAATGACCATCTACAGGACCTAAGTAGGTAAATCCCATTTCCTCAAAAAACATGCCGGAGACAAGCAAGTATTTTAAGCTGTCTTTAATGCGCTCTGCTGTTGCGGCAAGTTTTCCGCCCACCGCAGGAATTCGCTTGAATAAATATTCGAGCTCGTCCTTTACCCAATGATATTTACCCGCTGTCCGCAGTCTGCCAAGCATCGTGTGAATTGCGCCCACATTCGGTGCAATACTCATCTCATTGTCGTTTAAAATCACAATCATGTCTTTCTTTTCATCACCGATATGGTTTAAAGCTTCTAATGCCATACCGCCCGTTAATGCACCATCTCCAATGATTGGGAGAATATATTCATCTGTTCCTTTTATATCACGTGCAACCGCCATACCCATTGCCCCTGATAATGAGGTTGAACTGTGACCAGTCTCCCATACATCATGTTCACTTTCATTTCGTTTAGGAAAACCGCAGAGACCTTTATATTGACGAAGTGTATCAAACTCCGCACCTCTTCCAGTTAATAGCTTGTGAACGTAAGACTGATGCCCAACATCCCAAAGGAATTTGTCTTTCGGGCTGTCAAATACTTTATGAAGTGCAATGGTGAGTTCGACTACACCAAGATTTGGACCAATGTGACCGCCAGAGTTAGCCAGAGACTCAATTAAAAACGTACGAATGTCAGCACTTAGCTCCTCTAATTCTGCAATTGACATACCCTTTAGGAACGTTGGATTTTTTATTGATAAAAGATCCAATCAGGATCAACTCGCTTTCAACAAAATTTCTATAAACATATATAATGCCTTATCCCTGCACAAATCAAAAAAAAGGATAAGAGTTGTCTCATCATGATAAACTGTTTACAGTTTACCACAATTGCTTGAGAACCCTCAAATCTAGGCTGTTTTTAATGATCTCTTGAGGCAATCAGATCACATAAATCATGCAACAAGTGCTGCTCTAGCTGAAGCTTTGAGACAATCTCTTTCGCACAAGTCATATGCTCATCTAGTTTTTCTTTTGCTCCTGAAAGCGTTAATAAAGAAGGGTATGTCGACTTTTCGTTTGCTATATCAGAGCCTACACGCTTCCCTATTTTTTCTTCGCTTCCTTCAAGGTCTAAAATATCATCACGTATTTGGAATGCAATCCCAATATGATAGCTAAATTCTTTCAACTTTTCGATTTCAACATCAGGTGCGCCTGCTAAAATAGCACCCGCAGTCACACTGAATGTCAGCAGTTTTCCTGTTTTTCGGGCGTGGATTGATTCTAGCTCAGCAAGAGATACTTGTTTTTGCTCTGCTTCCATATCATCAAATTGACCACCAACCATTCCTTGCGCACCGGCTGACTGTACCAGCTCATCTATGATTTTCAACTTCTTCTCTGCGGGTACATGATCAGATAAATGAGAGGTGATCAGGCGAAAGCTTTCGGTTAAAAGTGCATCACCGGCAAGAACAGCCGTTGCTTCGCCGTATACTTTGTGATTGGTAGGCTTTCCTCGGCGGAGATCATCATCATCCATGCATGGAAGATCATCATGAATTAAAGAATACGTATGAATCATTTCAACTGCACAGCCTACCGGTATACCGTCTTTCTCATTTTTCCCATAAGCATGTAATAGTGCTAGGACGAGAATAGGACGAAGCCTTTTTCCGCCTGCTTCTAGTGAATAGAGCATAGAAGATTTCAGATTTTCTGGGATGTGTAATTTCTGAACATATGTAAATAGGTAATCTTCAATGGTCTTTTTTCGTGTGATTAAAAATTCATTTAATTTATTTGTCACCAGCATCTGCCTCCTTCACTGAAAAAGGAGCGAGCTCACCGTCCTCTTTTAAAATGAAGTCCATTTGCTTTTCAACTTGTTGTAATTTTTCATGACAAAGCTTTGAAAGTGTCATGCCTTCTTGAAAATAATGAATGGCTTGTTCAAGTGGTACGTCTCCTTCTTCGAGCTTGCCTACAATCTCTTCAAGACCTTTCATTGCTTCTTCAAATGTCATTTGTTCTTTTTTGGTTTTGTTTGATTCTGTCATGATGATTGCCCCTCCTTTTCAATCACTTCACAAATGAGACGTCCGTCTTTCATCGTAATCGTCAGTTGATCTTGCGTTTCTACTTGATTCACGCTTTTAATCAGTTCATCTTCTTTATAAGCTAAACTGTAGCCTCTCTCCATCACCTGAAGCGGGTTTAATGCATTTAGTTTACCAAGAACGGATTGGAACTGCGAATGAATTGATTTTAATTGTACATTCATCCCGCGGATGAGTTGGTCTGTTTCCTTTGCATGACGTTTTTTCGCCTGAAGCAGTTGCTCTTTTGGATGAAGAGGTTTTAGTTTGTATATCTGGCGTTCAAGTTGACCACGTTTTAATTCTATCTGTCTCAACAGTTGTTTTTGAAAACGGTCGTATACCATATCGAATTGCTGTTCTTTTTGCTCTTGTAATCGTTTTGGAAAACGGAAGGCATATGAAGATTGAAGAGCAACAAGTCGCTCCCTTGCTTGGGAGGATCGATTTTTCACAGCCCTTGTTAAGCGGACATCAATGGATTTGATTCGTTCAATTAAATCGGTTGTACTTGGAACAGCCAGCTCGGCTGCTGCTGTTGGTGTAGGTGCCCTCATGTCGGCGGTAAAATCACTGATTGTAAAGTCCGTTTCGTGTCCTACCGCAGAAATGATCGGAATGTCTGATGCGAAGATTGCTCTTGCGACTGCTTCTTCATTAAAGGCCCAAAGTTCTTCAATCGAACCTCCGCCTCTTCCGACAATCAAGACATCACACAGCTTTTTTTCGTTTGCTTCTTTGATTCGTTCAACGATGGAGCGAGTCGCATTTTCTCCTTGGACTAACGCCGGAAGCACAATGATTTTGGCTTGCTTGTAACGCCGGTTGATGGTTGTAATGACATCACGAACCGCTGCACCAGTTGGTGATGTAATGACGCCAACTACTTCTGGATATTCAGGAATTTGCTTTTTATATCGCGCATCAAATAAGCCTTCACTTGCCAATTTTTTCTTCAGCTCTTCATAAGCAAGATGAAGCGCACCCACACCATCAGGCTGCATTTCCTTTGCATATAATTGATAGTTGCCACTCGGCTCATATACTTGGATTCCGCCGCGCACTAACACCTTCATTCCGCTCTCTGGTGAAAAAGGCAGCTTCGATGCAGAACGCTGGAACATGACAGCTTGCATTCGAGCATGCTCGTCTTTCAAGGTGAAGTAAACGTGACCTCTAGAGTGAATTTTTACGTTAGATAACTCACCCTTAATCCAGATGTCTTCTAAATGAGGGTCAACATCAAATTTTCTTTTTATGTATTTTGTAAGGGCTGTGACCGTCACAAAGGCTCTTTCACTCATGACGTATTCCTCCTCTTCAAAAACGCACATTCATCCACCAGCAAGATGCAGGTGGATGAATGAATAAAGCTTATGCTAATGTACGTTTTGCTGATTTGACAGTATTATGTGCAAGCATGGTAATTGTCATTGGACCGACTCCGCCAGGAACAGGTGTGATATATGAAGCTTTCTCTTTCGCTTCTTCAAAATCAACATCTCCCACAAGTTTACCATTATCCAAACGATTCACTCCTACATCAATGACAATAGCGCCCTCTTTTATTTGGTCAGCTTTCATAAAGTTTGCTCGACCGACGGCAACAACTAGAATATCCGCTTTTAACGTGTGTTCTGAAATATTAGCTGTTTTTGAATGGCAATAGGTGACAGTTGCATTTTCGTTCAAGAGCAATTGACCAACAGGTTTGCCAACAATATTGCTTCGTCCGACCACAACAACTTCTTTCCCAGAAAGATCAACACCTGTTTTGTTGAGCAGCTCAATAATACCCGCTGGTGTACAAGGAAGGAATGTGTCTTCCCCAAGTAACATTTTCCCGATATTTAATGGGTGAAAACCATCAACATCTTTCTCTGGTGAAATACGTTCAATGACGGCTTTTTCAGAAATGTGTTTTGGCAGTGGAAGCTGAACAAGAATCCCATGGAATTGATCATCAGCATTATATTGATCAATAAGCTTTAGCAATTCTCCTTCTGTTAAAGAAGCATCTAAATGATCAAGCTGAAAGTGCATACCCATCGCTTCTGCTGCTTTTTTCTTCCCGCGTACATAAGAAAGTGAGGCCGGATCATCACCGATCAGAATAACGGCAAGACCAGGTGTGACGCCTTTTTGTTTTAGCTCTTCTACTTCTTGTGCTAATTGTTTACGCTTTTCTTTTGCTGTTTCTTTCCCATCAATGATCGTTGCTGTCATGTCAATCCTCCTATTGTTGCTTTA
Organism: Bacillus sp. NPDC093026; assembly: GCF_044754665.1. Lineage (NCBI taxonomy): Bacteria > Bacillati > Bacillota > Bacilli > Caryophanales > Bacillaceae > Bacillus > Bacillus sp. NPDC093026. The sequence goes on along the minus strand of NZ_JBIVPN010000003.1, from coordinate 119,488 downwards.
GGTCATTTTTAATATTCGAAAGGACACCATTTACAAACTTCGGCGCTTTATCATCACCAAACAGTTTGGCCAGCTCAATGGCTTCATTCATTGAGACACTATCCGGAATATCTTTTTGATAAACCATTTCGTAAACAGACAATCTTAAAATGGCTCTGTCTACATTTGCAATACGATCAAACTTCCAATTCACAAGATGCTTTGAAATCATTTCATCTAGCTTATCCTTGTATTCAAGCACACCGAAAACCAGCTCCTCAAAAAAAGGATCTGATTCTTGTTCATCAAGAGCATGCGTGATTGCTTCTTTCGGATCAATATTGCTGACATCAATTTGGAATAATGTTTGTAGCGCCTTTTCTCTTGCAGTTCTTCTCTTCATCATTTACTCCTTTAACCATTTATCCGCTTGTCGTTAAGCCATACAGAGATCATAACATATTTTGACCGAGGTCGCACCAAGATCCATGCCAGCTGTGATAAAAAACGAATAAATAAACACGTGACGTAATCAATATTCGGAACTTGCCCAAAAATAGGCTTTTAAAAAACCAAAGAGGGGATTCCTCCTTGGTTTCATTTCAAACCGCTTTTACATTTCTTGATCTACTTCAGCCTCAGATGATTTTGTATCAAACTGAATGCCGACCACATGAATGTTGATTTCATTAATGGTTAAAGCAGTCATGTTTAAAAGGGTTTGACGAATATTTTCTTGAACAGCAGTGGATACTTTTGGAATGGATAGACCAAATTCAACCACGCAATACACATCAATTGTAATGCCTTTATCAGAGACATCTACCTTTACACCTTTACGGTGATTTTTCTTTCCAAAACGTTCTGCTACATCAGCAGCAAAGTTGCCGCGCATTTCAGCGATTCCTTCAACCTCTGAAGCTGCAATCCCTGCAATTACTTCAATCACTTCTGGTGCAATTTGCACTTTCCCCAATTGATCTTCATCAAGGTTCATTTCAAGCAAATTGTTTTCTGACACGATCATTCACCTCCGAAAACTGTGATTATTTCATGATTTGATACGTTTCTAAAAACTTCGTATTAAAATGACCGCTCACAAACGTTTCATGCTCCAGCAGTCTTAAGTGGAATGGAATTGTCGTGTACACTCCTTCAATGACAAATTCTTGAAGTGCACGTTTCATCTTTGCAATGGCTTCTTCTCTCGTTTTAGCATACGTGATCACTTTTGCAATCATGCTATCGTAATATGGCGGAATGACATATCCTGGATAAGCTGCAGAATCAACACGTACACCCAAACCACCTGGCGGAAGATACATTTTAATCTCACCAGCAGAAGGCATAAAGTTTTTCTCTGGGTTCTCTGCGTTAATACGGCATTCAATCGCCCAGCCTTCATAGACCACTTCATCTTGCGTAAGAGAAAGCGGCTCACCTGATGCAACTTTAATTTGTTCTTTAATTAAATCGACACCTGTGACCATTTCCGTAACAGGATGCTCCACTTGGATACGTGTATTCATTTCCATGAAGTAAAACTTCTCTTCATTATAATCGTAAATGAATTCGACCGTTCCTGCTCCTGTGTATTCAACAGCCTCGGCGGCTTTCACTGCTGCTTCACCCATTTGCTCGCGAATATCTGCATTCAAGGCTGGTGATGGCGTTTCTTCAAGAAGCTTTTGCATCCTTCTTTGAATCGAGCAATCACGCTCACCTAGGTGAATGGTATTGCCATGCTGATCTGCAAGCACTTGAATTTCTACGTGTCTAAAGTCTTCAATGAATTTCTCCAAGTAGACTCCTGGGTTCCCAAAGTTTTGTGCGGCTTCTTGCTGGGTGATTTTCACTCCGTTAATCAGCTCTTCTTCTGTACGAGCCACGCGGATACCTTTACCACCGCCGCCTGCAGTTGCTTTAATAATAACAGGATACCCAATATCTGCTGCCGTTGAAACGGCATCATCAAGATCTTTTACAATTCCTTGAGAACCAGGAACAATTGGTACACCTGCTTGTTTCATTGTTTCTCTTGCCACATCTTTGGTTCCCATTTTAGAAATAGCTGATGCAGTTGGACCAACAAAGATCACATTACACTCTTCGCATAGCTCTGCAAAGTCCGCATTTTCAGCTAGGAAGCCGTATCCTGGGTGAATAGCATCAGTACCCGTTAGCTTTGCCACACTGACAATGTTTGTAACATTTAGGTAACTGTCCTTTGATGCCTTGGGTCCGATGCAATATGCTTCATCAGCCATTTGAACATGCAGTGCATCGCGATCTGCCTCAGAAAATACTGCCACTGTTTCTATTCCTAGCTCTTTGCAAGCGCGGATGATTCTAACTGCGATTTCTCCTCTGTTTGCAATTAATAGCTTTTTAATCATGATTGTACTCCTTACTCTGCTTTCACTAGAAAGAGGGGTTGTCCAAATTCTACAAGCTGACCGTTTTCCGCTAACACTTCGACGATCTCGCCTTTTACTTCTGCTTCAATTTCATTAAACAGTTTCATCGCTTCAACGATACATACAACTGTATTTTCCTTCACCTTAGAACCTGTTGTCACGTAAGGATCTGCTTCTGGTGAAGATGAAGCATAAAATGTGCCAACCATTGGGGATGTAATTTTATGCAGATTTTCAGATGCAGTTACCTCTTGCACAGGGGCTTCGGTCTGAGCAGAAGCTTGTGCTTTAGGAGCTTGTTGTGCTGGAGCTGCTTGAACAGGAGCCACTTGTGCAGGTGCCGCAACTTGCTGAACGATTTCTTTATTTTTTTTGAGATTAATTTTTGCACCTTCGTTTTCGTACGTAAATTCATCAATTGTGGATTCGTCAATTAATTTAATCAGTTCATGAATTTCTTCAATTTTTAACATGGATTTGCACCCCTATGTATGGATTTATCTTTTTTATAGGCTAGTACTAAAAGTACATACTATAATCATCTTACAGGAGGATTTCGTTGAATTCAACTACTATTGTGAACAGGCACATTGTACGCACTTCTTAAACAAGGCGTCAAGCCGCATGAAAAAACGCCCTTTTTCGTGAAGGACGTTTTTTTCATTTTTTTATTGATTGGACGGCTCAAACGTGACGGCAACGTTATCTAATCCTTTGATTTCATTTGTGACCATATCAATAATATCCGCTGCTTGAGACTTTGATTTTTTATCAGAACGCACTGTGATGCTCACTTTATCTCCTTCAGCACTTACAAGCGCATCTTTATAGCCTTTTGTTTTGATCAATGTTTCCAATTGGCGCTCTGTTCCTTCTGCCTCGCTGAGTGCCGTCATTTGATCATAGGCTTCACTTTTTTCTTGAGCTGTTGCATCGTCACTAGAGACGATCTCATTATATTCTTCGCGCTGCTTGCTTCGTTTGTCTTCAAGCTCTAGCCGATAAGTTGTAAAGAGTTCGTCGTCTGTTTGCTCTGAGACAGCTTTTCCTTCTTCACCACTTGTTTCAACATCCTCTTGTTCACCGCTTGTTTCTTTGTCAGAAGACTTTAAGTCACTGCCTTTTTCTGTTCCTTTATCAGTTCCTTTTTCTGTTTCTGTCTTTTTCTCTTCAGTTCCTTTTGATTTTGTATCCTCTACTGTCACTGCGTTCTCACCTTGTGGAGACATAATATAGTACACACTTAATACGACAACTAAACTTAGCATCGTTAATAGCCAAACCGTTTGTTTTTTTAACATCATTCCGAATCCTCCTTGATTTTTTTAGGGGCAACAGCTACTCTATGGCTCGGTACATCAAGCACTCGTGTAACAGCTTCAATGATGGTTTTTTTTATTTGAACGTTGTCTACTCCTTGAGCAACAACGAGAACACCACGAATTTCTGGTTTTTTCGTTTGAACGACGACTGGTGTTTCTTCATTGCCATTTTTGATGATCACAACCTCTTCTTCCTTTGTCTGGTCGGTTACACTTCTCACTCCGCCTTCTTTATCTGTTTCTTCAGTTGTTGTGCTTTTATTGGATTTGTTTTTTTCAAATACTTTCAAAGAAGTTGCGTCCACATTGACAACAATAGAAACATCTTCGACCCCAATGATGGTCTCTAAAATGTCTTTTAACTGATTTTCATATTCTTGCTCAACATCCTCAATGGAGTCCTTCGATTTACCTGTTGATGAAGGTTTAAACACCGCTTGCTCTTCTGAGGGTGTTTTTTTAGAAGCGGGAACGACTGCCTGTTTATTGCTTGATGGCGGTGACAGCATTTGACTGACTAGCATGAAAGACACCCCGATAATGAAAACGAGTAACAAGTAGTGATGTTTTGTTAATTTCGGTTTTCCCTCACCCTTTTCAGGTGCTTGGAACAATGCTTTCAGCTTCTGTTTCCAGTCTTGATTATTCATGATCTACCGTGTCACCTCCCTCAATATGCACTGTAATGTGTTCAGGATTCATATTCCATATATCTGCAAGCTCCTTTTTCACCCTCACCATCTCTTGTGACGATCCAGCTCTCTCTTCCTTTTGACTGGATAGATCAATTTCAACCTTTGCCACAGTTTCTACAGCATCCTGAGTTAATGGAGAAATGACCGCTTTGATACGAAACTGATTTGCTTCCATGTTCTGATCAAGGTGCTCCTCATCTGTCAACACTTCTACCTGTTTCATTTCATAGTTCTCTTTCTCCAGTGACTCCTTTGCACTTTTTTCTAGTTGGACAGCCATTTGCTTTAAAATATATGCACGATGAGAAGCTTGTATTTCTTTTTTTTCTAAATTCATCTGATTTTTTATTTCATCTGACTGTGCTTCTTCCTTCCCTTTCATTAATTCTGAGAAGATTTGATCCGGATCAGCTCGAAATAAGGCAAAAATGGGATTAAGCATTACCACAATTAATAGTAAGCTGACAACCATTTTTGCATACTTTTGCATGCTTGAATTAGGAAGCAAAAGATCAATGACAATCGCAAATAAGATAAATAAGATAATGCTCGTAATCCATTCTGTGAGAAAGCCCAAAGGTGTTCCCCCCCTTACTTCATCATCATTGTGAGGTTACCGGCGGTGATGATGACGGTGATGCTTAAAAAGAACATGAGCGACACAACAGCAAGTGCGGCAAATATATAGAGAACACTTTTCGATATCACATCAAGACAGCTAATGATTGGTCCGCCGCCTAGAGGCTGAAGGATGGCAGCCGCAAGCTTGTAGATAAGGGCAAGCGACAAGACTTTAATGGCCGGGAAGGCAGCAATTGAAATCAAAATGGCGACACCAACAAGTCCAACGGTGTTTTTCAGCAACACAGAAGCACTAATGACTGTATCAGTTGCATCCGTAAACATCCTTCCTAAGACAGGAATAAAATTTCCAGTAATAAATTTTGCAGTACGCAAGGCGATTCCATCACTGATGGCAGCAGATGCACCTTGTACTGAAATGACGCCAAGAAAAACGGTCAGAAAGACCGCAAGTCCGCCGATGGCAATGTTTCTTAACAACTGGGCAAGCTGCGTGACTTTGTATTGTTCGGTCAGGGTGCTTACGATGCTTAACATGGCCGACAAGAAGATCAGCGGTAGGACAACAGATTGAATAAAAATGCCGCTCGTGTTCATCAGAAATAAAATAACAGGATGAAAAAAGCCGGCTGAGACAAGCCCTCCTGATGAAGCAATGAGCGCTAATAAAAGAGGAATAAGAGCAAGAATAAAACTGGTCATCGTTTGAATAGCTTCTGTTGCATAGGAGATCGCAACATGAAAGCTGTTGAGCGCAATAATGATCAGCACCATATAAACAAGTGCATAAGCGACTTTGCTGACAGTGCTTTGTTCAAAGGCATTTTGCAGTAGCTGCAAAAGAGAACAAAAGATGGTAAGTAAAATAAGGGTTCCTAACAGTTTCCCATTTGCAATGACCTCGTGAAAGAGATATTGAACAAACGCTTTGAGCCACGTTTGTGGAGACAGTTCTTTGTCGCCATCAATCATTTCTTTCACTGTGCCTTTTTGGCTTTCTGGCAGAAAGCCGCCATACTCGTCCAAAATCGTTTCCCAGAAGTCACTGATGGAACTAAGCTCAAGTGCATCAGCCTGTCCATTAGCCACTTCTTCTGCGACTGGTTCTTCACTTTTTTCAGGCTCCTTTCCCTCTGCATAAGCAAGCGGGGCAATCAGCCATAAGGAAAGCATGAGCCCAATTGCGGCAATAACCTGTTTCACCCCTCTTCACCTCTTTTCAATCAAGTCATGGAAGGAATCATGCCTAATATGGTCTCAATGATGACTGTTAAAATGGGTACTGCCATGACCAATATGAGGATTTTACCGCCAAGTTCTATTTTTGAAGCAATAGCTCCTTGTCCGGCATCCTTTGTCAGCTGAGATCCAAATTCTGCAATATAGGCAATCCCAATAATTTTTAAAATGGTCTCAACATACTTCATGTTCACGCCGGCATTTGCGGCAATTTTTTCAATCATCGAGATAATGGCATAGATTTGATCAATTAAATAAAGAAAAATGACACACCCTGTAAACACAACAAGCATAAAGGCGAAGGTCGGCTTTTGTTCTTTGACGATTAATGCTAAAAAAGTGGCGATTAAACCAAGTCCGACAATTTGTATAATTTCGATTTGTAAGCCCTCCCCTACCCTTGAAATAGAAATACGGCTTTAATCTTTTTAAACAAATCATCCACAATGGTTGCCACCATAAACAAAATGTAAATAAACCCAAGCAGCGTCACCCACTGGGCATACTCCTTTTTTCCCATTTGATCTAAAATGGTATGGAGAAAGGCCACCACAATGCCCACTCCCGCAATTTGAAAAATGACGTCTACATCAACGCCCATGCTCTCGACTCCCTTCCTGTCACATCAATAAAAGAATCAGTAGCAATCCACTTAAAAACCCGAGGCTTCTCACCATCTTTTCGTTTTTAGCTTGAGCGATTTCAGCCTCCTTCTCCTCTGATTCCAAATGTCCTAAAGCAAGTTTGATATACTTTTGCTGGGAAATGACATCATGCTGGCCAAGTGTTTCTCCAAAGTGCTTAAGCGCTTCATACTCGCCTTTTTTCAAAACGGTCATTTTCCACACCTCTTCCAAACTTTCATTCCATGCATGCCTAGCAGAAAAGGTACCGACCTTGAGCTTTTCTGCAAATTGCTCAAACAGACGGCTAATGGGAGGACCTACTTGCGAAGCAATTTGGTCTGCAGCACGCTCTAGAGGTGTTTGTCCATACATAATTTCGGCTTCAAGAGACTGCAAGGCAAACCGAAGCTGCCTAATTTGCTTTGGCCGGTCGCTGTATCTTTTAGCAAACTCAAAGCCTCCCCATGTCGTTGCTGCGACAATGAAAATAGCGCCAATGAGTTTTAACATACGTCCAATCCTCGCCTCCATTTCATCTCTTGTCCGTTTTGGTCATAAATCCGCCCAATGGTTCCAGGACCATTTTCCCTGTTTAATTCGACATATCGATCAAATACACGATGCTGCCGCAATGATTGAAAAGAGGGACGTTTCCATATATCTTCAAGTGAGTACCCATGGGCTGACACGATGATGGTCACACCTGCATGAATGGCTTCTAAAAGAGCCTGTACATCCTCACTTTTTCCGATTTCATCTACAATGATGACTTCAGGGCTCATGGAGCGAATCATCATCATCAATCCTTCTGCCTTTGGACACGCATCCAGCACATCAATCCGGTGTCCAAAATGATGCTGCGGCACCCCTCTGATACACCCAGCAATCTCGGAGCGCTCATCAATAATCCCTGTTTTTCTGGACGGAATCTCTTTTGTTCCAGTACTAATCAGACGTGCCAAATCACGTAGCAAGGTCGTTTTACCTGTTTGGGGAGGACCAATGATGAGCGTGTTGCACCAATTTTTTTCATATAAATAAGGAAGAAACGGGAGCGCAATTCCTATCTTTTCTTTTGCTATTCGAATATTAAATGAAGAAATATCTCTTAAGCCTTTGACTGATCCGTTTTCGACGATCACCTTTCCTGCAAGCCCTACCCTATGTCCGCCCGATATGGTGATATAGCCTTGTTTCAATTCTTCTTCAAGTGTGTACATGCTGTAATTGCTTAGCCTGCCTAACAGCTGAGAAGCATCTTCTGCTGTTGTATAATAGGAAAGAAAGTGCGGGTTCCCCCCTTGAATCAGTTCAATGGGGCGGCAAGTTCGAATGCGGATTTCTTCTATTTGCGCCCATTCTGCTTCTTTTAGCAAGCTGAGTTCTTGTCCAATAGAGTGCGGGAGAATATCCAACAAACTCCGCAACGAATCCCCCTCCTTTTTTTCTTCTCTAAAATGTATGATGTGTGTTGTGAATTATGCCAAGCCCTTTTATTTATAAATCCCAACGAGAATAAATACGACCCCAAGGAAAATCAAAATGAGTTTTGCATAGGAGAACTGTCCTGCAATTTGATAGATTCCAATGGTCATTGTGATAATAAAAATGAGGGGTCCAATCATCGCTAAAATACTATTTATTACAACAGCTTTGCGTACATCATTTGTGATTAAGATGAGGATGGCAGCCGTCAGTTCAATCGTCGCAGATAAAAACCTCATACCTGCCATTAGAGCGACTGACGGAAGAATGCTTGGGAAAAGAAATTGTTTCATAAAGAACCTCCAGCTTTTTTAACACTATATGCTTCAATCTCTGGAAGTAGTCTTTTTTTCAAAAAGTAAGAGAAAAAGATGAGAGAATAGATAGTGAAGAGACATGCGAAGGAACAAACATTACTTCAAATAAAAAAAGCTGCAAACACAAGGCTTACAGCCAAGGTTTACAGCTTTTCACTTCATTAAGCTCTTGATACGTATGAACCGTCCGTTGTATTAATCACTAGTTTATCTCCTTTATTGACAAAGAAAGGAACGTTGACGATTAAACCCGTTTCTGTTTTCGCAGGTTTTGTTCCACCTGATGTTGTGTCACCTTTAATACCAGGCTCAGTTTCTACTACTTCTAGTTCTACTGTGTTTGGAAGTTCAACGCCAAGTGTTTCAGAACCGTACATGACGATTTGAACAGACATATTTTCAAGCAAGTATTTCAGCTCATCTTTAATTTGTGCTTCATTTAATTCAAGCTGTTCGTATGAGCTTGTATCCATAAATACATGCTGATCACCATTTGCATATAAATACTGCATCGTTTTTGTTTCGATTTGAGCTTTTGCTACTTTTTCACCAGCACGGAATGTTTTTTCTTGAATGGCTCCAGTACGTAAGTTACGTAATTTAGAACGAACAAACGCTGCGCCTTTTCCTGGTTTTACGTGTTGGAAATCGACGACACGCCAAATACCGCCATCCACTTCAATTGTCAGGCCTGTACGAAAATCGTTTACTGAAATCATTTTGTCTTCCTCCTACATTTCATCATCATGTTAATATGATTAATTCTTTCGGTGAGTGGGTTAATCGTTTATTGCCGTTAGCTGTTAGGACAATATCATCCTCAATTCTCACGCCGCCGACATCTGGCAAGTAAATCCCAGGCTCAACTGTCACAACCATGCCCTCTTCTAACACGACCTGTGAGCGAGAGGACAGAGCAGGTGCTTCATGTACTTCCATTCCTAGCCCGTGACCAGTCGAATGGCCGAAATATTGACCGTAGCCATACTTCTCAATGATGTCACGTGTGATGCGATCAGCTTCTTTTCCTGTTAAGCCTGGCTTGATTCTATCCACACCAGCGTTTTCTGCTTCTAATACGATATAATAAATTTCCTTCAATTTGTCGCTTGGCTTTCCTACTGCAATCGTTCTTGTCATATCAGAACAATAACCTTTATAGTAGGCACCAAAATCTAGTGTAACCATATCACCAGATTGGATCACCTTTTCACTAGCTCTACCATGCGGGAGGCTAGAACGAACCCCTGAGGCCACAATCATATCGAATGAAGATCCTTCCGCACCTTCTTTTCTCATGAAAAATTCAAGCTCGTTCATGACCGCAATCTCTGTCAGGCCCGGCTTGATGTAAGTGAGAATATGATCAAAGGCACGATCTGCAATCTTCGCAGCTTCCTCTAATATCTTAATCTCTTCACTTGACTTAATCAAGCGCAACTTTTCAACCGATTCTGAGACAGGAACAAGCTCTATTCCACTTGCATTGTCCACATACTGCTGATAAGTTGCAAATGTCATATGATTTTGTTCAAAACCAAGACGTTTCACCCCAAATTCCTTTGCCGTTTGGGTTGCTGTTTCAACAATGTTTCCTTTATGTTCAATGATGTCATAACCTTTTACTTGATCTTTGGCTTGTTCTGTGTAGCGAAAATCAGTAATAAATGCCGCACGATCCTTTGATACCACTGCAAGACCTGCTGATCCAGTAAAGCTCGTCATGTATTGTAAATTAAAGTTGCTTGTAATGACAAGACCATCAATCTTCAATTCGGTTAATAGCTTTCTTAGTTTCTCAAGCTTCATGATGCTGCTCCCCCTTCACTGACTAAATAACGGATCGCCAATTTATATCCTTCTAAACCAAGTCCAACAATTTGACCCTGACATACTGGAGCAAGAACAGAATGATGGCGGAATTCCTCTCTCTTATGAACATTTGTTATATGTACTTCGATGACAGATAAAGAAATACTTGCAATAGCATCTCTCAGCGCATAGCTATAATGGGTAAAAGCACCCGGGTTAAACACAACACCATCGTATTGATCCTCTGCTTCGTGCAAGGCATCGACCAAATCACCTTCGTGATTTGATTGAAAAAATGTTAATTGAATATTTGCTCTTTCTGCAAATTGAAACAAATCGGTTTCTAAATCCGTCAGCGTCTTGTTTCCGTAAACTGCAGGCTCTCTTTTGCCAAGCCTATTTAAATTTGGTCCATTCAGCACGAGAAAATGAGGCATATGACCACTCCTTCACCCTAATTCAATCCATATAGATATCTGTTTCTTTTTCTTTAGAAAATATATTACCATATGAATGGTTGATTTACACTTTATTCTAATCTTTTCCCGAGCGCTCTCGCCAGCTTGTCACTCGTTAATTCATTGTATTCAAATGAAATGCTGTACCCAACAAACATGCCATATAAAATATATAGGCAAAATGTCGTCACAATGGTGCTTTGCTTTAAATCCTGAACATGCTTGACATCAGGAAAAATAGGATTAAATACATAAAATACAAGCACCCATAATATGGCTCCATAAATTAAACCCATCCAGAAACCTTTAATCTTTTTTAAAAGGGCGTAATAAATAAAAGCCGCTCCAATGGATAAAATGCCTAATATCATGAGGCTGATAAATGTCCCCAGTCCGCCTTTTTTCCACTCTCCGAGCACAAAAGGCTGCAAAAGCATATTCGGACTCACTTCTGAAAAATGAAACATATGGGTCAAAAAACCAATAAACCCCCAAAAAACACCGCCGAAAACGCCTGTAGCAGCTACTCTTCCAAGCATAAAAGTGGTTTGGGTCGGCTGATTTTTCTCTTCTTTGTTTTTCTTTTCATCACGTTTCATACGAACACCTCCAACAAGTAGTATGCCCAAAATGTAATAAAAAAAAGGATTTCAAGTCGTGTGTGTAAAATTTTTATATAAGGGTATACTGGCTAAAAAGAGGTAGATAGAATTCTAGTAGATAATCGACCTGTGTACTAGTGATTTCGATTAAATTCCTGTACAATAAAAGTATAGGGAATTGCATGTAAATTACAGGAAACGTAGGTTGATGAAATATGTCCAATCAAACAAAACCTCCAGCATATGGAGGGCAGGCAGTTGTCGAAGGTGTCATGTTTGGAGGTAAAAAGAACTATGTGACAGCAATTCGGCGTAAGGATCAGTCCATTGAGTTTCTAAAACTTCCTAGGACCTCCAATAAACAGACCGCATTTCTCAAGAAAATCCCTTTTGTCAGGGGTGTCGCCGCACTTGTGGAAGCAAGTGCAAACGGCAGTAAGCATTTACATTTCTCCAGCGAGCGCTATGATTTAGACCCTTCTGAAGATCATACTCTTGAAAAAGAACAAAAAGGCTCAAAATTGTCGATGATCTTCGGCATTGCTGTAATCGGAGTTCTTTCTCTTCTCTTTAGCAAATTCGTCTTTACACTTGTACCTGTCTTTTTAGCTGAGCTTGTTCGACCGATTTTTTCAGGAAATTTCGCACAAATCGCAGTAGAGACATTCTTTAAATTGGTGTTGTTATTAAGCTATATTTATTTTATTTCCATGACTCCTTTAATTAAAAGGGTATTTCAGTATCATGGGGCAGAACATAAAGTCATAAACTGCTATGAACAGGGTCTTGACATCACAGTGAAAAATGTCCAAAGTCAATCTCGGCTTCATTATCGCTGTGGCAGTAGCTTTATTCTATTCACTGTCATTGTCGGGATGTTCGTCTATTTACTCGTACCGACAGATCCTTTATGGGTGAGAGTTCTGAACCGCTTGGCACTCATTCCGGTTGTACTTGGAATTTCCTTTGAAGTTCTACAACTCACGAACAAGCTTCGAGAAGTGCCAGTGTTAAAAGTGTTTGGCTACCCTGGCCTTTGGTTGCAATTGCTTACAACAAAGGAACCTTCTAGCGACCAAATCGAGGTAGCCATTGCAAGCTTTAATGAATTGCTTCGTTTAGAGGAAGCGTCAGAGAAGCAAGCGTCAGATTCAGCTCATCAAGTGATCTAACTTATAAATCCGGTAAATTCATTCGGAGGTGGACAGTTATGAATCGCCGAGCACATCCTGCTTTTACCATTATTTTTGCTTTAGGTATTTTGGGGTTTGTGTATTTACTCACAACAAACCCTGGCAGGCTTTTTACGATGCTGCTATCAGTTGTGATTGTTGGAGCGGTTTTGTTTTTCCTATTTAAATGGCTGATGAATCGAAGCAAAGGGACAGAAGGCAATCTATACCGTAAGGCAGTCAAACAATCGAAACGTCGCTACCAGCAGCCTAAGCCGAAAACGAAAAACCAGATGAAAAATCGGGTCACTCATTTGCGAAGCGTGCCGACTGACCACAAGGCAAAGCCCGTCCTTCTCAAAAAGAAAAGCCAAACACATTTGACTGTGATTGAAGGCAAGAAAAATAAAAAGAAAAATCGAGCTTTATTTTAAAATGTCCAGCTCTTTAAAAATTGCTCGGCTTTCTGTCTACCTAGATTGACGAGCGCCCTTTTCTTTTCAGTCATCAGTTGAAAATCAGTGGCAATGACGTGTTCTACAGGAATGAAAATAATATGACGTTCGTGTTTTGTGGCAATGTGTCTTGCGTCATGAGCACCACGCATCGTTTCAAAAAGAGCGCCAAACAGTTCAAACGCATTGCGGATGGAGTGTTGAGGGCGTTCTTTTTCATTTGGCGTTAAAGTGACGCCTACCACAGGTCTTTTTTTCTCTTCAGCAAATAACCAAATAGGAAAATTACTAAGAACTCCCCCATCAACAATGGTACATATTCCTTTTGAGGACTTCAGTTTTACAGGTTCAAAAAAATAAGGAAGGCTGCAGCTCATGCGGATTGCCCGAGCAACGGAAAAATGATCTGGATTTAAGCCATAAGAGGGAAGATCGTCAGGTAATACGAGGATTTTTCCATTTGTTAAGTCAGAAGCAACGATTTTTAAAGAATCCTTTTTGAGATCCCCAAACACAGTCACCCCTTTTCGTTTTAGAACTTCTGTGAGCCATTTTTCCAGCCGATCTCCTTTGTAAAGACCGAGTCGCCAGTAAATAGATACCCATCTAAGCATTTTAAACGGAATGAATTGGCATCTCCTGTCAAGCAATTGATGCTCATTCATTTCATCTAAGAGCGCCCCTATTTCCTGACTTGTAAAACCTGCTGCAATGAGCGAGGCAATGATGGCTCCTGCACTTGTACCGGCAAGTCGAACAAATTGAAAACCTCTCGCCTCAAGTGCTTCATAAGCCCCAGCAAGCGCTGCACCTTTAATGCCTCCACCTGAGAAAACACCATCAATCTTCATCAAAGGAGCCCCCTTTTTATGGTCACACTATTAATAGTGTAGGAGCTTTTTCCTTCAGTTAGAACTTTATTCAAAAAAGGACACTCCGTTGATGAGTGTCCTTTTCTTAAGATTCTTGATTTGTTTGTTCATTTTTCTTTTGAATCGCTTTTAGCTGGACGGAACGCTCTTCATTTTCTTCAAAGAATTGAACGAGATCCCCAATGCGGTCAATGCTATTCCAGCTTAGATGATGCTCAATGCCTTCTACATCATCATAAATTTTCTCTTCATCTACACCAATGATTCTTAAAAATTGCTCTAGCAGTTCATGTCTGTATACGAGACGTTTTCCAATCTTTTTGCCTTTAGGGGTTAAAATGAGACCACGGTATTTCTCATAAATGAGGTATTCATCTTTATCTAGCTTCTGAACCATTTTTGTTACAGAGGAGGGATGGACAGTGAGTGCTTCTGCAATATCAGATACTCTTGCATATCCTTTTTCTTCTATCAGCATATAAATTTGTTCAATATAATCTTCCATACTAGGTGTCGTCATAAAACCCCTCCAAAATGCACCTTTACTTAATAATCATAACAATTCTACACCATTGCCAATTAAAAAACAAGAACTGCAAATTGGCTTAGCGCTTGTAATTCCAATCATCCGAGGCGTATTTTGTTTTGGCAAGATGGTGGACAAAAGCTAATTCTTCATCTGTCAGCTCATATGGCACAAGCTCAATGTTGAGTCCTTTTTCAAAGCCTCGTTTAAATGCAACACGTGCATCATCTATTGTACATGTTTTGTCGGAGATTTCATTAATAGCGACGGCTTTATTTTTAAAGCTGCGTTGCATGCGTTCTCTCACCCGATCATTTGGGTAAATAAACAAATCGAACAACTTGTCCTCATCTAAGTCAATTAAGATTGAGCCGTGCTGCAAGATCACCCCTTTTTGTCTCGTTTGAGCACTGCCTGCTACCTTTCTGCCCTCTACAACAAGCTCATACCAAGAAGGGGCATCAAAGCACACAGAGGATCTTGGATTTTTTAAGCTTTCCTTTTCTTTTTCTGTACGAGGAATGGCAAAATACGCATCGAGTCCCAGTTCTTTAAAGCCCTCTAATATTCCTTCTGAAATCACACGGTACGCCTCTGTAACTGTCGCTGGCATCTCCGGGTGCTCTTCAGACACAATCACACTGTAGGTCAACTCCTGATCATGAAGAACACCTCGCCCTCCTGTTGGTCTGCGGACAAAACCTAAGCCATATCTTTGGACAGCTTCCATGTTAATTTCTTTTTCAACATGTTGAAAGTACCCGATAGACAATGTCGCCGGATTCCAACCATAAAAACGGATGACAGGCGGAATGAGCTTCTCGCTGTGCCAATAAAGCAGGGCTTCGTCCATCGCCATGTTAAAGGCAGGGTCTTGATTTCCTGTATCAATGAAACACCATTTCTCTTTTTGCATATAAAGATCCCTTCTCTTTTTACGTAGTCAATATTCGATGATGCTAGCCACCACCAGCTTTCACTCACCATCAGTCTATCAAATAGGGAAGGAATTGAAAATAATTCTTACCATTTATGATGACAAGTTTCTTTCGCTTTACTATAATAGTATTTGTCTAAAACGTACCATCGGACAGGTCACCCTGTGCTGATGTTCAAGAAGGAGTCGAGCCGTATTGCCAATATTCAATTATATCGTCCTCTCACTTTGTGGACTTTTTATTCTTTATTCAATCGGTAATTACATTTATCAGCAACGTATAATGAAAACGCTGACGGAAGAAGAATTTATTAAAGGTTACCGCAAAGCACAACTCATTGACGTGAGAGAGCCAAATGAGTTTGAAGGCGGACATATTTTAGGGGCAAGAAACATCCCACTTTCACAAATGAAGCAACGGAAAAATGAAATACGTCCTGACAAGCCTGTTTATCTTTATTGTCAAAATCATTTGAGAAGCGGAAAAGCAGCTCAAATTTTACGCAAAAACGGCTGTCGTGAGATTTATAATTTAAAAGGCGGCTTTAAAAAATGGGGCGGCCGGATTAAAACGAAGAACTAGCAAAAAGACTCTGGGGCTGGGGGGCTATTGCCCCCCCTTTGAGTCTTATTTTATTTTCTTTCAAAAACAAGTACCGGATGCCGCGCAGCCTTTGTTTCGTCCATTCGTTTGACAACCGTTGTATGCGGTGCTTCCTGAACCACTTCTGGATTCTCTTCTGCTTCTTTTGCAATTTGAATCATTGCTTCAATGAAGGCATCTAGTGTTTCTTTTGATTCTGTTTCAGTTGGTTCAATCATGATACATTCCTCTACATTGAGCGGGAAGTAGATCGTTGGCGGATGATAGCCAAAATCAAGTAAACGTTTGGCAATATCAAGCGTCCGAACGCCTAATTTCTTCTGACGTTTTCCTGAAAGGACAAATTCATGCTTACAATGACGATCAAATGGCAAATCATAATGAGCACATAAACGGCGCATCATATAGTTCGCATTTAACACCGCATGATCCGTTACAGCCTTCAGTCCATCAGGACCCATAGAGCGAATGTACGCATATGCCCTGACGTTAATGCCAAAGTTGCCATAGAACGGCTTCACCCGTCCAATTGATTCTGGACAATTGTAATCAAATAGAAAACGCCCTTCCTTCTTCACAAGCACTGGCTTTGGCAAGTAAGGAATCAAGTCCTTTTTCACTCCGACTGGACCTGATCCAGGACCTCCGCCTCCGTGGGGACCTGTAAAGGTTTTATGAAGGTTTAAGTGAACGACATCAAATCCCATATCCCCCGGTCTTGCGCGGCTTAAAACAGCATTTAAGTTGGCACCGTCATAGTAGAGCTTTCCGCCCGCTCCATGCACAATTTCTGCCATTTCTAATATATTTTCTTCGAATAATCCAAGCGTATTGGGGTTTGTGAGCATAAGAGCTGCTGTTTCATCATTGACAACGCGCTTTAAATCCTCTAAATCAACGAGACCATTTTCATCAGATGAGACTGTAATCGTCTCAAATCCAGCCACTGTAGCAGATGCAGGATTCGTTCCATGAGCAGAATCAGGAACAATGACTTTTGTCCGTTTATGATCACCTCGTGCTTCGTGGTATGCACGAATCATCATAAGCCCCGTCCATTCACCATGCGCTCCTGCAGCAGGCTGCAGCGTCACTGCATCCATCCCAGTAATTTCTTCAAGATGCTCACCAAGGTCATAGAGTAATTCTAATGCCCCTTGCACAGTGTCTGCATCTTGAAGTGGATGAACATGCGCAAAGCCGGCAAAGCGTGCGACTTTTTCGTTAATCTTTGGATTGTATTTCATCGTACAAGAGCCAAGAGGATAAAATCCGGAATCGACCCCGTGATTACGTCTTGAAAGTGCTGTGTAATGACGCATAATATCAAGTTCAGATACTTCAGGAAGCTCAGCATCCTCTTGACGGATATAGGTGTCATCAAACAAAGCTGGGAGCTCCTGCACAGGTACGTCTAGCTTAGGCAGACTATAACCAATTCTTCCTTCTTTGGACACTTCAAAAATAAGCGGCTGGTCTTGTTTACTCATGACGATCCCCCAATTCTTTGATGAACGTATCAATCTCTTCTTTTGTTCTTAGCTCTGTCACTGCAACAAGCATGTGCTGCTGAAACTGTGGATAGTCTAGGCCTAAGTCATAGCCTCCAATGATCCCTTTTTCAAGCAATCTTCTATTTGCTTCTTTCACAGGCTCTTTTAGCTTGATTACAAATTCATTAAAAATGGCTCCATCTACATCAGCCTGTAAGCCGTATTTTTCTGCCTGCGCTTTGGCATAATGGGCTTTTTGCACGTTTTGATACGCAATTTCTTTAATACCTGTTTTGCCAAGCGCCGTCATGGCAACAGAAGCTGCTAACGCATTTAATGCCTGATTGGAACAAATATTTGATGTCGCTTTATCTCTTCTAATGTGCTGTTCACGTGCTTGAAGTGTCAGCACAAATCCGCGAACACCATTTTCATCCTCTGTTTGCCCGACCAAACGGCCTGGGACTTTGCGCATTAATTTTTTAGTGACGGCGAAATAACCGCAATGAGGTCCGCCAAATGCAGCTGGAATCCCAAATGGCTGTGCATCACCGACGACAATATCTGCCCCAAGTTTTCCCGGAGGCGTCAGTAAACCAAGTGCAAGCGGATTACTCGATACGATGAATAAACTTTTTCCTTTATGCGCAATCGGTTCAATGTCTTTCAGTGGTTCTACCACACCGAAAAAGTTTGGATATTGCACAAGTACCGCCGCTGTCTCCTCGCAAACAGCCTCTTCTAATGCGGCGAAGTCAGTCTGCCCTTTTACAGCAGGCACTTCGACCACGTCGATATGCTGCCCTTTTGCATATGTTTTCAAAACAGCTCTTGATTCAGGATGAACGGTCTCAGAGACAACGATTTTTTTCTTTCTTGTATGTCCAGCCGCCAGCATTGCCGCTTCAGCTAATGCCGTTCCGCCATCATACATGGAGGAGTTGGCAAGATCCATTCCAGTGAGTTCGGCGATCATTGTTTGAAACTCAAAGATGGCCTGCAATTCACCTTGAGAAATCTCCGGCTGATATGGCGTATACGCTGTATAAAATTCAGAACGTGAGATCACATGATCCACTATGACGGGCTGATAATGATCATACACACCAGCACCAAGAAAAGATGCATACGACACGGTATCCTTGTTCTTTGCAGCAAGACGAGATAACTCCCTCTCAAGTTCTGTCTCAGATGCTGCCTGTCTAATGTTGTATGATCCTTTAAATCTCACCTTTTCTGGGATATCTGAAAAAAGCTCGTCAATCGACTGGACGCCGATGACATCCAGCATTTCTTTTTGATCTTGCTCTGTTTGCGGCAAATACCTGTGCTTCATCCTCTATTCCCCCTCGTTATTTGGCTCTTTTATAAAATGGTGTTGCGACGATTTTTGCTTTCAAACGCTTTTTACGAATTTGCACTTCAACTTCTTTCCCAAGCTGAGCAAAGGATGTTTGAATCAAGGCAAGTCCTACATTTTTCTTTAAGGTTGGAGATTGTGTGCCCGTTGTCACAAAACCAATTTGTTCGTCTCCTGAAAAGACCGGATAGTCTGTCCGCGGAATTCCTTTATCTATCATTTCGATCCCGACAAGCTTTCGCTTCGTTCCCTCTTCTTTTTGCTTTTTGAGCACGTCTTTCCCGATAAAATCTGTTTCTTTATCTATTTTCACAGCAAAACCAATCCCGCCTTCTAAAGGAGAAATTTCCTTTGTCAACTCTTGACCATAAAGAGGCAGCTTCGCTTCAAATCTTAAGGTGTCACGTGCACCGAGCCCGCACGGTATTAACCCTTTAGGATGGCCCGCTTCTAATAAAGCCGACCAAATGTGAACTGCATCTTCTGACTGGCAGTAGATTTCAAAGCCGTCTTCTCCTGTGTAGCCAGTTCTTGAGACAAGCACTTTTTTGTTAGCAACTGTCGCTTGTAATTGAAACGTAAATGGTTTCAATGATGTCACACTTTCATCTGAAACTTCCTTAATAATGTCAGCAGCAAGAGGCCCCTGCAATGCTAACAAGGCGATTTGATCAGAGACGTTTTGAATAGACACGTCACTTTCATTCTGGTGTTTCAACAACCAGTCAACATCTTTTTCAATATTTGATGCATTAATAACAAGCAAATAGTTGTTTTTTTCTTTTTGATAGACGAGCAGGTCATCCACCGTCCCGCCATTTTCATAACACATAGCTGTATACAGTGCCTTGCCGTCTGTCAGTTTAGACAAATCATTGGTTAATAATCTTTGTAAAAAATGAAAAGCATCATTCCCTTTTACTTCAACCTCTCCCATGTGAGAGACATCAAAAAGCCCTGCTTTTGTTCTGACAGCTTCATGTTCTTCTTTAATGGAAGAAAATTGGACAGGTAATTCCCAGCCCCCGAAGTCAATGGTCTTTGCGCCAAACATTTCATACACATGAAAAAGCGGTGTTCGTTTCAACATCAATCGTTTCCCCCTTTTTTTACAGTGCGAAACACAAGCTGAATTTTCAGAAAAATTACAGCAAAAAAGGACAGAGAGCTCCCTTTTATCAAAAAGAAGTCTCTGTCCTTGCACCTGAAAGTTTACAGCACAGCATCATTGTGCGTTTTCCCCTTTGGTGGTTTGCTAAAGCAATGAGCAAACACTCTCCAGAGTTGCGTCCGGTAAGAGTACTTTTGCCTGAGAGATTCACTGAACCATTTCAGCTTGCTCCTTCGGCGCCTGCCAGTGCTGAATAACCGCCAAGTCTCTCCCCATACCATCATCCGCTCATATTCTTCATATTAATTGGACATACTATCAAAATGAGTGACTGATTTTCTAGATCACTTAACAACATCCTACCATTAGAAACGGATAGAGAGCAATATAAAAATCATTAACATTTTTAAAATAATTATTCACTATCGTTCGCTTTTATCGTTATATGCAGACTTTTAAAGTCCTCTTAAAAAATGAAGCGTTTAAAAACAGAACAATTTCTTCATTACTTGATAGAAAGGTAGGCATTTACATTGAATATTCAAACGATTTTTGACCAAGAATGGACAAATGAATTTCAACATCGTCTTGCAAATGACGGTCCCTGGGCGAACTGGGACATGTATCGGTTGGCTGCGCAAGTTCAAAAAGTCACTGCGATTGACTCGTTCGAGGGCTTGCAGGCACCTGCACATCTGCCCGCCTTCACCCCTTTAAAGCACCAGCTTGAAGTAGCTAGAAGAGTTGTAGAAGAAATGAACGGAAAAGCCATTTTAGCAGATGAAGTTGGACTTGGAAAAACTGTTGAAGCAGGACTAATTATAAAAGAATATATGATTCGAGGGCTTGCCAAGAAAATTCTCATTCTCGTACCCGCTTCTCTTGTTTCTCAATGGGTACAAGAGCTTCGGACGAAATTTTATATTGATGCTGTCGAACAGAAAAAAAGCTATGTCTGGGAGCAATGTGACGTCGTTGTTTCTTCGATTGATACAGCGAAAAGAGAGCCGCATCGCAATACGATTTTATCAATCGCCTACGATATGGTCATTATCGATGAAGCACATAAGTTGAAAAACAACAAAACGAAAAATTATGAGTTTGTGAGAAATTTAAACAAGAAATTCTGCCTTCTGCTGACAGCCACGCCAATCCATAATCGAATTGGAGAAATTTTTAATCTTGTATCCCTTCTGAAGCCTGGTCATCTAGGAAATGAACACCAATTTAAAGATGTATTTGCAAAAAAAGACTTGCAGCTTGAAGATCATGATCGGTTAAAACAGCTAGTCAATAAAGTGATGATTCGTAACCGAAGACAGGACACGGGCATCGAGTGGTCAAAGCGGCATGTCAAGACGATTTCCATTGATTTCTCCCCAACAGAGCAAGCGTTATACGATGAAATTTGCAAGCTGAAAGAGAACCCGTCTTATACGAAACACATGTTTTCCATTATGACCTTGGAACGAGAATGTTGCTCAAGCCGTGAGGCCGTCTATATGACGATTAAAAAAATGCAGGAAGAAGAAAAACACATTCTAGGATCTTCTGCCATGGCGCAAATCATGGAGAAAATCAACCAAGTCGAGCAAAACTCAAAAGCACTAGAAGTGGTAAAACTCATTCAGCAGCTTAATGAGAAGGTCATTATCTTTACTGAATACCGCGCTACACAAATTTATTTACAATGGTTTCTGCAACAAAATGGGATCAGCTCTGTTCCTTTTAGAGGTGGTTTTAAACGGAGTAAGAAAGACTGGATGAAAGATTTATTTAGAGAGCGTGCTCAAGTATTAATTGCGACAGAAGCAGGCGGTGAGGGAATCAACCTTCAGTTTTGTAACCAGATCATCAATTATGATCTCCCATGGAACCCTATGCGCTTAGAACAGCGAATTGGGCGTATCCACCGCCTTGGGCAAAAGCGAGATGTCCACATTTATAATATGGCAACGAATGGAACAGTCGAGGAGCATATTTTGAAGCTTCTTTATGAAAAAATCCAACTGTTTGAAAACGTCATTGGAGATTTAGACGATATTTTAACACGTATTGATATTAAAGAGGCAGAAACGGAACTTCATCACATTTTATATCAAGCCCAATCTGACGGGGACATGAAAAAGAAATTAAGCCAATTTGCTTCCTACTTATCAAAAGTACAAACCCCGCTTTTGGAAAAAAGACAACAAGGCTCATAAAGGAGAGTTAATCTATGAAGCAGCATGACATTCACGCATTTCTTCTACGTTTTTTTCAGGCGAATCAATGTGACATTCTCGAAGAAAGTGCAGGCCATCTCACCGTACAGCTAACTGTTGAAATGGATAAAATGATCATGAACCGCCCTTTTTATTGGCATTGGCTCGAAAAAACAGGCGGTGTGCCTGAGCCGCGTCAATTGACACTTATCACAGATCAGCAGAAAGCAGGCAACACGATCGAAGGTGAATTTATTCATTTCGGCTCCCCTCGCTTGTTTCAAATTTTCGAGGCTGTCAAACAACAAGGCCGATTTATCCGCCTCTATGAACAAGTAACACCACTGACTAAGACCCAAATCGCATTGGAGCCTTGGCTTGGGATTAATGTGAAAATATCATATCTTGCAGATCGCAAAAAGGATAAGCTGCTGTCTCTTGGACTTCATCTCATACGAGGCGAGGTCGTAGAACAATTTCAAGAAAAGCTGGAAACACGCAAGCTGTCTTCCCAAATACCTGATTATTGTTTTACGATGAGTACAATGATTAAGCCTGAAAGCGGAGTCAAACGCCTCTATGGCCTGATGGAGCGTTATGCCCACGAAGAACCGAACGATTGGGCGATAAGGGCTGTTCAAAAGTGGAAGGAAGATTCGGAACTTTTAAACCAATTTTATGAAGGGACTTCAGATACATCTGTAGAATATGAAATAGAAAGACAAGCACTCAAAACTTTATATGAACCAAAAATCAGTCTTACGATTGAAAATGGCGGACTTTTCTACTTACAACAAAAAAGGGGCGGTTCACTAAAATCCAACTCCCTCCCCTTCATGTGACATACAATTTTCGATCAATCAAAAGCAAAGTTTGTCTATTTGTATTGGGCGGAAACATGACGCAAGCGAACCACGAGGACTTACCACCTTTGTCTTTCCATTTAATGCGTTAAGTGCCTGAAATACACGATTCAGTATTTTAGGAGGTATTTGTATGGAAAAGGAAATGAAAAAGCTAGACAGTGAATGGGTTCAGTTATTAACCGAAGCTCGTAAAGCAGGACTAACAGTCGAAGAAGTCCATCATTTTCTCAAATCGCACCAAAAGTCCTCTGAGTCTCTCCCACTGTAAGAAGTCATTCTATCAAACCTTTCTGAATGTGCTATAATATCGAAAGGAAGGTGATGACATTGATTGGCCAGCGTATTAAACAATACCGAAATGAAAAAGGCTACTCACTATCAGAACTGGCCGAAAAGGCTGGGGTAGCGAAGTCTTATTTAAGTTCAATAGAAAGAAACTTGCAAACAAACCCCTCCATTCAATTTCTTGAAAAAGTCTCCGCTGTTCTGGACGTCTCGGTTCATACACTGTTAAACGAAAAAGATGAAACCGAATACGATGGTCAATTAGATAGTGAATGGGAAAAACTAGTTCGAGATGCAATGACATCAGGAGTTTCGAAAAAGCAATTTCGTGAATTTTTAGATTATCAAATCTGGAAAAAACAGCAAGAAGAGGAGTAAAGCGCTCGTTTTAGCGCATACTCCTCCAATTGCTATGCAGAGGTTGATATCAGTCTAAAAGACTGCCTTTATTTTTTATCTTCGCTGTGTGCTTTTTCGTTTTCTTTACATAGCCTTTTTCATCCGTATGCTTTTTGGGATTGATCGTTAAACCATTCCACTGAGTCGCTTCGAAGGAAAGATCAATTTGAATCGCATCGCCTTGGTATTTATTTTGGATATAGTCGCCATCTTTATCCTTCGTCTGGTCATTGACAAATTCAATGATCATTTCCATGTTATCGTAATCAAATGGGTTCTTTGGAATGCCGTCATACTCTGGAGCCGTTGTTCCATCAACGGTTGCTACATTGATTTTACCACTTACATGTAAAAACTTCTTATCGACGGCATGACGAAGCTTCTCTTATGCCGCCTGATCCTGTTTTGAAGTTAACAGATACAAGTCAAATAGGTTCGCCTCCAACCGTGAGCCCACTAACTTGGAATTGGCTGAGGCATTCTTCCGATGAATTTTTCCCGCCATTCTTTGCAGAAGTTCCATCTTTAAACTGACTATCATCAAGACTCATCAGTACTTGGTTCATTGCAAGTGACCCCTTATTTTCAAAGTTAAATTCCTTCTGGTTTTACGTTTGCAAGGTGTAGCACCAGAGTATTCTTTTAGAGATAAATCTAGCTCCCCTGTAGAGTAGTAGACTGCATCTGCCTTTTCGACATTATTAAAAGCAGCCCAAGTTACCCCGCTAATTAAAGTCAGTCCTAATTCCCCTGATAATACACCCGAATTGATTTTTTGATTGCCATGAATGCCCCCTCATTAATTGTTTTATTGAAACCTGACTCGGTTACAAACGAAAAATTTATGCTTGTTTCTCTGACAATTGTAAATCATTCGCGCGTCTTCGATTCTTCGCGGCGCCAACATAATGAAGCGTAGAGTAAACTAGTAACATGACACCTGGTATAATGAGCAGCAGAGCTGTTCCAACTGCCGTACCGGCATATGAAAGAAGCTTTCCAGCATAAGGGATTTCAATTCCTGTGTCCTGTGCAACGACTTGATTTGCTTTGACCAGCGTCCCATTTTGAAAACTATTGTGATCCCCTTTAGTCTCGAACGACTTGCTTGTCCCATTTCCTTCCACATCAACAATTCGATGGGTCACAAAGGATACACCCTGATCATGTTTTGTTTGAAACGTCATAATATCCCCTGCCTTGAGAGCATCAGTTAATGTCATATCTTTTACCACAATCAGTGAACCAAGAGAGAACTCTGGTTCCATTGAGCCGGATAATACTTCCTTAAACTGATAACCAAAAATTTGCGGATCTCCACCTGCTGTTCTTGATGACAGCACTACAATAATAAATGCAATCATCCCTGTGAAAACAATGACATAAAGAATACTTCCGGTCATTTTCACCCATTTTTTCAAGATCCTTCTCCCCTTTAAATAACATCTTTCTCTCCTTTTATGGAAGCAGCCCGATTTAGGTCACCTTTTTCATAACACCTGGGAGAGCTGCATTTGTTTAGACCATAAAAACATTTTATTAGATGCGCTAAATCCTTTAGGTAATAGATTTTCAAAGCATAATTTCCGTTCGTTTTTCCTTTATCTGAGGTAATAATCGTCGGTTGTTTTAATCAAAGGTTGGGTGCTGATCCCTTTTCACCATCTTGTAAAGGCTTCTTCTCACTTGCTACTTTGTGAAGCTCCCACGTCCATTCAGAATGTGTCATTGTTCGTCCAATATTTTGAAGTGTAATACTTAGCTTATGCGGCGCACAAACCGTTTCCTTGATTGTCGTCTGGTCTATTAGCTTCACATCACTTTTATCCTATTTCTTAGGCTGACAATGCTGATCTGTTTGCTCAAAACTCTCACATGTTTTTGTCATAAAGTATGATTGCTCCACATCATTAAAAGAAGCGTATGTAGGTATCAATGAGACATGCATATCAAGCTCATGACACAAAAGAGAACAAAGAGCGCTTGTTTCATCAATTTCTTCAACTCCTTGAACAACTGTTCTTCTAAAATGTTCTTTAAAAAGAACAATTAAGCTCAGTATAAGGAAATAATGATAAAATCCAAAACGTCAAATTAGTCCATTATGTTCTTAAACGAGAACTTTTACGAGAAATTTCTTCCATTTCCTCATTCTTTTGCCATCATTCAGTAATTTTTCTCATATCAATTGTACTTAATAAAAAATGACATAAAAGTGTAGGAATTGGTAAGGATAATATCTATTGAGGTGATGTAAATTGAAATTTGGAGGTATCTGTATCATATTCAGTTTACTGATAGGCGTCATGATACAAGACATGAAAACTGTAGAGGCACTAGCATTAACGTCTCCCGCCGATCAATGGGAAAGACGGGCAGTTAATGAAGCAAAAAAACGATATCCGTTAGCTCACGTCCTATTTAAACAAAAAGTTTGGGACCGGCATCGGGATAAAGAATCTGTCAAACAGTATCATATTACATTAAAAGATCGCTCGAAAGAATTTGGGGTATTTGTGACCATCTCCTATAATACCTACTCAAACAAAGTGAATAAAGTCATTGTTGTTGAAGAATATAGCGAATGATGCAGCAAAAAACCGCCTGTTGGCGGCTTTATTTTTGTCGATGTCGATGACGTTTTAGTAGCATTGACAATCCAAACGGAAGAACACCAAATAAACGCTGTGAAAATGGCGGCTTCTTATCCATCTTTTCCTGCTTATGTTCCTTCCGCTCTTTACGTGGTGTGTTCATATATTTAATGATTTCCTCTGTCATATATTTCACATAGTCATTTGTTTTCAACGAACAATCACCCCTTCTTCTTTAAAGTGTTACCAAGAGCAGTGTCGTTTTATACACAGACTATTTAGCGATCGTCCATTTTACAATCTCTCTGCTCTGCCAATCAATCATCAACTCTCTTTTATCAGCTAAGCCATCTTTTGTTCTTACACTAATGGAAACATGTATGCGCTTTTTCTTTTGATCACACGCGAGACGTTGAATTGTCACATTCCCTTCTTTTCTCTCAAGGTGATAATTACGTTGATCGCAAAAGTGATCTAAATGCCTGATGACATCACTTACACCAACTCTCAATAAATGCTGTTTTTTATAAAAAGAAATGGTGAGTACTGCACTAGTTTGCTCTTTTTGTATACTGATCGTTATTGAGCCGAGAATCAAAAAGAAGAAAAGAATCGAAGCGAGTACGTGCGGATAGATAAACCCTTGCTCATTTCTCACGGTTTAGGAATCACTCCTTTATATGTGAAAAAGACAGCTTCATGCAACGTTCCAGATAAGTCTATGACTTGTAACATAGCTGTTTGCTGATCAGTCCTCACACGAATACGTTTGACTTTTTGTAAAAGAGGTAAATGTCCTGCCTGATCGATTCGTTTTCGAAGCATATCTTTGTATTGCTCAATTATCACAACTTGGCCTTGTTCGGTTATAAATTCTAGAGCTCCTCCTTTGTTCACCATTCTTACAGCAACAGCACGATTCAGTTCATCATCTAATTGTTGCACCGTTTGTTTCCATTCCATATGTGAAAATTGATTGATATCTTCAAATGGTCTGGCTTTTTCAGCGAAAGAAAAGAGCATGATACAACCAAAGGTGAGAAACAAATACAGTTGAATTTGCCACAATGCTTGAACAAGGGTAAACCCATACTCATCATTCAATAGCGCTAAGGCATATGGTCTGTTGTTTTTGCAATTTGTAAGATACGCATCCCTCCTGTTCACTCCACTTGACTTCATAGACGATCTCGCCCCTTTTCTCTTTGACTGATTGTTTACTTTCTGCCAAGAAAGCTGCATTCATTTGTTCATGTAACACTTGGTAGGCTTCAAGCCTTGCCCTTAATTCTTTTTTCCCAACCACTAGTTTCTCATAGTTGGGGATGAGTATGAGAGAAGCGAATATGAAGAGATGACATGCAAAAAGCATCTCGATCGTACTAAAACCTCTACTGTTTTTGAACATGAATTCGTCCGCTCCCTAAATAGACGGTAAGCTTATACGTTTGACTTCCAAATTGTAAAATGAGGGAACCTCCGCTGCTTGGATTTCCATTTACATTAAAATGGATGGGTTGTTGAAATGTAGATTGCTGGATACTTCCATTTTTATTTTGATATGAAGCAATCACCCGATCTTTGTTTTTAACTATCACCTGATAGGATAAATCCGATTGGTGAAAATGAACGTCAACACCGGTTTTCTCGATAAATGCTGTATAAGAGGCTAACTGGAGATCTTGTTTAATGACATTCATTTGTTTTTTCGCTTCTGCACTTTCTAATATGCTTGGAACCTTTCCTACGATGATTGAAAGAAGAATAGATAAAACAAGTAATATCATGAGCTGTTCAATAAGTGTAAACCCCTTCTCCTGTGAAACCAACTTATTCATTTTTCACGTCGCCATTTTGAATCACAATGGCTTTTCCGTTAGGACATGCTAACCCTTTTTTGACATAACCTTCTTTTTCTAATTCAGATAATGACGGCGTTTTACCATCATGCTCTAATTCATAAGCCATCACCTGTGTACTTACCATTGACTTTAAACCGTCACAGCCTTTTGCTTGAATGCTTTGATGATGCCGTGTGATATTTGGTATAGTAATGAGTAAAAGGATAGAAATAACGAGCATGACAATTAACATTTCTAACAGAGTAAAAGCTTTTTCATTCATCCATGAGTCCTCCTTCTTACACTTGATCCATCAGTTGATACATAGGTAAAAGAATGGATAAATACACGATTAAAATGAGGAGTGCTGTCAAACCATAAATCACTGGCTGCAACCATAAAACCCATTTTTCAATTTTCAACTCTGCATTCTCTAATAAAAACTGACTATACGTGTAAAGTTCTCTCGCAAGCATCCCGCTTGCTTCACCATGCTTGATCACTGCTGCGAAATGTCTTTCGAAAAAAGGATACTGACCCACTTGAGCTTCCATTGTCTCTCCTTTTCTTAAATCTTTGATCATCTGTTCAGATATCTCTTGAAGAAAGGGTAAATAATTTTGCTGTTTGAAGGCTTGTAAGCTTTCATATACAGATAATCCAGCTTGAAGAAGACCACTTAGTTGAAGAGAAAAAAGATAGGTATGCATCAGCTGCATCCCTTTATACATGATCGGCAGCCGGCTCATCATTCTCAGTTTCTCAAGTGCAGTTTTTTTCTTAAAACAGAGATAATAATATCCAGCGAGACAGATACTTACACCACCGATTGTAATCAAGAAATAATGTAAAAATTGAAAGGTGCTAAACATCCCTTGAATCAACCAAGATGCTTGGGTGTCCATAGAGGAATACAAAAGAGAAAATTGAGGTATGATCATCTGTTGAACGAGTGTGAGAACAACCCCCACCGTAAACATGAGGAAGATCGGATACCGTAACATGCGTTTCATCGTATCCATTTGTACGAGCTTTTTTTCTAAGAATAGTGAACTTTGTTCTAAAGCACGTGACAGACTGCCATGCTTCTCTGAAAAACAGAGAATCGCAATGACCTCTCGTTGGAAGCACAGCTTCTCTAAAACAAGATAAAATGGTTCTCCTTCAATCAACCACTGAATTCCTTTTGTTAATAGGTGATTTTGTTTCTCTGTTAACTGAATATTCATCATCGTTAGTGCATCAATCAATGTATATCCAGATTGAATTAATTGGCCAAGTTTTGATAGAAATTCAGCTTGTTCTTTTCTAGACCATGCTTTAGAGTGTCGATTCTTCATAAACCCAGCGATGATAGGTGTTTTTAGATAAATAGCCAAGCGCAACTCCTTTACGAATTAATCTTTGCAGTGTTTCATATGATGCATGAGCGTGTTCTCCTTTTGCTTCTTTTATACACTCACTAAGCTCTTTTCCGTACAGCAGTTCAAACACATTTGTACGTCTGGCTGTTCGGTTTAATTTACAGTAAAGCTGGCACGTTTCACCACAAAAAGGACATGTTATATCTATTAATCGCTGTGCGGCAATCGCCACCATTGTTTGTTCAATCTCATTTAGCGTTACACCAAATTCAAGCATTCGATAAAGGGCTCCTTTTGCATTTTTCGCATGTAATGTACTCATTACTAAATGTCCAGTCATCGCAGCTCTAATTGCCGTTTGCGCCGTTTCAGCATCTCTTATTTCACCTAGCACAATCATGTCTGGATCATGTCTTAAAATGGCTCGTAAACCTGCCGCATACGTAATGCCAGCTTTCTCATTTACTTGCACTTGTAAAACTTCTTCATTTCTAGTCTCAACAGGATCTTCAAGCGTAATAATATTTCGATTAAAGTGTTTTTTTGCAAATTGGATCAACGAATAGAGTGTCGTGGTTTTTCCTGAATTTGTTGGTCCAGTAAATAAAATAAGTCCGTGTGAATGATTAAGAAACGATAATAATCTTGCGGAAGCTTTTGGGAATAAAGAGAGATTTTTTGTTTCTGGCACATGTTCTTGCGGTAAAAGTCTAATAACTAGACTTTCATCATACACAGTTGGCAATGTAGACATCCGAACAAAGACTTGACCAGTTCTTAGCATGACAGCTAATGACCCATTTTGCGGTCTCCTTTTTTCACCGATATCCATTGATGATAAAAATTTAAAATGAGCAATTAACCGCTCCCCACTCTTTTTATCAATGATTCGTTTTTGAATCAAATCCGAGTCTACTCGAAAAGAAACAGAAGCTTCTTTTTCTCTTGGGACAATGTGCACATCAGATGCTCTCATTCGGCATGCTTCTTCTAGCAAATCTTGTCCTAAATATTCAATACCATACAAGCTGTCCACTCCTTTCTCTGACCATATTGTAAAGTGGGGAAGCCAGCCTGACAAAAAGGTATCCTGTCATTTTAGAGATTGATAAAGCGTTAAAATCATCAAAACAGTGTGTGTTTTCATCGATTTCAACAATACACCATATAAAAAAACCTGACTTTTACAAGTACAGGTTTTTTTGATCATGTAGCTTCTTGCTGTGGCTCTTCAAAGATACGGAATCCTCTTTCTTCTAATGCTTTCGCAAGGCTATGTTCAGTTTTCACATTTGAGAAATCAATTCCTAGTTTCACAACGGTTTGAGCAATCTCTGGACGAATGCCTGAAATGATTGCTTCAATCCCTAGAAGCTTTGCGCTATCGACCACTTTAAACAACTGATAAGCGACCATCGTATCAACTATCGGTACACCAGAAATATCAATGAATAAATGTGTCAATCGCAATCTTGAAGCCTGTTCTAGGACGGACTCCAAAATGATTTTGGCTCGGTACGTATCAATTTCACCAATGAGCGGCAACACACCGATCTCTTTAGACACTGGAATGACAGGTGCGCTTAGTTCTTGAATCATCTCTCTTTGCGCATTTAACTGATTCAGTGTCACACGGTCATATTCTTTTGATAAACGTTCAATCATATTATCAAAGGTTGAGTGAAAGTGCTGATTCCAAGCACAAACATCTTTCAGAGTGATCTCAAGCTTAGTTTGTTGCGTGAATAATTCAATTCTCGAACAGAAAATACGACGAAACACCTTAAATTGCCTTATGATTTCATATAACGGTACCTCATGAACTGCACGATCGCGTGCGATATCAATCGACCACTTTTTCAAATGGTTCTCTACTTTGTCTGATTCAGCCACAAGTGTCTCAGCAATGGTTTGAATAAACGCAGTGTTTTGCTCCTTTAGCTTGTTTTCTGTCTCTTTTGATGCATGTTTAGAATATAATGAGCCTAATTCTTCCGTTCTTGTTTTCAGCCATTCTTCGGTCATAGCAGAGGCTTCTTTTAAAATAAATTTATATAATTGCTCAGATTTCTCTCTTTTCATTTACTTTCTTCACTCCTTTTCCACTTAAGACTAGTGACATCGCAACTTTTATGTATAAATGAAAGCAGAAGGTGAACAATATCAATACACGTATCATATTGGGCTATAGCCAAGTGGTAAGGCAATGGACTTTGACTCCGTGACCGTTGGTTCGAATCCAGCTAGCCCAGTTCAGCACAAAAACGAAGATAGCTGAAGAATGTTTCAGCTGATCTTCGTTTTTTTAGGATACCGATTGATGAATGGCTTTCTTTTTTGAAATTTTCACTAGCTCACCAGGATTATAACCAACGACTAATTTATGACCATCAATGATAATTGGTCTTCGTAGTAATTTAGGTTTTTCAATGAGAAGCTGGAGCAATTCATTCACTTTTAGATCATTAATATTTAAATTTAAGCTTTTAAAAGCTTGACTTCGGGTGGCTAAAATTTCATCTATTCCCTCCGTTGTTAAGGAAAGAATTTTTTTTAATTCGTCTAATGTCGGCGTTTCTCTGAAAAGGTGACGTTCTTTAAAATCGATTTGATTTGCCTTTAACCAATGTTTCGTTTTACGGCAAGACGTGCAGCTTGGATATGAATAAAAAGTAATGTCATTCATTAGTCTTCCTCCTTAGGTCGTTAGCCTTTTCTCTTATGGAATAAGTACCCTCATGTGTTTTGGCATAAACACTTTTTACTTACTTTTTCAAAGAAATTTTTTTCATCCTGTTAATCAAATGTTCACACGATGTCAAAAATGTAAATGTTTACATATCAAGTAACTATCGCTTATAATATGAATCAAATGGGTTTTTAAAAGGGGAGGGAAAGAAATGAACCGCATGTTCCGCGTGCTTGGATTTTGGACGGGTATTTTTGCTGTGATGTTCTATTTAGGACATATGAAAGATGCATCCTTGCTGTTCTTCGGTCAAACTGTTCTATTTGTATTTTTATCCTACTTGAATTTATCCGAAAGAATGTATATTTACATTTTCGGAGCGTACTTGACCATTTTCTTTGCCGGATTTACATATTATTCGATCTTCATCATGGTTCCCGGTACCGGACATTAAAAGAAAAAGAGCTAAAATAAGTATCATTTTAGCTCTTTTCTTCTACACGCTGGAGCACCTCTTCTTCATAATGGTTTTTATAGTGAAAAACCATTGATAAACGGATTTTGCTCTTGTTCAGTTAAAACAGTTGTTTCCTCGCCATGTCCACTTAATACAAGGGTTGATTCTGGCAGTGATAACAGTTTGTCATGAATTGATTGAAGCAGCACTTTCTGGCTCCCCCCAACTAAATCTGTTCTGCCAATTCCACCTTGGAATAATGTGTCCCCAGAAATCACAAATTCTTCTTTTTGAGAATAGTAAGAAACACTTCCTGGAGAATGCCCAGGTGTATGGAACACCTCTAAAGTAAATGAACCGATTTGAAGAGTTCCTTCTGTTGTAATGAGCTTTTCAGCTTCTTTTACGGTAATTCCATTTCCAATCAATCGTGCCGAGCCGTTTAACTCAGCATTTGTAAGCCATTCTTTTTCGTTTTCATGCACATATAATGGAATTGCCCATTCTGCCCGCACCTCATCTGCCGCACCAATATGATCAAAATGAGCATGTGTCAGCAAAATGGCAAGCGGCGTTAGCTGTTTCTCTTTGACATATGAAATCAGCTTTTCCGCTTCGCCGCCTGGATCAAAGATTAAACATTCCCCATGCTCATTTTTCCAAATATACGCATTCGCTTGCACATATCCTAGCGGCATTCTTCTCCAATTCATTTTCATCACCTACTTTATTCATTCTTTTTTATTATGAAGGCTATTCAAAACAATCGTCAACTTGAATCTACTCGACAAGCCTTATGAAAACGGTTAAAATGAAAAGAAAGGAAATCATGGGGATTGATGACAAAGGAGGATTTCATATGATGCTCGTCATAATATTTGGCCTAGTCACGATTTTAGCCGCTTTGGGTGTATATCGCTCACTAAAAAAAGTGAACGTACTAGCAATCGCTTTTGCTGGGGCTACATTTTTGGTTTTTGGGTGGTTTACAGTCATGACCATCATCTATAGCGGTTATCCAACTGCACATTAATACCTTGCATACAGCAGACTTTCAGGTTATTGACAAAGGGCTAAAATGGTTTTTATTTTAGCCCTTTGTCTTCTTTTCAGCGTGAATTGAAAACCCTTGAAGTCTAGCAAGGATGAGCTACATGCGCAATGTTTCATTCATGAGCACCGGCGGCACATGACAAGACAACGGATGCTTGGGTTTGTCTTCACGCTAAAAGCCTGCATCTAGCAGGTTTTTTTATTGATTGAAATGCTTATTCACACTCGCCAATTTGCTTTCAAGTGTTGTCGTTTGATCCCGTCTGTCATCAATGCGAATGTTTGTCGCTACTCGGTGTACCCCTTTTTGAAAAGGCGCCTCATGGATGTGCTGAATGACCTCAAACAAAACGGATAGTTCGCCCTCAATTAACGTGTTCATTGGTGTTAACTGATATTTGATTTTCCCTTCCTTATGGAAACCTTCTAAAATCATTTGTACATCTGCTACATATTCACTAACGCTTGGTGTACCTGTACCTACAGGGATGATTGTGACATCTACTATTGCCATGTTTCCTGCTCCTTTCTCCATACCACCCGCTTTTTTTCTCGTTATCATTGTACCCCATCACCGTTTGAAAAAGCCATAATCACGTTGCTTTAACGACATGTTTCTCTCGTTCTAGCGTTAAATCTGTCCTCTCTACCTTCCCAATTTTTGTGAAGAGGAGCAGACATATACCAGAAACGGCTTCAATTACTCCCCCAGCGGCAATGACATATCCAGAACCAAAGAGGGTTGCCATATAACCGCCAATAAGAGCACCTAGCGGAATCATTAAATATGATATCATGTTGATGATTGCATAAACTTGAGGCTGATCCTCAGCCTTTACTGATAGTTGAATAATCGTATGTTCAGGTACGTTGACTGCACTAATGGCCGCGCCTAATGCAAATGCAGATATAAACACAAGAGGCAATAGTGCGTTCATTCCCGTAATAAAAAATGCAATACCGTCAACAATGCCTGCACCAATAAACAGTAATCCATAACGATTCACTTTTACTTTTGTTAATATAAACCCCATCAAAAAAGCACCTGCCGCAGTTGTAACTTTAATAAACGAATAGACAACCGGTCCGCTATTTAGCTCCTCCGTTAAATAGATGACAGATAACGCTTCCCAAGGGGCGGCAGCAAAGTTAGAACACACGCAAAAAATGGCTAACGGAAACAAAATATGATGCTTTCTGACAAGTAAAAATCCCCTTATTAATCTTTTACCGTACGATAATCCCTTTTTACCTTTTTCAATGATAGCTACTGCCTCATATGTAATCAACAGAACCAATAAGGCTGACATGAGATAAAGAGGAATGATGAAAAGCATCGTATAACCCACACCTATAAAAGCAATCATCATACCACACACAGTAACCGTCACAAGCCGGACAACATGACTCGCCGATTGAATGGTTGCATTCGCTTTTTGTATCACTTCCTCATGTACAAGCTTTGGAATAATTGATACAGACGCCGGTTCGTAGGAACCGCCAGTTGCTGAATGCAGAAGCATTAACCCAATGATCAGCCATAATGGAGAGAAACCATTAAAATAACAGATCGAAATGACGATCATAATGGTAGTTCGCGTTAAATCAGCAAAACACATCCAAAATTTCAATTGATTTGGCCTCATCATCGGCGTGATGAGCGGACCTACAATCGCCTGAGGGACAAAACTTACCGCAATAAAAAAAGCCGTTCCAATTGCCCCTTTTCCTTCTAACACTAAAAGCCATAAGATGGTGTTAAAAGATAAACTATCAGCAGTGATTTTAAATACTTTAGAAATAAATAAGTAAGTAAAATTTCTTTTCCACATTCTATGTACACTCAATGAATGCCATCCCCCTGAAACATATCCTTTTTTTTACAACTATTTCTTTCACAATAGCTCACAGAGAGGTTATCGTCAATCTCTTCCCTGCTAATTTTATTGACAATAGGAAATTGATTTGTTTTCATCAAAAAAGCACCTGTACAGGTGCCACCGGTCAACGCTTAGAACTTGCACGCCTCCCAAAAAAGCCGCTTTGTTTTTTCATAGATAGAATCAAACTGATTCATTGAAAGAGGATTCCTTCCCTTGCCAAGCTCCACAGTATAGCCTTCACTTTGAAATTGATGAATAAACCAATCACGATAGCCTGCATAGCTATCAATATATTGAATAGGTTTGTAACCACTAGCCTGTTCAAATCGTGCAACGGTTTCTTTTGAAACAGCAGGTTCATGTCCTAGAAATCCCCAGTAAATCTCTTCCCCCTGTGTATGAATCGCCATAAGCCGATCAAAGCGTTTGCGTAAAGCAAGAGTCGCCATCGCTTTTGCTTCTGGTTCTGTTAACGGTCGATCACCTGGATAATCTCTATAAAAAGGCGCCTTCGGTTGGTTACGATAATATTCAATTTCCCAGTACGCAGGAAATTGATTGTTTAAGTCAATCCCTCGTATGTTCGCCTTCCACTCTTTATAATCTTGATGCTCGCCATTGAACGGCTTCAATTCTTCGCTTGTCAGACCGAGTGATTCTGGACCGTTACGAACCAAATCCACTCCATCTGGATTGACCATTGGCACAATCGATAATGCGGTGGTTTGCAGTATCCGAACTGCTTCATGATGCCTTGCTTGAACTGGATCAGACGCTGCTAAGCAAAACGATTTCAGCCACTTTAATAAAACAGAGGTCGTGATCCATTCATTTGCATGGAATGAGGCATTGAAATGAATGGAGTGTAAATGCCGAGGTGGTTCTGTATATAACTCATAAATAGGTGTACCAAGTACGGAATAACCAATGACGTTGACATGAAGAAAAGGAAACATTTCTGTAAATCTTCTCATCTCCTCCTTTAAACAAACACTGTCATATTCATATGTTCCATTGATCCAATCATCCGATTGCTGCAATCGATAAGGGGTAATGAATGCTTGCAGATCATATACTGATTGAATTGGATGAACCCCCTCAGGGAGTCTATACCCCGGCAGAAGAAGGTAATTAGTACTTGTTTGATTTGATAAATGAAAAGCCGTTTTCCCGATGCCGAGCTGCTTTGCTAAATCATCCATGTCAGCATCCAGTAGCCATTCAATTTTCCCAAAAGACGTTGTCTTCATCTATATCCCTCCTGCTCATACTATATGAAGCAGCATGTGAAAAAAGAAAACCTCTTGCTCAAGAATAAGCAGAGGTTTTTGTATGTTTCAGGACGCTTTTTTTAGCTTTTGTTCATCTTTATTTTTGGATGGTGAATGGTCCCCCAGCCTGTCATGTTCATAAAATCTTAGAAGGTCTCCATAGATAATTTGATCAGAGAATTGAAGCTCCTGCTTTGCTTTTTCTTCATATGGCTTACAAACAGACTCATCATCTCTCGGCTCTCCAGTTTCTTTATTGTAGCAAACACCATCTGTAAAAATACTATCCTTCGTAATAAAGCTTCCATCACGAAGTACTGTGAAATCATTCGTATCTTTTGATAACAAGTCTTGACCAAATTGAATCTGGTTACTTGTATCAATCCCTAGAAGATTCAGCACAGTTGGACGGATATCAACCTGACCTCCGACCGTATCAATTTCTTTAGGATGTTGATCTGTAATACCTGGTATGTGTATAATAAACGGCACTTTTTGAAGTTGTACTTCTTCAAATGGTGTGATTTCTTTGTTTAAGAATTGCCCCATTGCTTCGTTATGATTTTCTGAAATGCCGTAATGATCCCCATATAAAACAAAAATGGAGTTATCGTATAAACCAGCTTCCTTCATCTTTTTAAAGAAACGTTTTAGCGCTTCATCTTGATAACGGACGGTAGGGAAATATTTGTTTAACGTTTTGCTCGTTGAATCATATTCATCAATGAGTTTATCTTCTTCATCCAGATCAAATGGGAAGTGATTGGTTAATGTAATCAATCTCGTATAGAAAGGCTGCGGGATAGATTTCATTAATTCAACTGACTGCTCGAAAAACGGAACATCCTTTAATCCCCAGCCGACAGAGTTCTCATCATTCACATCAAATGATTTAATATCAAAGAACTTGTCATAGCCAAAACTATCATAGATCAAATCACGGTTCCAGAAGCTTTTGTTATTCGCATGAATCACAGATGAATGATAACCTTCATCCTTTAACAGCTCAGGTGTTGCTGTGTACTCATTACTTGGATTTGTGAAAAACACAGCACCTCTTCCAAGTGGATATAGGGAATTATCAACGATAAACTCAGAATCAGATGTTTTCCCTTGACCTGTTTGATGATAGAAATTATTAAAGTTGTAGCTTTTTTTAATTAATTTGTTCAGAAATGGCGTAATTTCTTTTCCATTTAGTTTTTCATTTATAACAAAGCTTTGGGTAGATTCAAGTGAAACGAGAATGACATTCCGTCCTTTTGCTTGCCCAAAAGTCTTTTCATTGCGGTCTACTTTATTTGCGCTCACATAGTTCTCAATTTCAGTTAAACTATTGCTGTCAGCAAGCGCCCTTTGAGCGGACTGCTTTGACTGCAACACACCATCATAAATATGGAAATTGTATAAACTAATATTTTTCACAAGCATTTCACGGTCAAATGATCGAGTTAACAGCTCCGGTCTCTCCATTTCAGCTAAACCAAGGTTAAAAAAGAAAGTGGCTGCAACAAATAAATAATAGGCTGCTCGTTCCTTTCGTGAAATCGTGAGATCTGTTCTAAAAGATGGCTGTCTTTTATATAGCCAAATGAAAATGATGATATCAACGAACATCAGAAAATCGACTGGTTCAATTAAAGAGGTAATACTTGACCCGAGGTCACCCATGTTGTTTGTTTGAAATAGGACGGGGATGGTAAGAAAATCACTATAAAATCGATAAAATACAATGTTGGCTAACAAAATCAATGTCAAGATAAAACTAGTCACGATAATGTATCGATTACGATTTTTTTCTTTGAAAAATAAACCGATACCGAAGATAAACAAGAGAAAGCTAAGGGGGTTAATAAACAGGATAAACTCCTGCATGAAATTTTCAATTTTGATATTAAAACTAGATTTATAGACGACGTAGGTTTTGACCCACATAAACAATGTCGCGATCAGTAAAAATGAAATCGACTTTAATCTTTTCTTTCGCATTGTAACCTCCTTATGCTAAAAACGCACACAGGATAATGACATCCCCTAATTACTGGCGCTTTTTCAAAAATAACTAAAGTATATCTTATCCTGTCTGTTATGGAAAATCAATGTCATTTTCCCCGTGACAAACTTATGAATATGCTAAACATTCATTTTAATGCCGATCAATCGCTTTTTTTAAAAAATGACATCATTTTGACATTTTCATTCAAGACAGCCATTTGTTTTTTGCCATCCATGCACCACCAATGACTCCTGCATCATTACCAAGTGATGCAATGACCACCTCGACATCCTCTGCACAAGGAGGAAATGCATGATGTTTCACTACGCGCTCTACTTTACTGCGGAGAAGCTCTCCTGCTTTAGATACACCGCCGCCGATAACGATTTTCGTTGGGTTTAAGGCACTGGCTAGATTAGCTAGTACAAGACCAAGATGTGCCGTTACTTCATCAACGACACGCATTGCAAGGTCATCCCCCCTATTTGCCGCCTCAAACACATCCTTTGCTGTCAGCGAGGAGAATGAACTAAGTGAAGACATATGCTGGTTTGTTTCTAACATTTCCTTTGCGAGCCTCACAATACCGGTTGCAGATGCAATGGTTTCTATACAACCTGTTCTCCCGCAATTACACGGCGCTCCCTGAAATGGCACTGCGCATATATGTCCAATTTCTCCGCCAGCACCCGTTTCACCTTGAACGACTTCTCCGTTCACAATAATACCACCACCGACGCCAGTGCCTAACGTGACCATCAAAATATTTTTGGCTCCATCTCCAGCACCTTTCCACATTTCACCGAGTGCGGCAATATTGGCATCATTTTCAATGACAGATGGTAATCCAGTTTCCGCCTCCAAATGGTCTTTCAAGGGATAGTTTGTCCAGCCAAGATTCGTTGTTTTATAGACAATTCCTGATACTTTATCTACTGGACCAGGTGCTCCCATTCCTATGCCGATGAGGGATGATTTCGGCATACTGATCTCAATGAGTTTATGATCAATCGATTTTGCAATATCCACTGTGATTGTCTGCCCAGTTTTATCCGTAGGGATTTCCCACTTATGCTGAATTTCACCATAGACATTGATAAACGCAAGCTTAATGGTAGTCCCCCCAAGATCAACACCTACAAACCAATCCCCTGTCATAAGCCAACCACCTTCACATTGTTCTACTATTCAATTTAGCCAGTTCCATTTGAAGGACTGTCATTGCACTAGACCATTCTGTACGGTCAATGATTCCATTTGTGTACATTTCCTTCAATTCATCAGCCATAAACTCTAATTCCACTTCACGGTCTCCGAAATATACATAATTTCCAAATCTCTTGAGCAGTTGCTGTACATCATATAACGTTTTCATCATCTTCACCATTTCTTTAATAAAGAGATAGGATAAGCGTATTCATAAATCCGCTTTCAGTCAAGTTATTCAACGTGTTTCAATATATTGTTTTAGTTTTAGGAATTGCTTATTGTGAGGGTCTTGTTTTAGAGCCTCTTCAATCTGATCTTCTGCATTTTTTGCATCTCCTGCTTCTACGTACAATAATGACAAATGATACAGTTTATTAGGTTCATTGGGATCTTTTTCAAGCGACTTTTCCAAGTAATGTATGGCCCTTTCAAGATGACCAAGCTGTGCTTCAGACAGTGCATAAAGATGAAGTGCTTCGGCGGATGCGTTCTTTTGATCTACATATTGTGAAAGCTGTTTACTTGCCTCACGATAGTTCTTCTGATCAAATAAACTGGCTGCTTCACTTGTTGCGGCTACCTCCTTTTGATCATCAGAATGAAGTCCTGTATAAAACCCAAAAGCACCAATCAACACAAGAAGTACGCTGGCAAGAACCATTTTGACAGGATGAGCCTGTTTAGGCAGACGAACAGCTAAAGCAGCCAAAAATCCGCCAATTAGCCCCCCAAGGTGTCCAGCATTATCAATCCCTGATACGGTGAAACCTATTCCCAAATTGATCAGAATAATGACAATGATGTTCGTTCCCATCGTGCGAAAGAAAAGCTGACGGTTAGAGATCGTTAAATATAGCAAAGCCCCTAAACAGCCAAAGATTGCTCCTGATGCACCAGCAGCAATCGCCGTGTTAAACACAAAACTAGCAATTGTACCAAATATGCCAGAGATCAAGTAGATGATCAAAAATCTTCCTGAACCATAGATTTTCTCAACTGCCGCTCCAACAGACCAGAGGGCAAATGTATTAAACAGCAAATGCGTGAGACCAATGTGCAAAAACATAGGTGTGATGAGACGCCACCATTCACCATCTAAGATAAGCACATTATTTTTAGCACCAAACGCTGTCAATGTTGCCGTATTTGTACTCCCTCCCGATAGCTCAAGCAGCAGAAACATGACGACTTGAATCGCAATGAACATGTAAGTGAATATCGGTCTGCCATTTTGAAAAACAGCCAGTTCTTGTTCACGCTGTTTTTGTTGTACTTCAAACGCTTGAAGTACCTCCATTTTGAGGCGCATCACATCTTCATCTGTATCTTTATTCGCTTGGTCTACATCAATTGAAAGTGAAGTATTTAACCATTTCTTCAGCTCATTTACATCATGTTTCAATATGGTCTCATCCAGTAAAACTGGGGTAATCGTTACCTTATGGTCTTTACGCGGCTGACCATTTAAATCTTGCCAATCATCTACTGGGTATTCAGAGGTGAACTGAAGTTGCAAAAGATGGAGAGACCGCTTACGCATCGATTCTCTCAGTTGATTCATTCGGTGCGACTGCTCTTGTATATCACGAACAATCTCCTGTCTAAAGTTCACATCTTTTCTATATAGACGAATGAGATCGTATCCTGTGTTTCGTGGCGCTTCAAAAAAAATCTCTTCCTCAGGATAAGGACTTTGGATCATCTCATATCCTTGTTCTCTTAATTCATCAACTACTCGCCAAAATAAACTATCTAATGCATTCATTTATCCGCGCTCCATTTTTTACATTATTATAACAAGAATCTTTCTCACACGCATTTCTGAACAAAAAAATCCCGGCTTTTGCGGGATTAGAATGCTTGGCGAATAAATTTCGTCCGGAAATATGGAATTTTCATCAACGATTTAATTAAAAAATGCCGCACCTGATCTTGGCCTAAGACCAAATTCATCAGTCTATAGCGGTTTTGTACAACTACGAGCGCAAACAGTGTGAACACAATGCTCCAAATCATTTTATTCATGTCATTCCCTCCTATGTTCGTATCGTGGCTTAAATAGGATTTGTTTATGCATGAAACATACTATTTTAAGGATTGAATATGACTATGTATCATTCATTGAGAACCGATCTGCAACATTTCATTGTTTTGAATGTTCTATGGCACAAAAAGGCTGATCTATCCCATCTCCACGTAAAAAGCCCGCTCTTCATGTACAAGAAGTGGACTGAATTACTTTTTATATAACGTTGTAACATGTGCGCCTTTTTCACTGACAATGAGTGACACTGGAATATCGTGGTCTTCAATCGGGACATGTTCAACTTGTTGGACAGAAAGGCAG
Organism: Bacillus sp. NPDC093026; assembly: GCF_044754665.1. NCBI lineage: Bacteria > Bacillati > Bacillota > Bacilli > Caryophanales > Bacillaceae > Bacillus > Bacillus sp. NPDC093026. Next base: position 76,966 of record NZ_JBIVPN010000003.1, on the reverse strand, counting down.
ATAGCGAGCGTCACGCCTTGATAATCAAGTAAATAGCGGTCATAGTAACCGCCTCCATAACCTATGCGATAGCCTTTTTGATCAAAACATACGCCAGGTACGATCATTAAATCAATCGCTGTCTTGTCGACAGCAGTTGAGGCACTTGGATCTGGTTCCATTAGTCCAAAATAGCTGGAATTCATCTTTGTTTGCGGCGTATACTTATAAAACGTCATTTGCTTATTTGCTGGGAAACAAGTCGGCACACAAACTGTTTTTCCCTCCTGCCAAGCCGTTTCGATCAGAGGACCTGTTGGCACTTCTCGTCCTCTTGACATGGTCAGACCGATAGTCTTTGCCTGATTCCATGCCGTTAATTGAAACAAATGCTTATAAAGAGACGCCGTTTTACGCTCAAACTCCTCAGAACTCAGTTGGTCAAGCATTGCTAATGTTTGAAGCCTCAGCTCTTTTTTCACACTGATCATCTCCCATTATGAAAAAAACAGCAGGAAAATCCCCCTGCTGCTTACTTTGTTTCACGATGTAAAGTTTGTTTTTTATCACGTGAGCAATACTTTTTGAATTCAACGCGATCTGGATTGTTTCGCTTATTCTTTTTAGTAATATAGTTACGCTCACCGCATTCAGTGCAAGCTAGAGTAATATTGACGCGCATGTTTTTCCCTCCAAACTAAAATCAATTCACATTCAGACCTAACTATAATACCACTTCTAGCCTAGGAATGCTAGAATGTTTTTTCATCAATTTCAATTTTCGACCTTCCCCTTATAGCAATAATCTTTCATTTGATGAAAGATCGTCAGCTCCCCTATAAAACCTCATTTTTTGTCGTACTGTATACATGAGAATCCCTCTTCTATCCACAGCCTTTTTTAATCCGTCAGGCTTCTTTTATTTTGACAGCAAGCAAGATTTTCATACTCGTTTTACATATAAAAAGAAAAATGATGAAAAAAAGGTGATTTTCTTCAGCAATTCCTTTTGAAACGAGCTTTTTTATGGTATAAAAAAGAAGGGTCGAAATCTGTCTGAAACAATCATGTGAGCCTTTTTTGGCTTTCAGCATTAAAATATGAATAAAAGGTGATGAATGATGGAAATTGCAATTATCGGATTGCTTGTTGTCAGTATCATACTGATCGCATTCTCATATTTTCAAAGAGAGCCGATTAAAGAAGTAGAGCAGGAACTTGAAACACTTCAACTATCTGCAATGCAAGAAATCTATAAACTGAAAAAGAAAATGAAGGTCCTTGAAGAAGAATTGCTTGAAACAAATATTGTTGTCCGCAAACAATCAGAAATTGATCCATCCATTGCGAGACAGATTATTTCTAAACATCAAAATGGCATGTCGCCTGAGGCGATTGCCAAGGCAGAGCATGTATCTGTAGAAGATGTCAACATGATCATTAAAGATAACGAGAAGGTGCTTGTATGACGAAAAAAAGCATCCAAACTTTTGCAGCAGGTATGATCCTTGCAACAGGTGTTCTTGCAATCGTATTTTTCCTTACTGGAAAAGATGAAGCAGAAGCGGACATGACAACAAAAGAAACACTCGCAGCTAAAGTCACAGAAGCTGACGTAAAAAGCTATTTAGATTCAAAAAAAGAAGTATCTGTAAGCCGTGATACCTATCAGCAGCTTCTTGATTATAAAGAAAAAGCGCTGAAAGCAAGTGAAGACGGTGATGCAAAGAGTGACCAAACAGCGGACAAGCAAAAAGGCAAATCCATTAAAGTCGTGATTAAAAATGGCATGAGCACAAGTGATGTTTCAGACATGCTTGAAAAAGAGGGAATCATTAACTCGTCTAAAGATTTTAATGATTATGTGATTGACGCAGGCTATCATAAAGAAATTCGAGCAGGCAAATTCAATTTAAAAACAGGTATGACGTTCAAACAAATTGTTAAAGCCTTAACAAAATAACAACAGAAATCCCCTGGAGGTCAATGCCGCCAGGGGATTTTTTACCCAAATCGTCCAGATATATAATCATTTGTTCTTTGATCGTTAGGCTCTGAGAACATCACATTCGTGTCATTGACCTCAACAAGCTCTCCCATGAAGAAAAAGGCTGTTCGATCTGAAACCCTTGCCGCCTGCTGCATATTGTGCGTGACAATAGCGATTGTATACTTCTCCTTGAGTTTCATAATCAATTCTTCAATCTTTAATGTCGAAACAGGATCGAGCGCCGACGTCGGTTCATCCATTAATAAGATGTCTGGGCTTGTGGCAATCGCTCTTGCGATACATAGACGCTGCTGCTGTCCACCAGAAAGACCTAATGCAGGAGCACTTAGACGATCTTTCACTTCATCCCAAAGTGCGACATCCCGAAGTGCCTTCTCAGCTATCTCTTTCAACTGCTGTTTGCTCTTGACTCCATGGATTCTTGGGCCATATACAACATTATCGAAGATAGATTGCGGAAAAGGATTCCCCTTTTGGAACACCATTCCTACGTTTTTACGTAAATCGACTAAATCTACACGGCCTTTTAAAATATTTCGACCGTTATACATCATCTCACCTGTGATTTTCACACCTGGCACTGTCTTGACCATGAGGTTTAATGTTTTAATAAAAGTCGACTTCCCGCAACCTGAAGGACCAATAATGGCTGTAACTTCATGCTCCCTGATGGTTAAGTCAATATGTTTTAGTGCATGATGCTGACCATACCAAAGGTTCATATCACTGACGCGAAAAACCTCTTTTGCTACTGGTTCAGTTGCAACTGCTGCATTCATCAAACTCACCCGCCTTATCCAAATCTACCATTGATATAGTCTTCTGTTTTTTGCTGTTTTGGACGTGTAAAGATATTTTCTGTAACATCATATTCCACTAGATCACCATTAAGGAAAAAGGCAGTATGATCAGACACACGTAAAGCCTGCTGCATGTTGTGTGTCACAATAACGATCGAATATTCATTTTTCAATTCTGTTAAAAGCTCTTCAATCTTTGCATTTGAGATTGGATCAAGAGCAGAAGCTGGTTCATCTAATAGAAGCACACTAGGCTTCATCGCAAGAGTCCGTGCAATACATAGACGTTGCTGCTGACCGCCTGATAGTGATAATGCAGAACGGTGCAAACGATCTTTCACTTCATCCCATAATGCGGCTTTTGTTAAGCTTTCCTCCACAGCATCATCAAGCACTGATTTTCTTTTTTCACCAGCATATTTTAATGCATGGGTAATGTTATTGTAGATTGATTTAGGAAATGGGTTTGGTTTTTGAAACACCATCCCGATTTCTCTCCTTAAGTTCACCACATTTATGCGTTCATCCAGAATATTTAACCCTTCGTACATGATCGCCCCTTCACTTCTTGCCCCTGGAATGAGGTCGTTCATCCGGTTGATGCTACGTAAAAACGTTGATTTCCCACAACCTGATGGTCCGATTAATGCAGTGATGGCGTTCTTTTCAATCTCAAATGAAATCTGATTCACCGCTTTTTTCTTACCATAATAAATGCTTAAATCCTGCACCTGTAAAATGTGTTCCGCTTGAAGTGGAGCCTTTTTTGCTGCAATCTCTTTTTTTTCTGCGAGCATTTGAACCATATCCCCTTCACACCTCTCTCCATTTATTTTGACGTAAGCTTCTTATGAATAAATGAACCAAGCCATCTAGCTAATAAGTTAAAGATTAGTACAGACAGCACAAGCACTGACGATGCACCATTGGCAATGGCCTCTGCATCTGGAATAATGCCTTGTGTATTCACACTCCATATATGAACAGCAAGTGTTTCTGCCGGTCTAAAAATATTGAGTGGTGATGTATCTGAAAAAGGACTCCAGTTCGTAAAATCAAGTCGGGGCGTTGTCAGACCTGCTGTAAAAAGAAGTGCAGCCGCCTCACCAAAAACTCTTCCAGATGCTAAAATAGCGCCAGTGATAATAGAAGGAATCGCTCCAGGAATAAGAACGGTCTTGACGGTATGCCACTTCGTCACACCTAGCGCAAGTGATGCTTCCTTTTGGTCTTGCGGCACTGAACGAAGTGCATCCTCTGTAACCCTCACCATCACTGGTAAGTTAAAGACGGTTAGTGCAAGAGCTCCCCCAATGATCGTATAACCCCAACCTGTTAAATTAACAAACAACAGCAAACCAAACATTCCAATGACAATAGATGGCAGTGACGACAGAACCTCAATACATGTACGAATAAAATCGGTCACTTTATTTTGAGGTGCATATTCTGCCATATAGACACCGCCACCAACACCAAGCGGCACTGTGATTAGCATCGTGATAACCAAGATGTAAAATGAGTTAAATAGCTGATCACGAATCCCTCCGCCAGAACCAATCGCACTTGAACGAGTTGTCAGGAAATCAATATTTAATTCTTTTGCACCGTTGATAATAATGTAAGAAAACAAACCAACAAGAATCGCCGTAATAATGGCGGCACATAATCCAAAGATCAACGTGGCAAAACGATCAGTCATTTTACTATTCATTAGATTTTCCTCCTAGAGGACAAGTATCTGATAATGAGTATGAACATAAATGATACAACTAGAAGGACAAGTCCCATTGACCAAAGTGTATTATTTTCAACACTTCCATACGTTGTGTGACCCATGTTTAACGTAATAATCGTTGTTAAAGTACCAGCTGTGTCCATCATGCTCTCTGGTAAGTTACGCGTGTTCCCAATGACCATCTGAACTGCTAGTGCTTCCCCAAATGCTCTCGCCATTCCAAGCACGACTGCTGTCATCAATGTTGGAAAGGCCGCTGGAACAAGAACACGTCTAATCGTTTGCCATCTTGTTGCACCTAATGCATACGACCCTTCCCTTAAACTTTTTGGCAGTGAAGCCATTGCATCAGTGGCAATCGATGTAATGGTTGGCAAAATCATAATAGATAGGACAATCGTTCCTGCTAAAACGCTGTGCCCTGAGCCACTTGACTTGAAATGTCCAATAAACGGCACCAATACTGTAAGACCTATGAATCCGTAAACAACGGATGGAATCCCTACAAGCAATTCAATCACCGGCTGGAGAATTTTACGACCCCACGCGGGTGCAATTTCTGTCATAAAGATTGCGCCTGCGATGCCTAGTGGTGCTGCAATGAGTGCTGATAGAAGCGTGACTGCAATAGAGCCAAAGATAAATGGAAATGCTCCATACTGCGGGTTCTCTGCTGTTGGGTTCCAATTGATACTAGTTAAGAACTCAATTGGGCTTACACCATTAATGATGAAAGATTGCAAACCCTTAATGCCAAGGAAGATTGTAATAGCGATCGATACTGCAATCATTAAGAAGGCGCAGAACTTCACCAAAAGACTTCCTCTTACTTCATCCATGTGCCTATTTTTCTTCGAGCTGATCAACCGATCGCTCGCTTCTGTATGTTCTATCTGTTTCATCCTTTTCTACTCTCCTATGAATGTCATAAAAGGAAAAGTGAAAAGCTCCACTTTTCCTTCATCATCAATTCAAGCCCTTTTACTTTTCTGTTTGTTTACCTTTTGCGTCTCTTTCTACTTTCATATCAGAGACTGAGATGTAGCCTTGGTCTTTTACGATTTGTTTTTGTACTTCATCGCTCATTAAGTAATCTAAGAATTGTTTTGCTAGACCTGTTGGCTCACCTTTAGTATAAGAGTGCTCGTATGCCCAAATTTTATATTTACCGCTCTCCACATTGCTTTCATCCGGCTTCACACCATCAATGTTAAGCGGTGTAATCTTGTCATCTGTTAAATAAGAGAATGCTAGATATCCGATGGCACCAGGTGTTTCTGCGATGATTTTCTTCACATTATTTGAAGATTCTTCTGTAATTCCTTCTGCAGGTGTAGCACCGTCAAGTGCATATTTCACAAATGTTGCACGAGTTCCTGATGAATCAGGTCTATTCACAAGTGTGATTTTTTGATCTTTCCCGCCAAGCTCTTTCCAGTTTTTGATTTTACCAGTAAAGATTTTTTTCAATTCGTCCTTTGTGATGTCTTTGACACCAACTTCAGGGTTAACAGCTGCTGCCATTCCAACAACTGCGACTTTGTGGTCTTTTAAAGCTTTTGCGTCGATTCCGTCTTTCTCTTCGGCGAATACATCTGAGTTACCAATTTGTACAGATCCTTCTGACACTTGAGAAAGCCCTGTTCCTGAACCGCCTGCTTGTACTTGAATATCGGCTTTTGGATGTTTATCCATAAATTTTTCTGCTGCCGCAAGAACTAAAGGCTGCATTGCAGATGATCCTGAGATGGTAATGGAACCTGATGCCTCTTCTTTACTTGAAGCATTTCCTTTACTGTCTTTTGAATCACTGCTTGAGCTGCTGTTTCCGCATGCTGTGACGAATGCTAACATTGCGATTGTAAGGAAAGTAAGCAGCCATAATTTGTTCTTTTTCATTTCAAGAATACCCCCTGAATAATTTGTCCTACGAGTAATACATTAAAGGTTCTTTATTAATTTCGTTTAAATGGAATGTTAAGGTTTTGTAAATGTCGGAGTTTTGTAGAGAGAATGCGGAGTTTTGTATGATTTTTGTCAATTTATAACGAAAAATTTGAAGAAAACATAAAAAAACGCCCACAAAAAGTGAGCGTTTTTTCCTAGTTTAGATCTAGTTATTTGTTTCTGCTTCGTTTTCAATTTTATCTTTGTTTTTCGCTTGTGTGTCATCGCTTTCCTGTTTCGATTTCAGCTCAAAGTATTTATCTAGTACTTGTTCACCGATATCATTTGTGATGGGATAGCGCTGATTGTAGTCTTGATACACCCACGGCACAACGACAGAAATAGCCACTTCTGGATTGTCAGCAGGCGCATACGCAACAAGTGTTGTATTGTACGTCGGTGTGCCTCGCTTACTTTTAATTGGTCCGTCATAAAATGATTGAGCGGTTCCTGTTTTTCCAGCTGGATTGTATTTTTTGTTACCGAAGTTGGAATATGCTGTCCCTTTTGGGTTTTGCATGACAAGCTTGAACCCTTGCTGCACACGCTTGATTTCGTCACTTGTCATATCGAGCTTGTTTAATACATCCGGCTTGACTGATTCAGTCACAGCTCCAATGCCACGCTGCGGATCTGGTTCTCTGACTTCCTTGACAAGCTGCGGACGTAAACGGTAACCACCATTTGCAATGGTCGAGACATATTGCGCCATTTGTAGCGGTGTAAACGTGTCATATTGTCCAATTGCATAGTCAAGTAAGAGACCTGATTGTGTAGATGTTCCTCTATAGCCAGTCGCTTCGTTTGGAAGATTAATGCCTGTTTTTACCCCAAGACCAAATTTACTGAAATTGTAGCGGAACGTATCAAATGCTTTCGTATCAATTGGAAGAGGCTGATTCTTACGATATTCCCCTTTACCAATGGCAATGGCTGTTTTAAACATATACACGTTCGACGAACGCTCTAGTGCCGTTAAGTCATTGATGAGTCCCATATTTTGATAAGATTTCTTTGGCGGTGACTGTGCGATATATAGTGGTTCATCATATTGAGTACTTCCAATATGAATCGCGCCTGTTTTATATCCTGTCAGTACAGTTGCACCCTTTACAGCTGATCCCATCGCATAAGAAGACGTCATCGTACCTAACGCATAGTCATCAAATTTGTACTTGCCATTTTTGCTTGTAATCTGTTTACCCGCAATGGAAAGAACCTCTCCATTTCTCGGGTCCATCATGACAACAAACGCACGATCAAGAAGCCCCGTTCCGCCTCTTTGTTTCGCACTTTTCAAGTTCTTTTCAATGATTTTTTCAACAGCTTTTTGTAGCTCAATGTCAATGGTCAACACTAGGTCTTTTCCGCTTTTTCCCTCTGTTAATACTTTAGTGCTTGTGACATTGCCTTCTTTATCTGTTGTACTCTGTTCTTTTTCCTTTTGACCTTGCAACACATCTTCATACTGATATTCGAGATAGCTCTTACCCACACGGTCATTTCGGCTGTAACCTAGTGAGAGATAATGTTCAAGCAGTGATTGCGGGAGACCTTCATCACTTGAGGAAACGCTACCGAGCATACTACGAAGCAGTCCTTTATAAGGATAACTACGTGTCCAGTCTGTTGTGACATCAACACCTGGTAGCTCGTCCAAATGCTCAGAAACGTAAGCAATTTCACTTGGCTTCACATCTTCATTTTTAATGAACTGAGGCGTTAATGCATAACCTGCATCCATCTGCCTTTTGATCGCAAGCACTTGCAAATCTTTTTTAGTAAGTTGATTTAATTCCTTGTCTGTGATTCGCTTTAACTGAAGTTCATATAGCTTGTCATCAGACAATTTATCGTCACCTTTTAGTTTCGCTTCCTTTTCAACAAGCTTTTTCGCCTGATTCGGGTGAATTAATATCCAAAAGTCTTTTTTATCACGATCCGTAATTTTTTTCGTACTGACATGAATCATATTCGCCAACTTTTTTGCCACTTTGAGACGCTCTTCTTGTGAGGTTGTCGAGGTTCTCGTGTATGTAATGGCATTTAGCGCTTTATTGCTGACGATCGTGTTATAGTTTCGATCATAAATTTTCCCTCGAGGAGCAGATGAGCTGACACTGACATCCTCTTGCTTTTCAGCCTGTTTTTTATAATCTTCTCCATTGACAATCTGCACAAAACCGAGTCTGACAACAACACCGGTAAAAATAATAAACGCAGCTAAAAATAATAAATTGAGCCGGATCGGAAGTGTTTTGCGCCCTTCCTTTGCGTCTTTTTTGTTTTTCTTGTTCCTCATCACATCACCTTTTCTATCAAGAAAGAAATGGCACCCCTTTTATGTATAAAAGGTGCCATATCATTTTAGCGGTTTTTCTATTTTTTATCTAGAAATTTGATGTTCCAATGGTAAGAAATTTTACCTTTCTCCCTTAATAAGATTCGTGTGAGATAGAGGCTTTTGACCGTCAGCCTCATTTATGTCAGTTATTTTTTCTTTTAAATGAATATCTTTTATAAAATAATAAATGAGTGTGTGCCCTGCTCCTAGCACTACAAGTGATGCAGGAATTCCGAGCTCATTGCCCAGCAGAGTGACAGATAAGAGAAACAGGACAATGGAACAAATACGCCCAGCATTTAAAAATAATTCTCTTACCACAATGTATTCAATACGGGCTTTCCTTGCATACCTCGCATGTCCGATGACATCATATGTTAAAGATACATACGGAACGAGTAACAAGGGGTAACCAATTGCAATCGCCACCGCATACATCAGAAGCGATACATAGGACAAGTGAAAAACAATGAGAAAAAGTGCACCATATAAAATGAGCCCTCCAAGCATGATGGCTTTTTTCCGCCACTTTTTCTTAATTAAACGCGTTGCAAAAAAGTAAGCAAAAAAGGCGACACCTGAATTCACTAGACCAAATGTTCCGAGAGCAAGCTCGCTATTTGTCGCTATAAACACAAAGACACTAATTAAAAAGACAAAGACCCCTTCTCTTAATCCCTGAAAAAAGTGAGCAGTTGTAATCTTACGCCAATTCACGTCTACATGTCGTTCTCTCCAAATTTGTTTGATCATAAACTTCCCTTTTGATTGTCTTCTCTTGAGAAAAAAACTCATCACGACCGCTAATGAAAACAAAATGAGCGATAAGGTAAAAATGACCGTATAGCCTGTATCATTCGCTAATTGAGATATGACAATGCCAGCGATCAGTGGACCGATCATGCCAGCGGTAGATGTAAGAACTCCTAAAAAACCATTAAAGAAGTCTCTTGTTTCAGGTTCTGTGATCTCAAAGGTCAGTACGTTAAAAGCAAGCCAGTAAAAGCCATAGCCAATCCCAAGTACACTTCCTAATAAGACAAGCCGCGTGGCTGCTTGTTCTCCTGCTAATAGAACAATTAAGTAAAAAGCTGCTAAGAAGATCACACCAAAACGAAGGACGAACGCCCGATCTATTTTTTTGGCTAGCTTTCCAGCAAATAAAAAGGTAATGGGTTGAAGAACGACAATTGCCAAGTTATAAATCGCAAGATCCGTAAATCGTCCGGATTGTTTCCATAAGTACACATTCACAAACGTATTCGAAAGCGCAATGGCAAGCGCATATAACCCACCAATCGAAAGTAGGAGTAATAAATCTCTTGTGACATCCATATCCCCAAACATTTTCTTTAATCTGCTCATAAAATTCATTCTCCTTTTCTACACAATAGTCTGTCTCATCAAAGGGCAGATATGTAAAAAAAGGAGAGAAAATATAAAAAGACCCGCTCAATCGTGAGCAGATCTTTTTACATGAAGTATATAATTATTTAGCTTCGCTATATAGGCGAGCTACTTCATCCCAGTTCACAACATTCCAGAAAGCAGAAATGTAATCAGGACGACGGTTTTGATAGTTGAGGTAATAAGCATGCTCCCAAACGTCAAGTCCTAGAATCGGTGTTTTTCCTTCAGTTAAAGGAGAATCTTGGTTTGGAGTGCTTGTGATTTCAAGTTTGCCATTGTTTACAACAAGCCATGCCCAACCAGAACCAAAGCGCCCTGCAGCTGCAGCAGCGAAGTCTGATTTGAATTTTTCAAATCCACCTAATTCTTTTTCGATGGCATCTGCAAGTTCACCAGTTGGTGCGCCACCACCGTTTGGTGAAAGTATCGTCCAGAATAATGAGTGGTTTGCATGTCCTCCGCCATTGTTACGTACTGCTGTACGAATGTTTTCAGGCACAGAATTCAAGTTTGCCACTAGCTCTTCAATTGACTTATCTTCAAGAGCTGATACCCCTTCGATTGCTTTGTTTAAGTTTGTTACGTATGTGTTATGGTGTTTCGTGTGGTGAATGGTCATTGTTTCCTTGTCGATATGTGGTTCTAATGCATCGTAAGCATATGGTAATTCTGGAAGTTTAAAAGCCATGGTTAAATTCCTCCTTAGAATATATGTACTGAAATGCTTCCTTTGTAAGCAAGCAATTCACCCTACTCAAAGAGTATCAAAAGAAAACGCTTGTTTCAACGTTAATGCTCATCATATGAAACATTTCAGTCATTATTTTGTATTTAGCCCTTCAAAAAGAGTTTTAAACACCTTTCCTGAATTTACCCACGCACATAAAACAAAAAGATGCCCAGCATAAGTGCTTGAATCAATCCTTTAGCAAATACGCCTGATACAAACCCAAGTAATGAGCCAAACCCTACTTTCACGCTCGTCTTCAAATCTTTTTGATGAACAAGAAGCTCTGCAAGTACACTGCCGATAAAAGGGCCAATGATCATCCCTGCAATCGGAATGATAAATGGACCTACTAAAAGACCAATTGTACTTCCCCAAATGGCCGCTTTACTACCGCCAAATCGTTTGACTCCAATCAGGTTCGATACATAATCAGCTCCAAATAACACTGCCGTAAACATGGCTTGAATAAGCCAAAATGTCAGTGTTAATGGTTCAAAGCTGAAAAAGACACCATAGAGCATAAAACCAAGTACAATAAAGACAACACTAGGGATAATTGGATAGACAAGTCCAACAAACGCAACGGTAAATGCACAACCAATCAGAATCCAATACAACACGTCCAAGTAAAGTCCGCCTCCTTTTCATCAGCTGTATTCATTATGCCTCATTCCCTCTATCTTAACCAGCACTGAAGGCGCACTTGTACTTGATGAGTAGACATTGATACAATGTAAGGTATAGAAAAAAATGTAGGAAGTGAAACGTTTGAACGTATTTAGTTTATTGTTAAAAGGAATTTATTCACCAAAAGATATTGCCAAAGCACGCTTTACCGGTATCGGCAAAGCCATTTTATTCATTTTTATCCTATCTATTATCGCAGCTGTTCCCCAAGGATATCATGTGAGTAAAGAGATCACCAATGCCATGTCTGGATTCCAGCATGTGATCAAAAAGGATTTGCCTGATTTCTCAATTGAAAAGGGTCAGCTCAAAGCGGGACAAAGCACGCCAATTGAAAAAGAAGAGAGCGGGATCACCATCATCTTTGATCCCTCTGAAAAAACAAAAACAAGCGAAATCGAAACTAAACAAACAGCTATCGCTTTATTAAAAGACAAAGCTGTCATTGCCATTGATGGGCAAATGACTGATATTCCTTATCAACTCCTTGGTGGCTCATTGACGAAAGAGGAACTCGCAGCTGTGACGAACCAAAATCAAGCCATCATCATTCCAGTCATCTGTGTACTGCTTTATCTTTCGACTGCTGCTCTAATGTTTATCAGTACGACTTTTCTCGCCATGCTTGGCACATTTATTAAACGGATGCAGCAAAAGGAACTTTCTTTTCAAATGCTTTGGAAGCTATCGGCCTATTCACTTACATTAACGACCGTCTTTTTTGCAATCATGAACGCATTAAACACTCCAGTGGCCAACTCATTCTTATTAAATTGGGTGATTAATTTTATCTTCCTTTATCTTGTCGTCAAAGAAATACCAGCTAAAAAATAAACCACTTTTCAAGAAGGTGGTTTTTTTGTTCTGTTACAAGGCTTGCTAGAACAAGCTAGAGCAATCGGCTACAGCTTTTCCAACTATTTGGTTCTATCATTTCAGGACATGCATAGACTTGAAGTAAAATCATAAAAGCGGTGATTAAAATGCGGCGAATTATTTTTTTACTGATTAGTTTGTTTGTACTCTTTATTATCTTTTTTGATTTAAAAAATGGAACAATCCCTGATCAAGAAGCAACTGCTGTTCCTGCAAGTGCTTTTCAACCTTCTGAGAAAAAAGCATATAAAACTGTCACTGTAAAACAAGGTCAGACAGTCGTATCCATCGTGCATACAAATAAGCCTCTTGATGAAGTCATTGAAGATTTCGAAGAGCTGAACAAAGGAGTAAAAGCAAACGAAATACGGGCAGGCAGTACATATAAGTTTCCGGTCTATAAGAGATAAAACGTTAATTCCTTGTCATTCATACAAAGAGACTGTTACAATATGAAATGTAAAACACGTCGTACACTGCAAATGAAATTGCATGTACACTAAGGAGCGATTGACAAGTGGGTGAAGTCACACATCGTACAAAAACGCGTCCCGTGAAGGTGGGACCTTTAACTATAGGTGGAAATAATGAAGTTGTCATTCAAAGTATGGCAACGACCAAAACACATGATGTCGAGGCGACAGTAGCTGAGATTAAGCGCCTTGAAGAAGCTGGCTGTCAAATCGTTCGTGTGGCATGTCCAGACGAGCGTGCAGCAAATGCCATTGCAGACATAAAAAAACAAATTAACATTCCCCTTGTTGTCGATATTCATTTTGACTACAAGCTTGCACTGAAAGCGATTGAAGCTGGGGCTGACAAAATTCGGATTAACCCTGGGAATATCGGAAGACGAGAAAAAGTTGAAGCAGTTGTAAAAGCAGCCAAGGAAAAAGGCATTCCCATTCGTATTGGAGTAAACGCCGGCTCATTAGAGAAAAAAATTCTTGATAAATACGGCTATCCGACGGCAGATGGCATGGTTGAAAGTGCACTACATCACATTAAAATTCTAGAAGATCTCGACTTTCATGACATCATTGTCAGCATGAAAGCATCTGATGTAAACCTTGCGATTGAAGCATATGAAAAAGCGGCAAAGGCTTTTGATTATCCTTTACATCTTGGAATTACAGAGTCAGGTACTTTATTTGCTGGAACGGTGAAAAGTGCTGCAGGTCTTGGTGCGATTTTAAATATGGGCATTGGCAACACACTTCGCATTTCATTAAGTGCTGACCCCGTTGAAGAAGTAAAGGTTGCACGTGAGTTATTGAAATCATTCGGTCTTGCTTCAAATGCGGCAACACTCATTTCTTGCCCAACTTGTGGAAGAATTGAAATTGATCTCATTAGCATTGCAAATGAAGTAGAAGAATATATCTCAAAAATTAAAGCACCAATCAAAGTAGCTGTTTTAGGCTGTGCTGTAAACGGTCCTGGTGAAGCCCGTGAGGCAGATATCGGAATCGCAGGCGCTAGAGGCGAAGGTCTCCTTTTCCGTAAAGGTCAAATTGTTCGTAAAGTGCCAGAGGAAACAATGGTCGAAGAACTGAAAAAAGAAATCGACAAAATTGCTGAAGAACACTACGCAAAAATGGAAGCTGAAAAAGAAAAACAAGCAAATGCATAACAAAAACGCCTGACGGTAAGGTCAGGCGTTTTTCTGTTCTTGTTAGAAGAACGGCGTAACAAAAATCCCAAGGATAACGGAAACTATTCCGATCCCGATTGACCACGCGCCAAGCGACTGTGCTCCTTTTCTTCTTGCAATATAACCAACGACGATTGCCGCTACACCTAATAGAACCGGCAAGACAAATAATGAGATAATCGCTAACGCAAGCGCTGTATAGCCCATCCCCTTACCTGAATCGTCACCTACATGGTCACGTTTTCGTCTGTCTTCTCGATCTCTTGATGCCTGATATGGCTCTGTAATTTCAGCAGCTGTTTCCTCTAAATAGCCATCATCATTACTAAAGTGTGTGTCGATTTCACGATCACTCCGTTTGAAATCTTCGTCTCTTTCCATGATCAATTCCCCCTTTTGGTTAATAGAAAGGAGCTTTTTTAGTATGAGCAAAAAAGCCTGTTTCATGTTTGCTAAAACTTGCTGGAATTGTGAATTGATTATGTTACACTTTAAGAGTATAAATATGAGGAGTGTGGGCATGTTACGTTTAGGAATTGATATTGATGGCACAGTGACGGCACAGGACACCTTTGTCCCCTACTTAAATCAGTCGTTTCAATGTGCAATAACACTAGATGATATGACGGAATATGATTTGACGAAGCTTTTAAAAATTTCCAATGATGAATTTTGGGGCTGGATGGATCAGCATGAGCCTCTAATTTATCAACAAGCAAAGCTTGCCGACGGCGCGAAAAACATTCTAAATCAAATGAAAAATCAGCACAAACTGATTTATATTACAGCAAGAAGGCAGCACCTAACCGATGTCACCTACGCTTGGTTTAAAGAGAATCAGGTACATTATGACGACATTGAGTTGGTCGGCGGTCATCATAAGCTGGAAGCTGTTCAAAAACACAATATTGATGTATTTTTCGAGGATCATCATGGCAATGCCACAATGATTGCAAAAGAGGCAGATATACCAGTTATCCTCTTTAACTCCCCGTATAACCAAATGCCAGTGGACGATCGAATCATCCGTGTGAATAACTGGAAAGAAGCATCTCAGTGGATCAAACAATATGAAAAACGACTGCAAACTGCCAATTAAAGCAGTACAAATATAAAGGTCAACATAAGCCATGTGTCGGAATCAAACATGCATTTTCATCCCATTCTAATCAAACCGATAAAAGGTGTAAAACATTTCAAATAGACAGATCAAAAAAGCTAGCCGGTTGGCTAGCTTTTTTAGGAGTGAACTTCCTTCTGTTCACATGAGGGACACGTTCCGTAAATTTCAAATTTATGTCCGCTAATATGATAATCCTCTAATTCCGCTTCAAGCTTGTCCATTGGACAGGCATCAATTTCTTTTGTTTTCCCGCATGCAAGACAGATAAAGTGGTGATGATGATGGGAAAACGAACACTTAAAACGGAATAGTTTCTCTCCTGACAATTCAGTTGTCTCCAATATACCAAGCTCTTCATATAAAGACAGGTTTCGGTAAATCGTATCAAAGCTCAGTCCGGGATAATCTTCACTTAATGCGGTTAACACATTTTTAGCTGTTAAGTATTTGTCCGAATCAGAAAACAATTGAAGCATATCTTCACGTTTGCTTGTATATTTATAGCCTTTTTCCTTTAATAAATCAAGCGCTTCTTGTACGTTCATGATGATTCCCCCTTCTGAATTTACCAATACTAATACAAACGATTAAAATCAAAATGGACAGCATCACAATGGTTCCACCTGGCGCAAGATCTAAATAGTAACTTAAAATTAGTCCGACCATGACAGACAGTTCTCCGAACAGGATAGAAAGAAAGATGGCTTGCTTAAACCCTTTGGCAATCCGGATACTTGCCGCGACAGGAAGCGTCATCAGCGCTGACACAAGCAATGTCCCCACGATACGCATAGACGCTGCAATGACAAGTGCTACAACAAGGATAAAAATAAAGTGAATCCATTTTGCGGAAATACCTGAAGCCTTTGCGTGCTCTTCATCAAATGAAAGCAAAAACAGTTCTTTATACAAAAGAACGACCACAAGGACAACAACAATCGAAATCCCGACAATAACCCATAGGTCAAGCCTTGAAACAGCACTCACACTCCCGAACAAATAACTAAATAAATCTGTATTAAAGCCATTTGCAAGTGAAATAAAAATAACGGAAACACCAATTCCACCTGATAAAATAATCGGAATGGCAAGCTCCTGATAATGTTTATACACCGAGCGAAGCCGTTCAATAAATAATGAACCGGCAACAGAAAACGCCATGCCTAAATAGAGCGGACTCACTCCTGTAAGCAATCCGAATTTTTTATCAAGGAACAGACTCGCAGCAATACCGGCAAGTGACACGTGACTAAGCGCATCTGCAATCAGAGACAGCCTTCTCACGACAATAAATACACCGAGCAAAGGAGCAATAAAACCAATCAACACCCCTGCGATAAACGCATTTTGTAAAAATTCATAATGAAAAAATGGAAATAGCATTATTTATGTCCCCCATGATGATGATGGTCGTGATGAATCACTTGAATGTCATGCCCGTAAAACTGCGATAACGCCTGATCATCCATTGAGTCGAAAGCTTCAGCATCACCGTGGAAATGCAAATGCTGGTTTAAACAGGCAACATGTGTCACTTTGTCAGAAACAGTTCCAACATCATGTGTAACAAGAATTAATGACATTCCTTTTTCTTTATTCAAAGTTTCTAAAAGCTGATAGAAGCCTTCTACTGTTCTTTGATCAACCCCAACCGTCGGCTCATCTAAAATGAGCAGCTTCGGCTGGCTGACAAGCGCACGTGCAATAAAGGTGCGCTGCTGCTGACCGCCTGAGAGCTCACCAATGTTTTGGTGCTTTAAATCTTGTATGCCGACTGAACGAATGGCATCTTCTACTTGCTGTTTATCCTGCTTACTCATTCGATTGAATAAGCCAATCTTCGCTGTCAAACCACTTGCCACCACCTCATACACAGAGGCAGGAAAACCTGTATTAAAGCTATTCGCCTTTTGGGATACAAATCCGATTTGATCCCATTCTTTAAATTTTGAGATAGGCGTGCCGAATAATTTCAATTCACCTTTTTGAGGTTTAATGAGACCAAGCAAGCATTTTAATAAGGTTGTTTTACCAGAACCATTCGGTCCAACAAGCGCAAGAAAATTTCCTTCCTCTACTGTTAAATGAATGTGATCAATGACATTTCGCTGTCCATAAGAGTAAGAAACATCCTTCATTTCAATAATTGGCTTTGCCATGAATCTTTCCACCTTTAATCCAAAATAAAAAGAATGATTACGATTTATACAACAAAAAGAAAATGGCTTTTGCCATTTTCTTTGCCCATATTTAGATTTCATTATATAAAAGAAAAAGAAAAAAGTAAAATAAAAGCTAATGAATAGCTGTTTTGAACTTACCTCCTTTTGTTTCATGCGTATCCATAATCGTAATAAAAGCATTCGTATCAATTTCAAAAACAATGGATTTTAGCTTTGTAATTTCGAGCCTCGTTACAACAGCGTAGATAACATCTTTTTCTTCATCTGTATAGCCGCCTTTTCCTCTAAGCTTTGTTGTTCCCCTACCAAGACGGTGAAGAATCGCATCTGAGATTTCATCAAAATGATCAGACACGATAATGACAGCTTTTGTTTCATCCAATCCTTGAATGACAGCATCAATTGTTTTCATTGCCAAATAATATGTCATGACAGAATACATGGCTTGCTCTGGTCCAAATACAAAGCCCGCCCAAATAAAAATGAACACATTGACGATCATGACAAACTCACCGACGGAAAAAGGAATTTTTTTCGTAAGTAAAATTCCTAAAATTTCTGTTCCGTCCATTGAACCCCCATTACGTATCACAAGTCCAACACCAAATCCAAGTAATAGCCCTCCAAACACAGTCGCTAAGATTGGCTGAGTTGTAAATGCGTCTACATGATGAAGAGAAGATTCAATCACGGCCAAGCTGACAATCCCAATCACAGTAGAAACAAGAAAAGTTTTTCCAATGTGTTTGTATCCTGATATCATAAATGGGATATTTAAAATGACAACAATCGTCGCAAAGTTAATCAATGGGTTATCAGTGAATAGATAATCCAAAATAAGCGAGATGCCGATGATGCCCCCATCAATAATATTGTTTGGCACTAAAAATAATTCGATGCTTACAGCTGCACATGCAGCTCCTACTAGAATCAGAAAAGTTCTTAAAATAAAGTGAGGCACTGATTCTCTTTTATGCTGTTTACTATTTGCCATACGTTCTCCCTTCTACACATATTATTTCATTTTACTATTTTATCATTTCACAGAGTAAAATAAAATTTTTTGCACATTTTCCGTTTTCGCCCATACATTGTTACAGAGGGGAGGAATGGCATTGATTTTAATTCAAAAAATTGTGCTACAAAGGCTAAATCAGATCACAGCAAATGATCTGTTAAGGTATGCAAAACAGTATGGAGTGAGCTTATCTCCGAATCAGGCTGCCGAAGTCGCCAAACTCATGAATGGGAAAAACGTGAATATTTTTAATGATGCTGAGCGCAAACGGCTTCTTAAGCAGGTGGAAGCGATTACTTCTAAACAGACAGCACAAACCGTTAATGATTTGTTTAATCAATTTACAAATTAGGAAAAAAGGGCCGCACTTAGCGGCACCCATCATTTTGCATACGGTTCTTTACTGCTGCGTGATTTTTTCTAGCAACCCTTCATCAAACTGCTTTTCTTTCAGCATTGCAATTTCGAATTTGTAAGGTGGTTTTTTGTTCTTTTTATCTTCACCTACATAAGGCGTTTCTAGAATCTTCGGCACGTCTTGAAACTGCGGGTGATGCACAATATAGCTCAGTGCATCAAAGCCAATTTCACCAAAACCGATATTTTCATGACGGTCTTTTCTTGCACCTTGTATGTTTTTACTGTCATTGATATGAAGAACCTTAATGCGATCAATCCCAATGATTCGGTCAAATTCTTCTAAAACGCCATCAAAATCACTCACAATCGGATAACCAGCATCATGTGTGTGGCACGTATCAAAGCAAATAGAAAGTGCTTCGTTATGTGTCACACCGTCGATGATTTGGGCAAGCTCTTCAAAGCTTCTCCCGCACTCTGAGCCTTTGCCTGCCATTGTTTCAAGTGCGATTTGAACCTTTTGACCTTTGACAATGACTTCATTTAACCCTTCGATGATTTTTTGAATACCTGCTTCAGCACCTGCTCCGACATGCGCACCTGGATGGAGAACAATTTGTTTTGCGCCAAGTGCTTCCGTACGCTCTATTTCTGAGCGAAGGAAGTCCACTCCAAGCTCGAATGTCGCTGAATTGACTGTGTTCCCAATATTGATAATATACGGTGCATGAACGACGATATCTGTCATGCCATGCTCTTTCATATGCGCTTGTCCAGCTTCAATATTAAGATCTTCAATTTTTTTACGGCGTGTATTTTGCGGTGCACCTGTATAAATCATAAAAGTATTTGAACCATAAGAAGCCGCTTCTTGGCTCGCTGCAAGAAGCATATGTTTTCCGCTCATGGATACATGTGATCCAATCTTCAACAATGTTTTCCCCTACTTTCCATTGCGCTTTGACTTTCTTCGTTCCTGTCTTTTAATTTTGTCTATCTCACGCGTCATTTTCTTTTTATACCCTGGCTTGACAGCCTTAGGTTTTTTCACAAGACGTTTCGCTTTTTCTTCAATTTCATTTGGTGCTTTTTTACGTCTTTGACGCTTTAGACGGTCATCCGCATCTCGCCATTCTCCGTGAACGATCGTTTTGTTTTCAAACACAACGCCCATTTTTTCAATTTGAACTAGTGCATCCTCATCTTGCAGATCATAAATGGTTATCGCAATTCCTGAAGAACCTGCACGAGCTGTTCGTCCAACACGATGAACATAAAAATCAAGATCAGATGGAAGCTCATAATTGATCACATGACTAACACCCTTTATATCAATCCCACGAGCTGCGAGGTCAGATGCAACAATATAGGAGAACTCTAAGTCTTCAATCTGTTTCATGACTCTCTTACGTTCGCGCGGCGTAAGTCCACCATGAAGCACACCAATTTTCATTCCTTTTTCCTGCAGGAATGAAGCAATTTCATCGACCGTTGCTTTTGTATTGGCAAATATAATGCCTACATAAGGCTGTACGTTCGTGACAATCTCATGCAACAATTTTAATTTATCACGATGTTTAGACGGTACTAAAATATGCTGAATGTTTTCAGCGGTAATACGCCTAGGCTCAACATGTGCATACTTCGGGTTATCCATATATTTTTTGAGAAAAGGCTTTAATTTCTCGGGAATCGTTGCTGAGAATACAAGCATTTGCAAATTTTTAGGCATTTGTGCACCAATACGGTCTACATCTTCTAAAAAACCCATATCCAGCATTAAATCCGCTTCATCAATCACAAGTGATGTTGCTTTATAGACATTGAGTGCTTGCTCATGAATTAAATCTGCGATACGTCCAGGAGTCCCGACAACCAAATGCGGCTGATTTTTCAGCTTTTGGATCGACTTTTGCTTGTCGGTTCCACCAATGTAGAGCTTCGCTTTCATCTCTTCTTCCGGAGATGCCTTTTTCATAATCGTCTGTGCTTCTTTGAAAATTTGATTGGCCAATTCCCGTGTAGGTGCGGTAATGACCACTTGCACCTGCTTTTTGCTTGGATCAATCGAATGAATAAGTGGCAATAAATACGCATGGGTTTTACCTGTACCAGTTTGTGATTGACCAATCACGCTTTCTCCTTTTAAAACAGCTGGGATGATTCTTTTTTGAATATCAGTTGGCTCATAAAAGCCCAGTTCATGAATAGCATCTATAATAAAAGGCTTTAATTCATATGTCGTAAATTTCGTTTCTTTCATGTTTTCACTCCTTAAGGCACTGCCTTTTGCTC
The DNA here is from genome assembly GCF_044754665.1 of Bacillus sp. NPDC093026. Classification (NCBI taxonomy): domain Bacteria; kingdom Bacillati; phylum Bacillota; class Bacilli; order Caryophanales; family Bacillaceae; genus Bacillus; species Bacillus sp. NPDC093026. The sequence goes on along the minus strand of NZ_JBIVPN010000003.1, from coordinate 55,811 downwards.
ATCTCCTCATTATAGCTGATTTTCAGCAAAAAAACCATGTCAGCTTTTCTTAAAAGGGAAACAGGAAACCAATTGAAGCTTCCTTGCATAACCTATGAAGAGAAAGAGAATGCAGTAAGGGAGGTACAAGTATGTTAGGGCAAAGGCCTATGGGCGATTTTCAACCTCATCGTCCCTCACGCCGGCAACTTGGAAATGGTGGACAGCCCAGTATTTTTCAAAGAAGGCAACCACCTCCTATAGAACAACAACCTTTTCAGGGCCAAGGGAACCAATTTCAGCAAATGATGCCCCGCTCTCCGTCCGTACAAGGCGGAGGTTTGCAAGGAATGGGCGGCGTTCCGGCAGGCGAGAGCCGTGCACTTGGCGGCGGAGCTGGGATCAAAGGGATGCTCGCCAAATTTCTTCCTGGTGCTGGGGGTGCAGGGGTCTCTGGAGGAGGTGCGGGATTACAAGGACTCCAGAGCTTCACAAATCCTGCCACCATCTCTAGCATGTTAGGAAATGTCCAAAAAGTGCTCGGAATGGCGCAGCAATTCACGCCAATGATTCAGCAATACGGTCCTTTAGTCAAAAATCTGCCTGCAATGATTAAGTTATACAGCCAACTTGGAAGTGCTGATGAAGAAACAAATACTGAGGAAAAGACGACAGAACCAAAAGTGCTGGATGAGGAAACAGATATGGAAGACGCAGAAGAAGCAATCTCACTTGATGATCCAAAAGAAAAAGAAGAGTCAGAGAGCATCATTGTGAAAAATACAAAAACAGAGACTCACACATCATCCAAACCTTCCGCTCCTAAAGCCAAACCGAAAAAAAGATCCGGAAGTTCTGTTCCAAAACTATATGTATAGTGATCTTTTAAGGAATAAGTATTCAGAGCGTTGAACAATCTTTGATATATGCGCTTACTTTGGCTATAATGGAATGAAGAGAATGAAAGAGAAGCCGTTTTTTACGGCTTTTTCTATTGTTCTTCTCTTTTGCAGTACTTCCCTACAGGAGGATGAATAAATGAAGGTTATTAAAATATCACCGCGTGGCTATTGTTATGGCGTCGTAGATGCAATGGTCATTGCTAAAAATGCCGCACTTGATAAAAATTTGCCGCGCCCGATTTATATATTAGGTATGATTGTGCACAACAAACATGTGACAGATGCCTTTGAGGAAGATGGTATCTATACACTGGACGGTCCAAACCGTTTAGAAATTTTAAAGCAGGTCGAAAGTGGAACTGTTATTTTCACCGCTCATGGCGTTTCCCCTGAGGTCCGTCAAATTGCGGAAGAAAAAGGACTTGTGACCATTGATGCGACTTGTCCAGATGTGACCAAAACCCATAAACTCATCTCAGAAAAAACAGCGGACGGCTATGATATTATTTATATAGGGAAAAAAGGTCATCCTGAGCCGGAAGGAGCCGTCGGGGTAGCACCTGACAGAGTACACCTTGTTGAAACAGAGGCCGATATTGAAGCACTGGATTTAACATCAGATAAGCTACTCATTACAAACCAGACGACAATGTCACAGTGGGATGTCCATGACTTGATGGAACTTATTAAAGAGAAATATCCTCATGTGGAATACCATCAAGAAATATGTCTTGCCACGCAGGTACGGCAAGAGGCTGTTTCACAGCAAGCAGGTCAAGCTGACTTAACCATTGTTGTCGGAGATCCAAAAAGTAACAACTCAAACCGATTGGCACAAGTATCAATGGAGATTGCAGGTACAAAAGCTTATCGAATCGGTGACCTCAGTGAGCTCAAGTTAGAATGGCTGGAAGGCGTGAAGACTGTTGCAGTTACTGCAGGTGCTTCCACACCAACACCTATTACAAAAGAAGTCATTCGTTTCCTAGAAAATTATGACCCCGACGATGAATCAACTTGGAAAATCGAACATACTGTTCCTCTTTCGAAAATATTACCTCGCGTGAAAACAAAGAAATAAGAAAACGTCAGAGCAAGTGGCTCTGACGCTTTTTGTTTACATAAATTGAAATGGGTTTGTATTTGATTCTGAAACAAAGAGCTGCACATCGTATTTCTTATCTGCACATAGCGATTGAAGCTTCGCTTTCACTCCTTCTTTCATGATCTTTTCAGCATAATGACCTGGATCGACTACATGCAGCCCAAGCATCATGGCATCATGTGCCACATGGAAATAAAGGTCTCCTGTTACATACACGTCAGCACCCATTCTTTTGGCCTGATGAATGTATTTGTTCCCATCTCCGCCAAGTACAGCTACTTTTTCGACGACAGCTTCCTTGTCACCAACAAAACGAACCCCATTCACATCAAGCTTTGTTTTTACAAATTGTGTAAAGTCTCCAAGTGTCATTGGCTCTTTTAATACTCCAATGCGGCCGAGGCCTTTTTGAACTGGGGCAAGATCGGTTGTATGCACGCTGTAAGCCACTTCTTCATAAGGATGTGCTTTGATCATCTCTCGAATCACTTGTTTTTCAATGCTTGCTGGAAAAATGGTTTCAATTCGCACTTCTTTTACAAATTCCAGCTTACCCGTTTCACCGATAAATGGCGTTGCATCATTTGACGGCAGAAAACTGCCTGTCCCTTCATTTGAAAAAGCGCAATGACTATAATTTCCAATATGACCAGCACCTGCATTTCCTAAAGCTGTTCTAAGGGCTTCTTCAAATTCCTCTGGTACATACAGGGCAAGTTGCTTTATTTGATCTTCGAATGTTGGGACTAGCACCTTCGTTTCTTGAAGCTCCAATGCTTCTGCAAGTAAGTCATTGACTCCCCCATCAGCTACGTCTAAATTCGTATGGGCCACATACACCGCAATATCATGTTTCATGCATTTTTCAATAATACGTCCAGATGGCTCGTCAGTCATCACATGTTTTAATGGACGAAAGATTGGAGGGTGATGTGCGATGATTAAGTCCACTTTCCGTTCGATCGCTTCATCCACCACATTCTCTAATACATCCAAAGTAATCATGACATTGGTCACTCGTTTATTTAATGTCCCAATCTGCAGCCCAATTTTATCACCTTCTATTGCATATGCCTTTGGTGAAAATTGTTCAAATAGCTGGATGATTTCATGCCCGTTTACTGTTTTAGCCAACAGTCAAAACCTCCTTTAGAATCGTTATTTTCGCTTTCAGCTCTTTTTGGCGCTCCTTGTTTTCTTGTGTAGGAGCTACCTTTTGAATTTGACGGACAATTTTCTCAAGATGCTGGAGCTCTTGCATCCACTTTCTTCGGAAGACGTCACTTTGCTCTTTTGCAAGAAACGGACCAACAAGCATCCCCGCCTCAATTGACATCCCTTGATAGGCTTTATCTTGATCGCCTTTTTCAGCGATGATAATTTCATATACCTTGCCGTCCTCTTCTAAAATGACTTCATCTAACAGCTCATACCCCTCTTGATATAACCATAAACGGATGTGGTGAGCATGGATATTCGGTTGAAGAATCAGACGTTCATTTCCTGAAAGCTTGTGCTTTCCTTCATTGAGTATGCTTGCGATCAGTGCACCGCCCATACCCGCAATGGTCACTGCATTGACCTCGCCTCGTTCAATCACTTCAAGGCCATTTCCTTTTCTCACCGAGACCAATGCATCTAATTTAAGCCTATGTACTTGCTGCTTCGCTGATTGAAGTGGTCCATCTGTAATTTCCCCAGCGATAGCTCTCACTGCTTTATCGTGTAAAATCGCATAGCATGGCAAATAGGCATGATCTGAGCCTATATCAGCAAAGACAGCGTCCTTTGGTAAAAAGTCTGCTACTCGTTTTAATCGTTTTGACAAATTTATTTCATTCATACTATCACTACTTTTCTTTAATATGCATACTTGTCTATCTTATATAAATTATGAACTTTTTAAAAGTCGTTTTCAAATGAAAAAAGCTCTTCTAATCCAAAAGAGCTTTTTGTGTAAGATTATTTAATTTTGGATACCCATTCTGCCATCTCATCTAGTTTTTCATTCGGAATCAGACCACTAGGCATTCCATTTCCACCTTCTTGAATTTTTTTCTTGATATCCGCTACTTCAAGCTTGTCACCAACACCTTTTAATGCAGGACCTGCCCCGCCCTCATAATTTTCCCCATGGCAGCTTATGCAGTTCTGCTTATACAATTCTTCCGGCGTCGCATTTGCTGTCTCTTCTTGCTTTTGCTCTTCGCCCCCAGAGGCAATCTTCTGTTCATCTTTAAGCCCTTTCATTGATAAGAAAAAAGTGAGACCAATTCCTAAAATGGCAATCAATAAGAATGGTATAAGTGGATTCCGTTTCATTTCTTTCATCCTCCCCTTTGTGAAAACCCCTTTGAGACTATGCAAACAATTCTAATTCTACTTTAATTTTACAAAAAGTAAATGAATTATGATACAAAACTTTGGTCAAGTTCACAGATTAGACAAAAATGATCTAGATGAGATAGGATGCCGCCAGCACATTTTGATGTATTTTTTATACATCTTTTCTTCAAGAACGTTGCAAATTCATTTGTTATTCAGTAAAATATAATCAGATTAAAAAAAGCGTTTTCATTTCAATGAAGAAAGAACGGATCTTTTTCAAGATCCGCTCGGGTTTTTATTCTAAGAAGTCTTTTAGTCGTTTACTTCTGCTAGGGTGTCTTAATTTACGAAGAGCCTTTGCTTCAATTTGGCGAATCCGTTCTCTCGTCACGCCAAACACCTTTCCAACCTCTTCTAACGTGCGTGTTCTTCCGTCATCTAGTCCGAAACGCAGTCTTAGCACATTTTCTTCACGGTCCGTTAGCGTGTCTAATACATCTTCAAGCTGCTCTTTTAACAATTCATATGCAGCATGGTCAGATGGAGAAGTCGCCTCTTGATCTTCAATAAAATCACCAAGATGCGAGTCATCTTCTTCACCGATTGGTGTTTCTAAAGAGACAGGCTCTTGCGCAATTTTAAGAATTTCTCTTACCTTTTCTGGAGTTAAGTCCATGTCTTCCGCAATTTCTTCTGGCGTTGGTTCTCGGCCAAGATCTTGCAGAAGCTGTCTTTGCACACGGATTAATTTATTAATGGTTTCAACCATATGCACAGGGATACGGATCGTTCTTGCCTGATCGGCAATTGCACGTGTAATCGCCTGTCTAATCCACCAAGTCGCATATGTTGAGAATTTGTATCCTTTGCGGTAATCAAACTTCTCAACCGCTTTCATGAGCCCCATATTTCCTTCTTGAATTAAATCAAGGAACAACATGCCACGACCGACATAGCGTTTGGCAATGCTCACAACAAGACGAAGGTTCGCTTCCGCTAATCTTCTTTTTGATTCTTCATCGCCTTCCTCGATTTTTTGTGCATACGCAATTTCTTCTTTTGCAGATAACAAATTGACGCGACCGATTTCTTTTAAATACATACGGACAGGGTCATTAATTTTGACACCTGGTGGTACGCTTAAATCATTCAGGTCAAATTCTTCTTCTGCTTTAGCCAGTTGCTGAATATTCGGGTCATCTGTCTCCTCGTTTTCACTAATGAGCTCAACACCCTGTTCGCCTAAGTATTCATAGTATTCATCCATTTGGTCTGATTCAATTTCAAAGCTAGCCATACGCTCTGCAATTTCTTCGTATGTTAAAACGCCCCGTTTTTTACCGGTTTCAGTGAGTTTATCTCTCACTTGTTCAAAGGTCAATTCAGTTTCGGTTTCGTGGGCTTGTTTATCAGCCATTATGGATCCCTCCTTCCAAAGCTTGCAACGAATTCTAAAGTCACTTACGATTTGCTTCTGACCAGTTCTTCTCTCTCTTTCGAACAGTATGAGCAAATAGGAATAAAATAAATAATGATGAAAGCAAGTTGCTTGCGGTCTTATGCTCCTCCCCTAAAGGATTCATTGCCAGCCGTAAGTCTTATCATAATATTAGACGTATTACTTAAGCGAACGGTTCAACTGAATAATTTCTTTTGCAAGTGTTGCTGCTTTGAAGAAATCTTTTTGTCTCTCCGCCTCTACACGTTCTAGTTCTTTTTCCTTTATCATTGACAATTTCCGATAATTCAACACTTTTTTTACATAATCACTTAATTCAGCTTCACTTAGTTCGTCTCCAACTTGAATCATTAATATATCCGTCAGAAGCTGATTCATCAAATCATCTTCAAACCGGTTCATTAGGTGCTGTGGAGTCGGCTCTTTGCCTTCCTCATACAAAGCATAAATGTACGTCGCAAGCGCCCTGTGCGAATCTATATTAAATTCAATCCCAACTCTGTCAAGCACTTTGCGGATCACATCATCGCTTTTTAACATGTGAGCAAGAAGCATTCGTTCTGCATTTTCATATGCCGGCTTCAGACGTTTCCTTCTTACTTGAGTTGACAGATGTGCACGTCGTTTTTCAAGACCATTTTGTACTTGCGAGTTTTTGACCTCTTGTCGCTGTTGTTTTTTAAACAGTTCAAGTTGTTCCTTTAATGAGTCAAGCGAGATAGAGAACTCTCCAGCAAGCTGTTTCATGTAAACCTCTTGTTCCAAGGAGCCGTTTAGCCGGCTTATTTCTTGGAGAGCTTGCTTCATATAAGTAAGACGGTCTCCTTCGTCTGATAAATTTTTTCCTCTTCGGAAATAATTCATCTTAAAAGTCATTAATGTCACACTTCTATCTATGATGTCATTCCTAAATTTCTCGCCGCCATATTTACGAATGTAATCATCTGGATCAAGTCCATCCGGAACCATGGCAACGCGGACTTTACACCCTCTTTTTTCAAGCAAACCTGACGCTTTCATTGTCGCTTCATACCCGGCAGCATCAGAGTCATAACATAGAATGATCTCTTCCACATTCCGTCTGAGAAGCTTCACATGCTCTTCTGTTAAAGAAGTTCCCATAGTTGCTACACTTTCGCTCACACCGGATGTGACAGCAGAGATGACGTCTGCGAATCCTTCGAAAAGGACAGCCCGCTCACGTTTTCTAATGTGCATACGTGCGTCATGAAAGTGATAAAGCAGCTTACTTTTATGAAAAAGTGGTGTTTCAGGACTATTCATATACTTTGGCTGTTGATCACCAAGCGATCTGCCGGAAAAAGCCACTACCGTACCATGATGATCATGAATCGGAAACATGACACGATCTCTAAAGCGGTCAAAAAAGCCTGTGCCATTCTCACGTTGGATCAAGAGACCCGCCTTTTCCATAACAACCGGATCAAACCCTCGTTTTTCTAAAAATTTGCTCATGAAATCCCAGGAGTCTAGCGCATATCCAATCTCAAACTTTGCAATCGTTTCTTCTGTAAAGCCTCGTGATCGTAAATAGTCGAGCGCTTTTTGACCTTCCTTTGTATTTACCAGCAAATGGTGGTAAAATTTCTTAAGTAGCTCATGGGCCTCAATCATTTTATGATCTGCTGCACCTTCATACTGAGACGAACTGATCTGCGCATTCGCCACATGATCAGGCAAATCAATATGGTACTTATCAGCAACGTGTGAAACGGCTTCAATGAATGAATAGCCTTCCATTTGTCTGAGGAAAGAAAATACATTACCTCCTGCACCACAGCCGAAACAATGGAAGATTTGCTTATCTGCTGAAACAGAGAATGAAGGAGTATTTTCACCATGGAATGGACAAAGACCAAAGTAATTTCGACCTTGCTTTCTAAGCTGTACGTATTCTCCAATCACTTCGACAATGTCTGCGTTTTTTTGGATCTGCTCCAAAAGTTCATCTGGTATACGTTTGCTCATCCTAATAACACTCCGTCGTACATTATTCGCCTTTTAATTCAAAAATCCTTCATGATTCGACAGGATTTTTTGTAGTAGCGCAATAAATCGCTTTTTATCGTCATCTGAAAGCTTTTTGGGACCTTTTCCGTATACACCTTTTCTTCGCTGTTTGCTAGAAAAATGCCTGCGTTCCAAATCAAAATCAATTGTTTCGTTTGTGTACATTCGTCCTCTTTCCGACAGAACCATGACATCTCTTGGAAGCAATAAGGAGGCAAGACCAATATCTTGTGTCACAACAATATCATGTGCGACAACTGCGTTCGCAATAACTAAATCCGCTGCTTCTTTGTGTGTATCCACAAACCGCCAATCTTCAAGTTCCGATCTCTTCGTTTGAAAATGCTCATACGAAGCAATGAATGTAACAGGTACTTGAAATTGTGAAGCGACAGAAAGAATTTCGTCTTTTACAGGACATGCATCTGCGTCGACATAAATCGTCCTGCCTTTTTTACGTTCATTCAGGTGACTAATTCTCCATCCCTCCACCTTATTCCTGCTTTACAGAGGCAATAAGATCATACTTTTCCCCTATAAAGCGTTCAGCAGTAAAGCTCATTTTGTCGAAAAGTTATGTTCAGAATCACTTGACTTCTGCCAATATTAGTTTATTCGTTCTTGACTTAACTTAAACCTAAAATCAATCATTTTATCACAATTTTTTATTATAATACAAATTCAACAAATATGCTATTGTTTTTGTTTACCCGTTTCCCTCCATAGGAAAAACCCAGGAGGAGCATCCTGAGTTTATTCGGAACCTCTTTTAGTCAGCATTTGATGAATGACATTTGCAGTTTCTTCAACTGCTTTGTTCGATACATCAACGACTTGACAGTTAATACGATCAACCACTTTTTCAAAATACTCCAGCTCCTCTTTAATCCGCTCAATGTTCGCATAAATTGCTCGATCATTTAGACCTAAAGATTTTAAGCGTTCCTTGCGAATGTGATTCAGTTTGTCTGGACTAATTTTTAGGCCAATGCATTTCTTTGGATCAACAGAAAATAATTCTTCTGGAGGATCAACTTCAGGAACAATCGGAACGTTTGCTACCTTCAGCCGCTTATGCGCCAAGTATTGAGATAGCGGTGTTTTTGACGTGCGTGATACACCAATTAAAACAATGTCAGCCTTTAAGATCCCTCTTGGATCTCTTCCATCATCATATTTCACAGCGAACTCAATGGCTTCCACCTTCTTAAAATAGTCCTCATCTAATTGACGTACACGACCGGGCTCATGTTTCGCTTTATTTCCATATGCAGTCTCCATTTTATCAATGAGCGGACCGATAATGTCATAGTAGACGACTCCGTTCGCTTCCGCTTCTTCTATTAAGAATTGACGCATTTCTGGGACAACCAGTGTAAAACAGACGATACCGTTATCCGCTTTTGCCAGCGATATCACTTCTTTAATCGTACCAACATCCTCTACATATGGAATTCTTCTAATATTTGAGTGGTCTGATGAGACGCCATCAAATTGGCTAAGTGCCGCTTTGACCACGAGCTCGGCTGTTTCTCCTACAGAATCTGATACAACAAAAATTACGCGATTACTCATAACATCCCCTCGCAGTCTTCTGTAATTAGATAATTTCATTCTCCGACAAGCTAACAAGTATTTTCGTCATGTTTGTTTTTGTAATTCTGCCGATGACTTCAAAGCCTTTATCGCTGTCTTTAATGACAGGCAGTGCGTCTATCTGCTTCTCAATCAAGTACTTGGCCACATCCATAATGAAATCGTCCTTGCGACAAACGGTGATGTTTGGCATCCTAGTCATAATAATATGAACAGGAATAGATGGAAGCTCTTGTTTACCAATACTTGCTCGAAGGAGGTCTTTTCGTGATAAAACGCCTGTTAAAATAGAGTGATCGTCCACAACGAATAATGTGCCCACATCCTCTAAAAACATCGTACAAATCGCATCATAAACTGAAACATTCTCATGTATCACCACTGGAATGGATTGAAAGTCTTTCACTTGAAGTTTTTTCAGCTTATCTGCCAGAAGCTGCGTGCCTGTTTTTCCTGTGAAAAAATAACCGACTCTTGGTCTTGCTTCTAAAAAGCCAGACATCGTTAAAATGGCTAAATCCGGTCTGAGGGTAGCTCTTGTTAAGTTCAGCCGATCGGCGATATGCTCTCCAGTGATCGGACCATTCTCTTTGACAATCTGTAAAATCTGCTCTTGCCGTTTATTTAACTCGATTGTACTCACCACCTTTAATTAGAGAGAGCGGATCCTTACTTTATGTATATCATTTTCATAACTCATCATATTATAGCGCATCTTTGTCCGATTGAGACAAAAATACGCTCAAAAACCTTTAATTAAATGAGTAAAAAACGATTGCCCTCGGTGATAAGGCAACCGTTCTTCGGAAATTTATTTTACAATTAAATTGTTCATGTTCGCAAATGATTGAATAACTTTTGCTAGTTTGACCATCTGTGCCAAGCGGTTTTTCTTCAGCTTTTCATCATCTGCATGAACCATTGTGTGATCAAAATAGTTTACAATCGGCGATTTCAGAGTTTTTAACGCATCAAGTGCTGATTGGTAATCTCCTGCTGCAATATGCCCTTTCATAGCTGTCTCTAATTGTTGATAGGCTTCAAAAAGCTCTTGCTCTTGCTCATTTTCAAATAGTGCAGGCTGAATCTCAACGTCCTCACCCTTTTGACTAATTGAAATGACGCGCCCTAGCGCTTCAGCCGTTTCTTTAAAGCTCGCTTGTTTCACGCTCTCTTCAAGAACAGCTGCCTTCTTCACTGCTGCATAAGGTTCTATATCTTCAACATCTAGCACTGCATCTATGATATCGTGACGGATATGTTCTGCTTGAAGCACATATTTTAAGCGTTGCGTCAGAAATTCAATAAGCTCTGCTTCATGTTCTGTCTCTACTTGGGCAAACGCTAAAAGCTCTTTAAATGAGATATTCCAATGACGATCGAGCAGGATGTGAACAATACCGCTCGCTTGCCTTCTTAAACCATACGGATCTTGAGAACCTGTTGGCACCACACCAATTGAGAAGAATGAACAAATAGAATCTAGTTTATCCGCAATTGCAACGATGGCTCCAATGAAAGTAGACGGTGCTTTGTCACCGGCAAAACGCGGCATATAGTGTTCGTTCATACTTTTTGCGACTTCTTCATGTTCGCCAAGTGCTTTTGCATATTTCTCACCCATGATTCCTTGTAATTCAGGGAACTCATAGACCATTTGAGTGACAAGATCAAACTTAGAAATACTTGCTGCTCTTTCAACGCGCGCGATTGTTTCGTCGTCTGCACCCACATGTGCCGCAAGGCGAGTAGCAATATCTGTTACTCGCTTCAGCTTGTCACCAATGGTTCCAAGCTTCTCGTGAAATACAACCTTATCCAGCTTTTGAATATTTTCTTCAATGACAAGTTTTTCGTCTTCTTTATAGAAGAACGCCGCATCTGATAGACGTGCACGAAGTACTTTCTCATTTCCTCTTGCGACATTTTCTAATGCCTCACTGTTTCCGTTTCTTACTGTAATAAAGTGCGGCAGTAATTGACCTTGCTCATTTTTTACAGGGAAATAGCGCTGGTGCTCTTTCATTGTCGTTACCAATACTTCTTCTGGCAATGCAAGAAACTCTTCCTCAAAGGAACCGAATAACACCGTTGGGTATTCCACAAGGTCATTTACTTCTTCTAAAAGCTCAGGGTCAACTGGGATCACCCAGCCCTTTTCTTTTGAAAGAACTTGAAGCTGCTCTGTAATTAATTGTTTTCTTTTCTCCGAATCTGCAATGACAAATTGGTCTCGTAATGTTTGTTCATAAGAAGCAGGTGAATCAATAACAGCAGTCGTACCAAGGAAGCGATGTCCTCTTGTCTCCCTGCCGCTTTTCACACCTGCAATTTCAACAGGAATGACCTCTTGTCCAAATAAGCAAACAATCCACTTAATCGGACGGATATAGCGTAAATCTTCACTTCCCCATCTCATGTTCTTCGGAAAGCTTAAAGAAGCGGCGATATCACCCAAGGCTGGAAGAAGTGTTTTTACTTGCTGGCCTTCTTGGAACTTTTGCACATGGACGTAATCAACACCTTTGATCTCTTTAAAATAGAGATCATCAGTTGACGCTCCTTGACCGCGTGCAAAACCTTCCGCAGCTTTTGTCCAGTTGCCTTCAGCGTCTTGAGCAATCTTTTTAGCTGGTCCTTTTGCTTCTTCTTTCATGTCTTCTTGTTTTTCTGCTACGCCTTTGACTAACACAGCAAGGCGTCTCGGTGAATTGAATAACACAATATCCTGAAAAGAAATATTTTGCGTCACAAACCAAGCTTTTACTTTCTCTCCGAGCTGCTTTGTGCTCTCTGGAATGAAACGAGCAGGCATCTCTTCTAAGCCAATTTCGAGTAATACATCTTGTTTATTCATGAGAAGCCGCCTCCTCTTTTAACATAGGGAATCCAAGTTTTTCTCTTTCTTCGTAATACGTTTTGGCTACTTTTCTTGCTAACTGGCGCACTCTACCAATATACCCTGTTCGTTCTGTTACAGAGATGGCCCCCTTTGCATCAAGCAGGTTAAATGTATGTGAGCATTTTAAAACATAATCGTATGCTGGGTGGACAAGACCTTTGTCCATTTGGCTATGTGCTTCTTTTTCATACGTTGTAAATAAATCAAACAACATCTCTGTATTAGATGTTTCAAATGTATAAACAGAATGCTCGTATTCAGCCATTAAGAATAAGTCTCTGACAGTAAAGCCGTCTGTCCATTCCAAATCAAAGACATTTTCTTTGTCTTGAATATAAGAAGCAAGGCGTTCAATACCGTAAGTGATTTCTACAGAAACAGGCTTGCACTCTAAACCGCCCACTTGCTGGAAATATGTAAATTGCGTAATTTCCATTCCATCAAGCCATACTTCCCAGCCAAGTCCTGCACATCCAAGAGATGGATTTTCCCAGTTGTCTTCAACAAATCGAATATCATGTTTCAGTGGTTCAATACCAAGCGCCTTTAATGATTCAAGATACAGCTCTTGAATGTTATCTGGTGACGGCTTAATAATCACTTGAAATTGGTGATGCTGATACAACCTGTTTGGGTTCTCTCCATATCTGCCATCAGCAGGGCGTCTTGAAGGCTCCACATAAGCAACCTTCCACGGCTCTGGTCCGATGCTTCGAAGGAACGTGTATGGACTCATCGTACCTGCACCTTTTTCTGTGTCATAGGCCTGCATTAATACGCAGCCTTCATTTGACCAATGCTTTTGCAAAGTCAGAATCATGTCTTGAATATTCAATGATCGCACCTCCATCTTTTTCGCAACCACCGCTATGTATGGTGAATGCGTACTAGAACCTCAGTTTGAACATAAAAACTCCCGTCTCTATGCTCGCAAGGCTCCTTGCAAACATAGGGACGAGAGTTTTTCCCGCGGTTCCACCCTATTTGCTGGAATCGTAGCATCCAGCCGCTTTGTTTTACGTTGCTCAAGAATGCCTTTCGTTACGCCTCCATCCTTAGCTTGCACCGTCCTAAGGTCGCTTTTATGGATTATACGTAAGTACTTCTTTCTGTCAATGCAACATATTGATCTTAGATGATCTTACAAAAAGTCATGGGAGATGTCAACTTTTGTTTTCGTCACCCATTAGCTTTTTCATATTTTCCATCTGGTTCATGAACTTTTTCGATTTTAAATAAAGACCGGAATACTCATCATAATAATGGTCAAGAACTTGACGAATTTCCTGCTTGGTTTGTGGTTTGACATCAACATGACCAAGCCTTGATAAATCAAAATAATGAAACAAACGGAGAAGTCTTGCAGTTGCTGGGGACAGGGGCAGTTTGTAAGGATCTTTGGCAAAGCAGTTTTGACAAATAAATCCGTTTTCTCTAATCGAAAAATGGAACTGCCCTTCTTTATTACCGCAGTGCACGCACTGATCCAGTTCAGGTTTCATCCCCATCACTGACAACATTTTGACTTCTACTATAAATAAAATAATATCAGCATCTGTGCCTTCATTGAGATGGCGCAAAGATTGGAGAAGTAGCTCAAACAAATAAGGGTAAGGCTGTTTTTCTTCTGTTCCTTTATCAAGTAACTCCGCCATATATGCGGCATAAGCGGTTAGAAATAAATCTTCCCGAATGGCTCGCATGCTTTCAATCATTTCACCTTGCTGGAGCGTTCCAAGTCCTGTTGATGATTGGATAAGGAAGGTTCCGTATAAAAACGGCTGGCTTATGGCGGACAGGCGGCTGTTTGTTTTTTTAGCGCCTCTTGCCATTACGCCAATTTTCCCATGTTCTCTTGTAAGCAGCGTGACAATTTTGTTTGTTTCGCCATAATCTGTTGTTCTAAGGACAATTCCTTCACTTTTAATGAGCATTTGTCTACACTCCGAGCATTGGAGGGGATCAAGACTTATAAAATTGGAAAATCAAGACGTGCCATTTCTTCTTCAAGTACATCGGGTCTTTCCAGGTTCTCCTTTTCTAACTCTTTGAAAAGAAGGTACGTGTCAACGCTTCCTGTTTGTGAAAATACGTTCCATGTAAAATTCAACATAAAAACCCCACCTTTCTTTATTAGAAGCAGCAACGCTACATCCAACATATTTAATTTTATCTTGACCAGGCTACCTCCATTTCATGATAAACAATTTTTACTAATCGAGACGCAACATGTCAGTTTTTGTAATAGATGCTGCGTTTTCTTAATATTCGTCTTCTCTAAATCCGAAATCACGCAAGTGAGTAGATTTATTGCGCCAGTCTTTTTGAACTTTTACCCAAAGCTCCAAATAAACTTTTGATCCTAGAAGTGCTTCAATATCTCTTCGTGCTTTTTGTCCCACTTCTTTTAATAAACTGCCTCGTTTACCAATAACGATTCCTTTTTGCGAATCTCGTTCAACGACAATGGTAGCCGCAATATGAATTATTCCATGATCATCTGGCTTGATGGATTCTATTGCAACAGCAATACTGTGAGGAATTTCTTCTCTTGTTAAATGTAGTACCTTCTCACGAATCAATTCCGAAATAATAAACCGCTCTGGGTGATCTGTTACTTGATCTGCCGGATAAAATTGTGGGCCCTCTGGAAGATAACCTTCAATCTGCTGAAGAAGTGTATCAATGTTGTTGCCTTCAAGAGCTGAAATCGGCACAATTTCTTTAAAAGGATAACGCGTGCGGTATTCATCAATTAAAAGAAACAGCTCATCTGGGTGAATTTGATCAATCTTATTGACGACAAGGAACACCGGTGTTGATGTTTGCTTTAGTCGTTCAATGATGAATTCATCACCTTTACCATAGCCTTCCTGTGCATTGATCATAAACAAGATCAGGTCGACTTCCTTCAGTGTATTTTGAGCCACCTTCATCATAAAATCCCCAAGCTTATGCTTCGGTTTATGAATCCCTGGTGTGTCGATAAAAATCGTCTGTGACGTGTTTGTTGTGAGTACGCCTTGAATTTTATTTCGTGTTGTTTGGGGCTTATCACTCATGATGGCAATTTTTTGCCCAATCACTCGATTAAGAAAGGTCGATTTCCCCACATTTGGTCTTCCAATAATTGATACAAATCCTGATTTGAAGCTTTCCTTAGTCATTTAAATCCTCCGGTGAAAATGCGCCTGGCAATAGTTCGTTTACTGTTGTTTCATATATTTGTCCTTTTAAGTTTGTTAAAATCACTGGCATATCAGGTGCACATAGCTCTGAAATGACCTGTCTGCATGCGCCACATGGTGAAACAGGTCGATCTGTATCAGCGACTACTGCAAGCATTTGAAAAGATGTGATGCCTTCTGAATAGGCTTTAAAAAGTGCTGTTCTTTCTGCACAATTGCACATGCCGTATGCTGCATTTTCAATGTTGCAGCCGCCATACACTTTTCCATCATTTGACAATAATGCTGCACCGACTTTAAATTTTGAATAGGGTACATATGCAAAATCTCTTGCTTTGATCGCTTCTGAAATCAACTCTTGTTTGTTCATTCCTAGTTCCCACTTTCAGAAGAAATGGTACCACTGTCACATTTATATTTTACATAATCTATGTGACATTTTCACGCCCATTTCTAAAAATGTTAATAAATAGTAATATTGTGCTATTGCATGATTTTCGGTAAAAAAATAATCAACCCAATCATAACCGAAATCACGGCGTAAACGCAAACAGCGCCTGCCGCAGCGTCTTTTGCTCTCTCCGCAAGTGGATGTTTCTCCTCTGTCATAAGGTCCACTGTATGTTCAATGGCTGTATTAACAAGCTCAAGCGCAAATATTCCTCCACATAATAAAAGAATGATCACCCATTCGATTGGTTGAATATGAAACCAAAAGCTGCAAAACACCACGATGACGGCTGCGACTGTGTGAAATCGAAAATTTCGTTCACTTAAGAAAGTTCGCCATATCCCTCTAAATGCATAAAAGAAACTCCGAAAAAAACGGGCGAGCGGACGCCGCTGCTTACGATGATCTCGAAAGGCCATAATCATCCAATATCTTTGTCTGTTTGGCGAACATCTCTTTTTCTTCTTCCTCTGTCATGTGGTCATAGCCTAGTAAATGCAAGAAACCATGAATCGCCAAGAATCCAAGCTCTCTCATAAAGGAATGCCCATATTCCTCTGCTTGCTCTTTCGTTTTATCCACACTAATAATAATGTCTCCTAAGACCGGTGGAATATCGTCAGCCCCAATAATTTCAATTTCCCCTTCTCCTTCTTCTTCTAACGCAAAAGAAATGACATCCGTTGGCGCATCCTTTCCCCGATATTCTTTGTTGATCTGATGAATTTCTTCATTTGAGACGATTGACACGGATACTTCAGCTTGATCTTTTACTTCAAGTGCGTCCGCAGCAAATTGAAGAAGCTTTTCCACTTCTTCAAGCTGCTCTTTTGATACTTGCCCTGTTTCATCTATTAAATCAATTAACAATGTCATTTACTTCACCTTCTGCTTAGGGGCATCTGGATATTCAATCCGCGAATGGAAAATCCCCTTTAATGTGGTACAAATCGTTTGGCTAATAATATTTAATTCTTTAAATGTCAGATCACATTCACTAAATTGCCCGTCCTGCATTTTATCAGAAATAATGCCTTTGACGAGTTTTTCGATCCGCTCTGGATTTGGGTTATGCATCGACCGGACCGCAGCTTCAACGCTGTCAGCGACAGATATAATCGCCGCCTCTTTTGATTGTGGTTTTGGACCGGGATAACGGAATTCTTCTTCTGTTACCTGATCATCACGTTCTTTTGCCTTATAGTAGAAGAACTTCAATAGTGACTTTCCATGATGCTGTTCTGCAATATCAACAAGCTCTTCAGGGAATTTCTTTTCTCTCAGCATTTCAGCACCATCCGTCGTATGGGCAACAATGATATTTTTACTAAGCTGCGGAGAAAGTTTGTCATGCGGATTATCAATATTCATTTGGTTTTCGATAAAATAATGTGGTCTTTTGGTTTTCCCAATGTCATGATAATAAGCACCTACTCTTGCTAAAAGCCCATTGGCTCCTACCGCTTCACATGCAGCATCCGCTAAGTTTGCCACCATGACACTATGATGATATGTACCTGGTGTCTCTGTTAAAATCTTTTTGAGCAGCGGATGATTCGGGTTAGATAATTCAATCAGCTTCATAGTAGTGAGAATACCAAACATGCTTTCAAATACTGGCATTAACCCAATGACCAAAATAGCTGATGCAACCCCCGACACGACGGCCATCATGAGATTCACGCCAAGTTCAAGTCCTGTTGGAGAAGAATTTTGGATTAATGTAATGGAAAGATACACAAGTACATTCACCACAGCAACCAAAAGTCCAGCCTGCAAAATTTTCGATCTTGCATTATGTTTTCTAAGAAACAAAATCCCCGCCATTCCGCTTACAAGATAGTAAGCGCAGATGACATAATTAAAAACACCCGTCACTCCTTGATTAAACATCATACTGCCGCAAAGGGCAAACACAAGACCGGAAAAGATCGCTAACCGCTCATTTATGAGCAGTTTAATTAGCATGGTTCCGAGTGCAACTGGCACCACATATCCTATTGTGGTGTATTTCGTTTCTTGGAAGAGACTGAATACTTCCATGATGATCAAAATAATGGTGAAAATGAGCGAATAAAGCAGCAATGATTTATTCTTTTGTGCAAGTGATTGACTCTTTCTCTCAAATGAGTGAACAATAGCTGCTAAAAAAAGACCGATCAAGATGATTAGACCGCTTACAGGCTTAAATAAATTTGAGCTATTTAAAAGACCGGTCAGCTCTAATTTACGGTATACTTCACGGTCGATTAATTCGCCTTCTTCAACTAGAATTTGACCTTGTTTAATTTGAACAGGCTGTATACTATCAGATGCTTCTTGCCTTTTCTTTTCCGTTGCTACTGGGTCAAACACATAGTTTGGAATTATTGCAAATTCGCCAATTTCTTTGGCTGCATTTAAATATTTTGAAGGAATTGAATTGTTTTCAAGCTCTTTTTTTACTTGTTTTTTTTCATCTTGTAATTTAGCTGCTGTGATTTCTTTGCTCATGAGTGAGTTAACCACCGTGATGATAGAATCTTTTATAAAAGAAAGATTTTCATTACTTGCTTGAAGCAGTGCTTTGATGGATTGATCAGATACGGCTTCACTCATGTCTGTTGTCAGTTTTTCTTTTACATTTTTGACCATTTCTTGATCTGTTGGCGGATTTTCTTTGTTCACAGCTGCATTCTTCTCCTCTTTAATGGCTTCAAAGAGAGATGAGATGAGGTCAACACGATTATCAGAATACGCTTTTTTCAGCGTATATTGATCTTCCACCTGATCAATTGCTTCTTGTTTCTTCTCTTCTGTCGCTTCTTGGTCATCGACTGTAGACGGTGAATAGATGGTCTGTTCGCTCACAGAAAACAAATCCAGATCGAGCGATTCAGGCTTCACATGGAAGAAGAGCACCACAAACATAATGGCCGCTAAGGCGACATATAGCAAAACGTTTATATAGCGCGTGTGCTCCATTTTCTGAGGTTCTTTTTTAGACAGCAGCCTTTTGCGCTTACTGCCTTTCTGATTCTTTCTCAAGGAAAGTACCTCCTTTTTTACTTTAAACCACGATCTAAACAAAATGACCCGATGAAGACGATCGGGTCACTCCGTTCATTTTTGCTTTTCGTATGCTCCAATGATCTTCGCCACAAGCGGGTGTCTGACCACATCTGTCTGATCTAATTCAATGAATGAAATGCCCTTGATCTCTGCAAGCATGTCCTTTGCAGTAGAAAGTCCCGATTCTACACCTTTCGGCAAATCAATCTGTGTAATATCTCCTGTAATGACCATTTTAGAGCCAAACCCAAGTCTAGTCAAAAACATTTTCATTTGGGCTGGCGTTGTATTCTGCGCTTCATCTAAAATAACAAATGCATCATCGAGCGTTCGTCCTCTCATGTAAGCAAGAGGCGCAATTTCTATCACACCGCGTTCGATTAAACGTTCCGTGTGATCACTGCCAAGCAAATCGTGCAAGGCATCATATAGTGGTCTTAAATAAGGATCTACCTTTTCCTTTAAATCTCCTGGCAGAAAACCAAGGCTCTCTCCTGCTTCAACAGCCGGTCTTGTGAGGATAATGCGTTTTACATATCCGTTTTTCAGAGCATGTACAGCCTGGACAACTGCTAAATATGTTTTACCTGTACCAGCAGGACCAATCCCGAAGACCAAATCATCTTTTTTCATAGCAGCAACGTATTCACGCTGTCCAATCGTTTTTACTCTAATAGACTTACCTTTAGCATTTTTCGTCATTTCATCTTCATACATATTTTCAAAATGCGCCAGCTTATTCTTTTGGGCCATTTTAATCGCATAGACGACATCCCGTTCAGAAATGTCGATCCCTTTTCGAATGAGATGTAAGAGAGATGTGATCAAATGGCTCGCTGTCTCTCTTGATGCTTCCTGTCCAGAAACATACACTTTTTCTCCACGTGTAATGATGGATACATTCAGTTCGTTTTCCATGAGTTTCAGATAAGCATCCTGATTACCAAACAAAGCGATGGCTTCATTCGGGCTATCCAATTTTTGTTGAATCTCAAGTAAGTGTTCTGTCATTCTCTAGTCTCCCTGAACTATAGGTGTTGTTTGAACAATATCTTCTATAACTTGGTAAAGTATGATCAACTTAACTTTACCATTCCCTGTTGTCTCGTGCAAAACTTTTTCACTTTTCACCTCACCTGATTGACCTAGCTTCTCTTCTAATTCTTTTTTACCCATTTTAATCCCTGCTTGTACTGCTTCTTTATTTGTGTACTCCCGGTTTATTTTTTGACTTTCACGTGTGATTTCCTTTTTATAGGAAAAAGGAAGCTGAAACTTTAAAAAATGAAGTGGATGAACTTCAGTTTCAGTTTTTGGATGTTGAAAATGATCTTTTTTAAGATCAAATCCCCAAAATGGCAGTGAGCCTCCAAACAGGGAAAGCTTGTGCTTTATCTTCATTTTACCCGTATAGACGTCAAAAGATGTTCTTAGAGGAACAGAAACTTCAGAACGATACCACGTCTCTCCATAAATTTTCGCTTTTGCCCCTACTATTTTTTGATGATCTTCGCTTCCAATCAGTCCCGACACAAGCATTTGACCTTTTTCCACATGTTCATCAACCCCGGCAAGCGGTTCCCCTTTTTCTACATACATTCTAGTGATCACGGCTTTTTTCTTTGCGACGATGTGTTGCGGACTTGTATATTTTTCCTTTTTAGGTTCATTTTTTTCAACGACCTTCATTTGAAAAGCGGTTCCATTTAATTCGACTCCAACCCATGTAATGCTTTTAGTATTGGTGGTAAGAGATTTTTGAATTTTTTCTGGTGTTCCCATCAAGAACTGAAAACGACCTTTTCGGACACCAATTTCATCTAAATGCTTTCTCATTTGATGTTCCGTTTCTGGTTTGGCTCCTGTGATCTCAATTTTCCATACCATATTTGACAGAGCAAATATCGTCATAAGGAAAAAGACGATACCAAGAGTAAATCCGATATTCTTTCTTGACCATAAGAGAAGAAACGGAAACCCTTTCTTCTGCTGAAATGAACATGTCACCTCATGCTTCCTGCGAACTTTCCTGAAGGCATGTACATCTGAAAGGCGAATAAATAAGCGCACGCTGTCTTGACGGCGGCTCACTTGAAAAATCGTGATCCCCTCTCTCGTGCACTCATTGATTAATCGCTCGATCCCGCTGCCTTTCATCTCCACTTCCACTCTGCCAATAAAATAGGCAAACCATCTATTCTTCACACTTCTCCCCTCCGTCAGTTAAGAATCAATATAACGGACCTCATCGATTTTCCCTTCTAATAAGATCTCTTCCGGCAAAATCGTTTTAATCACAAAGTCTTTACCCGAAATGATACACTGTCCTTGTTTGAGCATAAGTCTTACCTCTTGGTCACTGAAAAGTAAAAGCCCTTTATGGTTCTCTATGTAAATGTGGAGTCTGCCAACCATCGTAATACGGGGAAGATCCATCATCACGTCTGGGGGGATTTCAAGTGTTCTTGTCAGCCATGCTTTGAGTCGATTTTTCCTTTTTCCCATTCAATAAGAACCCCTTCCCACCTCATGTGTATGAGATCAAACTGAAAGATGGAGAGACTGATGAGAAAGCCTCTATATCATCCTATTCCTCCGTCGTTCATATCATGCTAATGAATCCCGCAAAATGGCTAGTTCATCATAAGTCGACTATTTTGTTGATGAACAAGTTAAGCTCTTGTTGGATAACAGATGACGTGAAGCGTCTTAAAAAGAGCACAAAAAAGCCCCCCTTGGCTAAAAGGGGGCTTTCTTCTTTATCTTTTATATGGCCGTTTCATTGTTCGGTGCGGGTTTTTAGCGCGCGGTTCTCCAAACACTTCACCAAGGATCATCCCTTGAACAACAGTGTCTCGATTCAGCTTTTCAATGATTTTCGGCTGCACCTCAGTCGCAGATGCTTTTGGTCTAGTGAGCTGCCTTTCAAGTGATCGAAGTTCTTTATTTCGCTCACTCTTTCGCTCTTTCATTTCGGCTAATGTGGCGGTATAGCGATCTTGTAATGATTCAGACGCTTTTTTCATTTCACCATGATCATGTACATCGCCAAAATCGTCAAGCTGATCCGTCACGGCTGGATTTGGACTTTTTGAGGTCGTATGCTGCTGAGGCATCGGCTTACGTTGAGAAGCTGGCTTGTTATGCTGATTTTTTTGTTCCTTTTCCTCTTGCTTGCCGATTTTCCCAAATACAGCAGAGATGATGCCAATGATAATTGCAATTATTAACGGATTTTCAAATAGAATGTCCATGGGCTCCCTCCTTAAGGCGTGAGAGGATGCTTATTTGTTTTCATTATCAGACGGACCTTTTGTCATTTTACCAAATGAGTCTCTCATATCCGTATCAGCATTAATGTTTTTGATATTCATGTAGTCCATGACACCAATGTTACCTTCTCGAAGTGCTTCAGCCATTGCAAGCGGCACTTCTGCTTCAGCTTCTACTACTTTCGCGCGCATTTCTTCAACTCTCGCACGCATTTCTTGTTCTTGGGCAACAGCCATCGCGCGACGTTCTTCTGCTTTTGCCTGTGCGATGTTTTTGTCTGCTTCCGCTTGGTCTGTTTGCAGAATGGCACCAATGTTCTTGCCAATATCTACATCTGCAATATCGATCGAGAGAATTTCAAACGCAGTTCCTGAATCTAATCCTTTGCCAAGCACAGTTTGAGAAATCATATCAGGATTTTCAAGAACCTTTTTATGATTATCAGATGAACCAATTGTAGAAACAATCCCTTCACCTACACGTGCAATGATCGTTTCTTCCCCTGCCCCACCGACAAGTCGGTCAATGTTTGCACGAACGGTAATACGTGCTTTTGCTTTCACTTCAATCCCATCCATTGCTACACCTGAGATAAACGGTGTTTCAATGACTTTAGGGTTTACACTCATTTGTACTGCTTCAAGTACGTCACGACCTGCTAAGTCAATTGCCGCACAGCGAGCAAAGTTCAATTCAATATTCGCACGTTGCGCCGCAATTAAAGCATTTACAACGCGGTCAACGTTACCACCTGCAAGATAGTGGCTTTCTAACTGGTTAATTGTCACATCAAGACCTGCTTTATGCGCCTTGATAAGCGGGTTGACCACTCGGTTTGGAATAACGCGACGAAGCCTCATTCCCACGAGTGTAAAAATGCTCACCTTTACGCCAGCCGCTAGGGCAGAAATCCATAGCATCACCGGTACAAAGGTGAAGAAGATCGACAGAACGATCAAACCTGCTGCAATAATCACAAACAATAATAAAGTAGATGGATCCATTTTATTCCTCCTATAAAATCAGTATCTATACTTTCCTCACGACAATGCGTGAGCCTTCCGCTTTTACAATTTTAACTTGTTCATCCTTGTCAATAAATGCACCTTCGGATACAACATCAATGCGTTCGTCTCCGAGTACAATCGTGCCAGACGGACGAAGTGCTGTTAATGTTACAGCAATCTGTCCAACAAGATCCTCTCTTGTTTCATTAGAGACATAACCACTTTCCTTATTGGTCGAATCAGTTAAAATGAACTTTTTAAAGAATTTCATACGTTTCCCCAACACCTTTGTCAGTAAAATAACTGCTATGATTGAAACAACAGTGGCAATCAAGATGGAAATCGCCATTTCTGTAAAGCTTCCAGCTGCTAAAAATAAGCTGACAACCACACAGATAAGCCCAATGATACCTATGATTCCTCCTGGCAAAAACAATTCCAGAACCATGAGCGCAATCCCTGCTAAAAACAGAAATAATGTCTCATAGCCTGCAAAACCTGCCACGAGATGACCATAAAAGAATAGAAGAAGTGCTGTTACTCCCATGGTTCCAGGTACACCAAAGCCGGGAGAATACAGTTCAACAATTAAGCCTAAGCTCGCAATGGATAAAAGGATTGGAATAACAATTGGATGCGTGAGAAAACGCGCAACCTTTTCAGCAAAGCTAACTTCATTGTATTGAACAGACGTATTCTCTAGATTGAGCTTATGTAGCAGGTCATCTATATTCCTCGCTTCGCCTTCTGCATATCCAAATTGCAGCGCTCGATCTGTATTGAAGGTGAGCAATTCTCCTTTTGGTGCACCGGCTTCTTTAGCGTCTATATCTACATCAGCCATCGCAAGAGCGTACTTTGGATTACGCCCCTGTTTTTCGGCAGCGTTACTCATTTCAGCAAGCCATAGTGATTCAGATTTTTGATCAGCCGCATTGCCTTCACCATCGATGATCGCAGCAGCCCCCATCTTTCCATTTGGGGTCATATAAATTTGATCAGCATTTAATGCAAGGAAGGCTCCAGCTGAAAGCGCTCTATGATTCACATAAGCTGTTACTGGGATATCGGACGCTCGAATCGTATCTGCTATTTCAAGAGCCGCATCTACTGCACCACCGGGCGTGTTGATGTCGAGAATAATATGTTTCGCTCGCTCTGACTTTGCTTGCTCAAATGATCGTTCAATGAATTTAGAAAGTCCTTTTTCTACTGTGTCTTGAATTGGTATGATGTGAACTTTCTGGTTTGCTGATTTTGCGGTCAATTGAACCCCTAATATTAAGCATATGATAAAACAGGTGAAGAGAGCAATAGAAACATTTATTTTTTTCACTCTTTGGTAATCCCTCCCTTCTTTCTTCTTATTTTATCGTTCCTTTACATACGTTACAAATGTATCATAGGTTTCATTTTTATATGACAGGTTTGTGAAAGGCATAAAAAAAGTATCCTTCTAACTTTAGAAGGATACTTTTTTATTTAGACAGCTGCTCGCTGACAAGTCTGTTAACGACAGCACCATCAGCTTTACCTTTTACTTTTGGCATAATAGCGCTCATGACTTTACCCATATCAGCCTTTGATGAAGCGCCTGTTTCAACAATCGTTTCTTTAACGATGGTTTGCAGTTCTTCCTCAGACAATTGTTCAGGTAAATACACGTCTAAAATGTCAATCTCTTTTTGAACTTTATCTACTAAATCTAAACGATTAGCTTTCGAAAATTCATGGAGGGAGTCTTTACGTTGCTTAATCTCGCGGGAAAGGACGGTTAGTTCCTCATCGCTGGTCAAACTGTCTTTCTTAAGCTTTATTGCTTCATTTTGGAGCGAAGCCTTCACCATACGAATGACAACAAGCTTGTCTTTCTCACGGTTTTTCATAAAAAGCTTCATGTCAGAATTTAATTGCTCAAGAAGACTCATAAATCCACCCTCTTTTAAAATTTGCGTTTTCTTGCAGCTTCGGACTTTTTCTTGCGCTTTACGCTAGGTTTTTCATAAAATTCACGCTTTCTTGCTTCTTGCAATGTTCCAGTTTTGGATACACTGCGTTTAAAGCGACGAAGAGCATCTTCAAGCGATTCGTTTTTTCTAACGACCGTTTTTGACATTCTCTTTCCCTCCCTCCGAATACACCAATCGACTGCATTAAAAAAAAGATATACATGCAAACATGTACCTAGATATTATAATATAAGCCTACTGTGAGGTCAACTAAGTGATTTGGAAATATATTTTCGTCATGAGCAGGTAGACAAGTCCATATATTCAGTGGTAAGAGGAGGACTTTTCTATGATTGCGCTCATTTATTTTTGTGCACTTATTTTCATTTTTTTATGGTCAATGGGCTTGCTGAGGAGAGGGTTAATTGCCCTTACATCGTCTCATATTGAGAAGTCGCTTCTTCTCTTTACTGATCATCCGCTTAAAGCCTTTTTGGTCAGTATCGTGTTTACGGGCGTTCTCCAAAGCAGTTCGGCGTTTATGGTCATTGTCATTGGCTTTGTGAGTACAGGGATCCTGACATTTAAGAAGTCGATTCCAATGATACTTGGGACGAATATCGGCTCCACTTTTACAACAGAGTTTATTGCGATAGAAATGGACGTATTCATGTGGGTGCTGATCGCAACTGGTCTTCTACTGATCATTTTCGGTCAAAGACCATTCAAGCATGCAGGGAAAAGTATATTTGGTCTTGGAATGATCTTTTTTTGCATTCAAGGATTTTCAAAGATTGCAGGTATGATGACAAGTCAACCAGAAATGATGAAGTTCCTTGAAATGATGCAGCACTCAAATTGGACAGCTCTTCTATTAGGAACGATTTTTACCGCTATTGTTCATTCTAGCTCTGTTTGTATCGGCATATTGATGGGATTTATGAATGAAGGAACTGTGGCTCTACAGGAAGGGATCAGCTTTGTATTAGGCTCCAATATTGGTACATGCATTACGGCAGTCATGGCTTCGATATCTGGAGGCTACGCTGCTCGGCAAACCGCATATGCGCATGTGGTGTTTAATGTAATCGGGGTGCTATTATGCCTCCCATTTCTCACCATGATCACTGAATTCGTTGAACTTCTAGCAAGTTCTCCTGCACAACAAATTGCCCATTTCAGCTTGCTATTTAATGTCGTCAGTTCGTTATTGTTCTTCCCATTCATTCGCCCCTTTTATTCATTGATTTTATTTCTTTTACCGAATCAGACGAAATAAAAACCGGCTTGCCTTTGGCAGCCGGCTTTCGCGTATTATGACGTCATTCTTACTTTATTTGTTTGCATGTCATCGCTTATACGTACAAACTGCCCTTCGTTATAAGGATAGCCTGCTTTCGTAATTTTGACTTTGACCAATTGACCGATCATGTCTTCACTGCCTTCAAATACGACCTTCATGTAGTTATCTGTATAGCCAACATAAAGATTGTGCTCTCCGTCTTTTTCTTTGAAGGATTCCTCAGGGATAATCTCTAGTACATCTCCTTCATATGCTGATGCATATTCTTTCGCAAGCTGGTCAGAAAGAGCGATCAGGCGGTGCACGCGTTCATTTTTGACATTTTCGTCTACTTGGTCTTCCATTCTTGCAGCTGGAGTGCCCGTACGTTTGCTGTAAGGGAATACGTGGAGTTCAGAGAATTGATGATCTTTGACAAAATTGTAGGTTTCCATAAACTCATCTTCTGTTTCTCCAGGGAATCCAACAATCACATCAGATGTCACAGCAAGACCTGGAAGAGCCTTTTTCAGCTTTGTTAAACGCTCTGCAAAGAATTCCATCGTATATTTGCGGCGCATTCTTTTGAGAACGGTATTAGAGCCAGATTGCAGCGGAATGTGCAGATGTCTAACGATTTTATCAGACTGATCCAGCACTTCAATCACTTCATCTGTTATTTGACTAGCTTCAATTGAAGAGATGCGAATTCGTTTTAAACCGATGACACGTTCATCTAATTCTTTCAGAAGCTTAGCAAAATGATAATCCTTTAAGTCTTCTCCGTATCCGCCTGTGTGAATGCCTGTTAACACAATTTCTTTATAGCCGGCATCAACAAGCTGTTGTGCTTGATTGATGACCTCTTCAGGGTCACGAGAGCGCAGAAGTCCACGTGCCCATGGAATGATGCAAAACGTACAGAAGTTGTTACAGCCTTCTTGGATTTTTAATGAAGCGCGTGTGCGGTCTGTAAAGGCAGGAACGTCAAGTTCTTCAAACACCCGTGCTTTCATGATGTTGCCAACACCATTAATCGGCTGTCTTTCTCTACGATATTCTTCAATGTAACCAAGTAATTTATGTCTGTCTTGTGTTCCAACAACAATATCTACTCCAGGAATCGCCATGATTTCTGCAGGAGACGTTTGTGCATAACAGCCTGTGACACAAATGACGCCGTCTGGATTATGACGAATGGCTCTTCTAATGACTTGACGACTTTTTTTATCACCTGTATTGGTAACCGTGCATGTGTTAATGACATAGACGTCTGCTTTTGAATCATAATCTCTTCTTTCATAGCCAGCTTCTTTAAATAACTGCCAGATGGCTTCTGTTTCATAGTGATTGACCTTACAGCCAAGTGTATGGAACGCTACTGTTCCCATAATATTTCACCTCTTAATAACTCTGTTTGATAAGAAATAGCAGAAAGGGCGTAAAGTGGAGCTGTTTCTGTTCTTAAAATGCGTGGTCCGAGTCCGCAAATAACAGCTCCAATTGTTTCAAGTTCTTCAATCTCCTTTTCCGCCAATCCGCCTTCCGGGCCAAAAATCAATAATAGGGTTTGTCCGCTTTTCATCTCTTGAAGCAAAGAACTAAATCGGCTTTGCTCTCCTTCTTTCGATGATTCTTCGTATGCAACGACACATTTATCGAATTCACCGACCATTTGAATCAGCTCTTTAAAAGTGAACACAGGATGAACAACCGGAACGACATTGCGATATGATTGTTCCGCTGCTTCTTTCGCAATTTTCTCCCAACGCGCTCGTTTTTTTTGTAATTTCTTTTGATCAAGCTTTGTAATTGATCGAGCCGCTTGAAATGGAACAAATGAATTTGCGCCAAGCTCAGTGCCTTTTTGGATGATCAGCTCTAGCTTATCTCCTTTCGGTAAACCACTTGCAACAGTGACTTGAATCGGGAGTTCTCTATTTTGGTTCGTCCAACCATGAAGGAGACAAATGACTTCTTCCTTTGTGATTGTATCAATTGTACTGATTGCTTCAAAACCGTCTGTTGTTAAGCAAAGAATCTCCTGCCCTGATTTCATTCGCATCACGTTCGAAAGATGATGCACATCCTCACCAGTGATGACGATGGTTCCCCTTGCTTTGACTTCTTCTTTTGTGAGGTCGATAAAATATCGTTGCATACGTGTTCTGACACCTACTTGCTTTATTTTTTTGCTATCATGCTGACCCAATCTTCCATTGACAGCACTTCCACAATTTCAAAGCCAGCTTCTTCTAAAGCGGTTTTGACTTGCCATTTCTTTTGTCCGATGATTCCTGATGTAATAAAGTAGCCACCCTTCTTCAATAGGTCATACGCCTGATCTGTAAATCGCAGAATAACCTCGGCTAGAATGTTGGCAACGATCACATCATGTTCTCCTGTCATGCCGTCAAGTAAATTATTTTGTTTCACAGTCACTAAATCACTAACACCATTTAATTCAATGTTTTGTTTCGCACTTTCAACTGCAACAGTGTCGAGATCAAAGGCATGAATTTCTCTTGCACCAAGCATTGCTGCCGCAACACTTAAAATTCCAGAACCTGTACCAACATCAATGACTGTATCGTTTTCCTTGACGTATCGTTCAAGTGCTTGAATACATAGTACCGTTGTTGGATGCGTACCTGTTCCAAATGCCATCCCAGGGTCCATTTCAATGATGAGTTCATCAGACTGTACAGGTGTGTATTCTTCCCAAGTCGGAACGATGGTGAATTTTTCAGAGATTTTCACAGGATGATAATATTTTTTCCATGCAGTTGCCCATTCTTCTTCATTCACTTCACAAAGGGACAAAGTGTTATTCCCAAGGTCAATATCATATAAAAGAAGATTGTTGATGGCTTCTTTGATCTCATCTACCGTTTCCATTAAAAAGCTATTCACAGGGAGATAGGCTTTCACAATGACGCCTTCATCCGGATAATCATTCGGATCGAGCTGGTAGATCTCACCGTATACATTTTCACGTTCCTTGATTAAATCAAGCGGGTCCTCGATCACGACGCCACTTGCACCTGCTTCATGCAAAATATTGGTGATCGGCTCCACCGCTTCATTTGTTGTATGAACGCTAATCTCTGACCACTTCAATACTACCAACTCCTTATCCGTTCTTATTCACCTTTAAATGCGCGCTTTACCTTATCGAAAAAGCTCATTTCTTGTTCGTCCGGTTTATTTCCGCTCACTTCAGCGAATTTTCTTAAAATCTCCTTTTGATCTTCTGTTAAATTAGTCGGTGTGACAACACGCACGACGATATGCTGATCGCCCTGACCATAACCGCGCACATTTTTTACACCCTTGCCTTTTAATCTAAATTTTGTTCCTGTCTGAGTGCCTGCTGGAATTTTTAATTTCACTTTGCCGTGTAATGTTGGTACTTCGATTTCATCCCCTAATGCGGCTTGTGCAAAGGTTAGCGGCATTTCGCAGTAAATGTCATCTCCATCACGTTCGAAAAATTCATGCTCACGCACATGGAATACGACGAATAAATCACCTGGAGGTCCCCCATTTACACCCGGCTCACCTTGGCCAGATACTCTCAGCTGCTGACCGTCATCTACTCCTGCTGGAATGGTGACGTTGATTTTTTTACGCTTTCTCACTTTGCCAGAGCCACCACATGTTGAGCATTTATGATCAATTTGTTTTCCAGTTCCACTGCAGTAGTTACATACTCTGCGGTTCACAACTTTTCCAAACGGTGTTGATTGTTCAACGCTTAATTGACCAGATCCGCCGCAATGTGAACACGTCTTTGCTTGCGTGCCAGGTTTTGCACCGGAGCCTTTACACGTCTCACATGTTTCTTCACGAGGAATTTCAATTGTGGTTTCTTTTCCAAATGCCGCTTCTTCAAAAGAGAGCGTCATTGTATATTGAAGGTCTGCTCCTTGACGCGGTGCATTTGGATCTCTCCTTCTAGTACCACCGCCAAAAATACTTGAGAAAATATCATCAAAGCCGCCAAAGCCACCAAAATCTCCGCCGCTAAAGCCGCCACCACCACCGAAACCTTGATTTGGATCGGTATGACCAAATTGATCATATTGGGCACGTTTTTGATCGTCAGAAAGGGTTTCATACGCTTCTTTTATTTCTTTAAATTTCTCATCTGAGCCAGCTTCTTTATTAATATCAGGGTGATACTTTTTTGAAAGCTTGCGGTATGCCTTTTTGATTTCGTCCTTTGAGGCGCTCTTACCAACGCCAAGCACTTCATAGTAATCACGCTTACTCATCTCTTCACACTCCCGATTTTCTCACATAAATACGATTGTATCATTTTGATTTAACTTTTTTCAATTGCTTTTCACCGTCGAAAAGAAAAAAGTCAAAGCCAAGAGATCCTGACTTTGACTTTCTGACGAGTACGTTTCAGCAGTCTTTTTCAAAAGTAAAGGTGATTATTTTTTCTCTTGATCGTCATTTACTTCTTCATATTCTGCATCCACTACGTTGTCATCTGCTTTTTGAGCACCTTCTTGCTGAGCTTGTGCTTGTTTTGCAGCTTCTTCATAGAGCTTTGTTGTTAATTCTTGAACGATTGTTTGAAGCTCATCTTTCTTCGCTTTGATATCTTCGAATTCGCCTTTTTCAATCGCAGCTTTTAATGCATCTTTCGCATCATTTGCTTTTTTCACTTGCTCTTCATCGATTTTGCCTTCTAAATCTTTTAGTGTTTTTTCTGTTGTGAACACTAATTGATCGGCTTCGTTGCGCACTTCGATTTCTTCTTTTTTCTTCGCATCTGCTTCAGCGTTTTCTTCCGCTTCTTTCACCATTTTTTCGATCTCTTCTTCAGAAAGACCAGAAGAAGATTTGATGGTAATGTTTTGTTCTTTGCCAGTACCCATATCTTTCGCACGAACGTTTACAATACCGTTTTTATCGATGTCAAACGAAACTTCGATTTGAGGCACGCCGCGCGGTGCTGGCGGGATATCAGTCAATTGGAAACGGCCTAATGTTTTGTTATCCGCCGCCATTGGACGCTCACCTTGTAATACATGGATATCTACAGCTGTTTGGTTGTCAGCAGCAGTAGAGAATATTTGAGATTTACTTGTTGGAATTGTTGTATTACGTTCAATCAGCTTCGTGAATACGCCGCCCATTGTTTCAATTCCTAAAGAAAGTGGTGTCACATCAAGAAGGACAACGTCTTTGACATCTCCTGTGATGACTCCACCTTGGATGGCAGCACCTAATGCAACCACTTCATCAGGGTTTACACCTTTATGAGGCTCTTTCCCTGTTTCTTTTTTAATAGCTTCTTGAACTGCAGGAATACGAGTTGATCCACCAACAAGGATTACTTTATCAATATCGCTAGCAGACAGACCAGCATCTTTCAATGCTTGACGTACAGGTGTCATCGTACGTTCAACAAGCTTAGAAGAAAGCTCTTCAAACTTAGCACGAGTAAGTGTTAACTCAAGGTGAAGAGGACCTGCTTCTCCAGCTGTGATAAATGGAAGCGAAATTTGTGTAGATGATACACCTGAAAGATCTTTTTTCGCTTTTTCAGCAGCATCTTTTAAACGTTGAAGTGCCATTTTATCTTTAGAAAGGTCGATACCATTCTCTTTTTTGAATTCAGCTACTAGATAGTCAATAATGACTTGGTCAAAATCATCTCCACCTAGACGGTTGTCCCCAGCAGTTGAGCGTACTTCAAAGACGCCATCTCCAAGTTCAAGGATTGAGACGTCAAATGTACCGCCGCCAAGGTCATATACTAGAATCGTTTGATCTTCTTCTGTTTTATCCAGACCATAAGCAAGTGCGGCTGCTGTTGGTTCGTTGATGATGCGCTCTACTTCAAGACCAGCGATTTTACCAGCATCTTTCGTTGCTTGGCGTTCTGCATCGTTGAAGTATGCAGGAACTGTGATGACTGCTTTTGTGACTTCTTCGCCAAGATAGCTTTCAGCGTAAGATTTGAGGTGTTGAAGAATGATCGCAGAGATTTCCTGCGGTGTATATTTCTTTCCTTCAACCTCTACTTTATAATCTGTACCCATATGTCTTTTGATAGACATGATTGTGTTTGGGTTGGTAATAGATTGACGTTTTGCTACTTCACCTACTTGGCGCTCTCCATTTTTGAAAGCAACAACAGATGGTGTTGTACGTGCTCCTTCAGCGTTCGCAATGACCTTCGGCTCTCCGCCTTCAAGTACTGCAACACATGAGTTTGTTGTTCCTAAGTCAATACCAATGATTTTACTCATATTCGATGACCTCCCATTATGTAGTTATTGATTTACTTTTACCATTGATGGACGAATGACTCGGTCTTTAAGTTTGTAGCCCTTTTGCAATTCTTCTACAACGATATTTGCACCATAGTTTTCATCTTCAACTTGCATCACGGCTTGATGAAGGTTCGGATCGAACTCTTTGCCGACAGCTTCAATTGGTTCAACGCCTTCTTTTTTCAACGCTTCTAACAACTGGCGGTAAACCATTTGCATTCCTTCTAATAAACTTTTCGTCTGCTCGTTGTCTGGATCAATTCCAAGCGCTCTTTCGAAATTATCAAGAGCTGGGAGAAGATCGCTAACAACATGTTGAGAACGATATTTTTGTGCTGTTTCCACTTCAGTTCGAGCACGACGTTTATAGTTTTCAAAATCTGCTTGAACACGCAGAATTTTATCTTCCTTTTCATCTAGAAGTTGCTGCAATTCATCAATTTTCTCTTGGAAGGCAAGCTGTTCATCTTGCTTTTCTTCCTCAGTTTCTGCTTCTGCTTGAATTGCTTCTTCTTGTGCTTCAACCTCTGCTTCTTGCTCATGTGTCTGTTTTTCTTCTGACATTGTGTTCACCTCCCTTAATAGATTCAAGCATCCGAAGGGGCAGCGCCCCCAATCATGATCACCCTACTCATCATACAAATTGGAAAGTGCGTTTGACAAGTCTTTTGATACATGATGTAAAAGACTGACCACTCGCTCATAATCCATGCGGGTTGGACCTATGACTGCAATGGAACCGAGAGATTTTTGATCTATCGAGTAAGTGGCCGTAATTAAGCTACAATTCTCCATTGCTTCCAAGTTGTTTTCTGAGCCGATTTTAATCGTGATTCCTTTCTGATTTGGATGAAACAGCTGCATGACGTCATTCTTTTGTTCTATTAGCATCATCAATGAACGAATGCGATCAATGTCATGAAATTCTGGCTGATTCAACATATTCATTTTCCCGCCAAAGAAAAGTTTTGATTCATTATGAGTCGATGTAAATGTGTTGCCGAGTGCCTCTAAAATATGATCGTAATTTTTTAAATGCGCTCGAAGCAGCTTCACGACTTCTTTGTACATCCGATCCTTCAACTGGTCCATTGGTACCCCAACGAGACGGCTGTTTAAAATATTCATCAGCTTCTCAATATCAGAGACATCCAGATGCTCAGAGAAAGTAATGGTTTTGTTTTCAACATGACCACTGTCTGTAATCATGATGGCCACTGCTTTGTTAGGTTGTACAGGTACAAGCTGAATTTGTTTTAGCCGATTTTCACTGAGCTTTGGACCAAGCACAATCGAAGTATAGTTTGTGAGATCTGATAAAATTTCCGCCGATTTTTGAACTGTTTTTTCCAGCTCAAATATCTTCTCCTGAAAAGCTGACTGGATGAGCAAAAGCTCTTTTGACGACAGTTTTCGTGGAGAGAGCAAATGATCTACATAATAACGATATCCTTTTTCTGAAGGAATTCTTCCTGATGAAGAATGGGTTTTCTCAATAAAACCGAGTTCCTCCAAATCAGCCATTTCATTTCTAATCGTTGCCGAGCTGAACGTAATGTCTTCTTTCTTAGAAAGAGTCCTTGATCCAACTGGCTGCGCTGAGCGAATAAAGTCATTAATGATGACTTGCAGAATCAAAAGCTGACGATTTGTTAACATCATCATCACCCCTGTTAGCACTCTCTTTAAACGAGTGCTAATTGTATAAACAAAATTACCAAACTAAAATTAAAATGTCAATTATAACTCACCGAGAAACGCTTGAAATACTTCATTTCCTAATAATTTTCCTTTTCTTGTTAAACGAATCCCCATTTCATCTTGTATCACGAGACCTTTTTTTTCTAATTCTTCAATAATAAAGGGAAAAAGGGCTTCTGGTGTGGTCCCATATTTGTTTTGGAAATGGGCTTTGTTGATGCCTTCAATTTTTCGAAGACCTAAAAACATTTCTTCTTCAATCTGTTCTGTCTTTGTGACTTGATGTGTTTCCTTATAAGGAAATCCCGTTTGTTCCATCAGCTCCAAATAGTGTTTCACAGGCCCTGCATTGACATTTCGGACGCCATCTACGTAACCATGCGCTCCCGCACCAAAGCCGAAGTAATCTTCATTGCTCCAATACGTGAGGTTATGTTTGCTTTCAAAACCAGGTTTGGCATAATTGCTAATTTCATACTGCTTTAAACCATGACGCTCCATTTCATCCATGACAAGCTCATACATTTCAGCCTCACGTTCTTGCGGAGGCAGATGAAGCTTCCCTTTTTGCATCAAGTTGTAAAACACGGTTTTTGGCTCGACAATGAGCGAATAGACAGAGTAATGTTCTGCGCCTAAAGAGAAAGCCGTCTCAAGAGAATTCATCACATGATGCGTTTCTTGATGAGGCAATCCAAACATGAGATCAAGACTAATGTTGTCAAACCCAACCGCTCTTGCTCGTTCGAAAGATGTGAGGACATCTTTCTTTTGATGAACGCGACCAATTTTTTTAAGCAAGTCATCTTCAAATGTTTGTACGCCAAAGCTTAGCCGGTTCACTCCAGCAGATTTGAGGAGATGCAGTTTATCAAGCGATAGTTCGTCTGGGTTCGCTTCAACTGCAAATTCCACCAAGCGACTTGTCGGTTTTAATACACGATGAATACTGTCCATCAGTTGATCTAGCTGACTGACTGTCAGTGATGTCGGGGTTCCCCCGCCAATAAAAATCGTCTTTAGTTCTTGCTTGCCTTTTTGCTCGATCGTATGCTGCATTTCTTTTTCCAGAGCGGCTAAGTATTCATCAACAGGCTGCGTTTTGATCAAAAATTTATTAAAATCACAATAGTGGCAAATGTGCTCACAAAATGGGATGTGAATATATGCTGCTTTCATTTGATGACACCTTCTTTACAGGTAAAGAGCCGCAGTTTGTCGCTGCGGCACTTTCATTTGTTTTTGACTATAAACTTCAAGGGATGCATTGTAAAGCAGGTTGCCTTGAGGTAGTTATTTCTTCGGAGAGCTGTCGTCCATTTTCAAAACGGCCATGAAGGCTTCTTGCGGCACTTCAACGGAGCCTACTTGCTTCATGCGCTTTTTTCCTTCTTTTTGTTTCTCAAGAAGCTTTCTTTTCCGGGAAATGTCTCCACCATAACATTTGGCAAGAACGTTTTTACGCATCGCTTTAATGGTGGAACGAGCCACGATTTTTTGACCAATGGCTGCTTGGACAGGTACTTCAAAGTGCTGACGTGGAATCAGTTCTTTTAGCTTTTCTACGATAACCTTTCCTCGTTCATATGCATAATCACGGTGAACAATAAAGGAAAGAGCGTCAATTTTTTCCCCATTTAGCATGATGTCCATTTTGACAAGGGTCGATGGGCGATAGCCAATTAGCTCGTAATCAAAGGAGGCGTATCCTTTTGTGTTGGATTTCAATTGGTCAAAGAATTCATAGACAATCTCCGCCAAAGGAATTTCGTATACAATGCTGACTCGGTTAGCATCAAGGTATTGCATATCAACGAAATGGCCGCGCTTTCCTTGGCAAAGTTCCATGACAGAACCAACATAGTCATTCGGTACCATCATCGTTGCTTTGACATAAGGCTCTTCAATTCGCTCAATCTTTTGCGGGTCTGGCAAATTGGACGGGTTATCTACGACGACTTTTTCACCGTCTGTCATATACACTTCGTAAATAACACTTGGTGCTGTTGTGATTAAATCAATTTTAAATTCACGTTCAATTCGTTCTTGGATAATTTCCATGTGAAGCATTCCTAAAAATCCACATCTGAAACCAAATCCAAGTGCTTGGGATGTCTCTGCTTCATATTGAAGGGAAGAGTCATTTAATTCAAGCTTCTCTAACGCCTCACGTAAATCGTTATATCTCGCTGTATCAATTGGATAAAGTCCGCAGTAAACCATAGGGTTCAGCTTTCTGTAACCTGGCAAAGCTTCTTTAGCAGGGTTGACAGCACTTGTAATGGTATCGCCTACACGTGTATCACCGACATTTTTAATTGCAGCTGTTAAATAGCCGACATCCCCAACTGTCAGTTCATCTGTCGGCTTTGCTTTTGGTGTGAACACGCCGACTTCAAGCACTTCGAATTCTTTGCCTGTTGCCATCATTTTGATTTTCTGCCCTGGCTTCACAGTTCCTTCTACAATACGTATGTATGCAATGACGCCACGATATGCATCATATAGGGAATCGAATATGAGAGCTTGAAGCGGTGCATCAGGATCTCCAGCAGGTGCTGGAATTTTTTCAACGATTTGTTCTAAGATATCCTCGATTCCAATCCCCGCCTTAGCAGAGGTCAGAACAGCTTCAGACGCATCCAAACCAATGACATCTTCAATTTCTTTTCTTACACGCTCAGGCTCTGCACTCGGCAGATCGATTTTATTAATAACCGGAAGAATTTCTAAGTTGTTATCAAGAGCTAAATATACGTTTGCAAGTGTCTGCGCTTCAATTCCTTGTGCTGCATCTACTACTAAAATCGCACCTTCACAAGCAGCAAGGCTTCGAGATACTTCATAGGTGAAGTCGACATGCCCTGGTGTATCAATCAGGTGCATAATATATTCTTCTCCATCCTTCGCCTTATATTTCAACTGGACAGAGTTTAATTTAATCGTGATACCGCGTTCACGCTCTAAGTCCATGGAATCAAGCAATTGTTCTTTCATTTCTCGTTGTGTAATCGCCGCTGTCTTTTCTAAAATACGGTCCGCTAATGTAGATTTCCCATGGTCAATATGGGCGATAATGGAGAAATTTCGAATCCTTGATTGCCGTTCTAATCGTTTTTCTTTATCTGTCACAATCTATCACTCCTACTATAAAACGCGGGTTGCGCTAGGTTAGATTATATCAATAGGGCTGTAAAGATTCAATTGAAATCAAGAAAAGCCGCTCCTTGATCAGCGGCTTTCATCATATGGGAGATGTCTCATCGAAAATGCTGTGATGAAATGAATGAGAATTGTCCATCAGTTAGGTTTAATTTCCTTTCACCCAATCATAAAGGGAGCGGGCTGCATTAGTGATGCCATCAGACAGTGCTTTCCCCGCCTTGGAGAATGCATTAAAGCTTTCCATCTCTTCTAGTTGCTTTTGCTTTTCCGCTAAGTCCTTTTCTGAGACGTTTGTTCCTAAGATCGACGCTTCTTTCTCTTGATTGTCATTTACTTGAATGGAGAAAGCACCTTTTAACTCAGGATCGTGATAGCCTTTCATTTGAAGCATTCCATTATTGGCTTGCTGCATCCCTAAAAACACGCCAAATAGTAAGACGATTCCTAAAATAAAGCTTTTCCCGATAAATGAGCCCATGCCCGTCACCACCTCAAGAACGTTTTTTCTCACCCTTTGCTCCGCCGTTTACTTTTTCTGCATCCCAGAATAATTCACTGAACACATCCGCTGCTGCATTGGATGCGTTTTTCAATTCTTCCATATTGTTATCTACACCGCCAAATTCTAAGAGAAGGGCTTTGTCAGATAAATCTTGATTATAAATCCCATTATCGCCAATTTCCCCTTTAGCAAATACCCCAACACTGAGACCTTTATATTTTTTCTCCATTAAATGATGAAATTCAGTCGCCAGTTTTAAATTTTTCTCATAGCTTTGATTCTTTTTCCCAACAACAAATGCAATTCTCGCATATTTCTTCCCGTTAATGTCAACTGTTGTATGTTTTTTCCTTCTTGAATCTCGATGAATGTCAATTAAGTAATCGAGATCATCATTTTTAGCGATCGCTTCTTTCACGACTAATCTTGATTCGTTATAAGACTGCGGGTATTTTAATCCTTTTTGCAGGAGTCTTTTTTCAATTTCTGTTTTGTCTACTGTATTACCGATCCCTTGCTGATCAAGCGCCTTCCCAAACATTTCACCAACAAGCGTCACGTTCACTTTTGAGTGCCGCGCATTGTTTGGATTTGTTTCACCTTTTAAAAATGGCAAATAGGATTCCGTGTTATGTGTGTGATAAATGTAAACAGCTTTCCGTTTTCCTGTTGATCGATCAGGCTCTTTAGCAGGTTTCTTCGGCTCGTCCTCATTGAGCTTGTCCAGTTCTGCTAGATTGGCTTCTCTTTCGTCTTTGATGACTTCACTCGGCGGAGGTGATTCCATTGGCATGTTGGTATAGTCTGTCCCTTCACCGGCTAATATGATTTTCGTATCAAAATGTTCAAAGCCCGGCAGCTCTCTGCCAAGAAAACTACGCGGGTCCTCTAAATTGATACTCGTTGCAAGTTTAAGTGACAGCCCAGAAAAATTCATCCTCTTCTGATCTTTAGGTACCGTTGAGGCGAAATATTGATTTTCCATTCCCATAAGTGTTGCAAAAAAAGCACCTGACAGCTCATCTGCTACACCATATAGTGATGCCTGAGGCCTCAGTTCAGGCTTTAAAGATGTCAAAGCCCCTGTCATGACAAACACAACAACAAGAGCGGCAATAAATAAGAAAATACTTTTCACTACTTTGGTCCCATTAATCGCAACGACCAACTGACGAGGACGACGGGGTCTTTTTTTCATCATTTACTCCCTCCAGCGCGCTTTCTAGTAATTACACTATGAGCGAGCTAGAGAAAGTAGAACAGATTAATGATTATAGGAGCCCATGTTATCCTGTGAGATTTTTTGATGAAGTGCTGTATTTAACCCATTGGCTAATACGTTGGCCATATCATCTATAAAAGTGTCCACTTCCTTAGGTGTGACCATTAAGTTTTGCCCTAGCGGCGCAAGTACTTCATGTATCAACTGTCTTTTTTCTTCTTCAGGAAGCGTTCCTACAATCCCTAGAAAAGATTGACGTGTCTTTTCATCTGGCAAATCCTCATCTTTTAACACCTTTTTCTTTCCAAACGACATCCCAGCTGGAACAAGAGATCGTGACGGACGGTCGTCTTTCAGCTCTCTGCCAAAATGCTTTAACACATAATCAATCGTGTCACTTGCAATCGTTACTGCATCAACAACGGTCGGTACACCAATTGCAATCACTGGAATGCCCAATGTTTCTTTGCTTAATTCTTTACGCTTATTCCCTACGCCCGATCCAGGGTGGATACCCGTATCAGAGATTTGAATCGTTGTATTCACTCGCTCAACCGCACGGGCGGCAAGTGCATCTATCGCAATGACAAAATCGGGTTTAGACCGTTCAATCACACCTTGTATAATGTCACTTGTTTCAATGCCCGTAAGACCCATCACACCAGGTGATAGAGAAGAAACTGGACGATAACCTTCCTGCACGTTTTCTGGCTGCAACTCGAATAAATGACGCGTGACAAGCAGGCTTTCGACTGTGAGAGGACCTAAGGCATCTGGCGTCACATTCCAGTTTCCAAGACCAACAACGAGACAACTGGCATCCTCAGAAATCCCACGGTCTTTTATAAACTGAGCAAATGTATGCGCAAATACTTCAACGACTTTTTCTTGCATCTCGGAATCTTTCTCTCGAATTCCTTGCGCTTCAAGTGTAAGATATGTACCTTCTTTCTTTCCTGTCAGCTCTTCCCCTTCTTTTGTTATCTCCACTGTGCGTATGCAAATGCCATACTCTTCTTGATCCTTTTCGATAATCCCTTGAATACCGCCCTTTTTCACAACATTGGGGTCGTTCTCCTGTTCTAGTATCTCTTTTGTTTCAACGGCC
Source organism: Bacillus sp. NPDC093026 (assembly GCF_044754665.1). Classification (NCBI taxonomy): domain Bacteria; kingdom Bacillati; phylum Bacillota; class Bacilli; order Caryophanales; family Bacillaceae; genus Bacillus; species Bacillus sp. NPDC093026. The sequence continues at coordinate 15,314 of NZ_JBIVPN010000003.1, read as the reverse complement.
AAGTCTGTTCGGATTTGATACACACTTAAATCGAGTTCCTGTTTCTTCATGAAAAGGCTCCTTCCACAACGTAATTAACAGTAGTCTTTCCATCTCATAACAGAAACATTCGAGCCCTTCATCAATGAAAAATACTTTACATTTATATTGCATTCTAAAGGTGTGTTTGATAGAATACAATTTGTTCTATTGTGAAGATTTAACCTTAAGACAATTGTGTTTAGGTTGTATCTTAGGAGGTGAAACACATGCCAAATATTAAATCAGCGATCAAACGTACAAAAACGAATAACGAACGCCGTGCACACAATGCAACAATTAAGTCTGCTATGCGTACTGCGATTAAACAAGTTGAAGTTTCTGTAGCTAACAACGATGCTGAGCAAGCAAAAGCTGCTCTTTCTTCTGCTGCAAAACGCATTGACAAAGCCGTTAAAACTGGTCTTGTACACAAAAACGCTGCTGCGCGTTACAAATCAAGACTTGCTAAAAAAGTGAATGGACTTTCTGCATAATGATTGCAACGCCTCAGCTATGAGGCACCTGTTTAACTGTACGTCCGTCCTGACCGGCTCATCCGAGGACAGACTGGCAATGATACATGTAAACAAAGCGACCCTCTTTACAGAAGGTCGTTTTTTATGTTTATGCCCCTAATAACCGGAGAAGGAACAGCTCTAATAGCAACTGTTTGTCCTTTTTACCTGTTTTCATTTCATAATCAATGGTCGAGAGCTCTATAACAATCTGTTTTAGTTCTTCTTCGGAAAACAGTCTTGCTTGGTCCAATGCCAATTTTACGCGAAATGGATGAACCTTGAGATTAGATGCAATTTGTTTTTGTCCATAGCCTTGTTGCGCGAAATATTTTGTCTGCAGGATTAAGCGAAATTGGTTTGAAATGAGCGCCAATATTTTGATTGGTTCCTCGTTTTGTTTTAACAGGTCATAAAACATTTGCATCGCCTGAGTACGGTGACGGTTCACAATTTGGTTAATGAGTTCAAAGATGTTCTGTTCTAAACTCCGAGCGACGAGCTGATTTACATCAGAGAGCTCAATTTCCTCTCGTTCACCGATATATGTACTGAGCTTCCGAACTTCTTGAAAGATTGATGACAGACGACCGCCACATAATATAACAAGCTGTTCAGCCGCTTCACTAGTAATCATCTTTCCTTCTGTCTTTGCCAGTGTGATCGTAAAATCGGTCGTTTCTTTAGGATTGAGCTCTTTCGCCTCCACAATAATGGCTTTCTTTTTTAACAGTTTGGTGATCTTCTTTCGTTCATCCAGCTTTTCATAGGGTGCTAATAATACAAGAATTGTATAGGGCGCAGGCTCCTCTAAATAGGATTCTAAAACAGATAGTGGATGCTCTATCTTCTCTTTTTTCTTTTCGGCTGTTAAGAAATAAGGATTCTTTATCACGACTAGGCGTCGTTCTCCCATAAATGGAAATGTTTCCGCATCAGTTACTGCTTGTTCAAGAGAGACTTCCTCCATATCAAAAACGGAATAATTGAAATCCTTCGTTTCCTCGTCGACAACAGCTTGTCTCAGTTTAACCGCTGTCTCTTGAAGCAAGTAAGTTTCTTTTCCATATAAGCAATAAACGGGATGAATATCCCCTTTTTTCAAATTGTTCCATATATCAAACACCATCAGTAATCCCTCTCTTTCACTTCCTCCTCTATCCTAAAGTGTGTCGAGAAATTAGTAAAGAGGAAGCTGAAAGTGCCGCCTCCTCATTTATAGTAAACGTCCAACGCAAGCTCCCGGGTCAGCTTGCAGTCAGACGATATTCATCAAATGATAAAGAAAATGGAAAACGGTGACTTTACCTTCTAGCAATTCCAAACGAGTTCAAGTATACTAAAATTAGCCAGGAGGGATGAAAATGAATGAATTTGAAAAAAATGTTCAAAGTAAACGAAATGATGCAGTCGACTCAGCAGTTGGTTTTATCGTCTCATTCGGATTTTTCGCCTCAATGTTTATTTTGGCAACAATCATACACCTAGTAGGATCTTAACATTTCGTGAACTCTTATGACTGCCGTTTTGGCAGTTTTTTTAATGATTTTGTAGGATATCATATGGAGGATGGCGATAAAACGTTCCTTTCTGTTGGATAAATTCATACGTCACACTTCCATCTACATCTGTTCGAAAAATTCGAATTTGATTCTCAGTTAATTTTTTCATTACTTCTCGATGAGGATGTTGATAGCGATTTCCTTCGCCTGCCGAAATCAGCGCATAGGACGGCATGATATGACGAAGCCATTCATCACTCGTAGATCCCCTGCTTCCATGATGCCCAACCTTCAACACATCTGCACGCAAATGAGGATATGCCTCAATAATATCTCGTTCCCCTTCTTTTTCAAGATCTCCTGTTAAGATAAAACGCTTTCCGCCAATTGTAAAAGCAAGAACAAGTGAATCATTGTTTTTACTCGTGGACCGCCCTGATTTCGGATGAAGGACATCAAATGCCAATCCGCCAATGTTAAGCTTATCTCCTCTTTCCAATTCATCAATACGTATCCCTCTTGTAGCTGCTTCTTTTAGAACTTGCCCATCCTCCGGACTTCTCACAAAGCCTTTTGGCACCGCCACCCGCTTCACCTTGTTTCGTTTAATTAAGCGTACCGCTTCTCCCATATGGTCTTGATCAGCATGTGTCAGGAATAACAAATCAAGTTTTGCTATTCCTTTAGCAGTAAGAAATGGAATGAGCGTTTGATCACCGATTGTAGACACTTTTCGCCTTTGTTTCCAAGGTTCTTGCTCAAAGGATAGTCTTCCTCCGGTATCCACTAATATATGACCCTTTCGATAGGGTAGCTGGATAAACAAACTATCTCCTTGTCCTACATCCAGCATCGTGACCTCCGCTTTATTGTTCCAGTTCGGGGAGAAATAGTGTACACAGATGACAAATATCAAACAAAGAATAGGCAAAACATAAGACTTCAAAGAATTTTTGCACTCTAACACAACTAACAGGAATACAATGGCTACGACTTCAAACAAGATATGCCACCATGTGGATTTCATCAATATAAGGTTGAATGCATCATAAACCGCCATATGAGCTGACAATTGATGACTTAATTGGATGACCCAATCAAGAAGCTGAAACAACCCTTGACCGAGCGGAAGATAAATAAAAGAAATAACAAAAAAGAATAAGGACGCAGGCATCACGATCACTGTATAAAAAGGTACAAATATCATATTGAGAGGGATGCTCAGCAAAGAAAACTGTTGGAAGTGGTATAAAAGAACAGGCAGTGAGGCAAGCTGCGCAATAAAGGAGACGAGAAATAACTGCATTATGGTACTTTTCGCTTTTGATAAGATACGCACGGATAACAAAATGAAACAAGTGACAATGTAGGAAAGCTGAAAGCCAATATCAAATAAATAAGTCGGATGAATCGCTAACAACAGTAAAAACGTCACACTTAAAACAAACACAGAAGGCTGCTTCATTTCCTTTGGGAGGCTGGTGATGATTAAATATAGCCCAGCCATAAGACAAGCACGTAAAACGGATGGTGCTGCACCTGTTAAACAAGCATAAATCGGAAGAAAAAATAGTAAAAGAATGCGCGCTGTCTCTCTTGTCATTCCAATGCGGAGCATACACCAAAATAGACAAGCTAGTAGAGTTTGAACATGAAGCCCTGAAATCGCTAGTAAATGAATAATGCCTAGTGTCTGATAATCTCTTAATGTGTCCGGATCAATCAACTCACGCTCTCCAAAAATCAATGCCTGAACAATCCCGACAGAGTTGTTTGGAATATGTTCTTCTAAAAAACGAAGCCCCTTTTGTCTTATAGCTGAGAGGATGTACGAATGATTGTCTTCCTTTAAACAATTTTTAATAGACTGAGGCAGAAAAATAGCAGCAATCCCTTTTGTTTTTAAAAATTGATCGTATGCAAATCCATTAGGAATTGTTGATCGTTTTGGCAAGCGAATATCTCCTGTCATTTGACAATGCATGCCTGGCTCCACACTGTTCAGCACCTCTTTTTCATGTTCGGTTTGAATGGTATAGAAGGTCATTAGCTGATCATGCGGCTCTGCTGAAACAACCGCTGTAAAACGATTGCCATCTATTTTCGGAATGCTTTCAATTACCACTGAACCAGAAAACAATGTTTCCTGTGCGGTGTAATCCGGTTCGAGTGACTGATGAAACAGATAAATGAGTATATAGACAGTTCCACATAGACTGACCGTCAGGAAAAGTTGAGGCATTTGTTTCAATAGACTGAGAATTAAGAAAATCAGAAGAAAGAGTAGAAAATAAATATGAAGTCCATATGCGGTCAGGGCAATTCCGACAGCTGCTGAAATCGCCCCAAACGGCAAATATTTAAACATAAGAAGTAAATAATTGGTTCGCCTTTTCATGCATTTGTCGAATATCTGTTTCGCTAAATCCAGATTCGCTCAGCTTCCCAATTAAATCTGCAACAAAGGCCAACTTTTCTTGATTTTTTAAATCAATGATCATTTCATCCAGCTCAACCTGCTCTGTTAGAACACCGGCCTGCTGAAATAAATCGACAGCGTAAGGATGGTTTTTATAGTCCTTCGCATAATAAACTGTTCGAATCCCAGCTTGAATGATGGCCTTACAGCACTGTAAACACGGGAAATGTGTCACATAAATCTCCGCATCAGCTGTTGGTGCACCAAACTTTGCACATTGCAAAATTGCGTTCATTTCCGCATGGATTGTGCGTACACAATGGTGATCAATGACATAGCATCCTACATCTGCACAGTGTACGTCACCGGCAATTGAACCATTGTATCCCCCTGCGATAATTCGCTTGTCTCGTACGATGGTTGCCCCAACCGCTAAACGCTCACAGGTACTTCGTAAAGCAAGCAAATGGCTTTGTGCCATAAAATATTGATTCCATGAAATTCTTTCCACGAGCTGATCCCTCCATAGTGATGTATGTTACTAAGTGTACATGCCTTCTTTCTATACCGTCAATTTCACTTTACAGTTAACTGATCTTTTAGCCGTTCAACTGTCTTCTCTCCAAACCCTGAAATTTTTCGCAAGTCGTCAATTTGCTGAAACTCCCCATGTTCTTCTCTATAGGCGATGATTGCTTCAGCTTTGGCCGGTCCTATTCCGTTTACTGTCTGCAGTTCAGTTGCATCCGCTTGATTCACATTTACACTTTGACTCTTTTGATCACCTGATGGGGTGACAGCAGTTGCCACAGGTGGCTGCCCGACTGACTCCCCTTGCTTAGGAACATAGATCATCATACTGTCTTCTAATTTTGCTGCTTGGTTGATCTCAATCGTGTCTGCTTTGCGGGTAAAACCACCTGCTCTCCTTATGGCTTCCTCAATACGATCCTCAGATTGAAAAGTATATACTCCAGGTTTTTGAACGGCTCCCTTGACCTCTACCACTATTGTTGTTGATTCATTTACTGTTTCTTCCTGTTTCGTTTCTGCTTGTACTTGTAATTCTTTATTTTCCTTCACTATACTAGGTTCGGTCTTGTTTTCCCCCTGTCTAAGTAATAAAAATAAACCAATGCATATCGTGATGATGAAACATGCAATGATATAAAGACTATACTTTTTAAACTGAATGAGTCGCATCACTTTCTCACGCTTCTTTCAATCATATTTTGCCACTACATATCATACTGTTTAGAAGATAACAGATCCTATGCGTCTAAGGAGGGGAGAACGTTTGAATATAGGTTTGATCGGTACAGGAAACATGGGTACTATACTCATTGAGGCATTTATTGAATCAAAGGCTGTCAATCCCTCATCCTTCACAATTACAAACCGGACCATTGAAAAAGCGTTCAATATAAAAAAGAACTATCCAGAGCTTGAAGTAACAAAACAACTGGCAGAGGTTGTGACAGATAAAGATTTTATCTTTGTTTGTGTCAAACCACTTGATATTTATCCACTCTTGAAAGAGATGAGCCACATGCTGACAGAGCGACAAACCATTGTCATCATCACAAGTCCAGTTCACCCTGAACAGATACAAGACATCGTTCCCTGCCAAACAGCAAGGCTTATTCCAAGCATCACAAACCGCGCCTTATCCGGTGCTTCACTCTTAACTTTCGGTTCATCTTGCAGTACGGCGACAAAAACAACATTAAGACAGCTGGCTTCTCACATTTCGACTCCAATCGAAATCCACCATTCTATCACAAGAGCTGCCTCTGATATTGTCAGTTGCGGACCTGCCTTTATCAGCTTTCTTGTCCAGAAAATGATTGAAGCATCCGCTCAAGAAACGGACATTACAGTTGAAGAAGCAACCATCTTATCAGAAAATATGCTTGTAGGACTTGGCCGCTTGATTGAAAAAAAAGTCTATACCCTTCCTACCCTGCAAGACAAAGTGTGTGTGAAAGGTGGCGTCACTGGGGAAGGCATTAAAGCGCTTGAAGCAGGTGTTCAAGATATGTTTCACCGCCTTTTTCAGAACACACATGAGAAATTCGACGAAGACCTAGAAGCAGTTGGTCATCAATATGCACCAAGTGTGTTTACTGATGATCGCAGAAATTAATGACATGTGCAACAAGCGAAAAAAGGGTTTTAAAAAACCATCGTTCCATTAAACGATGGTTTTTGGTTTCTTTGCTGATATAAAATATCTTTCGGCACTTTCCTGAGGCGCTTCATTCGTAAAATCAGCCGTCACCTCTATACATTCAAAGCCAGTAGACTCAAGGTATGCTACATATGCCTCACATGTAAAAGTGCGCTGTTCATGTGTTTCATCATAGCGTTGATACACATCTCCGTCCTTTACGAAAAAGCTTAACTCATGAATGACCGAATACAGTTCATCCCCTTGGTGGCTCTGCCAAATATAGCTGATTTCTTCATCTTGATCTGCATAAGTTGAACCAGGGAATACCTTTTCCATTTTATAAGGAGTATGAACGTCAAAGAGTAAAACCCCATCTTCTTCTAAAAGCTGAAACATGTTTTTAAAGGTTTTTTTGACGTCATTTTCGTTTTTTAAGTAGTTCAGGGAATCACAGCAAATAACAGCTACTTTGAACGCTTGATCAAATCCTGTAAGCTCTCTCATATCTTGATGCAGGAATTGAATCGACTGTTTGTGAGCCTGTGCTTTTTGCTGTGCACATGCAAGCATTTCTTCACTCAAATCAACACCAGTCACAGTGTGACCATTTTTTGCTAAACGAAGGGCAATCTCTCCCGTACCACAGCCTACATCAATAATTTTCGCATTCCGCTCGACATGCTGCTGTATCCAATGAACCCATTTATCATAAGGTGCATGTGTCATAAGCTCATCATAAACACCTGCAAACCCTTGATAAATCATGAGTTAATGCCAAGTGAAAGCGTTTCTCTCGGCGCATCTCCCCATAGCTTTTCTAAGTTATAATAGCCTCTTTCTTCTCTATGGAACACATGAGCAATGATATCTCCTAGATCAATCAATACCCATCTTGCCTCATCAAAGCCCTCCATCTTCTTGACTTCAATTCCGTTTTCTTCAGCAAGATCTTTCACTTCTCTTGCAATGGCCTGCACTTGTTTATCAGAGTTCCCATGACAAATGAGAAAGTAGTCTGCAACAAGTGAAATGCCTTGCATATTCAGGGCAATAATATCCTCAGCCCGCTTATCATCACACGCTCCTGCTGCGATGTTTAAAATTGTAGATGCATCCATTCAATTATTCCTCCTTATTTATTCTTTTGCACAAGCGAGTTGTAGGTTGCAAGTGTATCGGGAAACACCGGCTGATTCTTTTTCATTAAAAAATTGATTGTGTTTTTTAATGATTGAATAAGCGCACTGTCCAAATCACTCTCTGCAAGCTCCCTCACTTCTTCTACGCCAGGAAAATGACGTCCTGGTTCAATATAGTCAGCCACATATATCACTTTTTCCAGTAATGTCATTCCTGGTCTGCCAGACGTATGGAATTCAATCGCCGATAAAACCTCTTGATCCTCTATACCAGCTTCTTTTTTGACTAAGTATGCACCAACCGGAGCATGCCAGAGCTCAGGGGAATAGTTAAGCAACAGAGGGTTCATTCCTTCATTTTGTATGATTCCCTTCATTTCTTCCTTTGGTCTAAATTTGGCATAGTCATGAAAAATCGCTGCGATCTCTGCTTTTTTTACATCTGCACCAAACCGTTCCGCTAATGAAATGGCTGTCTTCATGACCCCAATTGTATGTGTATATCTATGCTCTGTTAACTGTTCTTTGACACAGTTCAATGCCTTTTCACGATTCATATAGATGATGCTCCTTTATATAACGCTCGACAGCTTTCGGAATCAAATAATCAACTGGTTCTCCTAATTGCATTCGCTGCCTAATCAATGTCGATGATACATCAAAAACAGGGACATTCGCAAATAAAAGAGGATAGGTCGTTTCCCCTTGAAAACCAGATCTTTTCATACCGATAAAGGTAATCATTTGAAGCAAATCATCAATTCGATGCCATTTAGGCAAATAATCAACCATGTCCGCTCCAACCATAAAAAAGAACTCATCTTCAGGATGACGCTTTTTTAATATTTCCACCGTATCTACTGTATAAGAAGGACCCTCTCGCTCCATTTCAATGAGTTCCAGATGAAAATACGGATTGGACTGAATTGCCGTTTCCACCATTTTCACCCGGTGATGACTGTCTGCTCGTTTTCGCCCCGTTTTATGAGGAGGCTTGTGATTTGGGATAAACCAAATTTCATCAAGCCCCACCTGAAAACGCACCTCATTGGCCATCAGCAAATGCCCATTATGCGGAGGATCAAATGTACCGCCGAACAATCCTATTTTTTTCATATGATATCCACCTTTACGGCAGCTTAATTTGTTTCTTTTCCTTAGACTCTCTATAAAGGACAATCACATTTCCGATCGTTTGAACGAGCTCTGCCTTTGTACCCTTTACAAGAGCTTTAGCGACCTCACTTTTATCTTCATCGCAATTTTGCAATACGCTGACCTTTAAAAGTTCTCTTACTTCAAGCGCTTCGGACATTTGCTTGACCATATTGTCATTTACCCCGCCTTTTCCGACTTGAAAAATAGGTGATAAATGATGTGCTTGTGCACGTAAAAAACGTTTTTGCTTACCTGTTAACATGGTGTTCCTCCTAATTTCTCTATGACAATTGACTTCATTTTTTTCACATCAGGGGTGATGCCTGTCCATAGCTCAAACGCTCTTGCCGCTTGACCAACAAACATCCCGACGCCATCCACTGTTTTTAACCCTAATTGTTTTGCTTCACTTAACAGCTTTGTTTCTAGTGGATTATACACAATATCACAAATGACCGCTGTCTTTTTTGCGTTTGCTAAAGAAAGCGGGGTTTCATTTACGTTCGGATACATGCCAATAGAGGTAGTATGAATAATCACATCATAATCCCAAAGACGTTCTTCCGCTGTTTTTAATGCAAATGCACTTGATGTGATTTTTCCATCTGCATTTTCGATTAAGGCTTCTGCTTTTTCTATCGTACGATTGGTGATATCAAATCGTTTTGGTGCATACTCTGCAATTGTTGTATAAATGGCACTTGCCGCTCCGCCTGCACCGATCATCAGAAAAGACAACTGTGATAACGGTTGATCTAAAGCATCGAGCAATGAATGAAGAAAGCCCTCTCCGTCTGTATTGTATCCAACAAAATGACCATCTTCGAGTCGAACAGTATTCACTGCTTTTAAACGTTCGGCTGTTACATCTATTTTGTCAAGATATTGCATAATCTCAACTTTATGCGGGACAGTGACGTTGAAGCCGCTAATCCCTAAGGCTTTCATTCCTTTAATTGCATATTCAAGCTGGTTTTTTTCTACTTGAAAGCCATGATAATGCCCATCGATCCCAGCATCCTTTAATGCAGCGTTATGAATATCTGGAGACATAGAATGACCAACAGGGTTTGCGATTAATCCGTATAAAGGTTTCAAGGTCTCTCCCCCTTTGAACTTTTAAATTAACGAACGTCTAACAAAGACGTGAACACCTTTTGGCGCATAGACTTTTATTTGTTTATCTGCTTCATTTGCCGTCACCCAGCCTAATCCTGAAAATACGATATCCATTTTTGGCTGATTAATTGTAAATGTATGGGGAACGAGCGGAGGAAAATCTGCCATTCCCTCTTTTGTCGGCGGTGAAAGTAGCTCGCCTGCATGTTTTTCATATAATTCATTTGCATTTTCTAACTTTGTCCGATGAATGTTTAATTCATTTGGCATATAGCAGACAAATGAAGTTCTGCCGCCTTTGACATAATCAAATCTTGCGAGCCCGCCAAAATAAAGTGTTTGAGCTTCATTTAACTGAAACGTTCTCGGTTTTAATTCTTTTTTAGGTGTTAAGATCTTCAAGTCTTTTTTGCTCACATAATGCGCCATTTGATGACGGTTGATGATTCCTGGAGTATCGTATAGAGCAGAGCCATCATCAAGCGGAATCTCAATCGCATCAAGTGTTGTTCCAGGGTAATGCGACGTGGTAATCACATTCTCTTCCCCAGAAACTTCTTTGATGATTCGATTGATAAACGTCGATTTCCCTACATTCGTACAGCCGACCACATATACATCTCTACCCGCACGATAATGGTCAATCGCTCCCATGACCTCAGGCACTCCTTGTCCTCTGCTTGCACTGATCAGGAAGACATCAATGGGGTTCAGTCCGTTTTCTTTTGCTTCACGCTTCATCCATTGAACAAGACGATCTCGTTTCACCGATTTCGGTAAAATATCTACTTTGTTGCCGACAAGTAAAATCGGATTACCACCAACAATACGGCTTAGTCCATTGATCCAACTGCCGTTAAAATCAAAAATATCAACGACCTTTACAATGAGAGAATCTGTTTCGCCAATACTGTGTAATATATTTAAAAAATCGTCTTCTGTTAAAGAAACATCCTGCATTTCATTGTAGTTCTTTAACCTAAAACAGCGCTGGCAAATCACATCTTCTTTCATTAGAGATGCTGCCGGCGCATATCCTAATTGATCTTTATTTTCCGTCTGAATGGCTACACCGCAGCCAATACAAACAACCTTTTCCATTATTACTCTTCCTCCCACTGAATGTGACCCTTACGTTTTAAGGCATCTAATATTCTGCGTTCAATCTGTCTGTTAAACTTCGTGAAAAATCCGTCCGATGCAGCAACAGGAACGACTAAAATGGTATGGAAGCCATGTCTATTTCCGCCCAAAACATCTGTCATAAGCTGGTCACCAATGACAACCACATCTTCTTTTTTTAATTGCATATCAGCCACTGCTTTATTAAATGCTCTGCCCATTGGCTTTCTCGCTTTATAAATAAACGGGATATGGACCGGCTCAGAAAAAAGCTTCACTCTCTTTTCATTATTGTTCGATACGATCGTTACTTGTATCCCGTGATCTTTCATTTCTTGAAACCATTCAATTAGACGTGGCGTCGCACTTGGACGATCCCACTCTACTAGTGTGTTATCTAAGTCGGTAATAATTCCTTTTACATTTCGTTCTTTTAGCTTTTGCGGCGAAATGTGGAAAATACTTTTCACAAATTCATCCGGTAAGAAATACTTCTTTAGCACAATTTGCACCCTTTCTTTCATTGGTTTTCAAAGACTTGTGTCGAATCAAATCACAATTTGTCTGTCTATCGAATACAACGAAAAAGTTTTCGACATATGACGAGGACCTTCAACAGGTGTGGATAATTTTACACACATTATCCACCTATATTTCATCACGCTTTCATTCAATTATAAACACTCTACCCACAAGTTATCCACTTAACCATGTGGATAACAGAACGATTGTTCTTGTTTCCCATTCATGGTAGATTAAAGGTACTTCAAAGACATTCGATCAACCTATGATGATATGTCTTTTTCTCAAGTTTTATGCCAACTTTTTCAGGGGAGGTGTTTTTCCCATCATATGGGTTTCTAGTATGAAAAAGCTGTCAGATGATTTACTTATAGAATCATATTATAAAGCAAATGAAATGAATTTAAATCGCGACTTCATTGAATTAATTGAGACAGAAATGAAGAGACGTTCGCTCGGGCATATGCTCTCTGTTTCCTCTTAATTCCTTATCACCAGGAACCATGCCTCCCGAGCACTTCCTTTTTTAAACTCAGGTGACTGATATTATATCATTTGCGCTATGGGCTTACTACTATTTTCCGTAAAAAACACCCCTTCTTATGAAAGAAGAGGTGTCTTATTTGCAAGACTGTTCATTCCAAAACCATAATCCTCCGCCTACAACAAGAATGACGACAAGGAAGACGACAAGAAAAGCGTAGCCTATTCCAGTCCCTTGAGCTGGGTAACACGAACACGCTGGGTAAGGATAAGGACATCCCCACATATCAGTTGCCTCCTTATAAGAAGATACACTGTTAGCCTATGCTAAATTTATTGTCTTGTTTAGGCAAATAGCCACTTTTTAAAAATGTTTCATGACATCACGCTCTTTGATTTCGTTATAAATAATCCTAGCTCCTTTAGGTGTCATATGATTGCCGGAGGGGTCAATGAGACCCGACTGAATGAGGGCTCTGTCACTATTTTCACCAGCTTTTTGAATGAATGCTTTCCAATTATCCACGAGTGGTACATTCTGTTCCTTAGCTACTTCTCTCGTGATGTCATTATAAGAGTTTTGCCATGCTCTCGCTCCGCCTCTTTTTGTAAAATAAGACGGCTTATATCGCGAGTAATAATATAAGCCCTTTTTCCCTCCTTCTACAATAGGTACACATGTCATCAAAATCGGGATAATGCCCTCTTTTCTACTTTCAGAAATGAAATACGATAAATTTTCTTTAAAACGCTTTTTTGTCACACGGGGATGTTTCCCGTCTAATATCGCCGCATCATTTGTACCGAACATGATGAAGACGTACGTTGGTTTTTGATTCAAAATATCCTGTTCAAAACGAAGCTTCGCATCTTCAGTTGTCTGGCCGCCGATTCCTGCATTCATTACTTGAATTTCGCCGCGCTCGCCATTCTTGATGAGATTCACCCACTTCTCAGATGTTGGGTAATCACGAAAATCCCAATTGGAGCCCCTTGTGTTGCTGTCGCCAAATGCAATGATACTTTCGTGAACTGGCTTTGAACATCCATTGACAACACATATTAGCATGAAAAGTAAAATGCATTTCTTCAAAACATTCACCTCCAAAAGCCCTCTTCATATAGTAAACGACAAGACTTTTGGTTTCAATGAATGACTATTTGTAACGGAAGCGTTCTATTGAAGAAGGATGGGCTGAAGGGCTCGGTCATGATGTAGCAGTTCGCTTACTTTCACAAATTGATAGCCCTCTTTCTTTAACACGGGGACAACCTGTTTGAGTGCTTCTACTGTTTGCTTGCGATTGCCTCCGCCATCATGCAAAAGGATGATATCGCCGCCTTGAATGTGCTCAATAATACGGCTTGCAATTTTATGTGCCCCCGGTCTTGACCAGTCTTTCGGGTCTTGTGTAAACGACCACATCACCACATCGTATCCTTGTTTTGTGAGGATACGAAATGACTTCATATTGAGTCTGCCACCAGGCGGTCTAAATAATAATGGGCCACTCGGCTGAAGGGATGCAATGTGGGCCGCAGATTCTTTTAATTCCTGCTTGATTTCCTTTGATGAAAGAAGATCAAAATACGTATGATTCATTGTGTGATTGCCAAGTTCATTTCCTTCCTTGACAATCCGCTGTGCGATCTCTGGATATGCATGAATCCGGCTCCCGATTACAAAAAAACTAGCATTTACTTGATGCTCCTTCAGTACATCCAATATTTGATTCGTATATACCGGATGCGGTCCATCATCAAAGGTCAACGCAATCTTTTTCCTTTCTGCTCTCATGTCCCAAAAGACTCTCCCATTTTTTTCAAGATCCGCTCTTTTTAATGTTCCTGCCTCTGTCTCATTGGGTACAAAAGCGCATAGTAACAGTATACACACAAGGATATGCAAACCTTTCATCAGACCGCCTCCCAGAGAACATCATTAAGAATTAAAATGCCCCTTTGTGATGAATTCATGCAGGACTTGGTCTGCTTCTTTCTGGCTTCTTCTTTGTTCAATTAAAAAACCGAACATACAGTGGACCGCTTTTTGTTTCACGTTTGGTTTCTCTCTTCAACTGTCGAACGTTGCTTAGAATCCAAGACACTCTCCTTCTTGGATTTGATTTTGAGCCCATAATAACTTCTATAGAAGAGTATAGGCTAATTTTTTCCAAATAATCATTGGTTTTTTGTAGTTGCCCTTCATTTATCCCCTCAACATATAAAGCATCCAGATATTGAAACATAGGACAGAAGAGCTTGATCCTCACGCTTTTTGGCGGCTAATTTCCCAGCTTCTAATATGCTCAGTGCATGCTCCTGTTTATTTTGTCTAAAGAGAAGTTTCGCAAGCGTATATAATGTGTGCGGTAGCGTTGGAAGTACCTCTACAGAAAGAATTTTCCCCATGTTCCGAAAAAACCCCTTCCCTTTTCGGTCTAATCATTACATCTTTTAGCACGCTTCTTCACCGCAAACATGTTAAGAAGTGACGAAAACAGGCAAACGAATAAACGTTTCTTTTGAAAAAGATGATTTTTTCATCGTACAGACACAGACATCCCCTCCCTCACATACATTTGAGGATATAGGCAAAGGCCTAAACATGGTGGAGGTGAAAATCGTGGCAGGAGTATTTACAGCGATGGGATTGATGGTCAAAGAATTGGTGTTTTTAGTGTCCTATGTCAAAAACAATGCCTTTCCACAACCCCTTTCAGGAGATGATGAAAAAAAATACTTAGCCCTCATGGCACAGGGGGATGAACATGCAAGAAACATGCTCATTGAACATAACCTTCGGCTTGTCGCCCATATCGTGAAGAAATTCGAAAATACTGGGGAAGACGCAGAAGATCTCATCTCCATCGGAACAATCGGGCTGATAAAAGCTATCGAAAGCTATTCATCGGGTAAAGGGACAAAACTTGCAACCTATGCTGCAAGATGTATAGAGAATGAGATTCTCATGCATTTGCGTGCGCTCAAAAAAACAAAAAAAGATGTTTCACTTCACGACCCCATCGGTCAAGATAAGGAAGGAAACGAAATTTCATTGATTGACATTTTAAAATCAGAAAGTGAAGACGTGATTGACACCATTCAACTAAATATGGAGCTTGAAAAGGTCAAAGAGTA
>NZ_JBIVPN010000002.1:0-773830 GCF_044754665.1 Bacillus sp. NPDC093026 | reverse complement strand
CTCGTCAGTTTGACCGACTACCTATGATGTATCATAGGATTTTTTATCAAATCTCGAATGAACAGGTACGTTTTGTCTTGTTTAGTTTTCAAAGATCATTTCATTATCGCTCATAAGCGACTCTATTAATATAACATTCTATCAAGAATAAGTCAATAACTTTTTTCTTAACATTTTTTATCAACCGCTCTATTTCAGCGGCGAATACAAATATAACACCTTTCGAAAGAAGAGACAAGTATTTTTTCTAAATAATTTATTTCTTCTTATTTAATAGGATAAGCGATTGTCAAGGGAATTTTCTATTGTTGATTATGAAGGTTTCTAGTATATTTATAATATATGATTGATGAACTAAATAACCGCAGGGGGAGCTTTGTGCTGAGAGTGAACGATTCGTTGTTCTGACCCTTTGAACCTGTCAGTTAATACTGAAGTAGGAATGTGGAGTCATTTGAATACATGTTATCTATCCATTATGTTCAACCCGATCTATCTTTCTATGACCAACATACTCATCCTTACATGGTCTCTCCTTGCTCAATTTATGAAAAAGGAGATTCTTTTGTATGCAACAATCAAACCAATTATTACGTCTTATGGAAATAGCAATTATGACTTCACTTGCACTTGTATTAGATTACTTATCCGGTCTCTTTTTAAGAATGCCAAATGGAGGGTCAATTGCTCTCATTATGATTCCGGTTATTCTGATGTCTATCAGGTGGGGAGTGTCTACTGGATTTATCATTGGTGTGTTAATTGCTGGACTGCAGCTTATGAATAACCCCATTATTGCAACGCCCGTACAGGGATTTTTAGATTATTTCGTAGCATCTGTTGTCATTTGTCTGAGCGGCATATTCTCAGGTTCGATCAAAAAAGCGATTCAGGAGAAAAGTCGAAAAAAACAATTCTTCTATATTACACTATCTGTTTTTGTTGCAAGTTTTTTCAGACTGCTGACGTTCTTTATTTCTGGGATCGTTTTCTTTTCGCAAAATGCACCAAAAGGAATGGCAGGTTGGGTTTATTCTTTAATCTATAACGGTACATATATGATTCCTTCCTTTATCATTTGTAGTATCATCCTTTGTTTACTCATCCCTAGTGCATCTCGATTGGTTTTTCCTCTTCAAAAATAATCAGCTGATTTCAGCTGTTTTTTTATGCATAATTTTCTGCTCTATGGAATCTATTAGTAGTAGAAGATTTTATGTTGGAGGTACGACAATGAACCCTTACTCCATTATGCTTTGTTGCTATATTCTCAGCCTTGCCTATTTTTTGGCAGGTTTCTATGAAGCATTAAAAATATCAGGCTTAAAAGGAAAAGTAGAAGCTTTTCCTTTCATTTCTTATATTCTGCTTGCTACCCTTTTTACATTTTTCTCTCATTATTATTGGAAACTGACGATTTAATTCTTTGTAAATGTTCGTTTCATACAGACAGCTTCCATGCAAAGTCGATCTCATCATCATGATCAGCCAGTTCAAAATGCCTAGTAACGACAAAAGCGGGTTGAATTTTTCGTAAAATTGCTTCGCTGAATTCCGTTCAAACACCCATAGCAGCATACTCATGTACCCCTTCTCTATTCAATACTTTACTCCTTTCGCTAAGAAAGCTATACCCGCTCCAAGACCTCTACTTTTGCTCTAGTAAATAAATAGATTCTGAATAGCGGTTGTCACATTGTTCTCCAAAGGAGACAAAGCCAAATATCCCATCTTCAACTACAAATCCCCTCAAGTGATTCGTCTGTTTTTACTCATTATGATAAAGTTGTATTTCGTAAAATTCCTAGTGCTCATGATGTTTTCAGCGGCGCCCTTGTGAGTCTCTCTTCATATGTCAAGAGAGATCGATCAATAGACACCTTCTTTTGATAGGTGCCTATTGATCTTTATTTTTCTATTTTACTTTCGACTGTTGCTTTTTTTCAGTTAATTCTTGAATGCTTTGTTTCACATTGCCTTTTCTAGAGGTTCTCAATGATTTCTTTCATATCAATACCGGAAGATGCTTTTAGGCTTTCTTGATGGCTAGACACATTAGCCTGTCACTTTATTGGCTCTGCTTCCTTCCCCATTACCGCCTGTATGAATAACTGTAATTTGATCAATATTAGAAAGTTTTTGTTCCATTTAGACCATACTCACCACTTTTGTAAAGGGTTCACTTTTCATCATGTTTCTTCAAAGGATTTCTTAGATAGCTAAAGAATGATTGTCATGTACCAGTATGATAAAATTTAAAGTTGAGGTGATTGAAAATGAGTTTATTACATGAAGCAAGACAACAATTATGGCAAGAACTGCAAGGTTTGAATGAAGAAGCATTAAATCAAAAAATATCTGAAGATACTTGGAGTATTCAAGAGGTTGCAGATCATTTGAAGAAAATGGATCTTGTTGCGGCAAAGCATCTGGCAGCAGAAGGAAAGAAAGCGCCGATCAAAGAATATAAACCAAAGCCGGTAGAAATGGCTGAGGACCGATCAAAAAAAGCAACTGCCCCTAGTATTGTTGACCCTGAGCGTAAACATGTCACACCTACTCAGTTAAAGGATGAGCTCGATACAGCACGCGAGCAATTGAATCAAATTTTATCGACTTTTACTGAAGAAGATTTCAAACGAGTAATCGCACATCCAGTGTTTGAAGAGTTATCACTTAAGCAATATATTGATTTTATTGGTGCTCATGAGAAACGCCATATTCATCAAATTAAAGAGATTAAAGAACAATTATAAGACAAATAAAAAAGACTCCCTCACTCGTTGGGAGTCTTGAATTCGTTATACTGTTTTAGGCGTCAGGTTAAAGCAGCGTGCATAAATCCAGTTATACGCTTTTTCGTTTAGATCTCTTGGATTTCCAACTGTTTGCGGATCTTTCATCGCTTCTTTTGATAAACGGTCAATCATATCTTTAGATACACCTTGTTCTTCTAATGAAGGAATTTCTAGATCCTCTACTAGATCATACATCCAGTTAACTGCCGCTTTTGCCGCTTCTTCTGTTGACATGCTACTCGTATTAATCCCAAACGCTTGTGCAATTCGGGCGAATTTTTCTGGGTATCCCTTCCAGTTATATTCCATCACTGGTCCCATCATCGCTGCTACACACTGACCATGCGCTACAGGAATAATGCCTCCGAGTGTTTGACTCATCGCATGGGCTGCACCAGCTGATTCACTACCATAAGAAAGTCCTGCAAGCATCGCTGCTTGAGCCATTCCATATCTTGCTTCTAAATCCTCACCATCCGCAAAGGCACGACGAATATAATGAGCAGCATATTCAATTGCCATGAGCGCCACCGCATCCGTCATCGGCTGCGCAAATTTCATTGTATAGCATTCAATTGCGTGCGCAAGTGCATCAATTCCAGTCATTGCCGTCACATGAGGCGGCATCGATACGTGAAGCTCCGGATCAATTACAGTTAAGTGGGCAGCAATCAGCGGTCCGCCTGTATTAAATTTGAATTCTCTTTCTTCATCTGTAATCACGGCCCACTGCGTGACCTCTGAACCAGTACCAGCAGTTGTCGGAATCGTTGTTAGAGGAGGGATTCTATTTTCTAGCGGTTTTTTCCCCTCCGCTGCTTCGTAATCAAGCACTGAGCCTTCATGTGTCACTTCAACGCCGATGGCTTTCGCTGTGTCCATGGAGCTTCCACCGCCTACTGCAACTAAACCATTACAGCCCTCTTTTTCATATAAAGCTGTGCCTTCATTCACAAGTCTTACTGGCGGGTTTGGTTCTACTTTGTCAAAAAGCACGACATTAATTTGCGCTTCTTTTAAAGATTTAATGACTGGATCTACAACACCAGCCTGATGAATGCCAGGGTCTGTTACAAGTAATACCTTTGAGACGCCGTATGCTTTCACTTCTTCTCCAACATGTTTCACCGCACCAATTCCATGCTTGATGACAGTCGGGATTTCAAATGTATGGAACTTTTGCATGCTTTCAATTTTCATATTTAATGTCATATAGAATCTCCTCCAAATGAGTGATATTTATTTAAACCAATGAACTGCTTCAGGTTTTGTATTTCTATATAAATGCTTCAATTCTGTATACTCTTCAAGTCCCGTTCGTCCTAACTCGCGCCCAAGGCCAGATTGTTTGTAACCTCCCCAAGGTGCTTGAGCAAAATATGGATGGAAGTCATTGATCCATACAGTTCCTAATCTTAATTGGCGAGCCACTCTTTCTGCTTTCCCGATATCTGCAGACCAAACAGCCCCTGCTAAACCATATATCGTATCATTTGCCAGTTGGACAGCTTCTTCTTCTGAACGGAAGGATTCCACAGTTAGCACTGGTCCAAAGATCTCTTCTTGTACAATCCGCATATCTGACATGCAGCCAGAGAAAATGGTTGGCAAGTAGAAGAAACCATTTTGAAGCTCCTCTGCTTCAGGACGTTTTCCGCCTGTTTCTAATGTTGCGCCTTCTTCTAAACCGATGCTGACGTATTTTTCTACTTTTTCTCGATGCTCAGCTGAGATAAGCGGCCCGCTCTGCGTTCCTTCATCAAAGCCGTTGCCTAGCTTGATGTTTTTCGTCCGCTTCACCAGTTCTTCTAAAAATTCATCATGAATGGACTCTTCCACTAATAATCGTGAGCCCGCTGAACACACCTGCCCCGCATGAAAGAAAACAGCATTCATTGCCTGATCAACCGCTACGTCTAAATCAGCATCTTGAAACACAATATTCGGATTTTTCCCGCCGAGCTCAAGGGCAATTTTTTTCACATTCCCGCTTGCTCCTTGCATGATTTTCTTACCTGTTTCAATACCACCTGTAAAGGAGATCAGGTCCACTTGATCGTTTACAGCAAGCTCATCTCCAACAGTTGCACCAGGTCCAAGTACAAGGTTTGCTACACCCCTTGGGACACCCGCCTCTTCCATTAATTTGAATATTTTGATAGTCGTTAATGGTGTAAGTTCACTCGGCTTTAAGACAATCGTATTTCCCGCCGCAAGTGCAGGAGCGATTTTCCAGCTTGCCTGTAGTAATGGATAATTCCAAGGTGTAATTTGACCGCATACTCCAACAGGCTCTCTGACTAGTTCACTTTTTGAGTTTGGAATTGGCGATGCAATGATTTCCCCGCCATCTTTGTCAGCAAGTCCTGCGTAATATTGGAACACGTTCGCAATATCGTCCATATCCGCTTTGCTTTCTTCTAATGTTTTGCCTGTATCAAGTGATTCTAATTTTGCTAATTCCGCAAGGTCTCGTCTAATGAATTCGGCTATTTTGAATACGATGTTTCCTCTTTCGAGCCCCGGCAAATTTGCCCAATCACCTTGATCAAAGGCTTTTCTCGCTGCTTTAATGGCAAGCTGCGCATCACTTCTTGATCCTTCGCTGACTGTGGCAATCACTTCTTGATTAAAAGGATTGATGATATCCCGTGTTTCGCCACTTTTAGCGGCAACCCATTGTCCATCTATAAAAAGTGTTTGACTCATAGAAGGAACCTCCTCTGAATTTATTTTTAGTAAGTTTGTTAAATAAAAATTTAACGTTTTGAATATAATTAACTTAACATGTTCAAATTTTTCTGTCAAAGGGAGATATGTTCCATTTTTTTTGACATTTTGCATTCTTTCGTTAACATATAGTCCATAATGATTTTTTTGAACGTATTGAATTCTCTTAATAGAAAGCAGGGACAAGATGAAAAATCAGGAAAAGCAACAAGCAGAGGAAAGTATTTTAGCTGCTAAAGATCTAGTCATTGATTCCATCGCTGAAACCATGGATCTCTACGGCATTACAAGAAGTGCGGGCATATTATATGGGACCATGTATTTAAATGAGGAAATGACGCTTGATGAAATGCGCGAAGAGTTACAAATGAGTAAGCCAAGTATGAGTACAGGCGTTAAAAAGCTGCAAGATATGAATATCGTCAAAAAGACCTTCCATCGAGGAAGAAGAAAACACAGCTTTGTCGCTGAAAAGGATTTTTTTAAGTTTTTCATGAACTTCTTCCCTCAAAAATGGGAACGCGAAGTAGTGGTCAATCTAGCGGCAATAGAAGAGGCACAAAAACGCCTTCAAGATGTGGTGAATCATCAACAGGTTGATGAAGCGATCAAAGAAGAGGCGCAACGGCTATTGGAACAGCTTGAAAGCTCAAAAGCATATTATGACTGGCTCAGACGATTAGCTCAATCTGTTCATTCTGGAGAAATTTTTCAATATATCCCGATTAATCAGCAAGAAAAATAGACTTCAGCTTTACATTTTACAGCTTGAATTTCACAAGAGGATTGATTATAATTAAATATGTCGTAAGACCTCGGGGCATTAGCTCAGCTGGGAGAGCGCTACACTGGCAGTGTAGAGGTCAGCGGTTCGAGCCCGCTATGCTCCATACACAAAACCCTTACTGCTGTAAGGGTTTTTCTTATTTTCAACATTTTTATTTTTCGTGTTGGGGCCATTTTGGAGCCATTTGATTAAAAACTCTCAAATAAAACAAAAAACTGTCCTTAACGGACAGCAAAAGTGTGAGTAATATAAGAAGAAAATCATTGAAATATACGAATTTTTATACTCCCGTTTCTGCGGGTAAACCGTATATTTCTAATTATACACCACATTTAGAAACCGAACGAACATTCTGTTAAAATGCTTTTGAGGTGATTTAATGACTGATCTCGAAAGGAAACTTTATCGAATCATTTATAATATGAGCCGATTCCGCAAGAATCCAACAATGGATGATTTAAAAAGAAAAACAGGTAAAGACGAACAATCTATACGGAAAGCCGTTAAGAGTTGAGATGGGATAAAGAAAAAAATGAATGGGTACTTTAATTTTAATCATAAAGGCGGTATTTCTTGCGCCCTTCTTCTATGTCTTTTGTGAGAACACACACATTCTCAGATTGTTCCATACTCGTTATTTGAGCATCTAGTCTTTATCACCTATGTAAATTGTTTCATTTTCACGGAAGTTAAGTATTTATTTCCCAACCATTCTCCTTATAATGGTAAAATCTCTATTGATTGCAACCAAGCATTAAAGGAGAATGCCATGAAAACTTTAGATGTTCAGGCGTTGCACAATGCCATTGATCAAACGCTGGAACAATTAAATCAACAATCACAAAACATCAAATCCCTTGAAATACAAATCAATCAAATCATCTCACTAGATGGCGCACTAAAGGGCAAGACTGGAGAAGCCATTCGAGCGTTTTATGCAGAGTGTCATATCCCCTTTTTGCAATTCTTTCAGGTCGTCATTGAAGAATACACCAGTGCGCTAAAAAAGACAAAGCAGGCACTCCATGCACTTGAACCAAACCCGAATGGCTTTATCTCTCAATCATTCATTGAACACGAGCTTGACCAAGGGTTAAAAAAAGCCGAACGGACCATTTCTGATATCGTATCAGATGTCAATCAAGCCCTCGGCAAGGTCAGCCATATTGTGCATTTGCCTCATGTAGATGAATCTGCTTTTCAACAAAGCTATCAAAAAGCATGGCTTGAGACCTCAAGAACCATTGGACTGCTTCATGCATTTGACAGGGAACAAACGAGTGCTTTACATGAAACAGAAAGCTCCCTTCACACAATGAAGCAATACATAGACACCCTAAGCACCATGTTCACTGGTCCGAAAATCGAGATCACCAGCTATCAAAAAGGCTCTATTTTCAAAAATGGAAAAGACGAAGAAATCAGCAGTACCATCAATGGATTGAATGAAAAAATAGACAATCCTGACGAGACCCCAATGATGATTATGCTGAGGAAGCTGAGTGAGAAAGAACGGGCGAATGTGGATACGGTTATGAAGGAAAACCCACCTACTAAAATCAATCAAAACGTAGTGATCATCAATGGGAAAGTGTATGATACAAGTGAGTACAAACATATCGACTTCGCAAATGCCAAAACAGTTGAAGTCATGCGAGATGGAATGCTGTATCGGTTACGATTATCGGAGAAAAACAAAGTAACGATTGAGAGTGTCACACCAATTTCTGATGTGAAAACAGGTGACCAAACAAAAAAAATCTTAAATACAGCGGTAGAATTTACAGGAATAAACGACGCAATTCGAGTCATTACAGGGAGAGATCCTGTAACAGGTAATAAAGTCACTGACACGGACCGCCTCGTATCAAGCTTGTTCATGATACCAGGAGCTCAAATCGTTAAAGCTGGAAAATACGTGTTTAAAATAATGAAAGGGGAGAAAGTAGCTAAGAAGATTGTAAAAACATCTTCCTACGGCAAACACTCCGTACCAAAAGGTCCTTATCGTGAAGTAAATGGTTTCCCTGTAAAAGTAAAACCAGGATCTCAAGAAAAACATATTACTGATGCACCTAACTATAAGCAAGAAGTTGCGAATGGTAAAACCAAGAGTATCTTCTATGGGGACAATAAAAAGGCACAAGAATTACTAGATAAGTTTGCAGGAAAAGGTGATATGTTCACTAAAAATAGGGAAAGAATAAATTTTGGTCAAGTAATAGGAAAATACTATGATCATAAAACCAAAAAGTATGTAGAAACTACTAACGGTTTGATACATTACGGAAAAGATGGAGCTCACATAGTACCAGCGAGACCATAAAAATCATTATGAGAAGAGGATATACATGGCATACGATTCTTTAATTAGAACATTAATAGATTATGAAAAAAGTGATATGATACTAGAATGGAAAAGTGGTTTTAGAATTATCGGTAAACTAGATACGGTTTATGAAACAGACAATGGATTAGAAGATGACGATGTAAATTACACAGAATACCATGGAGCTGGATTTAAAGTGAATAAAATATTGGCTCATCCCTCTAATAATGGTGGTAGTGTTTATGAATGGTTAAGAGAAGGTAATGCTTTTACTGAAATTTCCCTTTATAATGATCCACCAAAAGCAGTATATTTAGCAGACGGTCAAAAAATATGGGAATTGGACAGTGAAAAATGAATAACAAAGGAAAGCCCCTCCATGTTTTTGGAAGGGCTTTTGAATTCATTTCAAGAGAGCTTCAAGTTTCACTTTAGTCTTCGGTCCATAAATTCCATCAGCCACAAGGTCATACATCAATTGGAATCGCTTGACCGCATCCGCTGTTTTTGGTCCATAAATGCCATCAATGCCGTTATTTTTTGCCCCTTTGTCAGGGAAGAAGAAAAGATCGGCTAGGGCTTCTTGTAAGGCTTTTACACTCTCACCCTTTGTAAGAGGTTTTGTTACTTTTAAGATGCCTGACGGCAAGTTGTACGCCTTTTTAGAGGTGTTTTTGACTGGTGTTGCTTTAACAGGCTTGGCAGTTGCCTTCTTACCTGTATGAGCAGTCGCAATACCCGCTTTGAAACTATCCCAACGATCAAGCAACTTACGAGGGCATTGTTTGCCGCTCCATCTCTTATGCGGTACAACGTTGGCAAGCGGAATGCATTGCTCTGTCATCAACTTCCGAATGAGCCATTGTGCATTTTCGACCGCTTTTTCAAATTTTCCGTCACTGTTCTCACAGATTTCAATGCCAATCGACTTCATATTACCTGTTCCTCTTCCGTCTCCTGCGTGCCATCCGTTTTCGTTTAAAGGTAAATGCTGATAGATGACCTTATCATCCACAGTGAAATGCCAGCTCACCGCTGTTCCTGAACTTTGATCCCGCTCACTCACCTCTCTCTCCTTTTCCTGAATAAGGGTATATTCATGTGATAAAGCTTCTAATACCTCTTGGTTTGCAAGCATGGTGCGTTGATAGACTGAACGTCTGTCTAATCCTCTACGTGCCCCTGGCTGTCTGCCGATTTGGAGCCATTCCACGACATATTCTAGATCACTCACCATACTAGCAATGATTTTTTTATCATGCTGGTCTCGATCTGTCAGCTGCTTGTCATCTTTTTCTCTAAACGATTCGTATCGCTTTCTAGCGTCCTTTAATGCTCGTTTGTAGTCAATCAGTAAGTCTTGCATGTTTGATCTCTCCCTTTTATTGAAAAAAAAAACGGACACCAATCAGCACCCTTTCAGAAGGGCCTTGATCAGTGTCCGCAGGCTTTCCGTCTTGGACGTATAGTTTTATCATTCAATTATCAGCTAGCTGATTTTAAATCCAATTTCGTGATTCACTCTTGCAAAATGTCCCTTTGCGGTTTGAATAATGGTTTTTCCGTGCTCAGGTGCGTCCATCATATAAGCCGTTCCTACATTTCCATCTAGCACGATAACTTGTATCTTTCCTTTTTCAATTTCTCCGACAAACGTTAAGTTTTCTTGAATGAATAATTGTTTTGGCTCGTTCATTTGACAGTCTCCTTTTTGTTATGACCTTATCAGGTCATCCACTCTGTTTAAAATGATTTCAATTCTTGGACGTACGCTATAAAACTGATAAACTCTCAAATCGACTATCTGTGTAGGCTCTTCGTAGACAATGGAGTGTAGCGCTACTTGAATATCCTCAAGACTTGGTCTGCAGATATTTACTTCAATTGGACGTATCATGCCTTTCTCAGCATATGTACGCTTGTGCTGGCAGCCTGCTATGTAGAGCGGCATGTTATAAAATAAACGTATCTCCAGTGAGAGCGCGCCTCTTATCTGCTTTTGGCATTGTGCTTTTGCAGCGGCGCTTATTCTTTGTTTTAATTGCTTACTTGTGAGATGAGGCTCTGTATCAATGATGAAATGTATAACCATGTCAGAACCTCCCGTCATCCTCAGCCCACTGACGTATCTCTTGTTCCTTTTTACTCGCTTTGAGCAAACATCTTATGAGTGCAACTGCTTGCTTCAATCGTTTCATTTAGATGTGGTCCTCTCCTTCTTTCTTTTATAGCGAATTGCGTTGCTGTAAGGGTCCTATATGTCTCCTTATCTTCTGCAGTTGCAAAAGCAAACACCGGATAACCTTGATAGATTGTGATCCATCCGCCAGCTTGTACTAAACAAAGCTGCGCTTCTTTTCGTGCATCAAACGTCAGTTGATGTCTCGTCATTGTCGTCACCTGCCTGATTTTCCTCAGCTTCTGTTTGATAACCTCTTCGTTTTACATCATATGACCAATGACTTTTCGGGTATCCAAAATCATTCATTTGTGTCACAATCGGATGTTCAATATTCATTTCATTCGTCTCCCTTCTAGTAACTTAAAGACTGGTTTTCCCACCAAAAAATTACTCTTTACGTGTAACTTTTACTCAAAAAATTACCTATCCTATGCTAGGTTTCGTTCAGCACATTTCGCTGTTTACACAGACAATTGTGTATTTGTAACCAAGTTTCTTTCACATATTACTCATTTTGTGTAAGTAATATTCATCATCATAATATACACAAAACGAGTAAGTCAATAATATTTTTATTCTTTTTGTGTATTTATTTATTTTTTCCGTGTAATTCGTGATAAAATTTACACATAATATGAAAAAAGGTGTTTCCAATGGAAAATATGACTGGAAAGATTTTAACTGAATTAAGAGAGAAGCATGGGTGGAGTAAGTCAACCGTTGCAAAAAAGCTCGGGTTAAAAGCCATGTCTACCTATGCGAATTGGGAATATGGTTTGAGAAAACCAGACGGTGAAATGATTGTGAAAATTGCTAAGTTGTATGGGGTCTCAACTGATTATCTCTTGACGGGTAAAGACAAGAGCATGACAGATTATGATCTTTCGAATGATCCTGATTTGCAAATTGCTTTTAAAGCAGCCTCTGACTTTTCCGAAGAAGCACGCAGACAAACCATTGATTTTATCAACTATATTAGAGAGAAAGAGAAACAAAAAGGCCGTCAGCCAAAACGACCGGACAGCGAATCATAAAACGTTTTGCCCCAGTTGGTTGTCTCTTAGCCTCTTTTTATAACTTATTATTATTGCTGGGATCCCATCCCAGCTTTTTTATGACTTTTTTCCACTAAAATAAATGCAACTTGGTCGCCGAATTGATAAGGATTTATGAGATTTTTTTCTTATTCACACGAAACATATTAGAATAATATATGACAATTTTCACCAAAAATACTTTTTTGAATCGACATGTAATTCTATTAATGTTAATATATGTATATACCAAAAAAAGGAGTGTTACCTATGAAAAAATTAATGAAAGCCTGTACATTGTCTGTAGCTGCCTTAGGAGCTCTTACATTCTTCCAAACAGAAGGCGCTCATGCATCTGTTCAGTCTAAAGAACCCGTTCTAGCAAAAGCACCTATTATGAATAAAGTGATTACTGTGAACCGTACGCTTTCTGTCGGTTCTTCGATTGCTGTTTCTCTTCCAGCAAGTCAAATATCTGTGACGGGCGCAACTTATGCCATTCAATTAGATCAAACTGCTCCGAACTTCACTTGGATTCGTGCCGTACAGCGCGGTTCTGTCACTGTATCTTACTATAATTCACAGGGTGAGCTTGTGATAAACTATATTACTGTTCGTTAATCAATCGTATGATGCTGATTATACCTAAGGCGATGACATTATGTTTCATCGCCTTTCGTATTTTACTTTTAATGACGCCTCTCAATCCACTACTTGCCGTAGACCGCTCATTATGTTAACTTTTAATAAAATTAAGTTAACATAAAAGGGGGCTTTTTTATGAGAAAACAAGCGTCTTTATCTTGGGGATCATTAGCAGAGAAAGCCATTCAAAATCAGCCAATCACACTGCAAGAGGGGCTTGAGATTCTTGAAGCAGATGACAGGGAATTGTTACCTATTATGCATGCAGCCTATCAAGTGAGGTATCATTTTTTTCAAAAAAAAGTGAAATTAAATATGATCTTTAACGCCAAAAGTGGATATTGCCCTGAAAACTGCGGATATTGTTCTCAATCAATCATTTCAAATGCACCGGTTGACAAATATACCATGCTGGATCAAAAAACCATTGTAGCAGGCGCACGCGAGGCGTTAAAAAGAAAAGCGGGTACTTATTGCATTGTGGCAAGTGGAAGGTCGCCTTCACACCGCGAATTAGATGAAGTGACTGCGGCAGTAAAGGAAATCACAGAGACCATGCCGCTGAAAGTATGCGCCTGTCTTGGATTATTAAATGAGGAAAAAGCAAAACGGCTGAAGGAGGCAGGTGTCCATCGCTATAATCACAATATCAATACACATCATGACCATCATGACAACATCACGACCACCCATACATATGACGATCGTGTCTCGACCGTTCAGCAAGTCAAGCAGTCTGGTATGTCACCATGTTCAGGGGTGATCATTGGAATGGGAGAAACCAACCAGCAGATTGTTGAAATGGGCTTTGCCCTAAGAGCACTTGATGCAGATTCAATTCCGGTCAACTTTCTTCATGCAATTGAAGGAACACCGCTTGAACATCAAGAGCGAACACATCCAATAAAAGCCTTAAAGGTTCTTGCATTAATGAGGTTTATCAATCCAACAAAGGAAATTCGCGTTTCTGGAGGAAGAGAATTTAATTTACGTACGCTTCAACCGTTAGCACTCTATGCCGCAAACTCTATTTTTGTAGGCGATTATTTGACGACGAAAGGACAACAAGTCCAGACCGATCATCACATCATTGAGGATTTAGGATTTGAGATAGAAGAGTGTGCTCTATAAAAAAGTCTGCCGATTTATTCGGCAGACTCAGCGTATAGGCAAACCCTCGCATTCGTTGTCAGATCCTGCGTGCTGGTGCTCACAAATTTCATATTCGCTCCGCACAAGTAGCTCGGGTCCTCCTAGACTTCAAGGGGTTTCAATTCAAGCTAAAAAGAGAACAAACTGAAACTACTTTTTCAAAAGAGTCGCTTCACTTTTGCATAAACAAAATAAATAAAATAAGCCCTAAGATGATTCGGTAAATCGCAAAAGGCACAAGTTTGATTTTATTAATCAGTTTTAGGAAGAATCGAACAACGAACAGAGCCACAACAAACGCACTCACAAAGCCAACAATAAAGAATGGAAGCATATCAGTTGTTAAGTATTCGGCGTTCTTCACAAGTGTTAAGAAACTTGCACCAGCCATAATTGGCATTGCCATGATAAACGTAAAGTCGGCCGCAGCCCGGTGATTGAGACCAAGGATAACACCACCTGCGATCGTAGAACCTGAGCGCGAAAAACCAGGCCATAACGCTAAACATTGAAACAGTCCGATAAACAATGCCTGCCGGTATGTCATGTTGTCTACAGAACTTGTTTCCGTTTTACGTTTGTTAATCCAGTCAGCAACAAGCATAAGCACTGCTCCCAAAATCAAACCAATCGCTACAGTTCTGACATCGAATAAATATTTATCAATATAATCTTCAAATAAGAATCCTAAAATAACAGCTGGTACTAGTCCAACAGCGATTTGGGCAATTGTCAGCTTATGTCCGCTTTGCCTTTGTTCTTCTGTAATGTTTTTCTTTAAGCCTAACAAGTTAAGAATTCGGTCTTTAAACACGACCATTACAGCCAAGATGGAGCCTAACTGAATAACGACCTTAAATGTGTTCGCCGCCTCTGGCGTAATGATGTCCTTCGATTTTAACCAGAGATCATCAACAATGATCATGTGTCCAGTAGAAGAGACAGGTGCATACTCTGTTAAACCTTCGACAATTCCTAAAACCAGTGCCACGAATAAATCCCATAGATTCATGATTTTCTTTCCTTTCAATTCTGATCTTTTGAACGAGCCAAACATCTATGTCCATATAAAGACAAGCTTCCTTTTTCGAAAGCTCGTCTTTATGATACTATATTTTTTTCAAAAAAGATTATGACATCAAACCTTTTCTTCTTTATACAAATTGGATCGCATTTTGAACCAATCAAATAAGTGGGTTGTAATGACTTTCAGTACTGCGTAAGTAGGAATAGCGACAACCACACCAACGATACTGAACAGTTTACCCGCTGTTAAAAGCACAAAAATAATGGTAACCGGATGGATATGAAGGTTTTTCCCCATGACCTGTGGAGAAATGAATTTCCCTTCAATCAGTTGGACAATGGTCCAAACAATGATCAATTTTAACAGCATGATTGGTGACGTGACAAGTGCAATCACAATCGCTGGAGTAATCGCAATCGTTGGTCCAAGATAAGGAACGACACTTGTACATGAGGCAATGATAGCAAGCAGCACTGCATAGTCTAAACCGATAATCATATACCCAATAAATAGCAGAATCCCGATACAGAAGCTGACAATGATCTGTCCTCTAATATAAGAGCTAAGGCGATGGTTCATTTCATGAAGGACAATATGTGTATGATCTCTTAGCTTATTCGGAATAAATTTCAAGAAGTAGTCAGGTAATTTTTTACCGTCTTTTAATAGATAAAACAGAATAAACGGTACTGTAATGATCGAGATAACTATTTCTGTCAACGCACCTAAGAATGTACCAACGCCATTGAAGGTGCTTTCCAAAATCTTAGTTGCTTGACTTGACGCTTTACTCACTAACTCTGACACATTAATGTTCGTCGTTTTCTGTGCCTGATTAATGAAATTACTGCCTGTTAATTGTCTAATCTGCTCTTCTACCGTATCGACGTATTTTGGAAGGTTATGAAAAAGACTCATGGTTTGTGCTTGTAAAATAGGAATAATTGACACAATGGTCACTGTAATGATGCCAATAATGACAATATATAAAAGCAAAATAGAATAGATCCGTTTGACTTTCAATTTCTCCAACAAGTTGACAACTGGATTTAATACATAGTACACAACCCCCGTTAAAATAATGGGTAAGGCTATGGTTTTGACGAGTACAATGAGCGGTGTGAAAATAAAAGATGTTTTCATGAAAACAAGGATATTCAATCCTATTAATAACAGGATGAGTAAAAAGAGAACAAACTTGTTATCAAGAAAGAATGTTTTAAATCGACTGCTCCACATTTGCATAGAATTCATCTTGTTCCTCCAAACACGGGCTTTTTATTAGTAAATTGTACACTACTTGGTCATGATATGGTGAACATTGTTTCACTTTTTCTATTTTGGCAATGGACATCACCCGTAAAATAAGAATTGATCCTTAAGATGGCTGGCTCTGTGTGCTCTTGACCTGAAAATAAGATGCCTTCTCTCACTACAAATCCATTTGACGGGAAGGTCAGCACACCATAGACAGCGATCCATTTTGTAGCTCGGGTCCTCACATTTGACAGCAGAAGCAAAACGACCAGCTCCACTTAGCAGTGGCATAAACCATAAGATCATGATATGGTCGCCTTTTCATCTACGGGCAAAATTGCTCGGCTCTAACACGTGAAAAACGCCGGCTGTTATGAATAACATTGCAAATACATATGTAATTCCAACATACTGGATGCTTTCCTCCTTTCCCTTCTTTTGAGTATTACCCGAATGAAGGAGAAAACTACCCATTTTTCGTACATTTATATCCTTTATTTAAGACGCATCAGCCTAGATAAAGGTTTCATCCGCTTTTCAATAAAAAGAATGTTCTTTCATACAAACGCTTTCAAAGCATGTATAATGAGAGAGAAGAAGAAGGAGGAAATGACATGATTCGATTTGCTGTAATAGGAACGAACTGGATTACAGATCGATTCTTACAGTCCGCTGAGGGGTTGGACGATTTTACATGCACGGCCGTCTATTCACGATCCGCCGAAAAAGGTCAGGCTTTCGCACAAAAATACGGAATCAAAACGGTCTTTACAGACTTACATCAAATGGCAGCAAGTGATCAGTTTGACGCTGTATATATTGCTAGTCCAAATGCACTTCACCAAGAGCAAGCCATTTTGATGATGGAGCACAAAAAGCACGTTCTATGCGAAAAGCCATTAGCCTCCCATCGAAAAGAAGCTGAACAGATGATTGCAACAGCTAAAAAGCATCAGGTTTGTTTGATGGAAGCAATGAAAACCACGTTTCTGCCAAACTTTATTCAAATCAAAAAGCATCTTAGCCAATTAGGACCTGTTCGAAAAGTCGTGGCACATTACTGCAAATATTCCTCAAGATACGATGCCTATCGAAACGGTGACATCCCAAACGCCTTTAAGCCTGAACTGTCCAATGGATCATTAATGGATATCGGAGTGTATCTCGTATATCCAATCATTTATTTATTCGGTCTGCCCAATCAAATGACAGCCGTTGGCTATAAACTCTCTTCCGGCGTGGATGGAAACGGCTCTTTACTTTTACAATATGACCAGCACCAAGCACTTCTTTTTCATTCTAAAATTTCGACATCTCATTTACCTGCTGAAATTCAAGGAGAAGATGCCACAATGGTAATTGATCAATTTCATCGCCCTTCCCGTATCAAAATCCATGATCGCCATGGGAATCAAAAGGATATCTCTCTCAAAGATGATCGGCCTGCCATGTATTATGAAATTGACCATTTTATTAAATGTATTCAACAAAAGAAATGGCAGTCTTCCGTTAATACCTTTGCCTTATCCGTCCAAACGATGTCAGTAATGGATGAGGCAAGAAGACAAATGGGAATCGTTTATCCTGCTGACCGGGAATAATAAAGCTCCTTTGTCAACAATCTGAAACACCTGACGCCGAAACGTCAGGTGCTTTCGAATCTTCCTCTTACATTTTAAATTGTTTGATGAGGTCTCGTAATTCTTCTGCCATCTGAGATAAAGTGGCAGATGAGGAACTGATCTCTTCCATTGATGCCAGTTGTTCCTCTGCGGAAGCCGCAATATCTTGGAAGCCTGCAGAATTTTCTCGTGAAAGTTCTTTAATTTGATTGACAGCATGTGAAATATCGTTCGAGCCACGAGAAAGCTCATTTGCCGATACGTTCATTTGTTTCATTTGTTCTGTCATTTCAATTGTTTTATGGGTAATCTTCTCAAAACTCTCTTTTGTTTCATCTGTAATTTTTAATCCAGATTGAACTTCACCCGCTACACGCTTAAACATTTGCTGTGATTTTCCAATTTCTTCGACAATCTCGTTCGTCAGGCTTTCAATTTCTTTTGAAGAGCTACCTGATTGCTCTGCCAGCTTGCGGACTTCTTCTGCGACAACAGAGAACCCTCTACCAGCTTCTCCTGCCCGTGCCGCTTCAATCGCTGCGTTTAAGGCAAGGAGGTTTGTCTGATCTGCAATCCCATTGATGACACCGAGAATATTGGTAATATCTTTTGACTTCTGCTCTAACCCTGCAATGACAAGCTCTGCCTCTTGGACTGCCTGTTCAATTGTCTGCATTTGACCTGCTGTTTTTTGAACGAGATCTCCACCTGCCTGAGCGGTTCTGCTCGATTCGATAGACGATTCCGTCATATCAGATGTTGTTTGTACCATATGTGATAAGCCACGATCCATTTGATTCAATTGAGCTGAGCTTTTTTCAATCATATCATTTTGATGTTCAGTGCTGTTTGAGAACTGTTCAATAGATGATGTAATGTGCTCTGTCGCTTGGGCGGTTTGTCCCGCACTAGCTGTCAGTTCTTCAGATGAGGCGGCAACATTTTCAATTGAATTCTGCACTGCCTGAATCACTTGTCTCAGCTTGGCTGACATATCGTTAAAGCTATGAGCAAGCTTACCGATTTCATCGTGAGAACGAACCTCAATGTGCTGCGTGAGATCTCCCTGACTAATTTTCTCAGCCGATTCAGATAGCTCTATTAGTGGTTTTCGAATTGATTTGATTATAAAATAAATTGCGATTCCGCCTATCACAATGGCTGCGACAAGGATGATGATGGTCAAGTCAAGTACTGGCTTTGCTGCTTCTTTCACTTCATTGACATACATTGTTCCTCCCAGCTTCCAACCTGTGGTCTCATTGGTTGCAAAAAACATCTGCTTTGGCTGTCCATTGTATTCGTATTCAAAGCTACCTTCTTTGGCGTTATACATTTGATTGATAAAATCACCAGTCAATTTCGTGCCGGCCTTTTCCGTTTTATGAGCAATATATCGTTTATTAGACGTGGAAATAAAGGCATAGCCCTCTTTACCAATCTTAATACTGTTCGTATCTTTCACGACTGTATTTAGACGCATATGGATACCAATGACACCAGAACCATCTGCTAACTGTTCTGATATTGTGATGAGCAGGTCATCAGATGATTTGTCCATAAAAGGATCTGAAATGATCACTTTCTGATCTCCCATCGATTGTTGAAACCATGGTTCATCCTTGGCACTCTTCGCATTGCTTTTGTTGATTTCGGAATATTCAATTCGTTTACCATTTCGATCTGCAACAAACACTTCCACCACTTCTTTATCTGTTTTAGACAACTGCTCAAGTTTCATCTTCAGTAAATCTTTGTTCTTTGCTTTTAGTTCATCCTTTTTCACCGATTTCGATAAGTATGCAACCATATCAATCTTAGGCTTTACATCTTTATTGATGAGTTCATTTAATTGATTGACGCCATTTTCAGCACTAGACATAATTTCATCATTGAGTGAATCGGATGCTACTTTATAAGAACATGCTGCCAATACAAGAATTGGCACTAGGAGGATAGCTAAAAATGCAGTGATTAATTTCTTTGTCATCGTAAAATGCTTAAAAAAGTTGATTTTTTTCATTTTTCTACTCCTTTAGATTTATGTTTTATGGTCTGACTTCTTTCGTTCTTAAGTAATATGAATTATTTTTCAAGATAAAAATCTCAAAAAACCTCCAAAATAAGCATAAATACTTATTTACTCCAAATTATTCAAAAAGAAGCTCCTAGCTGGAGCTCTTTTCAATATGGCTTTATTCCACCTTAAATTTGCTAATTAAATCACGTAATTCTTCTGCCATGGAGGAGAGTGTTGCTGAGGATGAACTAATCTCTTCCATTGATGCTAATTGTTCTTCAGCAGAGGCTGCGATGTCTTGGATGTTCGCTGAGCTTTCACGTGACACTTCTGCAATCTCACGGACAGCTTCTGATACTTGTGAAGAGCCTTTTGAAAGCTGAACAACGGTTTGATTCATGATTTGTAGCTGATCTGAAATTTCTTTCGTCATTTCGAAAATATTGCGGAAGCTCACTCTCGTTTGTTCTGTGAAACTTAATCCTGATTGAACTTCACGATTCACTGCAGTGAACACTTCCTGTGATACATCAATGTCTTGAACGATTTCTTTGATCAAATTCTCAATTTCCTTTGCAGAACTTGCAGATTGAACAGCGAGTTTTCTCACCTCTTCTGCTACTACTGAGAAGCCTCGACCAGCTTCACCAGCTCTTGCTGCTTCTATTGCCGCATTTAGCGCAAGCAAATTCGTTTGGTCTGCAATTCCATTGATAACACCGAGAATGTGTGTAATGTCTTTCGATTTACTTTTCAGTGCACCAATGACATTCTCTGCTTTTTTCACTGATTGATCAATGACATTCATTTGAGAAGCGGTTTTTTCAACTAGCTGTCCGCCATCTCCTGCAATATCTGTTGATTTGATTGATGAAGCGGTAATGGATTGAGCAGACTCATTCATATGTTGGAGACCTCGGTCCATTTCCTCTAACTCGACTGAGCTGGATTCAACTTTTTCATTTTGACTTTCATTTCCGCTAGAGAATTGTTCAATGGCTGATGTAATATGCTCTGTTGCTTTACTTGTTTGTCCTGCGCTGGCAGTCAATTCTTCTGATGAAGAAGCGACACTTTCTACTGAGGTTTGAACTGCACCAATGAGGGATCTTAATGAATCAATCATGGTATTAAAACCTTTTCCAACTTGTCCAATTTCGTCATTTGATTGGATCTGAAGTTTATCACGCAAATCACCATTGCTGACTTTTTTCGAGAAAATGACTAGTGTTGATAATCTTTTTGATATGGAGCGGACAATAAAGAAGATAAGGGTTCCTGCTACAATGAGTGTCACACTAAACACGATAATTGCAGTAATGAAAACTGGCTTCGCTGCATCTTCTACTTCTGATACGAGCATCGTTCCACCGATTTTCCATCCTGTTAATTCATTGGTCACGTAAGCAACCTTTTTATCTATCCCTTTGAACGTGTAACTGCCGTTTCCTTGTTTGTTTTGATAAATAATATTTGCTAGACTCTCATTCACTTGACTTCCTGGTTTTTGATTTGGAGCTGCAAGAACTGTTTTGTCTTTTTCCATGATGAAGGCATAGCCTTTTTGTCCGATTTTGATTTCTTTTAGCTTTTGAAGTAGGCTGTCTATTTCCATATCCAGCCCGATAACTCCTGAACCATCTTTCATTTTTTCAGCGATGGTGATGACCATTTTACCAGTTGAAGCTGCTACATATGGCTTTGTGATGATTTGCTTGCCATTTTCGGCGTTCATTGCTTCTTGATACCAAGGTCTTTTTCTTGGGTCATAACCGTTAGGCATTTTTTGAACAGGATATTGCATAAACAGTCCCTTTTCAGAGCCTACATAGAAAGCAGCTACATCTTTTTGGTTAATTTTTCCATATTGCTCCAATTCTTTAATGATAGCGTTTCTATTTTTTTCTTGAAGGTTAGAAGCCTTAAGAGAATCCGCAAAAAGCGTGACAGCCTCCGCCTTGTTTCCGATATTCTCATTGATTAACGTATCAAACGCATTGACCTGACTCATTGCACTGCTCATAATCTGTTTATCTAGTTCTGTCTTCGATGTGAAAAACGCACTAATGGTTAAAGCGACTGTTGGCAGAATGAGGACCACCATAAAGGCAATTATTAATGTTTTTGAAATGGATGGCTTTTTGAACCATTGAATCATTTTTCCCACTTTTTTCTTTCCCCCTTTTACTTCTCTAGGTTATTATCGGATGAAAGATATATTTTTAGAGACTGAAAATGACGATTAAAAATAAAAAAAATACCCAGACAATTCTGGATATTTTTTCTGACTATGTTATTTCATTTTAAATTGACTTGTTCGCTCTTTTAACTCTTCTGCCATATTTGCAAGTGTAACCGAAGATGAAGTGATTTCTTCCATTGATGCCAATTGTTCTTCAGCAGAAGCCGCTATATCTTGTATGTTCGCTGCACTCTCTCTTGAGACTTGCCTGATCTCTTGCATCGCTTGTGAAACAAGCTTTGATCCAGTGGATAGATCAGTGGCCGTATCGTTTAATTGCGTGAGCTTTTTGGACATGCCCTCTGTTGCCTCATAAATGTTCTGGAAGCTTTTTTTGGCTTCCTCTGTCATACCCAGCCCTGCATTGACTTCTCGATTGACGGCTTTGAACATATCTTGTGATTTGGCAATTTCCATCACTATTTCCTGAATAAGCTTTTCAATCTCTTTCGCTGAGTCAGCAGATTGTACAGCTAGTTTTCTGACTTCGTCTGCAACAACTGAAAAGCCTCGGCCAGATTCACCAGCTCTTGCTGCTTCTATCGCAGCATTTAGCGCAAGCAAATTCGTTTGATCTGCAATTCCATTAATAACATTTAATATACTCGTAATATCTTTCGACTTGTATTCTAATTCTTTCACAACATTTTCAGCTTCTTGAACGGACGTATCGATATGTTTCATTTGGGTAGCAGCGCTCTCAACGATACGACTGCCTTTACCAGCAGCTTCGGTCGATTCAAGTGATACGATTGCGATTTCTGATGAGGTTTTTGACATGCCTTGAAGACCTTCATTCATCGCCACAAGCTGATTGGTACTCGCTTCGACTTTCTCATTTTGAGCTTCGTTTCCATTTGAAAATTGTTCAATCGACATCGTAATATGCTCTGTTGCTTGACTCGTTTGACTTGCACTTGCTGTCAGTTCCTCAGAAGCTGAGGCAACATTGTCTACAGATTGTTGAACTGCACGAATTACTTCGCGGAGCGACTCACTCATCTTACTAAAGCTTCTTGTCAAATCGCCTATTTCATCTTTAGATTTTGTTTCAAGTGTTTCGGTTAAGTCACCTTCACTCACTTTGTTTGAGAAATCAACAAGCTTTCTAAGCCCAATTGTAATGGATCGAACGATGAAGAAGATGGCGACGCCACCAAGTATAAATGAAGTAATTAAAAGAATAATGGCAGAATTCCAAACTGGCTGTGCTGCTTCTTCCGTTTCAGATACATACATCGTTCCAGCAATTTTCCAACCTGTTAAATCATTCGTGACAAAAACGAGACGCTTTTGCTTTCCCTTATTCTCATAAGTAGCTGTGCCTTCTTTATTGCTATAAAGGATTGATGCAATATTTTTGGTAACTTGTGAGCCCGATTTCTCCTCTGGATGAGCCACAAATTGTTTATTTTTATTCGCAATAACCGGATATCCTTCTCGTCCTATCTTCATTTCCTTTATTTTATCGACAATGTCCTGAACGTCTATATCGATACCGATAGCACCTGAGCCATCCTTTAATCGTTGAGCGATGGTTACGACCATGCCTTTGGTTGTGGCAGAAATGTATGGATTGGTGACGATAGGCTTGCCTGTTTCATTCTGCATGGCTTGCTTATACCAATCTCGTGTGGTGGGGTCATAGCCTTTTGGCATTTTCACTTCAGGATACTGTACGAAATCGCCTTTATTACTTCCTATATAGAACCCGACAACATCATCTTCATTGATTTTGCTATATATCTCAAAATGCTCATAAAGTTCATGTTTATTTTTCTTCTTTTTAAGGTCTTTAGCAGATGACGTTTCGGTAAAAAGTTTCACTGCCTTTTCTTTGTTCAAAAGCTTTTGTTGAATCATGTCATTCAGGTCATTTACTCTTGCTTTCGCTCCAAACATCATTTCGTGATCTAATTCTTGTTTTGCAATCTGATATGAAATCGTACTAAGTGTGATGATTGGTAAGGCAAGAACAAGTGTAAATGAAATAATCAGCCTCTTTGAGATCGATGGTTTTTTC
Organism: Bacillus sp. NPDC093026; assembly: GCF_044754665.1. Taxonomy (NCBI): domain Bacteria; kingdom Bacillati; phylum Bacillota; class Bacilli; order Caryophanales; family Bacillaceae; genus Bacillus; species Bacillus sp. NPDC093026. The sequence goes on along the minus strand of NZ_JBIVPN010000002.1, from coordinate 749,982 downwards.
AACCATTTTATTACACTTTTCATGTTTTTCCTCCTTTTAGACGTTACGTTTTATATCGGACAGTTTCATATTATTTTCATATTTTCAAATAAAAAGGATGTCTTTTTGTTTATTTCCACAAATTGATTCCTTGCCCAAGCATCACGCATACGCTAATAAAAAAGGAGGCGCTTTTGATATGATTATCCTTTCAGGACAGCCAGTGACAAATGATCAACTGGCATCGTTTCAGCTAGAGGGACAGAAGCGGATCATTTTAATGCAATTGCAAGCCTCGAATGATACTTTTCGTTACAGGCAAGCATCTGATTTATTATTTGAAGTGACATTGAGATCGAACATTATGAATGCTGCAAGAGATTTGCATAAAAGTGGTGCCTCATTTGCCGTCTTTCAGCGATCTCGCGCAAATGAGGCATTTTGGCGTGTCTCAGAGGCGGGAGCACTAGAGTTACGCTATCAAGTCGAGCCATCCAGAGGCATAAAAGATATTTTTGAAAATGGGTCAAAATATGCCTTTGAATGCGCAACGGCCATTGTCATCGTTTTTTATATGGGGGTACTGCAAACTATAGGAGATGAGAAGTTTAACCTGAGGTTGCGTACTTTAACGTTGTATGATTGGCATTATGATACATTGTCCATTTATACAGAACGAGGAAATGATTTTATTTATGGGGACTGTTTATATTTCGAAAATCCAGAGTTTAGCTATCAGCAGTCTCAATGGCGCGGGGAAAATGTCATCTACTTAGGAGAAGATCAATATTACGGGCATGGGCTTGGTATTTTAACCGCCGCAGAAATAATAGACAAATTAAACAGCAAAAGGCGCCCAGGTGCTGTTCAATCCGCTTATTTACTGCCGCAGACTACCCGAATGGATGTGATTTACTTAAGGCAAATGTTCGGCAGCTAAAAAAGGCCTCTTGTCTAAATGTGATGACAAGGGGCCTTTGTATGCCTTGCGTTTGTGATAAGCTTGGGAGTGTGCCAAGCATCGTATTCGCTAGAATCTCCATTTTTTCTAGATCGTTTCTTGTGACCGGAGGGTCGTGCTGGCTCCATTTCACGTAACGCACGAAATAGTAGTGACGAATGGGGGAAAGGACGGCAGGAGAGTGCGGAAAATCATCAAATACAAATTCGATTTGTCCTTTTTTCAATATGATTGTTTTTAAGATATCCATCATTTAAAATTGATGCCGGAGCAAGCTGATTCATCATGTCTTTTACGGTTAAGATGGAGTGAATACGGTCAACGCCCTGTTCTTCAAACAACAATGCTCCTTCTTTTGTTGCCACAGTTCCTATGAAGATAATCCAAATGTATAATGGGCACCTGCTCCTCCTGCCATTGGGGCTTGAATCATTTTATAATGAATTCTTAGTAAGGATTTCAGTTCCCCCATCTCTTACTCGTTTGGTGACACTTGTACATAAAAGTGGCGATGTCTCGGTCCGTCAAATTCACAGAAGTAAATTCCCTGCCATGTTCCAAGCACAAGATCACCGTTATTGATGAGAACATGCTGAGATGCACCCATATAACTAGCCTTCATGTGAGAAGCTGTATTTCCCTCCTTGTGACGGTCCTTTGGATGTTCCCATGGAAATACTTCATCAAGCCGACGTAGCATATCTCGTTTCACATCTGGATCAGCATTTTCATTGATGGTAATGCCTGCTGTTGTATGAGGACAGTAGACAATGACTGTACCATCCTTTACCCCCGTTTCTCGCACATATTGACGTACCTCGCGAGTAACGTCTATCATGTCATCGCGTCTGTCTGTTTGTAAATCGATTTTTTTCATATGAGCTGCTCCTTTTTGTCGTTTCTATCAAACCATACCCTTTTTATGTGAAAAAAATCACTGACAATAGGCAAAAATGAATCCCCCATCTAAAGTTTATCAAGTAAAAAAACCTCGTCAACCGTACGAGGTTTATGAAAAATGAACTTTTTTCACTTCGATGGTACGAATATGATGGTCTTCTGCATCTACAATTTTAAACTCACAGCCCTCTTCCTCGATGACATCTCCAACGTCAAAATCAATTTTATGTGTCATCATCCAGCCGGCAATCGTATCGACATCATCATTCTCGATGGCTAAACCCAATAAATCGTTGACCTCATCTATCAATGCTTTTCCATCCATTACATAGTGGAAATCACCTTTTTTGACGATATGCGGTGTTTCATCTTGATCATATTCATCACGAATTTCACCGACAATCTCCTCTAAAATATCCTCTACTGTGACGAGTCCGGCTGTGCCACCATATTCATCCACAAGCACTGACATGTGAATCCGTTCTTTTTGCATGAAAATGAGTAATTCTTGAACAGGTGTGCTCTCAATCACCCGAATCACAGGACGCATCAAATCTTCAATTGACACTTCTTGATGCAGGAAGCTTGCTTTAAATACATCTTTGCTATTGATCACACCGACAACATGATCTTTGTCTTCTTTAATCACTGGATAGCGTGTGTACCTTTCATTCAACATATAATGGGTCACATCCTCAAGTGATTGCTCAATCTCTACAGCTGAGATTTCTGTGCGAGGGATCATGATCTCTCGCGCCACTCGGTTATCGAATTCAAATATTTTATTTACATACTTGTATTCAGATTGGTTAATTTCACCCTTCTCATAGCTTTCAGACAATATCAGGCGCAATTCTTCCTCACTGATCGCTACTTCATGTTCTTTGACGGAGTGAAAACCAAATAATTTCACAATCCCACTTGCAGCACCATTCAGTGCTTTAATAAAAGGGTACATGATTTTGTAGAAAAAAATCAGCGGTTTCGCTGTCATGAGACTGACGGCCTCTGCCTTTTGAATGGCAATGGTTTTAGGCGCCAGCTCACCTACTACAACATGTAAAAAGGTAATAAACACAAACGCCATGATAAAAGATAAGATGTCTGTCAATGCCGAATGAATCTCTAGCTTTTCAAAAAGCGGATGCAGGAAATGTTCAACGGTTGGCTCACCTAACCACCCTAAACCTAATGCCGTGATGGTAATGCCAAGTTGGCAGGCGGATAAGTATTCATCGAGATTGGATATTAGCTTTTGAACATGAATGGCCCTCTTGTCACCGCTCTCAATGAGCTGATTGATTTTTGAGCCTCTAATTTTTACAATCGCAAATTCAGTGACAACAAAGAATGCTGTCGCAGCAATGAGTAATATGACTAAAAAAACATTTAAAATATACAAAAAAACCCTCACCTGTAATTGGTAAGGGCTCACCTCCTTGGCATCAATTAATCATTACGACCATTCAGGAAGATCATTACAAATCGAAGCAATTCAAACAGCGAAACAAGCGCCGCCGCTACATAAGTAAGAGCTGCAGCATTCAATACTTTATTTACGCCTCTTTCTTCACTACTTCTAATGATTCCTTCTGAAACAATCATATCTTTTGCACGAGAACTTGCATTAAACTCAACAGGCAATGTCACAAGCTGAAAGAATACAGCTGCTGAGAACAAAATAATCCCAAGCCCGATTAAGTTAAGGCTGCCAAGCAATAATCCACCAAGGAAAAGAAGCGGGGCGACACCAGATGCAAAGTTCACTACAGGGAAGATTTTATGCCTCAAGACAAGCGCACCATAGGATTCCTGATGCTGCAAGGCATGTCCAACTTCGTGTGATGCCACTGAAATGGCCGAAATCGAGTGACCATAATACACAGGTTCAGATAAACGAACCACACGTTGCGTCGGATCGTAATGATCAGTCAAAGTTCCTCTTACCGGTTCAACAGGTACATCGTATAACCCGTTGCGATCTAAAATATATCGAGCGGTTTCAGCACCTGTTTTCATACTGGATGCTTCGACCTTTGAATACTTTTCAAAATTATTCTTCACTTTAAATTGTGCCCAAAACGACAATCCCAATGCGGCAAATGTTAGAAAATAAAAAAACAGCATGCTCATCAGCTTCCTTTTATTTTATATATTTATTTACAATTTTAATGACTTTTATGTTACGTGTACAGCAAAAAGCACTAGGTCTTTTTAAGTGGAATGACCACTCCAATGAAAAAGAAGAAAATGCCTAAACATGCCGTATAAAAAGTCATTGTGCCATACAACTCTTGAAAAAAGTTTACCCACGAGAATTCACTTGCGAAGTGATTCACAGCATTTAAATCAAACACGAATAAGATGACGGCGGATGACAACAAGTGTGCGCCGATAAAAAGAAGTATGGTCTTTTGAACGAATGACATTCGAACTCCCTCCTTCTCCCCTCTTATTTTAAGATATGGTGTCAGTTTCCATACATGACGAAGATGAAAAAACTTTTCATTAATCGGGCATACTGACATTAGTTGTCTTTGAAAGGAAGAGTTCAATGAAATCAAATCGTCTATTTATCGCTTGGCTGAGATGGCCTCTTTATCTTCGTATTGCCATCATCATTTGTTTCTTACTTCTCTTCTTTGGTCATTTGATTGTCTTACTTGAACCAAAGCAGTATCATACAATCTTTGACGGAATCTGGTGGGCATTAATTACTGTTTCTACTGTTGGGTACGGTGATTTTGTACCGCAAACCATGGCTGGACAAGTTGCTGGGATGGCCCTTATTTTAATTGGAGCAAGCTTTGTCACAGCGTACTTCGCCACGCTTGCCGCAGCTGTATTTAGCAAGCAGCACCATTACGTAGAGGGGAAGGTGACGTTTAAGGGGAAAGGACACCTCATTATCATCGGCTGGAATGAGAAAACCAATAAACTGCTCCAATCCTTTCAAACCATTGATCCAGCGATGCCTATTGTCCTTATTGATGACTCTTTGAAAGAAGGACCACTTCTAGATAATGTCCATTTTATTAAAGGACATGGGACAGAAGATGCAACGCTTCGCAAGGCCAATATTATGGATGCAGATACATTGATGATTACCGCAGATCAACATGAAAATGAACTAACGGCAGATATGCAAAGTGTCTTAACCTTACTTGCAGCAAAAGGACTGAATCCTTCCTTATATTGTTTGATTGAAATATTAACAGACCGTTACGTGAAAAATGCTGAACGTGCTGGTGCAAATCAAGTCATTCACACTTCTGATGCGGTGAATCATTTAATGGTTGAGAATTTTCTTTTAAAGGAACAGCTTATGTCCTTAACGAAAAAGCGAAAAATGACGCTACATAAAAACGTCACCATCTTTCCTGTGCCATCTGCGTTAGTCGGTGAAACTTTTTTAACAGTGCTCCATCACTTCTTAGAACATCATGTGATCATTGTTGGCATACAAAAAAAAGAAGGACCCATGATGAATCCTCCTTTTGGATATGAGCTTCATCCAGAGGATGAGCTGATTTCCCTTTAAAGAAGCGCGTCTTCCAATTCCTTTACTAATGAAAAACCTATCTCCGCATAGACCTTTGAAACATCTCCATCTTTCTCTTTAGGTTCTTGGAATTGGTTAAATGATGCTCCTACATTGCCAACCATTGCATGGTCATCTAATTGATCCTGATACACATGCTTTAAGAGGAACGGATGCCCTATTTTGACAACAACGCCTGGTTGATCAAGCTGACCTTTCTCGGCTGTAAATGGAACCCTGAGAAACGTGTAGCCTTCACGGTTATCAATTTTATAATCAAAATACCCGTGATCATAATCCCAATTCCCATTAATGACATAGCCGAGCGGCTTCATTATTTCTTCCAAATGGTAGAGCGAAAAGCTTTCACCTGTCAGCTTGGATGGTACATGAATCATATGGAACCCTCCTTTTTTTATAGGGTTCGTTAAACCAAGGATTTCATACATCTGCCCCGTTTGATTTGGACATTGTTTCTAAAAGCAGCATCAATTAAGCTCTGCCCAGATAATTGACTGAATTCATACGCACTATCTGCACCTGCTGTATCTTTCACGACACTCTTTGGACAAATCCGGCCGACATTCCCAAAGTTGACGATGGCCTGCCCAGAGATTTGTTGAATATAGATGTGATTTGTTGTCATAAACCTTTCACCCTCCTCTATCTATTCTATGTATAATACGAGTGAAGGCTTAGACAGAACCATTAGAAAACAAAAAGGGCAACCCTTTTTCAAATAAAGGGTTGCCCTTTTGTTCTTATGATTGTTTTAGACGGCTTTCAAGCTCTGCCTTTTTCTCTTCAAAACCTGGTTTTCCTAATAAAGCAAACATGTTAACCTTATAAGCCTCTACGCCAGGCTGATCAAATGGATTCACACCCAATAGATAACCAGACATCGCACATGCTTTCTCGAAGAAATATACGAGATATCCGAATGTATAGGCATCCATTTCAGGAATCGTCACAATGAGATTCGGTACTTTTCCATCTGTATGGGCAAGCATTGTCCCTTCAAATGCCTTCTTATTCACGAAATCTACCGTTTTTCCTGCTAGATAGTTTAACCCATCTAGGTCTTGTTCTTCTGCTTCAATGACAAGTTCATGTCGAGGCTTGTCAACATTCACAATCGTTTCAAACAAGTCTCTTCTTCCCTCTTGGACATATTGCCCAAGTGAATGGAGGTCCGTTGAGAAGTTAGCAGATGAAGGGTAGATGCCTTTTTCGTCTTTTCCTTCACTTTCGCCGAATAATTGTTTCCACCATTCTGCGAAATACTGTAATCCTGGCTCATAATTAATCAGCATTTCAATGGTTCTGCCTTTATTGTAAAGGACATTACGGACAACAGCATATTGGTAAGCAGCATTCTCTGACAGCTCAGAGGAAGAGAAGTCATCGCTTGCTTTGGCAGCACCTTCCATCATTTGATCAATGTCTGCACCGCTCACAGCGATTGGCAATAGACCGACTGCCGTTAAGACTGAATAGCGTCCACCCACATCATCAGGGATGATAAATGATTCGTATCCTTCTTCGTTTGCTAATGTTTTCAGTGCACCACGCGCTTTGTCAGTTGTCGCATAAATACGTTTTTTCGCTTCTTCAGCACCATATTTCTCAATGAGGAGCTTTTTAAAGATGCGGAACGCAATGGCTGGCTCTGTTGTTGTTCCAGATTTTGAAATCACGTTGATCGAGAAATCTGCATCTTCCAGCAGATCCATCACATCTGTTAAATAAGATGAGCTAATGTTGTTTCCAATGAAAATGATTTGTGGTGTCTTGCGTTTGCCTTTTGGTAAAGTGTTATAGAAAGAATGGTTCAAAAATTCAATCGCCGCACGTGCGCCAAGATAAGAACCGCCGATTCCGACAACGAGCAGGACATCAGAGTCAGCCTTAATCTTTTCTGCACTTTTTTTAATGCGGGCAAATTCTTCGCGATCATATTGCTTCGGTAAGTCGATCCAGCCTAAATAATCACTGCCTGCACCCGTTTGCTCATGAAGATTATGATGGGCGACCTTCACAAAATCTTTTAAATATGTAAGTTCATGTTCTTGAAAGAAAGGTAACGCTTTCGAGTAGTCAAATTGAATATGTGTCATCGCTTGTAAGCCCTCCATTACGTTAATTCTGTCCCTTTCACTTTAGCGGAACTGGCTATTGAAATCAAGTGATCGTCACTGCTACATCAAAAGCCGCTTCTCTTGATGAGAAGCGGCAAATGGCGTTATAAAGAAGCGTTCAAAATCGCAAGGACATCCTCTTTGTTTAGCTTTTTAAACTGACCAAATTCACCACGTGCCATTGCACGATCAGCGATTAAATCAATTTTTTCATCATTGATGTCATAATCAGCTAAACGGCTTGGTGCACCTAAACTTTTCCAAAATGCTGACAGTTTATCAATACCTTCTAATCCTACTTCTTCATCTGATTTGCCTGCAGGATCCACATCAAATACACGCACAGCTAGTTGCTTAAAGCGAGCTGGGTTTTCTTGAATAACATGCTTCATCCAGTTCGGGAACAAGATCGCAAGTCCGCCTGCATGAGGGATATCATATACAGCAGATACAGCATGCTCAATATTATGAGATGCCCAGTCACCACGTGCACCCATTGAAAGCATTCCATTTAATGCGATTGTACCAGTGAATAATATCGTTTCACGGAGCTCATAGTTCTCAAGGTCGTTGATCAACTTCGGTGCAGTTTCAATCACTGTACGAAGAAGTCCTTCACACATGCGATCTTGATACAGCGTGTTTTCCGTGTGGTGAAAGTATTGTTCAAATACGTGTGACATCATATCCACCATTCCATAGATGGTATGGTTTTTTGGCACAGTGAATGTATTGACTGGATCAAGAATTGAGAATTTAGGGAATACTGCTGGACTTCCCCAGCCATACTTCTCATTTGTTTCCCAGTTTGTAATCACAGAGCCTGAGTTCATTTCAGAGCCTGTTGCTGCAAGGGTTAAGACCGTACCAAATGGAATGGCTTCCATTGGGATATGTTTTCTAGTCACAATATCCCAAGCATCTCCATCGTACTTCGCACCAGCTGCGATGGCTTTTGTGGCATCAATCACACTTCCGCCACCTACTGCCAAAATAAAGTCGATGTTATTCTTTCTACACAGTTCAACACCTTTTCTCACAGTTGTTAAGCGCGGGTTAGGTTCAACACCTGCAAGCTCAATGACAGTAGCACCTGATTCATTCAAGAGTCGGGTCACTTGATCGTAAAGACCGTTTCGTTTAATGCTACCTCCACCATATACAAGCAATACGTTTTTTCCATAATGTTTAAGTTCATCTGAAAGGGCTGCAACTTCTCCCTTTCCAAAAATTAATTTTGTTGGGTTCCAATAAGTAAATCGATCCATTCGATCTCCTCCTCGGGCTACATTATGCGCCTCATTCATTCCAAAAGTAAAGTAATTTGCTTTATTCAATTTTTCTTATGCATATTTTGGCTAAAAACCTGCAAAATATAAATGTATTGATGCTGTAGCGAAAGGAGGAATCACGATGAGCGCTATTCAGCGTATTGCCCTCGTGCTCACGATTATCGGTGCTATTAACTGGGGACTAATCGGCTTTTTTCAATTTGACTTAGTAGCAGCGATCTTTGGCGGTCAAGATTCTGCATTGTCGCGTATTATTTATGGTCTTGTTGGAATCGCAGGTCTTGTCAACCTTGGTCTATTGTTTAAGCCAAGTGAAGAAGTTGTTCGTGACGAGCCGAAACCAGAGGTTCGTTAATTGAAAAAGGCATAAAAAAAGCTGCCTCATCATGGCAGCCTAGGCACCGGTTTTATACGGTGCTTTTTTATTTCTTAATTAAGTCTTTACGGTTAGATTGCTCAATCCACTCTTCAAGTTTGTCTTTAAGTGTATTGAACCCTTGTGGTGCAGTAGCATCGTCTTTCACTTGCTGTGGTCTTTGTTTCTTTGGTTTGCTTTCCTTTCTTTCAGGTGCTTCTTGTGTTGCACGGATAGAAAGACTGATTTTACCAGCTTTTTCATCAACAGAAAGGACTTTCACTTGTACTTCATCACCAATTGAAAGGTGCTCGTTGATGTCTTTTACAAAGCCGTGTGTTACTTCTGAAATGTGCACAAGTCCTTGGGTTTCTTCATCTAATGCAACAAACGCACCATACGCTTGTAATCCTGTTACTTTACCAGTGTAAACACTGCCTACTTCAAACTTTGTCGCCATGATAACAACTCCTAAATAAATGTTTTAATAATCGTTTATACGCAATTAAAAACTATATCATAGAACGGACAGTTAAGCAAAATATTTTTTAAAGGAGTTTATTGTGCATCAAAAGGGGGAATACCTGAAAACAAGAATGCTTTCTAGTATTCCCCCCTAATTTGAAAGGCATGAATCCAGATGGATTGATGTCTTTTTTTATTTTAAAATGGCAGGTGTTTCTTGCTTTAATTGTCGATTCTGTAGGAAACGCTGGATCCTTGAAAGTGACTCCTGAAGATGATCAAGTGACGAAGCGTACGAACAGCGAATATGCCCTTCACCACTTGGACCGAACACATTCCCTGGCACAACTGCTACTTTTTCGCTCAGCAGCAGTTCCTCAGCAAATTGTTCTGAGGACATGCCTGTGCTTTTTATGGACGGAAAGGCATAAAACGCTCCGTTTGGCTGATGACATGTCAGGCCCAGTTCATTGAGGGAGCCGACAAATAAATTACGGCGTCTTCTGTAGCTTTTTTTCATTTTCTCTACATCTTCAAGTCCATTTTTCAATGCTTCTTCTGCAGCGTATTGTGCCATGGCCGGGGCACACATCATTGAATATTGGTGTATTTTCAGCATGGCATCGCGCAAGTCAGGTGGTGCTGCGACATACCCTAAGCGCCAGCCCGTCATCGCAAACCCTTTTGAGAAGCCTGAAATCAAGATGGTTCTTTCTTTCATATCCTGAATAGCTGCAACGCTTGTAAAAGATTCATCATACGTCAGTTCTGCATAAATCTCATCTGTAATTATTAAGAGATCATGCTCTTTTGCAAATCGGGCAATGTCTTCGAGCTCTTCCTTCGTGTAGACAGAACCTGTTGGATTTGACGGAGAGCATAGTAAAATGGCTTTTGTCTTGGATGAAAGCTTCTTTTGAAAATCAGCAGAATCCGCTTTAAAATCCTTCTCAGCCGACGTACTTAAATAGACAGGCACCCCGCCTGCAAGTGTCGTTAAAGCTCCGTATGCAACAAAGCAAGGCTCTGGAATGATCACTTCATCTTCCCTGTTTAAAATCGCCCGAAAAGCTAAATCAAGGGCTTGGCTTCCACCCACTGTAATGATGAGTTCTTCTTCTGGACTGTAATCAACATGAAACCGCTTGTATAAATAGTGGCTTAGTTCTTTTCGAAGGGATAACAAGCCTGCATTTGCCGTATAGGAAGTCAATCCTTGTTCTAATGATAGAATACTCGCTTCCCTGACATTCCAAGCTGTTACGAAATCCGGCTCACCAACACCAAGGGAAATAACCCCTTCCATCGTTGCTGCCAGATCAAAGAATTTTCGAATACCTGACGGCTGAATGCTTTGTACCGTTTCAGATAGATAAGACTTTTTCATTTAAGGAGACACCACGATTCTCTTGTCATCGTCCCCTGTTTCAAACACTTTCCCATCATGTTTATATTTTTTCAAAATGAAGTGGGTGGTTGTTGATACAACGGAATCGAGTGTCGATAGTTTTTCTGAAACAAACCGAGCAATATCAGACATGGATCTTCCACGAATCACAACAGATAGATCATAAACACCTGACATTAAATAAACAGATTCCACTTCTTGAAATCGGTAAATTCGTTCTGCAATTTCATCAAAGCCAACGCCTCTTTTAGGTGTTACTTTGACATCAATCATAGCTGTGACGCCTTCATGTCCGTCTACTTTTCGCCAATCAATCATAGTCGAATAATCTATGATAACCTTTTGATCTTCTAGCTTTTGAATAATGGCTTCGGCTTCTTCTGTGGTCACGCCTGCCATTTTAGCAATCGTATTTAAATCGGCGCGACTGTTTTCATCTAAAATCTCTAATATTTCCGTTTCTTTTTCTGTTAGTTTCATTTGATTTCACACCTCTAAATGTAAAAAGCTAGTTTTAAAAAATCTTCTGAACATTATAGCACGTTTTTCCCTTTATGCTAAGCAGGAAAAAGATTCAATTCGTAGCTTAAAATCCACTTTTTAGGGTACAATACAGTCACTTAAACAGACAGTGAGTATCAAGTATCGGAGTGATGAGTGTGGACATTGTTCAGCCAGCTTATATGAAAAGTAAATTCGGTTTAGACATCTATTATGAGCATTATCAACATGAGGGAAAAAAGACATTGATTTTAATTCACGGTCTCTTCTCTTCTACCTTCAGCTATCGTAAGCTCATCCCGCTTCTTAAAAAGGATTTCAATTTAATTGCGGTTGATCTGCCTCCATTTGGGCAATCGGAGAAGTCCAATACGTTTATTTACAGTTATCGCAACATGGGGAAAATTATCATCGAATTAGCCGCTTACTTGCAAATTCAGCATGCCATTCTCGTCGGTCATTCGATGGGAGGGCAGGTCGCTTTATATGCTGCATCTGAGCGCCCAGACCTCTTTGAGAAGGCGGTTCTTTTATGCAGCTCTGGGTATTTGAATAAATCAAAGAGATCGCTTGTTTACAGCACATATATTCCTTATTTTTATTTAATTCTCAAAAGAAAGCTTTTAAAGCAAGGCATTATGAAAAATTTAACTGCTGTTGTTCACGATCATTCCATTATTGACCAAGAGATGATTGACGGATATTTAAAGCCTTTTTCTGATGATAAAATCTTTAGAGGACTTTTGCGTTTGGTTCGTCATAGAGAAGGTGATTTGCCGTCAGATGTACTGAAGAAGTTAGAGACACCTGTCTTACTGATTTGGGGCGTAGAGGATCGGATCATTCCCCTTCAAATTGGGGAGAGATTGCACAAAGATTTGCCGTATTCAACATTTCATGTATTAAAAAAAACTGGGCACCTCATTCCAGAAGAAAACCCAGTCTTTGTTTCTGATAAAATTGGTGATTTCAGTCTATCTTAGCGTGAGCAGGAACGGCGATCTCTTATCACAAAAAGTTGATTTGCGATATCTTGACAGCTCTCGATTGGAAGAAGCTGATCAAATGAATGGTTGTAAATGGTTTGAATCTCTTTCGCAAGAGTTACTCGGTCCTTTGCGTCATATAATGCTCCGATGACGTCTGCGGGCTCCGTTTCATAAAAGTCTTCTCCATAATGAAAAGGATCCCATGTTTTAATGATCTGAATCATCTCTTCAACAGCTTGACTATCTTTCATGGGTATCACCGCTTATAATAAATTTTGTAATATTTATTTTAGCACAACCAACATTGGTTGAAAAACGGCTAGAGGTGGGTTTCATGAATTTCGACGAACAGATTATACGTAAAGGTTCAAAATCAGTGAAATGGGATCAAGCAGAGTCTTTGTTCCTGACAACAGATGCGCTCCCTATGTGGGTGGCAGATATGGATTTTAGAGCGCCGCAAGTCGTACTGGATGCATTAAAGGAACGATTAGATCACGGCGTGTTTGGCTATGCATTTCAGGATCAAGATACACAGCAGGCAGTGGCCGGCTGGCTAAAGAGAAGACATGGATGGACGATTCAGACAGAATCTGTTACATTCACGCCAGGTATCGTGACAGCACTTAGTTTAGCTGTCCAAGCCTTTACATCACCGAATGATGAGGTGGTCATCCAGTCGCCAGTTTATACCCCTTTTTATCAGATGATTGAGAGAAATAGACGTATTGTCTCAACTAATCCATTAAAAATAGAAAACGAACGTTACGTGATGGACTTTGAAGACTTAGAGAAAAAACTCAGCAGACCACAAGCAAAGCTAATGTTCCTTTGTCATCCACACAATCCATCTGGAAGAGCTTGGTCGAAGGAAGAGCTGAAGCGAGTAGGAGAGCTTTGTGTGCAGTATGGCGTTACGGTTGTTTCAGATGAGATTCATTCTGATCTGATGCTTTACGGCAATCAACATGTCCCTTTTGCTAGTCTGTCTGATGAGATTGCGAAAATGACTGTAACTTGTATTGCACCGAGCAAAACATTTAATTTAGCTGGATTGCAGGCATCTGCCATTATTATTTTTGATGAAGAAAGAAGAACCCTTTTCACCAATGAATTGCAGCGTAACGGGCTGTCAAAACTGAATGCATTTGCCATTCCAGCGATGGAAGCCGCCTATCGGCATGGAGATGAGTGGCTCGATTCACTTGTTCCCTATCTTGAGAGCAACTTAAAAATGGCGATGGAATACGTCGATGAACATCTTCCAAATATGCGTTATATGAAACCAGATGCTTCTTATTTATTGTGGCTGGATATACGTGATTACGGATTCACTCAGGCAGAACTGAAAAGGAACTTATTAAAAAAGGGGAAGATCATATTAGAATTAGGGCATGTGTATGGACATGAAGGGGAAGGTTTTATTAGGATGAATCTCGGTTGTCCTGCTTCAACTGCAAAAGAAGGACTGAAGCGACTCCATCAAGCGTTCACCCTTTAAACTAAATAAGACCAATTCTACAGAAAGAACATTCTAGCTCATCGTTGTCTGATCTTGAGCGCTGGTGATCACGAATGTTTCACTCGCTCCGCACAAATAGCGCGGGTGTTTCTAGACTTCAAGGGGTTTCAAACCACGTTGATAAGATGACAAAGGGGTTAAAATAAACTTCATTTTAGCCTCTTTGTGAACAATATGAGAACATCCTAGCGGGTGTTCTTTTTAAAGAAAAAACCATCCTTTTATGATATCTACTTTGTACATGAAATGATATAATGAGAGGAATTACAATTATTTACGAGGAGAGCATTTAAATGGAAATGTTCAAGGATTTTTTGCTCCATGTTTCTTTTATTCTATTTCCAATCTTTTTATATCATGTGCTATGGCTAAACCGGACCCCTGCTCATTTCCCGAAAACGAATAAACTGCTCATCACAATATTTGCATCTATCTCTTCAGCGCTTTGTATTATATATCCAGTAGGTTCGATTTTAGATTTGCAGACTGGGCTTCAATCAATTCCTCTTGTGCTTGCCATTTTATACGGTGGGTATACCGCTGGAATCGTGGCGATATTGATCAGCTCAATCGTAAAATTCGTGATGTACGGCTCCTTCTTATGGATCGGACTTATCGTTGTACCAATGTACTTTTTCATCCCTTTTCTGTTCTACCGAAAATGGTGGCAATATCCTAGGATGAAAAAGCTGATATATGGTGTGCTCATCGGTCTATCCAAAGGCATATTTATTTACATTGGGTTGCTTGTGGCCAGCTTAATGGAATATAGTCCAGCATTTATTATGCAGCAAAAATTCCTTGAGTTATTTTTCTCAACTCTTTACTACATTTTCGTTCTCGTACTCAGTATATATACAATTGAATTCATCAAAGAAAACGCCCAAATGAGAACACAGCTCGTCCAATCAGAGAAGCTGACAATTGTGAGTGAACTCGCTGCAAGTGTCGCCCATGAAGTGCGCAACCCGCTTACGGTCGTTAGAGGATTTATTCAATTGCTTTTTTCAAGCGAAAATGCGAAAGAGCAATCGACCAATAAAGATTATAAAAACCTTGTCCTTTCTGAATTAGACCGTGCGCAAGACATTATTACGAGTTATCTTGACATTGCCAAACAAAACTATTATCAAATTGAATCTTTGAACCTATCTCAATTGCTAGAAGAATGCGCATCCTTGATGACATCATATGCCAACTTTAAATCGGTCACCATTCATCAATCGATTGAACCGGACTTATATATCCAAGGTGATGAAACCAAGATGAAACAAGTCTTGATTAATTTAATCAAAAATGGTATTGAAGCAGCACCAGAACATGAAGGGAAAATTGAACTCTTTGCTTCTAAAGAGAATCATAAAATATGCCTTTGTTTCATAGATAACGGTGTAGGGATGACAGAAAACCAAATGAAAAAGCTTGGCGAACCTTATTACACCTTGAAAAACAAAGGAACTGGACTTGGGCTGACAGTGACTTTTTCAATTATCGAAAATCACCATGGAACGATTCGTTTCAAAAGCTCCTTACATTCTGGTACAACAGTCACCGTAAAATTTCCTGAAGATACAAGAAGAAAATGATCAATCCATTTTTTTTGTCCATTTTTCATCCTTTTGCTCCTGCTTCTTAGAAGCACGAACGATGAGACGAAAACAAATAAATGCAGCAATAAAGAAAAGCACCGTTGTGATCGCCGCAGGGATGTACTCCCTTTTATCTTCAGGAAAATACAGTAGAAAGAGTGCGATGAACGTAATCATCCGCAATTCCCCCCTTTTATTGGTTTACTTCACTATATTGGCGAAAAAAAATGAAATACCTTCCTATGAGAAGGAAATGGAGGAATTTCACATGACAGACATTCAAATCGGACAAATTGTGAAAGGATTTTACAAAACAGGTGTATACATTGGGGAAGTGACAGCAGTGAAACAATCGACCTTTCTCGTTCAAGTAAAAGCAGTCCTTACTCATCCCACCCAAGGTGACCTTCATCACCCTAAACAAGCAGAAGTGCCTTTTTTCCAAGAGAGACGAGCTTTGGCATTTAGAGAACAAACAAATATTCCTCACCATATGGTCAAGCCGTATAATGGCGAAATTCCTGACTATCAAGTGTCACTGAAAGAAGCTGTAGAAAAATTAAAAAAATCGCTCAGCGCAGATGATTCTGAATGGGCTAAAAAATCGAGAGCTTGCCTTTCTTCCCTTGAGAAAGACTATTTTCCAGAAGACGCTCGCTAATCCGTCGAATCAAAAAAATGAGAGAAATCGATGAGTTCACCAATTTTGGTTGTTTGCGGATTTTCTACATAGGCTCTGTCTTTTTCAAATAGTGTAAATAGCTGATAAGTTGTCATGGCATCATCTAGTGCTTTATGGTGCTTACCAGCTCCTTCACTTCCGTATTCCTTCGCCGCTGTTCTAAGTCCTGTCAGTGTTCTGTCACCAAAAAAAGTTTTATATTCAAAGGCCAAATCCCGTAGATTTCCCTTAAATGGAAATGCAATATGATTGAGCATACAGTTTTGCTTCAGCACTTTCATATCCATATTCCCCCAAGTGATCACATCACAGTCTTCTCCTCCATCAAGTGACATGAGCGTTTCAATAAACGCCTCAAATGTAATCCCGCTTTCCACATCTTGCTGCGTAATTCCGAGAAAAGATTTACAACGCTTCGTCAGTTTCGGAAATTTTTTCGGTTTGACATAACTTGAGAAGGTATCTACGATGTTTTCACTCGTTGCTTTCACGACACCAGCCTCAATAATTTCAGGGAAAAAATTTTGCGGATGATACTTTCCGTCAGGCATCGTAAATTCAAAATCGACCACAAGCAGCGTCTTCTGTTCCAACAGTTTCACCTCCCTTTCTCGGCTGTTTTTCATCTCTGATACTATTATATTAAGACGGACTTTGAAATCACTTCAATTTCGTGAAAATAATGCAGATTCACTATGCCCAACCTATTCATCAGATGAAAGATCGTTTACTTTCCTTTATAATTATTAAGGAACACGAAATAAATAAAGAAGGTGGTTTTATCACAAACAGAAAGAAAAACTTATACATCATGTGGTTTGTGAACTTTTTCGTATCTGCCAGCATCACAATGATCGTTCCTTTTTTATCACTATACATAGCGTCTCTTGATAGTAGCTATTCTAATGAATTTGTCCAAAGATGGAGCGGCTACGTCTTTGGGGTCACGTTTTTAACAGCCTTTCTTATTTCTCCTATTTGGGGGCGGATTGGAGACCGGCATGGCTACAAAAAGATTTTATTAATCAATGGAATTGGGATTGCGACAAGTATTCTATTTATGGGACTTGTTCAAACCGTTTACCAGCTATTTGCGCTTCGGCTATTCATGGGGCTTGTGACAGGCTTCATTTCCACTTCTATGGCGCTTATCTCTGCTCAAACCGAAAAGGCAACTGCTGGGAAAACACTTGGGACAATGCAGATGAGCAATGTCGCCGGAGGGCTGTTCGGTCCATTAATGGGCGGCTTGATGGCAGACAGCGTCGGATTCATTTATACGTTTTTTTTAACAGCTACTGTGATTTATCTATCAGCCATCGTGATTATCATCGGTGTCAAAGAACAACCGATCCAATCTAAAGAAGCAAAGCGCATCGCTTACTCACGTAAGGACGTACTCGCTCATATTTTGAAACAGCCTTTGCTTGTTGTCACTATGCTATTGACATTCATTACACAAGTGGGGAACTTTAGCATTCAACCGCTTTTAGCCCTGTACATTCATGATTTACACGGTTCAGAAAATCTCGCCTTTTTTGCGGGTCTGGCGTTTTCCGCTACAGGGCTTGGAAATCTGCTGTTTACACGAAAGTGGGGAGATCTTGGAGATCGAATTGGACATGATAAAGTGCTGCTTGCACTCCTCATCTTCTCTTCGATCTTATTTATCCCCCAAGCGCTAGCTGATTCCTATGGCATGCTAGTTATATTCCGTTTTCTATACGGGATGGCACTAGGCGGAATTATTCCATGTACAACGGCGTACATACGAATCAAAGCACCTGCATCTATGCAAGGTGAAGTACTCGGATATAACGTAAGCTTCCGTTTTCTTGGGAATGTGGTTGGTCCAGTCATTGGCGGGATTGTAGCAAGTCATTACGGAATTCCAGCAGTCTTTTATGTAACCGCCGTTATTTTTCTTTTTGGTGCGTTATTTTTGTGGGCAGTCCGCTATCATTCAAAAACAAAAGAAAGGAGTGTCTGATGATCAATCAGATGCTCTTTTTTCATGCTTGTCCCGCCTATTCTCTAGGCTTCACGCCCATTCTTTTCTAAAAATAACCTTCTCGTATCCGCAAAAGAATGGTACGATATGGCTAGAAATCTGAAGAAAGTGAGTGACCTCATGTTTCGTGCAATCATTGGTTGGTTATTACTTGCTGCCCTCATCCCATTATTTGTTCTTACTTTTTATTTATCAAAGGAAGAAGCTGCAAGTGTAAAACCTGTTAACAAAGTGCTTGATCAAAAAATCAAGCTAGAAAAGATAAATTTTGCCCAAAACAGTTACATGTATGATCGGGATGGTTCTCTTATATCAGAAATCGTATCTAACGATGAGAACCGCATTTTCGTCACATATGATAAAATTCCTGATCCTGTAAAGGAACTTTTCCTTCGCTCAGAGGACCGCAACTTTTATGATCATAAAGGCATCGACTTTATGGGGGTTGTTCGTGCCCTTGTAGCAAATGTCAAAAACCATGGTATCAGCCAAGGAGCAAGTACCATCACACAGCAGTTGGCCCGTAACCTATATTTAAGCCATGAGCGTTCCTTTAGTCGGAAGTTGACAGAGTTGCTCTATTCTTATGAACTAGAGCGGAAATTCACAAAAAATGAAATTCTCGAAAGCTATTTAAATACGATTTATTTCAGCAACGGTGTTTACGGTGTCGGGTCTGCCGCCGATTATTATTTTGATCAACCGCTTAGTTCCTTGTCGCTTGCACAGATGGCGTTTATATGTGCCATTCCAAACAATCCGACTCTTTATGATCCACTGAAACAATTCAACCATACAAAGAAACGCCAAGAACGACTGCTCGGTATTTTGAAAAAAGATGGTGTCATCACCAATAAACAATACAAAAAGGCCATCAAAGAAAAAATCAACTTGTCTTTAAGTCAAAAGAAAAATCTCTACCCTGACTATGTGACATATGCAAATGAAGAATTCACAGATCTTGTGTCAGATCAAGAAGGCTTTACAAAACGATTAAATAAAGCCAAAACAACTGAAGAGAAAAAAGCGATTCAAAAGGAATTATCTGAAAAGGTCAGTACCCTGCTTCAAGATGGCGTGAAGATTTATACAGCGCTTCTTCCTTCCTTGCAGCAAAGAGCTGTCTATCAGTTGAATGCTCAATTACCATATCAAGGTGTTGAAGGAGGAGCAGCCGTCATCAATCATCAGACCCATCAAATTGTGGCACTTGCTGGGGGGAAAAACTATCAAAAATTTGATTTCAACTATGCCTTTCAAGCGCAAAGACAGCCTGGGTCTGCAATTAAGCCGCTTTTAGATTATGGACCTTATATCGACCAAACCGGCGCCACAGCCTCAAGCACAATCAGTGCTGGGAAGTTTTGCAACAGCGGATACTGCCCGCAAAACTATAATCACAAAACCTATGGAACGGTCACACTTGAAACAGCCTTTAAGAATTCTTATAATACACCTGCTATCCGCATGCTGGATACTGTCGGTGTAAAAAAAGGATTCAGCTATTTAGAAAAATTTTCGTTCAAGCATATTGTGGCGGATGATTACCGTCTCCCTTCAGCACTTGGAGGATTTACGAAAGGATTCTCACCGCTTGAAATAACCGATGCGTATACGGTCTTTGGCAATCAAGGTTCCTACACGCAAAGCCATTCCATTACAAAGGTCACAGACTTAAATGGAAAAACGCTTTACAAGTGGAAAGAATCACCGAAGCAAGTGTATTCTCCGCGTACAAATGAAACGATGCGCAAGCTGCTTGCATCTGTTGTGAAAAGCGGTACAGGTAAAAAAGCCAATTTCCATTCTCCTTATATTGGCGGAAAGACTGGTACATCGAATGACTACAAAGACATTTGGTTTGTTGGACTAACAGATCAATACACGATGGGTGTATGGGTCGGAAGAGATAGAGGAAGCGTTGAATCCATTTATCATTCAAGTCCTCACTTACGCATTTGGAAAAATACGATGCAATACGCCAGATAAAGATAGGGGGTTTGATTGCAATGAATGCCACTTTTCCAACCCATTTAATTTTATTTGATGGTGTCTGTCATATATGTAGCGGTGCTGTTCAGTTTGTGATCAAACACGATCCGAATGAACGCATGATGTTTGCTTCCCTTCAATCTGATATCGGACAACTCATCTTAAAAGAACATGGTTTGCCAATCAATCAGTTCGATTCATTCATTTATATCGAAGAAGGAACCCTTTACAAGAAATCAACGGGCGTCTTAAAAGCGGCACGACATTTAAAGGGTATTTATCAGTGGAGCTATTTGCTCCTCGCTATTCCTCGACCGATTCGTGATTGGATTTATCAGCTAATCGCCAAAAATCGATACAAATGGTTTGGTCAAAGAACTTCTTGTATGGTACCTACACCAAATATAAAAAAACGGTTTCTCACATAAAAAAGAGCATCCTCCGTTTTGGAGGATGCTTTCGTCTGTTTAAGAAGGAAGACTTGCCATCACACTGTTATAAAGCTTCATAAATAAGTACAAGATTCCGATCAAAAATGTGGCCCAAAACAAAATAATAAACATCATAAAACCAATTAAATTCCACATGGACAGCGATTGATAAATTCGGACCACAACCCAAATGAAATAGACAAGACTTGCCACAACAAAGAGCCCTACAAGTAAGATAAGCTGCTGTGTGAAAATAAAAGCAAGTAAACTTGCAAACAAATAAACGAGTGATGAAATCCGGATTTTCTTTAAGTTCTCCCCTTCAGGATCTCTCGCAAAAAAGAGTAAAGACAACTCTAAGATCGTATCAGCAATGAGTTTTAAAGCAGATAATATCATAAAATAAACGAGTGCGAATGCGGCAAATAAAGCGAGACGAATACCCTGTTCTGAAAAGAATTCCAGCATTCCTTTTAAAATACCCGCTTGTGTCAACAAATCCGTGGTGATACCTACAGTAAAAATTGAAAATGCAGAGCTGAATAGTAAAATTGATATCAGTGGAAAATATCCAGTTAAGTATGTATTTTTCATAAATAAATCCTTTCTCATAAGCTCACATTTATTATGGCTCACTTAAAACCGATTGACAAGATGCTTTCCAAGTAAACTGGAATGGAAAGCAAATTTTCGATTTTGTACGCGCATTCCTTCACAAACTAACACTTTCCCGTTAAAGTAATACTATTGACTACAAAATCGAGCGTTAGGGGTATACTCGTGAAAAAAAATTTAAGACTGCAAACAAGGCTGACCCTCTTTGTCTGTATCGTTGTTTTGATCTCCTTGTGTATTACATTCTTTACGATATGGTCTGAAACAGCCAAGAACATTCATCAGCAGGAGCGTAACATTGCCCTCTCCACGGCCAAAATAGTCGCGGAAGCACCTATCACTGCCGAATCATTAGAAAAACATTCATATACAGCGCTACGTAAATATACAACGAGTGTCCAGCACATTACCAAAACCGAATTCGTTGTCGTCATGGATATGAAAGGCATCCGCAAAACACATCCGAATCCGCAAAAAATCGGAAAACGTTTTGCTGGCGGCGATGAGAAAGCAGCATTACAAGGAAAAGAACACATTAGCACCGCATCTGGAACACTTGGAAAATCAATGCGTGCTTTTGTACCTGTTTATAATCGAGATGGGAAACAGCTTGGTGCGGTAGCAGTAGGGATTACGTTAAAAGAAATTGACTTGATTATTCATCAGAGCTTACTTCCGCTCTATTTCGTCACATCCATTAGTCTCCTATTTGGAATTGTGGGGGCACTCATTGTGGCACGAAAAGTAAAAAAGATTATGTTTGGGCTGGAGCCAGATGAAATTGCGACATTACTAAAAGAACGAAGCGCCATGCTAGAATCCACCAAGGAAGGAATCCTTGCAGTCGATCAGCACGGTAAAATTAAGTTGGCAAATGCAGAAGCAAAACGTCTTTTTCATCATATGGGGATCATGGTTGACCCTAGGGAACAAGACGTTCAATCCCTTCTTCCATCAAGCGGATTAAAGCAAGTGATTCAGACGCAAAAGCCGCTTTTGGATCGTGATGTTAGAATGAACGGGCTGGAACTTGTCTTTAACGAGGTCCCGATTACCGTAAAAGGCGAAATTGTCGGTGCCATTGCGACATTCCGTGACAAAACAGAAGTCAAACACCTTGCTGAGCAACTAAGCGGTGTCAAAATGTATGCAAATGCCCTTCGTGCACAATCGCACGAATTTATGAACAAGCTTCATGTCATCTTAGGACTGGTTCAACTCAAAAACTATGATGACCTTGGCACCTATATTAAGGATATTGCAATTTATCAACAAACGGAAACAAACGAAATCATCAATCATGTCAAAAATTCTGTCTTAGCAGGCTTTTTACTAGGAAAACAAAGCTACATTCGAGAGCAAGGGGCTTCCTTAGAAGTCATCTGTAGCACCCAAGTTCCAGAAGCTTGGGACCCAGCGGTGACACATGATCTCATTACAGTCATTGGCAACCTGTTAAACAACGCACTCGATGCCGTTTCTCATACAGACAAAAAAACCATTTCGATTTCATTCCGATTCGTACAAGGACAGCTTCATATCGAAATTACTGACACAGGCGTCGGTCTTACAATAGAAGAACAGCAACTGATGTTTGATCAAGGCTTTTCAACAAAAGGAGAAGACAGAGGATTCGGCCTCTACTTCGTTGATCAGAGCATCAAAAAACTGA
Organism: Bacillus sp. NPDC093026; assembly: GCF_044754665.1. NCBI lineage: Bacteria > Bacillati > Bacillota > Bacilli > Caryophanales > Bacillaceae > Bacillus > Bacillus sp. NPDC093026. The sequence goes on along the minus strand of NZ_JBIVPN010000002.1, from coordinate 726,939 downwards.
ACGGACATATGATTGTCACGAGTGAAAAAGGAGAAGGGACGACCTTTAGTCTCCGCATTCCGTATAAACAAAAGGAGGATTCAAATGATTAATGTATTAATAGTAGAAGATGATCCGATGGTTGGGGAGCTGAACAAACGCTACCTCAGCCAAATAGATGGCTTTGAGTTAAAGGGAATTGCGACATCCTTTCAGCAGGCACTCGATTTATTAAAGACAGAAGTCATTCATCTTGTACTTCTCGATATTTATATGCCTGGGCAAAACGGATTGGCACTATTATCAGAAATTCGCCAGCAACATCATCGTGTAGATGTGATTGTGATATCCGCTGCCAATGAAGTGGAGGTCGTTCAACAAACGATGCGAAACGGAGCGGTTGATTATTTAATCAAGCCGTTTGAGTTTGAGCGCTTCCAATCCGCTCTAGCTGACTATAAAAGAAAACATGACCTGTATCAAACCATGAACAGCATCTCACAACATGATTTAGATGCGAAGCTCTTTCATAAAAAAACGGAAGCGGAAAAAGTCCTTCTGCCAAAAGGACTAACCAAAAGTACACTCAAACTCATTTGGACAAGCATTCAATCGTTTGGTCAGCAGGCTTTTACAACAGAAGACCTATCCAATCACACAGAAATATCACAAGTGTCAATTAGAAAATATTTGAAATTCCTTGAGGATATCGAAGTGGTTGATGTAGAAATGGCTTACGGGACAATTGGACGCCCTGTGTTCCAATATAAACTCAATACAAGTAATATGAATCTAATACAGCAATATTTATAATCTACACATCTGACCTTTAAGAAAGGTCAGATGTTTTTTTATGTCATATGATGTGACAACCCCCTTGATATCAATGGTTCCACTGTAGTAAAGCACATCACAAAAGCCGCATTATATCATATCTCTTGACATAAAAAGACAAAGAATGATGCCTTTTCACATTTTTTAAATAAAACAAATTTCTATTTATGAGCTGCACTTGTATTTGGTCATGTCATCCAATCGGTGCTATGGGAGCAGCACGATTCTTTAAATTTGCTCATTATTGGCTCTATCTTACCGCTATCTCAAGATATACCGAACGTGTACATGCTCATCGCACCATATGTGCTCACCATCCTTGCACTTACTGGATTTATTGGACGCGCTGATGCACCGAAAGCCCTCGGTACACCTTATTTAAAAGGGAAACGATAAATACGTTGTATGATCAATTCTCTGGAGGATGAACGACCTTCAGGGGATTTTTGTATGATAAAAACGAAGGATTCCTTTGTTTATTTTACTTTTATTAAACTTAATTTAGTTTAATAAATAGAAGAGCCCCTTTTAATCTTCTACAATTGAGACAAATAGCATTTGGGGGTGTTTATGTGGCTAATGCACAAAAATTGAAATCGATTACAAATGATTTTGATGATAATAATAAAAGCGTTTTCCAAAAGATCATATCTTGGAAAATTGGTGTTATTGATCTTCCTGTGTATTTAGTACTGGCAGCAATTATTTTAACTGCCGCTCATTTTAATAAGATTCCAGCAAATATGCTTGGTGGTTTCGCTGTTATTATGATTTTGGGGATTTTCCTCGGAGATGTAGGACAACGTATTCCAATTGTAAAAGATATTGGTGGACCAGCGATTCTTTCTTTATTCGTACCATCGTTCCTGGTCTTTTTTCATGTACTAAACCCGAACTCATTGGAAGCGGTTACGTCTCTGATGAAAACGTCTAACTTTCTTTATTTCTATATTTCTGCCCTTGTAGTAGGTAGTATTCTTGGGATGCAGCGAACTGTTTTAGTACAAGGACTTATTCGTATGTTTGTCCCACTTGTAGCAGGTACAATTGCCGCTGTTTCTGCCGGAATTCTTGTTGGTCTTTTAGTTGGTTATACACCACATCATTCTTTCTTCTTTATTATTGTACCAATTATTGCAGGAGGCATCGGCGAAGGTATCTTGCCATTATCTATTGCTTACTCTCAAATTCTTTCTGTATCAGCAGAGTCATTAATATCTCAATTAATTCCTGCAGCCGTTATTGGGAACGTCATTGCCATCATCTGTGCCGGCGCATTGAAGAAGCTTGGGGAAAAGCGTCCTGAACTGAACGGGAATGGTCGTCTTGTTAAATCGAAAGAAACAAACGAAATCTTCGAGCAACCTAATATGGAGGCAAAAGTGGATTTCAGTCTGATGGGTGCAGGTGTACTGGTTGCTTGTACAACTTTCATCTTTGGTAGCTTGTTAGAAAGCTTTGTTCATATTCCAGGACCAATCCTGATGATTGTTCTTGCAGCTTTAATCAAATACTTAAATGTCATGCCACAACATTTACAAAACGGGTCACAACAGTTCTACAAATTCGTATCAAGAAGCTTTACATGGCCGCTAATGGTTGGTCTAGGAATTCTATATATTCCGCTTGATGATGTAGCAACGATTATCTCTATTCCTTTTGTATGCGTATGTGTCGCTGTTGTTCTAGCAATGGTTGGTTCTGGTTACTTCGTTGGTAAATTAATGAACATGTACCCAGTAGAATCTGCGATCGTGACTGGTTGTCACAGCGGTCTAGGCGGTACTGGTGACGTTGCGATTCTCTCAGCTTCTGGAAGAATGGGTCTTATGCCCTTTGCCCAAGTATCTACACGACTTGGCGGAGCTGCGACGGTCATTTGCGCAACGATCTTACTCAGATTGTTTACTTCATAAAAATAGGCAATAAAAAGAATGTGATCTCAATGAGGGCACATTCTTTTTTATATTTTTTTCTCCTATAAAGACCTCATTCATCAGCTAGCACAATACGTATATATTCTCGAGGCTGAAAAGGATACTGTTTCGCTTCATGATAGGTCATGTAGAGGAGATGCTCTGAAAATAGCGGCCATTCGCTTTCTGCCTGCCACCTTTTTTGTTCATTTCGTTCAATGAAGAATGCTCCTCCTAAAATCGTGCAGAATATGCTTAAGCTGATGCCGACCTTCATTTTCATGTAATCATCTCCTTTTAAGAAAAGCATGTACGAAATACAAAACAATATACAACGGGGTTCATTTTTGATAAAATTATTTTTGTGGTCAGAAGAACTTAAAACGAATACAGTTGCTTGAAATCGGTTCAAACCAATGCACTATGTCTGTATTTACGCTATAATTTTAATTACCAGTTCTTTAGAACGTGAATTTATATTGATCAGAGGAGGTTCATTTTCTTGCAGCTTATTCACTTCGCCATTCTATCACCTTTTATGCTTGCCTTTGTTGTACCTTTCCTTTTCAAATATGTTAGACGTATACATACGGGATGGTTTGTTCTCATCTTGCCTATTCTTTTATTTAGCTATTTCATCCAAATGCTCACTATGACGTCAAATGGACGAACATTGTTTTCACAGGCTGAATGGATTCCTTCTCTAGGGATGAATTTCACTGTGTATGTAGATGGTCTGAGCCTGTTATTTGCTTTATTAATTACAGGTATCGGCGCACTCGTGGTGTTGTACAGTATTTTCTACTTATCAAAGGAAAAGGAACAGCTTGGCTCTTTCTATACGTATTTGTTCATGTTTATGACCGCAATGTTAGGTGTCGTTCTCTCTGACAACATGGTGGTTCTTTACTTGTTTTGGGAGCTAACGAGTATCTCTTCCTTCCTCTTAATTGGGTATTGGTATAAGCGTGAACGCTCTCGATATGGAGCAACAAAATCACTGCTGATTACCGTTTTCGGTGGATTATCTATGCTTGGTGGCTTCATCCTCATCTACCTCATTACGGATTCATTCAGTATTCGTGAAGCAGTCAATCAGCTCCAGCTTATTAAGGCATCACCTTACTTTATCCCTGCCATGCTCCTGATCTTACTAGGTGCGTTTACAAAATCAGCGCAATTTCCTTTTTATATTTGGTTGCCTGATGCAATGGAAGCGCCAACTCCTGTCAGTAGTTATCTGCACTCTGCCACAATGGTCAAGGCTGGCATTTATTTAGTCGCCCGCTTTAGCCCTATCTTTGCGATTTCAGAGGTTTGGTTTTGGACCATTTCCATTGTTGGGCTTGTCACATCGTTCTGGGGATCATTTCACGCTGTCCGGCAAAACGATTTGAAAGCCATCTTGGCCTTTTCTACCGTTAGTCAGCTTGGCATGATGATGCTGATGCTTGGCGTAGGCGCAGCTGCGATTCATGAAAATCATACCGCCTTCTTTGGCGCAGCCATTCTTGCGGCCATTTTTCATTTAATCAACCATGCCACATTTAAAGGCAGTCTCTTTATGGTAGCCGGCATCATTGATCACGAAACGGGTACTCGTGACATTCGAAAGCTGGGCGGATTAATGACCATCATGCCCATTACATTTACGATCACTTTAATCGGTGCATTCTCAATGGCTGGACTTCCACCATTTAATGGCTTCTTAAGTAAAGAGCTATTTTTCACAAGTATGATACGGATCTCTGACATCAGCTTTACTGACGTTTCAACATGGGGTGCTATTTTCCCAGCAGTCGCTTGGCTCGCTAGTGTGTTTACGTTCATTTACAGTATGATGCTCGTCTTTAGAACATTTAGAGGCAACCTCCGTTTGGATCAATTAGAGAAAAAACCGCATGAAGCACCGATTGGTATGCTCATTCCACCAATCATTCTGGCTACACTTGTGGTCACCTTTTTCTTTTTCCCAAATATTCTTGCCTATTCTGTGATTGAACCTGCTATTTCAGCGATTATTCCTGATGCAATTGAACCAGGAAGTCGTTTTGTCGTCAAAATTGAGGCGTGGCATGGATTTCAGCCAGAGCTTTATATGACAATCGGTGTGGTTGTGCTCGGCACGATCAGCTATTTGACATTGTCAAAATGGCGTCCAATGTACAACGTATTTAAAGCAAAATGGTCATTTAATTCTATATATGATCGTTCGCTGACAGGCTTAGAAAAAGGCTCATATCGCCTGACAAACAGCTATATGACAGGCTTTCTTCGTGACTACCTTGTCTATGTGTTTGGTTTCATGATCATCGTGCTTGGCAGTGTCATGGTCTATCAGCAAGCCTTCTCATTTAACACTAGGCAAGCTGCACCAATTGGCACTTACGAAGCCATTCTTTCATTCGTTATGGTGGCAGCGACCATCACAACTGTGTTCGCCCGTTCTCGGTTAACAGCCATTATCGCACTTGGTGTCATGGGATACACGCTGTCATTATTCTTCGTGATTTTCAGAGCACCTGACCTTGCGCTGACGCAACTAATTATTGAGACGATTTCTGTTGCGCTGTTTCTACTTTGCTTCTATCATTTGCCAAAGCTGAGCTTGAAGCAAAAAACGAGAAGGTTCAAAGTGACCAATTTGATCATTTCATTAGGCGTTGGAGTTGTTGTCACCTGTCTCGCTTTCGCTTCCACAAGCCAGCAGTCACTTGACACAATCTCAACTTATTTTATTGAGAACAGCTACAAGCTCGCAGGCGGAAACAATATTGTCAATGTCATTCTTGTAGATTTCAGGGGCTTTGATACACTCTTTGAAATTACCGTGCTCGCCATTGCGGCACTCGGTATTTATGGGTTATTAAAAGCTCAAGGAAAACGGAAGAGAGGAGTGCAGCGATGAGAAAAATTGATACGAATGATATGCTCTTACAGGTCACAACAAAAATCACAGCATTCATCATCTTGCTTTTCTCGCTCCACCTGTTTCTTGCAGGGCATAACAATCCTGGCGGAGGTTTTATCGGTGGACTGATGAGTGCTGGCGCTGTCGTTCTGCTGCTCTTAGCCTATGACCTGAAAACAGTAAGACGCATCCTTCCGTTTAACTTTATTTATGTAGCAGGCACAGGACTGCTCGTTGCGATCTTAACTGGAATGGGATCTTTCCTATTCGGTGCACCTTTTCTATCCCATACATTTGATTATTTTCAATTGCCGCTTTTAGGGAAAACAGAACTGGCTACAGCCGTACTGTTTGATATCGGTGTATATCTGGTTGTTGTCGGTGTCACCATGACCATTATTCAAACGATTGGGGAGAAGGAATAATGGAATTTCTAATGTCTATTATCGTCGGAATTATCTTTATGGCGGCGACCTATTTAATGCTCTCAAAAAGCCTTCTACGGGTCATCGTCGGTACGGCCGTTTTGAGTCACGGCGTCCATTTGCTTTTATTAACCATGGGCGGCTTAAAGAAAGGAGCACCGCCTATTTTAAAAGAGGGGCTCACATCCTATGTAGATCCATTACCACAAGCATTAATCTTAACTGCAATTGTCATTGCTTTTGGTGTGACATCTTTTTTACTCGTGTTGGCCTTTCGGGCCTTCCAAGAACTGCGAACAGATGACATGGATCAAATGAGAGGAAATGATCAGCATGAATAATCTCGTGATCTTACCTATTTTGATCCCGTTACTATCGGCTACACTATTAATCTTTATGAATCAAAATATCATGCTGTCGAGAGGTTTTAGTGTTATTGCATCTCTTTCAGCGATGATTTGTAATCTATACTTGGTTCAGACAATTTTCACAAATGGAATACAAACACTTTTTTTAGGCGGGTGGAAAGCACCCTTTGGCATCGCCCTTGTGGCCGACCAGTTTGCTGCGCTACTCGTTTTGACCGCTTCTGTTATTGGATTTGTGACTGTTCTCTTTTCTTTCCAAACGATTGGGAAAGAAAGAGAGCGACTGTTCTATTATTCAGGCGTTCAATTCTTATTGGCTGGCGTCAGCGGTGCCTTTTTAACAGGAGATATTTTCAACCTATTTGTTTTCTTTGAGTTACTGCTGATGGCATCTTACATGCTCATTGTATTAGGCGGCTCAAAGCCTCAGCTTCGAGAGTCACTGAAATATATCGTGTTTAACATCATTTCATCTGCGTTATTTATTGTCGGTGTTGCTTGTTTATATGCAGTCACTGGAACACTAAATATGGCCGATTTAAGTATGAAAATAACAGAGTCAGGGCAAACAGGTCTGATCACGGTCATTTCAGTTCTGTTCCTCATTGTTTTCGGCTTAAAAGCTGGTATTTTCCCGCTTTATTTCTGGTTGCCTGGTTCATATCATGCGCCGCCAGCAGCTATTTCGGCTTTATTTGGCGCGCTGCTGACAAAGGTGGGATTATACGCCATTGCAAGAGTATTTACCTTGATCTTTATTCATGATACCGAATTCACACATGCACTGATGGCTTGGCTGGCCGCACTTACTGTCATTTTCGGTGTGATTGGTTCGGTTGCCTACTCTGATGTACAAAAAATTGTGATCTATAACATTGTCACAGCCGTTGGAGTCATTCTATTTGGTATTGCTGCCAATACACCAGCATCGATTCAAGGGACGATTTATTATCTCATTCACGATATGGTAATGAAAGGTGCTTTATTTATGCTGGCAGGTGCATTGTTTGTGTGTGCTGGTACAAACAATCTAAAGAAAATGGGCGGGCTGATGCAAACAAAACCTCTCCTTGGATGGATGTTCTTTCTTTCAGCCTTATCATTAGCAGGTATCCCGCCACTTAGTGGGTTTGTTGGCAAACTAAAAATTGTCGAAGGCGGATTTACAGCCGGACACATGACCTTTGCCATTCTGGTCTTACTTTCCAGTCTTCTTGTCCTTTATTCTGTGATGAGAATTTTCATGCTCGCTTTTTGGGGTGAGGAACAGGAGCTGCCTGTCAGAAGAAAGCCATCTATAAAAGGAATGGTGTATCCCGGAGTGCTTCTTGTTGCCTTATCACTTGCGATTGGGTTAGGCACAGAATTCATTGCACCTTATATCAATCAAGCTGCTGAAATGCTTTTAACACCAGAAAAATATATTCAAGCTGTGCTGAAGGAGTAGATGACATGGCCTTTCAAATTTTACTCAATGCTCTCCTTGCCTTTACATGGATGTTAATGAATGATACCTACACAGCCGCAGGATTTGTTTCAGGCTTTATACTAGGGATGGTCGCCATTTTTATGTTGCGGCGATTCTTCCCCCAACGTTTTTATGGCTATGCACTTTATGCCATTTTCAAGCTCGTTGTGATTTTCATTCGAGAGCTACTACTTGCCAATTTAAGTGTACTAAAAACAATATTATCTCCGAAGCTTCAAATCAAGCCAGGCATTTTCGCCTTTCGTACGGACTTGAAAAATGATTGGGAAATCACTGTGCTCGCCAATTTAATTACACTGACACCAGGTACACTGGTCATTGATATATCTGATGATCGATCCATTTTATACATTCATGCAATGGATATTGAAGATGCTGAAAAGGCCATTCATGATATCCGTGTATCATTCGAAAAGGCCATCAAGGAGGTGAGCGGTAAATAATGGGGGTTTTTTTGCAAATTTCACTTGGCATCTTAGCGTTGTCTACCTTGCTTTTTGTCATACGGGTCATCAAAGGACCTTCTATCCCTGACCGCGTGAGTGCACTTGATGCGATAGGAATCAATTTAATCGGGATGACAGCCATTGTTTCTGTATTGCTCAGAACAACAACGTTCTTTGAAATTATTTTACTGCTCGGTATCCTCGCATTTATTGGCACTGTCGCTTTTTCGAAATTCCTTGAGAAAGGGGAAGTGATTGAAAATGATCGTCATCGCTAAAGCGATTGTCATCTTCTTTATCCTGCTCGGTGCAATACTTTGTCTGATCTCAGCCATTGGTGTGCTTCGATTACCAGACGTCTATACACGGATGCATGCGGCATCCAAAGCATCAACACTTGGCGTTGTACTGATTTTAATTGGTGTGTTTTTTCACGAATGGTTTCTTGCAGGTATCATCTCTGCAAAAATCTTATTAGGGATTGCCTTTATCTTTCTGACAGCCCCAGTCGGTGCTCACTTAATCGGAAGAGCCGCTTACAATACAGGGGTTAAACTGGATAAACGAAGTGTCCAAGATGACTATGACGGTTTTCGTAACTTCGTGATTAAGCGAAAAGAAGATTCTTATTTATAAAAAAAAGCTTCCGCTGCACCGGGAGCTTTTTTATATACGATCAATGACAGCAAGTGTGCATCTTGATGTACAAATGTGCCGATCTCGATCATCTTTTATATCGATTTGAAATACCATGGTACGCTGCCCTACATGAACAGGAACAGCTGTCGCTGTCACCACTCCATCACGTACAGACTTTAAATGATTGGCATTGATTTCAATGCCAGAGCAGACCTTTTGAGTTAAATCTAAATGAGCAGCAGCTCCCATGCTCGCAACCGTTTCTGCTAGAGCAGCAGATGCGCCTCCGTGCAGTAATCCAAATGGCTGTTTTGTTCGGTGATCGACTGGCATTGTCGCAATGCAACGTGATTGATTGCATTCAACAATCTCAATGCCAAGCGCCTCAAGCAGTGTATTTGACACACTCACATCCATGGTTGCCCTCTCCCTTCACACGTTTACAGCACATTTTCAGATTTTGCAATTAACACAGCTTCTGTTCGTGATCCAACATTCAGCTTATTAAAGATGGATGTCAAACTGTATTCAATCGAGCGTTTGCTCAAATGAAGTACATCGGCAATTTCTTGGTTGGTGTAGCCTTTTTCCACTTCACGAAGAATCAAACATTCCCGCTCTGTTAACAGATCATGATCTGTCTGCTGCCCCTGTTCTGGTTTTTCTTGTTGCTGTGAAATTAATTTTCTTAAATAGGATAGCTGAATGACAACTTCTCCTTGCAATGTACGATGTATGTATTCAATAATCTTGTCTTTTGTCTCTGTTTTACTAATTGCACCGTGCAATCCAGCTCGAATGGCCTCTTCAAAATAATCATCCACTTCATAGCCTGTATAAATGATAATTTTCACTTGCTCATTTGTTTCAAGAATTTGTTTCGCAATGTCCATTCCATTGATATCCCCGAGGTTTAAATCCATCAAAATCACATCATAGATGGAAAAATCATGCGTTTTTAAAAAGGCGGCTTCTGCATCAGGACTTAAACAATCGACTGATAGGTGCTGATCTGATTCTAATATGCTTTTTGTCCCTTCCATGACAGCCGGATGATCATCAATGACCAATATCTTCTTCATGTCTTCCTCCCTTTTAATCACTCACTCCCATTTTATATAAAAGACTTGGCATCTGCCAAGTCTTAATCCTTAATAAATCGTTACAATTCCATTTCAATTTTCACCTTGAGACCTTTATCTGGAGCTGTCTGAATGTGAAGCTTCCCATTTAACGCCTTCACTCTCTCCCTTATTCCAGAGAGCCCCATGCTCATTGTATGCTGATCAAGCTGACTTGAATCAAAACCAACTCCGTCATCCTCATAATGAAGGACGACCTGATCTTTAATACAAATGAGCATAATTAAGACTTGATTGGCTTTAGAATGCTTCAACGCATTGGATAATAGCTCCTGAACGATCCGGTAAATATTCAGTTGTGAATCAATGTCAATGTCCATTTCATTATCAAAGCGTGTTGTATTCAGCCTAATATGAAACGGTGCTTCCTCTTGAATTTGCGAAGTCAGCTTCGATATCGCCTTCACTAAACCTAAATCATAAAGCAGCTGCGGTCGAAGTTCATGACACGTTTCTCTTGTCGTTTGAATCACCTTAGACATTTGTTCATTCCATGAGATGAGCGAATTTTCAATAGAATTCGGGCATTGATCGTTTTGAAAATTTGTTAAAAACATTTCTGACTGTCTTTTCAATGAAATTAAATCCTGAAGAACCGAATCATGAAGGTCCCTGGCTAAATCTGAACGCTGCTTTTCTTCCATCGCAAACATGATCTTTTTTAGCCAAGCAGGGTTTGCTTCACGCTGTTTCAAGTCTTCAAGATGCTCCATCAATTCCTCGATCTTCACAACATTTTCTAAACTGACACTTGTGTAAAATGCCAATGTTTTCAGCCAAGAAATTTCATCACGTGTCAGCTTCGGTGTCTTTAAATTTGATAAACAGCAAATCACAAACGAGTGACCGCCCCGTTCTCCAATTTTCATCATGAATCCTTTATCCAACCCGATGATTTTACCAACTTCACCCAAAATATCTTGAAATTGATCCACATAATCTTTCCATAGCTGGCTTTCTTCTATTGATTCATCAATTTCAACAATTTGTCCATCTGCCTTCACTTCAAGCACAAAGGCTTTGTTCACAACAAGTACTTCTAAGATGGTGTATTTTAAATGATACAATACTTGATGAAGTGATGACGCCTCACGAATAAGCTGTGTAAATTTAAATACACTATCCTGATAATTATGCTTCTCTGAAAAACGCTTCAATCGAAAACGGAAATCGATAATTTCTTTAAAGTAGAAGACGGTGAGCATAAGAATGTACGTGATAATCGTAAATTTCACTGTATAGAAATTTGCATTTGGCTTTTGAATAAAATCAAAAATAACAACCACTAGTATTGTTGGTGTAATCGCTAAAAAACCGTAGTATTTAATCCTCCCCATAAAGAAATCAACATTATACAGCTTATTTGACATAAATTGATAGACTAAGAAAAAAGGAATTAAAAGAACAAACGATGCAACAACATAAGGTGAAATAAAATATATACCAAAAAAATAAGGAATGATAAAAAATAGCATGAATGGACTGAATGCTGAGATTAAAATGAGTGCAAATGCTCGAAGTACATTGCTGACTTCATTGTCTTTCAATTTTTTAGCAGCCCTTATAGTGATAATAATCGAAAGGAAAGCCAGAACAAAAAATGAAAGTAAATTGACATATGCTAATAGATTTACTGGTCCTGCTTTATTTTTATAGAATAAAACTAATAAAACGTTAGTAACTGGAACTAGATACAAATAAAAAAGAACTCGACGACGAATAATTTCTGTTCCTAATTCTTTTAAATATTGATACATAAAGTGCATATATAGTGGAGGTACACTATTCATTGTAACGATTACAAGAATACGACTGATAGCCTCTCCTTTTCCAGAACCACCAGAACTTACATAACCTATAGACACCGCCAAAAGAAATAAAGCTAAAATATAAGCTGACTCTTTTGGGTTTGCTTTATTCATTTTTAAAATCATAAATATACAAAATAGACAGATGGAATAAAGAATGACTGGTATTAGATAAATAAACAGATTCGCTTGACTCAATAACCTTACATTCTCTAAATCAATTTTATCACCATGTCTATCAACGACTAAACTTTTAACATTAGCTAAAAAACCTCTTTTAACTTCTTCAACTGGTTTTTTATTCCCATTCACTTCAAGTATGATATCGCCTTTCCTAACTCCAGCTAGATAGCTATCTGTAAAATTATCGACATCCACTACCTCAAGTTGACCCTGACTATTTTCCTTAACAGCTGCTCCAACAAAAATATTAAATACGTTGATATAAGAGATGTAAATCACATAGATGAAGCTAAGGATAACTAATATAACTGTTAACTTAGAGTAAAACTTTCTCATAATATTTATCTACTCAAGCAGTTGCCCATATGATTGCTTTAATAACGTCTTCTTTCTGGAATCCATCAACAATAATGCTTGCAGTCACTTGATCAACGTGAAGTAACGATGCATTTCCATTAGCAACTTGCTTTAATGCCGAGGGATTCTCCACTAGATAACTAACCAATTTTTGAATGTTCATCTTCTCCATCTCCAATTAAAAAGAGTATTAGCTTTTCTCTTTTAGAAGCCTCTATACATAGCTTTTTGATTGATTGTTTAAACTTGTTTATGAGGAGGTTTCTCATAATAAATACGTATTGCTGAACGCCTGATTCCTTTAATTTGTCTTTTAAATCTTCAGAGCAAAGGGTTTTCTCAGTTGATTTAAAATAACGAAGCAAGTCTGAACTTGATTGGTTAAACTCACTCTTCAAATATAATAGCGGCAATGTTTGCATTCTTTTAAAATCAGTATTATCTTTATTAAAAAGACCTAAATAGTCATTTTCAAGCTGTTCTGCCATTCCTAGATAATAAGCATACTCTTCTACTTTCTTCTCAAAAGAACCTGTCGCCAAAATAACCCCCAGTACACAGGGTAATACAAACAGTGATCCTGCCTTTAACTTCATGATATTTAAACAATCCTGCTCATTCTCCGGCTCCAGTGTCATATCCATATGCTGCCCTTGCATTGACTGAATGGAATAGGAATATACACTGTTTAACAGCTCTGTTGCATGGTCAAGCTTTGAAAAGACCTCAAAACTCAATGTAAAAAGAACATTCGCCGCATTAATCGCAATTCCGCTCTTACGCTTCATCCAAGGATACGAATCATTGTCCTGATCTTCAATATCATCTAATATATCGGCTGATAAAATGAGAAGTTCAATTCCTGCTGCAAGTTTTGTAATCGCTTGCTTATCTTGTCCGCCAAATGCCTCATAATGTTGATAAGCCAATTGAGCAAAAGGAAATTCATTCTTTATATCAGTAAATTCTAGAAGCAGCTTTTGTAAATCATGATGCCTGACTGCATGTTGAATAAAATCAGACATATTCTGCTTGATTTTTGTGTTCTCTAGATAGTTTAGCATATTCGGTCTGTTTCCTCACCCTCTCGCCTCTTATTTTACTAAAAAGATAGAAGCAAATGTCCACTGACATCACTATTTAACAATTATATAATAATATATCCTTTTTTTGTATGTATTTGGATAAAAAAAAGACTTGATGGTCATCAAGTCTTTAAGAAATTTTCACATATTCATATTTGTCGTATTGATCAATGCTTTTGTTAATGTTATGAAGAGAAGCCGTTGTTTCTCTGATTTCGTTTTCAAGTTTCCATAATAGTTGTTTAAGTTCTTCGATTTCATACTTTTCCATCGATTCCACTCTCCTTTTTTGGAAGATCAATGTATTTGTGTATGGTGATTGGGTCATAAGTATTTGATCTGTTACTAACAGTTTATATGCTATTGAGTATTTTTTCACCGAAAACTATACACAAAAAGTATGCGTGATACCGCAAAATTCAATAGGTCTTTTTTCATTATTTTCTGACTTTTCTAATCATACTTTTATCTCAATTTTAAAGGAATTTTGTCAAAATCGCGACACAAAAAGGCATCATTCGTCACGATTCTCTCGTAACAGAACGTACGATCCCTTTTATTTCAGAAGTTTTCCATGAAATAGGTCAGACGACAGGTATTGCTGTGGACACCGCAATTTTTTGGTGACAACCACCGAAATTGACCGCAAAAATACCTATTTTTAGGCTGAACATAGAAAGATAGAAAAATCTTTTTGATTCTTTATTCTGATTTTCTACATACATTTAAAACAGATATCCGTCCAATTTCACTTCAATGAGAGAAGAGGTGTCCAATTGCTTTACTATGTTCCTTATCCTGCTTTGCATGTTCCCGCAATAAGCGCATACCCGCGCGCACCTATGACCTTTCCTCTAGCTGATGCCCACTCCTTTCAAAGAGCTGCAAAGGAATCCACTCGGCTCGTCGAGGACGCAACATTGATTACACGCCAGATTGCAAGCTCTCTTTCGTTTGCACAGCGGATCATGCAGGCTGCTGAACAATCTGATACGACAAGTGTCATACGAATGCTGAAACAAATCGGTGTAAAAAGCAATATTGATATTCGCTTTAGTCCCGAAGGCATACGTATATATTTATCCCTGTCTTCAAGCAGACTTTTTCTGCTACTGCGGTGGGGATCATAAAGAAAAGCCGGTCCAGAACGGCTTTTCTTATGATTCAAACATTTTATAGCACCATTCAATGGCTTCTATATAACAGGCATAAGCTTCTTGCTTAGGAATATCTCCATCAAAAATGTCATTATCCCACTCATTTCGTTCAATCAGCTTGGCAACTTGCAGGACAATGGAATAGTCATTATCATAGCCTAACAAAGCCTGTCCAACCTCATCAGAGAGTGGAAGCTCTTTGACAAGCTCCGTAATGTCTGCCCTCACTAGCGTATCAATCAGTGAGAACATGCCTGTCAGCATATAAGATGCGGGATGCTCTCTTCCCGTACGATCGGCAATTAATTCACACGTTTTAGCGCGAATGAATGACATTTTGATAATTTCTTTTTGACTTGAGTTGGCTTGTACATTGAGCTCTTTAAATGAAAGGATAAAGATCCAGCGCCGGATCTCATTAAAACCAAGCAAAATAATCGCCTGTCTGATACTCTTAATTTGATAAAGCCTTCTCATGCCGCCTGAATTCAGCATTTTTAATAATTGATATGATAGTGAAAGATCACTTTCTATCAAATGTGTCACTGTCTGTATATTGGGCTGCTCCTTGCTCAGCTCGTTCAGAAGCTGATGATACGCATGAAAGCTAGTCGATAATGCCCGCCCCGAAATCACATGAGGCTCACTAAAGAAATACCCCTGAAACAGGTGGAAACCAGCTTCAAGTGCTTCTTCATATTCTTTTCGTGTTTCAACCTTTTCTGCGAGAAATCGAAGTCGATACTTTTTATATGTACTAAGGATTTCTCTTCGTTCTTCTAATGTTGTTTTAAGAAAATCAATTTTTAAAATATCAATACAATAGAGGAGGTCGTTAAGCAACTTGTCACAAAAATGAGTGCCGTTGAGAAAGAAATCATCGAGTGCAATCGTATATCCCCATTTTTTTAATTGCTTGCATCTCTTTATAAGTGCCGGGGTAATCGGTACATTTTCTAATATCTCAATTACAAGCTGATGTGGATCAAAGTAGGTAAGCAGATCAGATGAAAGCAAGCTTTCGGTGAAATTAATGTAGCATCGTTTTCCTTCAGTCAGTGTTTCAATGCCAATGTTTAAAAAACTGTTAATAATGAGGTCCGTTGTCGCTTGATCACCATCTTCAGCGCTATATGTATTGATTTCACTATCTCTATAAAGCAGCTCATATGATACGACTTGTTCTTTTCTGTTAAAAATAGGCTGTCTTGCAACAAACACCCTCAACTGCTCCAATCCTCCTTTATACAAAGAAAAACAAGATGTGTTTTTAGTATACCAAATGATTCCGTCTATGGTTCATTTTAACCAGACTAAAACGATAAAAAGAGACCATCAGGCTTGATGATCTTCTTCATTTACAAACTTAGCTTTCATACAGCTCTTTTTTTATTTTATTTTTGACATCATGGATAAATTGCATTTTATTATCCCAACATTTCTGACTGAGATCCACTGGATATTCTTCTGGTTTGCTGATTCGTTTATACTCCTCCCAGAAGAGTCCAAGGCTTTCCTGTACATATGCCTGAATCGTTTGAATATCCGGATTATCATACACAAGTTTTCCTTGTTCGAAGATTGGGACGTGAAGATCCTTTGCCACAAAATTTGTCACAAATTTGCTGATAAAGGTATGCACAGGATGGAACATTTTCAGTTTATCTTCACTTTGAACATCTTCCTCTTCAAGGGCAATGTAGTCTCCCTCAGAGTGGTGATTCAACTGATTGATAATGCGATACACACGCTTACGTCCTGGTGTCGTCACTTTCTCCGGGTTCGACGAGATTTTAATTGTATCATTCATTATGCCGTTTTCTTCAATTGAGACAAGTTTATAGACTGCACCTAGTGCCGGTTGATCGAATGCCGTGATCAGTTTTGTGCCAACACCCCATACATCAATTTTAGCGCCTTGTGCTTTTAAATTCATAATGGTATGCTCATCAAGATCACTTGATGCAATAATCTTCGCCTCATGGAAGCCTGCTTCATCAAGCATCGACCGAGCTTTTTTAGATAAGTATGCAAGATCGCCGCTATCCAGTCTGATACCGATGAAGTTGATCTTGTCTCCGAATTCTTTCGCTACTTTAATCGCATTCGGGATGCCTGATCTCACGGTATCATATGTATCCACTAAAAAGACACAGTCTTTATGAGTTTCAGCATACTTCTTAAACGCTATATATTCGTCTCGATACGCTTGTACAAGCGCGTGTGCATGTGTACCTGCCACTGGAATATTGAAGCGTTTTCCCGCACGAACATTACTCGTTGCTTGGAAGCCACCGATCAGTGCAGCTCTCGCTCCCCACATCGCTGCATCCATTTCATGTGCGCGTCTTGTACCGAATTCTAATGCTGTTTCATCTTCAATAATTCCCTTGATACGTGCCGCCTTTGTAGCGATCAGTGTCTGGAAATTCACGATATTGAGCAATGCCGTTTCGATTAACTGCGCTTCAACAAGTGTCGCCTCAATACGCATTATCGGTTCATTGGCAAAAACAATTTCTCCTTCTCGCATTGAATGAAGTGTACCTGTAAAGGACAATCCGCTTAAATATTCAATGAAATCGCTTTTATAACCAAGTTCATCTTGTAAATAAGCAAGATCACTTTCTGTAAAGGAGAAGTCCGATAAATACTCAATTGCTTTCTCTAAGCCAGCAAATACAGCAAAACCATTGTCAAATGGAAGCTTTCTAAAGAAGAGTTCAAAGACTGATTTCTTCTCATGAATGCCATCTCTCCAATACGTTTCTGCCATATTAATTTGATAAAGATCTGTATGTAGTGATAAACTGTCGTCGTCAAATCGATGCTCCAACTTCCAATTCTCCTTCCCTTACTCAATCACTTTCGCGCCAAGCGTATGCTTAAAGTGAGAAAGTGCCCACTCGTGCCCTGCTTCATTAAAACTGGCCACGGCATTCTGATGAATCACAAGATTAAAGCCTTTATTGTACGCATCAATAGCTGTATGAAGTACACAAATATCGGTACACACTCCGGCTAAATGAAGCTCTGTGATGCCGCGCTCGCGCAGTTTGATATCTAATTCAGTGCCGGCAAAAGCAGAGTACCTTGTTTTTTCCATATAGTAGACATGTTTCAAATGTTTAGTCGTGTGAAATAGTGAACTTAGCTTGCCATAAAGCTCAATTCCTTCTGTTCCGCGAATATTATGGGGCGGAAACAACTTAGACTCTGGATGATAAGGATCCTGTTTTTCATGATGATCGACCGCAAATACGACAAAGTGTCCTTCATCAATAAAAGAAGATGTGATATCTGTAATCTTTGACTCAATGGCTTGTCCTGGCTTTCCGCATGTCAGTTTCCCGTCGTCAGCAACAAAATCAACTGTATAATCAATACAAATCAATGCTTTGCCCATTCGCATCTCTCCAATAAGTTCTTTTGAACAATTATAGCTTATTCATTTCACAAGTAAAACCTATTCAACAGATTCACGAGAAAAAGCTTTCTGAAACAGCTCATCTTCTATATAAATCTGTTCTTTGTTTATCGCATGTGGCATGTCAATGACGAGTCCAAAAGGAGAGTGCGCTTCGTGATGGTTGACCACTTTAAAGGAACATCCAGTGGCATTCGCCATTTTAACATATTGAGAATAAGTAGCATAAGACAGTTCACCATTGAAAAGAACAGTGGCTTGTCGATTGGAACGCAATAATTCCTCTACCTCTTGATAAGGCTGATTCCTAGAAACCTGCCCCTTTGTCAGAGCGAGAAGCGCTCGTTCCCTTAATGAACCGAGAAACATTCTTCGTTCATCGGGCTTTGTTTCAGCATGTCCAAAAATCCCATGCTGCAAATAAACATCTACGGATTCTTCTTTCATTGATGCTTTCACTCCTGGTTTATGAAATTTACATTTCTGTGACCCAGTGCACAATTTTTTGTGCCAGCTCACGGGCTTCGTCTGTCTCGACTCTTTCAATTAAGGATTGTTCAAGTGATCGTTCAAGCTGCTGCTTTTCAGTCTCATACGCAATGGAAATACTCCATTCAATATCAGGTACTGCTACAAGCGTTTTATATTCTTTTTTATTTTCATGTAAATATACATTGTAGGTTTTCGGATGTTCGCCGATTACGTGTGCTTTTCTTATTTTCATTTGACGTTTTTTACACCTCTTTTTCTTCGCACTTCCATATCCATTGTACCATAAAAAAAGACAGCTTCTTAAAAAGGAATCCCTTTCAAAGCTGTCTACGCAAGAAAGCTCTTTTGCTGGCTGATGAGGCTTGCATCCCAAACAAATGTGACGTTCGGAGTGCTGAAAAATTGTGCAAAGTCTCCTGCATTATATGTGCCTGAACCACCGGCAGAGCGATCCACACTTTTTGGAGAGATTGCAAAAACATCACCGAATTGTGCCGATCCGTTCCCCGCTACACGATCAATATGAATAGGCCCAACAATTGCCGGCATATTTCCCACCCCCTTTTCTACCTCATCATATGTCTAGAACGAAGATAGGTGTATCAAAAATAAAAAAACAGCTGATATGACTTACAATCAACTGCTTTTTTATGCATTAAAAGATTGGGGCTGACTTAGCAGTGTAAAATCCCAAAGCATGGTGGCATTCGGATCACTTGTAAGGGCCATATAATCGCCCGAATTAAAGGCTCCCGCTCCACCACTAGAATGGTCAACAGCTAAAGGGGCGATGGCAAGGACATCACCAAACGTAGCCGCAGCGTTCCCTCCTAAGGATTCGATATGAATCGGTCCAACAATTGCTGGCATCTTGCTTCTCCTCCCTATCTGCTTATGTGAGCCATCTTATGCAAAGGAGGAAAAGTTGTGCATCTGTCCTATACGTTTAAATGTTGCTCTGCCCGTGAGCGATGACGTAGCTGAATCAATCTGACAATGTTTAATGTAATAGCCTTTAATAAAGCATAAACCGGAACAGCAAATATCATGCCTAGTATTCCCCCAAAACTTCCAGCACCAATTAATAGAAGAATAATCGTCAGTGGATGCGTATTCAGACGTTTTCCAATGATTAACGGGGAAATCACGTTTCCATCAATTTGCTGTACAACGAGAATGACAATCACGGTCACGATTGCTTTTCCAGGAGAGTCAAGAAATGCAATCAAGACAGCTGGTGTCGCTCCAAGATATGGTCCGAGGTATGGAATTACATTTGTAACCGCAATGATGATGCCAAGAATCAGCGCATATTTCACCCCAATTAATAAATATCCGATAAAACAAGCGACACCGACAAATAAACACACAACAATTTGTCCTTGTATATAAGCAGCAAGTGTGTCATTTAATTCTTTGAAAATTTTCAGTCCTTCCTTGCGATAAGGCATCGGCAAAAATTGAACGAGCTTGTCCGGAAACTTATGACCGTCTTTCAGCATATAAAATAAAATAAACGGAACCGTAATGACCGCAAGTGCAATATTGGCAATGACGCCAAAAACAGCAGACATACTTGATACAATGTTTTCTGGCAAGCTTTTTAATGTCGAAACGATCGTCTGTTCAAACTTTGACACAGAGACATAATCTTGGTTCATCATCCAAGTAAAGGTTTTAGAATGTGAGAAATCATTGATAAATTTCTGCACGTCAGTCACATAGCCCGGAAAACTTTTCACAAGTCCAGTCACCTGCGTAACAATCACAGGTCCGGCAGCGTTGATAATAATCGTGACGAGTCCAATGAACAGGAGATAAATGACCAAGATGGCGAGTGTCCTAGGGATTTTCCTAGATAAGAACCGAACAATCGGATTAAAAATAAAAAAGAGGATTCCTGCCAGTAAGATTGGGACAAACAGGGTTGACGCAAATAAAATAATCGGCTGAAATAAAAAAGATACTTTTGTTGATACATACACAATGAGTAAAACAAGTAGTATTTGGAATGTCCAAAAATGAACTTTAGAATTTAACAAGGATGCTCCTCCTGTTACGAATTGATCTTAATAAAAACCTACTATTCAACCCACCTTCTGTCAACTGCTTCTTGTTTTAGAACCATATTTTTTGAAAAAAAAAGAACAATTGGCATATCATTCACTTTTTCCATATATAAATTCAGTAAGCATAAAAAAGCAGACACATATGCGTCTGCCCATTACACTCTTTCGCTATGATCAGGCATCACCGACACGATTTGCTGGATCCGCACATAAAAAACTGATTTAGTCCCCGCCTCAATCACAATATGGTCCGGCATCACTTCCTTCAATTTTCCACGCACCGTATCTTTCACTGTTTGCACAATTAATCTCATACCGATCACTTTCTGCAATGTTTGATAAACATATGGATCAACTAACGAAACTAGCTGTGGACTTCCTTGTTGTGCCATCCTTCATGCCCCTTTACTTGTGTATTTACCCACAGCGTATGCAAAGATCCATGTGAATGTCACTCAGCAAACCTACAACGTTAATACCGTATTTTTTCAAATTATATTTCTTTACATTTTTTAGAAGTATAATAGATTGGTGCTGCCAACAACTCAAATGATTAAAGAGGTGGTTCATTTTGAAAAAACTAATTTGTATGATCGCTGTCATGCTCTTTCTATCCTCTGCAAGTGATGCACATGCAGGCACAATTGGAGAAAAACCTGGTACACCAGGGAAGTGGTTTAGAGGAGAAGAACCGATTCAAAAAGATCGGTCTAAACCCCCTCTTGTTTTTGTTCATGGCATTAACAGCTCTTCCTCCACATGGTTTGATCAAAACGATATGGCAAAACAGGCTGTTCAGAATGGATATGAAAGCGCGTTCATAGATTTGTATCCAGATCAGGACATGAAAAAGAATGGAAAACTACTAGCAGAAAAATTAAAAGAAATCTATGATTTCTTTGGACGAAAACTCATTGTAATCGGTTATAGTAAAGGCGGGGTAGATACACAATCCGCACTCGTTTATTACGGTGCTCATCCGTATGTCAGTAAGGTCCTCACACTTGGGTCTCCTCACTACGGAACACCACTGGCAGATCTAGCCTATAGCAAAGGAGGAAGCTGGCTAGCGGAAATTCTTGGGCAAAAAAGCGAAGCTCTCTTTTCTCTGCAGACCGGTCCAATGGCCGCTTTTCGAAGTGAAACGGACCGTTTAGAATCTTCCCCAATGAAATATGTCACCTATTCTGGATCTGATTGGGGAGCATTTGGCGGTGTTTTATATTTAGGAGGCGTGTATTTAAAGAGCTTTGGAGAAAATGACGGTGCTGTCACTGTCAGTAGCACAAGGTTACCCTATGCAAATAATACCTTAACTGGAAAATGGGATCATTTTTCACTTAAGAACGGCTCAAACATGTTCCCAGTGTTTCAAAATCAACTAGTAGCAAATATAGCAAATATTGAAAAAGAAGATGATCACGAATCTACTGAGCCGAATACAGATGTTTACGTAAGAGGCGGTGAAAGTGAAAAAGATAAAACGGAAGAATTTTATGTAGAGGAAGGAACGAATGGCTTATCAATTCAGTGGTTAAATGAAAGAAAGGATGCACAGCTTGAATTAGTCGCCCCAAATGGAGATGTCATAAAGAATTTAACGACTACAGAAGCATCTTTCCCATATGAAGGCGCTTTTTCACATCAAGTGCAAATCAACAAACCCGTTCCTGGAAAATGGGCGATTCGATCAAATTCAGGGAAAAAGATTCCTTATTTGCTGCTAGTATCCTATGATTCACCATTAAATGAAGAAATTAAAGGGATGACATCGAAGTCAGATGATGCATTTACACATTCAAGCGGTCTGATCAAACGCTTAAATAAAACAGTCGAGACAGTTTACTTTAAGGATGCACAGAAGGGATTCCAGACACATTCCTCATCAGCTACCCATTTGAAAAAGGAAGGCGCATATTCAATCACAGTCAATTATACCGGACTGACCGCTTCTGGAACATCGACCTTTAACCGTACCGTCATTCGCACATTGTATGTGGATCAGCATGGAAACATTCATGGAGACATTCCATACTAAACAGAACGTTTCATGGGCTGAAGGGCCTGCTGCACCTTCTGATCCAAGTCAGCAATTTTTTTCAAAGCAAGCGATTCATCTATTTGCCGGTAGTGATGATGTCCTCCAGGCTCTTCATCCATTTCATCTGCTTTCTTCACAATTTGCTGGAGTGTGTCCATATGAAGGTCGCCCTCCGGCAAATAAGAATCCGTATGAAGGAGAATTGCAAGTGCAATATCTTTGGCTGCTTTTGGTTCCTCACCGAGCCGTATGAGCAGTTTGTGTGCACGCTCTGCTCCTTTAATTGCATGTATATCATTACGTCTATATGTCTCGTAATCCCATTCTCCGCCTGCTGTGTACCATTCATAGTGTCCAATGTCATGCAAGAGTGCTGCTTTGACAGCTAGATCAGGGTTAATACCAGCTTGCACAGCTAGTTTAAAAGCATGATCAGCACACGCAATTGCATGGGCTTTACCTGAACGATTCAAGTATTTTTGAGCTACTGGATGGGTGTATACATCCATTAGTGTTACTTTTCTCATGGAAACCCCTCCTTATCTATATTTTTAGCATCCTAACATATTCCGAAAAGAAACTCAAATGTTCTGTCATATTGACTCAAGACTCAAGATTAGCTTATGCCGTACAAGTAGTCTTTGCTTGTACAATATATAAAAAAAGCAGCCACTATGACTGCTTTTTACCATACTCACGCGCATCGTATACGTTCCCGCCTACAGGATCACCTGCCAAAAGTTCAAGCAAAATGCCAGCGACTTCATTTGGACTCTTCAATGTACCTGTTTCATATAAATGTTGAAAACGATCAATTTGTTCAAAATCCTGTTTTGATGACTTCCGGATTTCTCCCTGCATCTCAGTATCCATCGTGCCTGGTGAGAAAGAAAAAGTGTTCACAGGATATGCCTCGTCCTTCTGCTCCTCATGTAATGTTCTCATAAACATATCAAGACCTGCTTTTGAGCTACAATAAGCACTCCATCCTTTGTATGGGTTCTTTGCCGCTCCCGAAGAAAGATAAATAACCGTTTTCTTTCCTTTGAATGATTGCGTCAATTCGACGAACAGATGACTTAGCAGAACTGGAGTCACAAGATTTAACGTATAGTGCTGATGAAGTGTATCCTGCCCCCCTTGACCAACTCGTTTGATGGGGGTCACCATTCCTGCGTTATTGATCAGCAAAATTTCATCAGCTTCTGCTAATGTGTGCGGGGACAGCACGCTTTGCAGCCATTCAGTAGCCGCTTCTTCATTCGTCAGATCGACCTGTGCATGTGTCAGTTTTGGATGAGAAATTGGCGCAGCACGCCTTGCCGCAGAGTAAACATGATCACCGCAAGACAGCAATTGGTTCACAAGTGCCAAGCCAAACCCTGTTGAACCTCCTGTAACGATTGAAATTCGGATAACAATCTCCTCCCTTGTTATGACTATTTTACGAACATCAAAGGGATAACATCAAATGATCTGCATAAAGAAAACCCGTCCCTTTCAAGGGACAGGCTATTTCTTTTCCGTTTTTACGCTCACCTTTGGTATCAGTATGACCATCACAATCATGCCTATGACGATTAGAAAACCAAAGATTATAGAAAGCATTGCCGATGTTTGCTTCTCATGATCCTCTTCAGAAGGTGCTGACACAGCCGAGTCACTAAAAGAGATGTTCATCTCTTTCATCATACGAGCAGGTGTTTTTGGCGGGTTCTCTTTCAGATCACTGAATAGATCAGGTGCGAGACTACCGCCTGGAGCTTTAGGCGGTTCAGCAAAATGAATATCTGTTTTGACTTTCGACGTTGTTTTGCTTTGTTCGTATTCGGTTTGATCCCTCAATATACCTGTATTAATATCGATTTCCTTTTCCTTATACTCATTCGGTTTTACATTCGTATCCGTATCTTCACCAGCAGCTAAAGCAACAGGTATGAGGAGAAAAAGGGATATGATACAAAGGACCACTCCCTTGACAAACAGCTTAAGCCTCATGTGTCACATCACGATCCTCTGTTTTGTCTTTCCATATTTTTGTCACAAACGGTATCAGCATAAACAGCACAGTTAAGATCAGTAAACCGGTGATGCCCATACCAAACTCATCACCATTTCCGTATTGGATGGACATATACACGTCAGTGACCGGATTTGTAAAGTTGAAATTCGGCATGACCAAATCAATTAACGGTGCGATAAAGAAGAAGATGAGTGCAGTGGCTGCCATCCATCCTACAATCGAACCGAAAAGGAAGGCCGTGCGTATAAAGGCTGAACAAGTAATCAACAGCAAAATGGTGAAGATCGACCATTGAATAGCTTGATCATCTGCTAGTTTGTATATATTTAACCCAAACAAGCTAATCATCAGTCCGACTAAAAGGTTCAAAATGCCAAACAATGCACCTTTGACCAGCATTGGGGCATTCGCATAATACGAGCTAAAATAGCCAATCAATAAACTGCTAATCATTATAATGACCAAAATGACCACCGGCGGTACAGTTTGTGTCTTTTCTTCCGGCACATCTCCACTAATTTTCAGCGGGTTTGCTAAGTAGTTATACACATAGTTGCTGTTCCCTTGATCGTTTAGTGTATTTCCTAAAATACCATTCAAATCATGTTGAACAAGTTTGGTTGAATTGACGTTTTTACTCCAGTTTTTATTCAAAGTATCCGCTTTTTCTTGAACGGTTGTTACACTTTCTTCAATGTTATTCGTATAATCTGCCACACCTTTTTGACGATCTGTTAAAGAGCTCATATTCTCAGATAGGCGAAGCACTTCTTGACCAATCGAATCCTGTGCACTGACAACAATTGAACTACCAGCGAGCTCTGCCGTATACACCGTATCCCCTGGATTAGCCATTTGGTCAGCTACGTTGTCCGCACTTTCAGAAATAGCGTTTAATTCCTGTTGTATGCTGGCCTGCTGAGTCGCAATGTAATTGGCATAGCCATCTGAAAATTTTTGCATACCATCAATAAAAGAAGACACATCGTCAGTTGAGGACAGCATCTGACTCTTTAAAGAATCCCAGCGCTCTGTCTCGTCTTGTTTGATAGAGAGAATTGACTGAATGCTGTCTTTTTTGGTGTCTAGCAGGGATGAAGGATTTTTCTGTGTATAGAAACTGTTAAGTAACTCATTATACTGCGCTAATTCATTTGAATAATTTAATAAATCAAATGCATCTGTTGATGCTGTAACAAAATTTCCAATTTCATGAATAACTCCCTCTGTAATTTGTTCTAACGGAGATTGACTCTTTTTTAGTTCTTCTAATCTGTTAGAAATATCCGCTTCTTGTTCTCTGATTTTTTGTTTCATATTCCTTATACTTTTATTGTAATTGCTTTCTTTCTCTTCTAATATTTCTATTCTCTCTGTTAAAGACTTCAGTTCCTCGCTCAACTGATCGACTTTTCCTTGTAATTGATCGTTATGAGCTGCGGTTTTATCCTCAATGTTCTTTTTAACTTCTTCCAATTTTAAAGAAAGTGCTTTTAGTCTCTCTTTTGATTGGTCTGTCGTTGATTTTGATTGAACAGATTGATTAGAATTTGTTTTATCATTCCCTGAAGGTGGAGAAATGTTGTCTTTTGGCTCTGTCAACTCATCTGCCAATTGATTCATTTCTGTTGAGATTTCAGTTAATTGATTCGTTTCATCTTTAAGATTGATTTTCAAATCGTCAGAGGGGTTTTGCGGTTCTTCACCTTTATTGTTTGTATCTTTATTTGGTTCCTCTTGCTGTATCCCTGCATTAATCAACGTTTCTCTTGAAGCTAATAATTGCTTTTGCACTTGAGTAATATGAGTAATTTGACCATCCATATAAGGAATATATTGATCTTCATAATTTTTAATCAGCTCTTTTTGAAACGTTTCCATAAGCCCCATCAATCCATTAGATTGCGCTTTGATCGCCTGTTGTCTCGATTGCTGAACAGATTGAATGGCGCTGTCAGTTGTTTTTAGCTGATTTTGCACACCATTGATGTCCGTTTTAAGTCCTCCCATTTGCTCACTAAAGCTACGGGCATTTTGATTTTGAATGTCAGAGAGCTGCTTGAGCCCCTGCTGGATTTGCTTTTTACTTGTCGATTGAGCCTTGATCAGCAGATCTTTTTGTTTGTCTTGATACTGCTGATATCGATCCACAACTTGGACAAAATTCTTTAACTGGCTCTTTGCTTCTTTCGTTGTACTCAGACCGTCTTTATACTGTTTTTGTGAATTGGCCATGGCATTTTTTAATTCTTCTATTTGCTTTTTCTGCTGCTGGAGTGCATCTGATAGTTTGTTTGAGCTCGGCTTATAGAAGTTGTACATCGTATTTTGGAATTCTACCTCTTTGCCGACAATGTGCTGGAATTCTTTTCTTACATTGCCGATCTCCTGTGACACAAAACTCCAATACAAAGTCGACATCTGCTCATTCATTTTCTGTTGTGCATTCTCTAGCTCTCTCTGCACTTTTTCTTTATTGACCGCATTGAGCTGATCTTGAATGGAAAACTGAATGGATGCCTTTTCTGGATGATCTTTATCATAGCTCAGTACATTTCTAGAGAAATCAGACGGAATATACAGTACAGCATCGTACCTTCTGTTTTTCAGCCCATTTTCCGCCGCACTGCGATTCACCACTGTCCATGTATAATCAGACCGCTCTGATAAGGCAGCGACCACATCCTGTCCGAATCGAGCGGTGTTTTCACTTTCACTGACTCCTATGTCTTCATTCACAACAGCGATATTTCGGGTAGCATTTTTCTTCTGCTTTGTCGGTTCATCCCCAATGAGGTGAAAGAACAGAATCGGCAATACGAGAATCAGTACTATGGTGGACACGATTTTTATTGAGCTTTTTTTCTGCTCTGTCATTGAACACTCTTCCTTTCTACCGCACATAAAGGAACCTGAATTTTCTTCTCTTTCCCATTTTCAACCATATAACCAAACCCTGGCTGAATCTCTGGTTCTTGTCTTACATACGGAAGCGGTATAATGCTTTGCTCTGATTTTTTCATTAGTAACAGGGCATGACGAACTTGTTTCACTTCGTTTGTCAGTGCATCATAGCCCTTGCTAAATTCTGTGTGATTACCTGACGCAACAAGACTAAAACCAAGGTGTGCATATGATTTCATGAAATCAGCTATTTGATCTTGCAAACGTGTATCAATCGTTTGCTGAAAACGTGTGATTCCGTCAACCACAAGCACAACTTGAGGAAATGCTAACTGATCTGTTTCTCCGTTACGAACGGCTTCGACGTACATTGCTTCACGTGCTTTAAATAAACGATCAATCTCCATTGCCCATTCGGTGATGTCATCTTTTGTTTCAAGGTAATCTATGTTTTCTTCTTTTGCATAATGGGAAAGTCCCCGATCAATGGAATCAAAAACCGCTAACTTCTCGGGCTTTGCCTCTAATAGGTGATCAAGCATAAGTTTTGCCACGTTTGTTTTCCCGCGTTGCGTTTGTCCGATAATCAGGCAGTGCTTATTCTTTTTCAAATCAAAGTAAACAGGAGCGACAGATTCCTCATCTAGTCCAACAGGAATTTGATAAGGTTGTCTTTGCTGATCTAAACGACTTTCCAGCTCCCATGCCGTCAGCTTATCAGGTAGCATTGGAACAGGCTTTGGTTTCTCTGCCTCAGCAAAACGATCATGAAGAAGCTGGATTTCTTGCTTCAAATGCTCAAACAATTCAAGATCATTCTCTGCTTCAACTGGTAGAAACATTTGGGCAAAGTAAAGCTCTTCCTTATTAATAATGACTCTTCCTGGGATTGGCTCTAAACTAAATTTTGGTCTGCCAATCATTGAATATGCCTCTCCTTGGTCCATTAAATAATGCACAATTTTTGTTTTCAGGTTATTCATGAGTGATTGGCGCACTGCATTTACCCGAGTTGCTGTGATGATGAAGTAAATTCCAAGTGACTGGCCATCACGGCTCAATTGGATAAATTCAGCTTCAAGATCGTGCATTTCATCTTTGACAATATCAAAGTTGTCAATGACGATAAAAATAAATGGAAGCTTCTTCTTGTTTAATGCGTTGTACATTTTGATATGACTGATTTCTTGTTGTCTCAATAAACGCTTGCGGTATTCAACCTCTTCACGCAGTCGCTTCATTGACTTTTGAATTTTTCTCATTTGATCCATCAAGAAGTAATCCGCTGTGTGCGGCAGCTTTGCAAGCGGAAGCAAGGAACCGTTTCCGAAGTCATAAATATAGACGTGCCATTCTTCAGGTGAATACCTTTCTGCAAAGCTCATCAATAATGTCGTGGCAGCAAGGGATTTGCCGTAACCAGATGACCCGAAAATACCAATATTGCCATCTTCCATCATTTGATATGAAAGCGGGTGCTGACTTTGCTGATCAGGTTCATCCACGAGCGCAAAGTGGAAGACATGCTCTTCACTCGACACATAACGTGTTTTAGGAATGCGCTCTTCAAGCGGTGGAAGCCATGGACTCGGAAGCTTTTCAATACCAAGTTCATGCTGCATTCGTTCAATTTCATCAACTACAACAGAAATTTCCGTTACGGTCTCTTTTTTCACTGCCGGCTCTGTGCTCACCCCTGATAACGGAACCAAACCGGTGTCGGTCACAATGGCAATGTCATCTTCTGAGCCGTAGCCATCTTCCATATACGGTGCTCCGCTCCAAGCCGATTGGAATAATTCATAAATTTCATTGTTCCCAACCTGTAAATACCCTCGGCCAGTGACTGTAATCGACGCTGCATCACTGTTTTTCAAAATTTCCTTACTATCTGATGCATCTTGCACCTTTAGCGCCACCTTAAAGCGGGAGTTACTCCAAATTTGATCATCAATGACCCCGCCTGGCTTTTGTGTGGCCAAAATGAGATGGACACCAAGGCTTCGACCAATACGTGCGGCACTGACAAGCTCCCTGATAAAATCCGGCTCTTCACTTTTTAATTCAGCAAACTCATCAGAGATCAAGAACAGATGCGGCATCGCCTGTTCAGCCTTTTTCTCCTTATAGAGCTTCGTATAATCATTGATGTGGTTCACATGATACTGGTCAAACAATCGCTGTCTTTTCCTTAGTTCACTCTTAATGGAGGCAAGAGCTCTTTCACTAAAGTTCTTGCTACCTTCAATGTTGGTGATTGTCCCAAGCAAATGCGGAATGTTTCGAAACGGCTGCGCCATTCCGCCTCCTTTATAATCAATCAATAGGAAAGCCACTTCATGCGGGTGAAAGTGCACAGCTAAAGATAGAATATACGTCTGTAAAAATTCACTTTTCCCTGATCCTGTTGTTCCAGCTAGAAGTCCATGCGGGCCATGTGCTTTCTCGTGCAAATTCAGATCGACAATATCGTTTTTCCCTTTATAACCAATAGGCACTGATAATGATTTTGACGTTTCAGACGTCAGCCATTTTTCTCGAATGCCAATGTCTTTCACCTGCTTGGCATGAAATAAATCTAGGAAAGAGACGGTCTCAGGGATTGAATTTGTCATCCCGACTTGATGATCTAATGTTCTCAATGTTCTTGCAAACAGCTCATTGTCCGCGCGCTGATGTGCATCAAGGGTAAATGGAATGCGCACAGCCTTCTTATGCTGAATGAGAATATCGCCTTCTTCTTCGTTAATGTAACGGACAAGTGTTGAAATATTTTCAGCTAAACTTTCCTTTGTTTCCGCTGCAAAAATAATAGAAATACCAAGATCTGTACCACTTCCCTCTAAGTATTCTAAAATGACATGCTCAGCAATTAATTCATGATTTGTTACGATAAACACAAAATGAGGAGTAAAGATTTTTTTCTCTTTCTCTTCTTCTAAGTCACGTTCACGCAAAATTTCGTAAATTGATGATAATAGCTGATCACGTGTTTGTTCATTGTAAATAAACCCTTTTCCGTATGTATGAGGCAGTTGAAAGTGCGGCAACCACTTCATCCATTCCCAATTCTTATATTCCTGTTCATTAAAGATAAATACAAATCTCAAATCATGATAGCTGTGCGAGAAAGCAAGCTGGCCGACAAGCTGGTGAATTTCATTTTTCACAATAGCAGGCTTCCCAATTAAACCTGTTGGACCGTCAGCAAGACCGAATGTAATAGGTACATCCTTAATTTCATGATAAACTCTCTGCATTTGCTGCGTTTGTTCCATTAACTCATCAATATCCCGATTGGCCATATCGCCGCCGCTCATGGATAACTCGTAGCTTGCCGGAACAGCACCCGTTCCAAGGCGTAAATGTAAAAAGTCATCACTTACAAGCGTTTTCTCCCAAATCCGTCCACTAATTTCTGATGTCAGGTACTTCATTTGTTCAAATGATGGGTAATGATAGGTCAGTATATATCGCTGCCTATCATACAGTTCCTGCAATTCTTTCCTCTTATTCTCTAAATAGAGAGTGTATACCCGCTGCCTTTTTTCTTCACGTCTTTTGCGCTGTGTCTTTTCTTTAAAATATTGAACAGACGATGTAATGAGCGTCATAATAAACATCGCCATAGAAACCACAATAAAGATCCCCCGCGGCTGCACAAGTGCAACAATTCCCATGACAATTAACATAACAAGTGGCGGGAGGATAACAAGCCACAACCCCCTGCTGTTATTTTCACTCTCCTGTGAAGGTAAGCTAAATGACACCCGTTCATCAGGTAAATCATAAATCAAACGCGGCGTCCGTCTGTATAATGGATACTTTTGTTTTGTTTCGGTGCTCGGTTGTCTTGTTTTTTCTAAGCGTGTATGAAATGGTTCATGTCCTGTCACTTGTAGTAAATCATCATCTTTGAAAGATAACGTGAGAAAATTCCAGAAAAGCTCATCCCCAACTTCGACCTTCTCTGGTCGATGGACTTGCTTTCCGTTTACATAAATGGTTTCATCTTGAGGCATGACGTACCAATGTCCTTCAATCTGTTCCAAAGAGAAATGATTGGCATCTTGAAAAATAGGATGAGCTTGTTCTTTCCATATATCCGCATCTTCTTGCTTTCCACATGAAAAGGAAACTTCTACTCTATTTCCTAGGTAATAAATATTCTGATCAGGATGTTCATCCGTTAACATCAGTGTAAGCGGCCCAATCTTGTATGCTTCATATGGAAGCAATTTTCCATCCTTCTTCTCTCCTTGGTAAACGAAAAAGCCTTCGTTCGGTTGATCAGGAGATAAACGAATCGTTCCCTCATCAAATGAAAATGAAGGGATTGTTACTGTATGCTCTATTTCAGGTCCAATCACGACCTCTCGATTGAACTGCTCTTCTAAACGGACGGTTTGATAATTATCATGATAAAAAACCCAAAACAGGCTCAAACCCTCCACCTCCTCATAGGACAGTACCAACTGTCAGTTGTATCGAAAGAATTATTTTTTCTCATCTTTTTTCGTCTGAGAAGTTTCTTTTTTTTCATTAGATTCTTTCTCTTTTTTCTCCTGATCAGCTTTTGATTGCTCTTTTTGATCAGATGTTTCGCCCGTTTGACTAGTATTTGAAGACTCATTTGTGCTTGTCTTAGTTGTTTCTTTTTCTTCATATTTCGCCATTTCTTTAATGATTGGATCTAGCTGTTTTTGTTTTTCTTCAGCCGAGAGACTGTCATCGTTTTGGATTTCATTACGATATGCGACGAGTGCTGTAAAAATGTAACGATCGTCCCCGAGTACCCTTGCAATATCAAGGGCTTCTTTGCTGTTTCCTTGACCAATGTAAATCCAAAATAGAAAATATTGCGGATCTGTTTGCAAGGTGTACGTATCGGTAATTTCCTTTTTGTGTTGATCTAATAACAGATTACCTTGATTCGTTTGCACATATGAAATGGCCAGTTCATATTGAAGAGAGACCGGCATTTGATTGGCGGGATATTTTTCTAATGTGTCAATTACTTGACTGTATTGTTTGTTGAGATAATATTTATTGGCCTCGACATATGCTTCTTGTTTCGGCATCGCAAAAAAGAGGCTGTAGATGGTATACACCAATGCAGGCACTAAAAGGACAATAAGACCTAGCCCTATGTATCGTTCGATCTTCCTTTTCTTTTTTGGAATAGATAACAACGTTTTTTCTTTCGTTTCGATCGCTTCAATCTTGCTTTGGATAAGATGAAGCAGCTCGTCGAGTGAAGCTGTTTCACTGATTTCCTTTGCTAACTCAGATAATTTCAACGTATCATGATAGGTTAAATATTCTTTGAACTCATATTCATGGTCAACGACTCTTAGGACAACTGCTTTAACCTCTCTGAGCAGACGATTCGAGTCGGTTTCATATGGCGGGATGCTTTCTTTTACACCGTAATGCAAAAATGCAGGGGCTAAGCCCTGATGAAAAACAATGTTTTCAGGAGAAACAATGAGATGCAGCCGTTTCACGTCGTGTTTGCAAACAGCATCGACAAGCTGGTATGAAAAAATCCATTTGCTTTTTTCATCTTTTGCATGGATGAAACGAAATTCCTGATAGGCAGAAGGCGGTTCAATGGATATGATGACCTCCCCTTCAGTCAATTGAATCTCTTTTTTAAATGAAGGATTGATATCTTTTATGGGAGCCGCTTCTAAACCGTCTAAGAGTTTAATGGTCTCTCTTTGAAAAATGAAGGTATAGATGCCTTCCTCTTTTTTCATGACTGCTTCTAATTGTTCTTCTAAATAGGAACTCTTTTTATCTGCCATTTACAAAAGTCCTTTCATAGTATTTCCAGCCTATCCCCCGTGGTAATCCCACAGTCTGACAGCTTATATTCGCCTGAAAACACAGCTTTCTTATTGACTACACGCACCCATCCGCCTGCTCTCTTTGGAAGCGAGATTTGTTTTGCCTGCCAGGCGATATGAATGACTTGCTTAATTTGTAAATAATTTGATAGTCTCAAATCAAACACACTGCCATCATAATTTTTTAAGTCGATGGTAATATCGATATACACAAATTTCCACCTCGCAAAATAGAAAGAGCGCCGGCATCAACTGACAGACTCGGCGCTTTTTTTGCTCATTACACTTAGAAAGGAAGTAACTTTGATTAGCCGCGAATTTGGCTAGCGATGTCTTGGTCAGTGCTTTCAAGTGTATTTGCAGTTTGTTCAAGCTGATTGCTGACATCTGTTAATAGATCAGACATTTTAATGAATGAAGGCTTAAGCTGTTCGTATTGATCAGCGAACGCATCACTAGAAGCACCTTCCCACATACCTTTTAAATCAGAGATCATTCTATTTAGACGATCAACTTGGTTTAGCACTTCTTGACTTTCTACACCATATTGCTTAGCGGTCGCTCTTAGTTCTTCTGGGGTTACGCGAATAATTCCTGACATATTCCTCATTACCTCCCGTGCATAGCCGCTATATAATGGGCTAATCCACTTATTTTTTAACGTTATTATTATAAAAACAGAAATGATACACAGTCAAACAAATCTGTTTTTATTTTACAAAATGAGTCTATAGAATTACTGTTTTTTCGCTCTTTATCTATTATTTTACATATTTTTAGTTATATATTACCAATATGATGAAGTATCTTCCAATGAATCTTTATGCCTATTATTTTTTTACTAAGCTGTTATTGTACTATTCCTTCAAATTATCCCGTTTTGACCAAACTGATGAACATCCAATCTTCCTGTTTTTTTAATTTTTTGGCATTTTGTTATTGATTTACGTGACTAGTTCTCTTCATAATGTAAGTACGTGAAATATTCTAAAAAGCAGGGGTTTTTATGACCAAAAAGACAGATCCATTTAAGTATAGTCTTGATCGTTTAGAAGATGTGGCAGATCAAATTAGTGATGTGCTCAATTGCCCTATTACAATAGAAGACACTCATCATAGATTATTAGCGTATAGTACACATAATGATTTCACTGATCCCGCTAGAACTTCAACTATTATCTCCCGCCGTGTACCGGAAAAAGTCATTAATCGGCTTTGGAAGGATGGCATTATTCCTACACTCCTGAAAACTGATGAACCGCTTCGTGTGCCTCAAATAGCCGAAGTCGGTCTCTCTAGTAGGGTAGCGATTTCAATTTGGAAGGACAAAGAAGTGCTCGGATTTATCTGGGCCATTGAATCAACACAGCCTTTTTCAGAAAAAGAAATGGAGCTTCTCAAAATGGCGGCAAACGCCGTTAAAAACAAATTGCTTAATTTACAAATTCGAAAAACGAAAACAGAAGAACGAAACCAGGAACTTTTTTGGAAGATGCTCACAGGCCATATTCATGAAAAGGATGAAATACTTGACCTATTTATGCGACTTGGCATGAGATGTCCGGACACGTACGCGATCATCATCTTTCGTCTTCTAGATGAGCTCACAGAGGAGACAGAGAAAAAGCTTTCATATCTGCTTGAAACGACGCAGCAAGTACAGGTGTTATTAACGACTGTTGATTTTCATGAAATGATTATTCTTGTCTCACCAAAAACGGAACATCCACTTCAAGATATTAAACAGTTTACAAACAGTATGCTGCAACAATTGTCTGATCGTTATCATATCCATCACGTGCAAGCGGCTATTGGCGGAATTTATGATAATATTTCTCATATTCAACCATCCTACAAAGAGGCACTGGCTGTATTAAAAACAAAAGAACGTTTTCCCTTAGAAACA
This sequence comes from Bacillus sp. NPDC093026, assembly GCF_044754665.1. Lineage (NCBI taxonomy): Bacteria > Bacillati > Bacillota > Bacilli > Caryophanales > Bacillaceae > Bacillus > Bacillus sp. NPDC093026. The sequence continues at coordinate 691,486 of NZ_JBIVPN010000002.1, read as the reverse complement.
GAACGTTTAAACAGTTTTTCTGAATTAGGTATTTATCAATATTTAGATGTGCTTGCTGAAAAACGAAAAGGCTCCTCTTATTCAAGCTATTCTTTATCCAAGCTTGAGAATTATGATTTGAGACACCACTCTAATTTAGTCGAAACACTTGAACGATTTATAGATTGTGACAGTAACGTCAATATTGCTGCAAAGCAATTGAATATTCATATTAATACATTGAATTATAGACTAAAGCGGATTACAGACATTGCAGAAATTGACTTGAAAAATATGAATGAAAAAATGACCATTTACCTTGATATAAAGCTAAAAAACGTCCATTTGTGAAATTTCACAAACAGACGTTTTTTTATTTTTTATTTCAACCGAAGAATTTTTTTATCTTTCAGGATAAACTATACATACAATATCATTAGATACACATAGGAGGAATAAACATGATCATCGGCATACCAAAAGAGATTAAGAACAATGAAAACCGAGTAGCATTAACACCAGGAGCAGCTTCTCAATTGCTTTCTGCTGGACACCAGATTTTAATTGAAACAAATGCTGGTTTTGGAAGCGGATTCACCGATGACGATTATATATCTGTTGGTGCAGAGATCATCAAGCATGCGAAAGATGTTTGGGCATCATCTGATATGATCATGAAGGTGAAAGAACCATTGCCTGAGGAATATCAACATTTCAGAGAAGGCCTTATTTTATTTACGTACCTTCATCTTGCAGCAGAGCCCTCCTTGGCTGAAGCATTAAAACAAAAAGGTGTCACAGCCATTGCTTATGAAACGGTAAGAGACGGAAAGTCACTTCCACTTTTAACCCCTATGTCTGAAGTTGCCGGCAGAATGGCAGCTCAAATCGGTGCACAATTCCTTGAAAAACCAAAAGGCGGGAAAGGGATTTTGCTTGCCGGTGTTCCAGGGGTATCAAGAGGCAAGGTCACCATTATTGGCGGCGGTGTTGTTGGAACAAATGCAGCAAAAATGGCGATTGGACTTGGAGCAAATGTAACACTCATTGATTTGAACGCAGAAAGACTGCGCCAGCTTGACGATCAATTTGGTCATCAAATCAAAACATTGATATCAAATCCAGTAAATATTGCAGATTCAGTAGCAGAAGCGGACCTTCTCATTTGTGCTGTGCTCATTCCAGGAGCTAAAGCACCAACACTTGTCACAGAAGAAATGGTCAAACAAATGAAGCCTGGATCCGTAATTGTAGATGTTGCCATTGACCAAGGCGGAGTTGTGGAAACAGTCGATCATATAACAACACACGATCAACCAACCTATGTAAAACACGGCATTTTACATTATGCAGTCGCTAACATGCCGGGCGCTGTCCCAAGAACATCCACAGTTGCTCTAACCAATGTAACCGTTCCTTATGCGCTGCAAATTGCAAACAAAGGCGTTGCGAAAGCCATCAATGAGAACAGAGCCATTGCTGAAGGGGTAAATGTAATGAACGGACACATCACACATGAAGCCGTTGCACGTGACCTTGGTTATGCCTATGTACCTGTAAGTGAAGCTATTGATACGTCTGCTATGACAAAAGCCTAAACACGAAAACCGCCATTTGCCATTCTGTTGGCGGTTTTTATTTGTTAACTCAAAATAAAAATAAGTTGACAAAATATCCTCTTCCCCTTAATCTATTTGTACAGAACTAGGGTAGGGGGAAACATCATGCAAATGAAGACAAAAACCGCTGACTTTGTGCTAGTTGGAATGTTTGCTGCACTGATGGCAATTGGTGCAAATATCACAGCGATTGTACCCTTTTTACAGGTTAGCGGTATTCCATTAACGATGCAGCCATTTTTTTGTGTGCTTGCAGGTCTATTACTTGGCAGACGGCTTGGCGCATTAGCAATGATTGTTTATGCATTAGTTGGCATCGCTGGTGCACCTGTATTCGCACAATTTTCAGCAGGCTTTGGGGTCATTTTAGGCAAAAGCGGTGGCTTTATTTTATCGTATATTCCTGCCGCATGGCTTTCCGGATTCATTCTTGAAAAGAGAAAAAATCCTGGATTTCCAAGCTTTTTTCTTGCTGCTATTGCTGGAACCACCATTATGTATGTGATTGGGACAACTTATACGTACTTGGCGTTAAATATCTGGCTCAATGCACCTATCTCCTATCAAACAACATGGTTTTTTATGGTCTGGTTTATGGTGAAAGATTATGCCTTTACCCTGCTACTTGCGATGCTGGCACCTAAAATTGATCGTTCTGTCTCAAAAGCCACATCCTTGCGAAAAGAACAGACCGCTTCATAAATGTGCAAAAAGGTTCCTTCACTTAGGAACCTTTTTGATTTTACAGAATAATTGCCGCAAGCCAGCCAAACAAGACAAGCGGAATATTATAATAGATAAATGTCGGCACACAAGTACCCCAGATATGGTGATGCTGTCCATCCATATTCAGCCCAGACGTCGGTCCAAGGGTACTATCACTTGCAGGTGATCCCGCATCACCTACAGCCGCAGCTGAACCAATGATCGCAATGGTGGCCATCGGACTAAATCCTAAGTGCAAACAAAGTGGAACAAAGATGGTCGTAATAATTGGAATCGTCGCAAAGGATGACCCAATGCCCATTGTCACAAGCAAGCCAACCAAAAGCATCAAGATTGCAGCTAAACTCTGATTGTTTCCTATAACATGAGAGGAAGCTTTGACAAGAGTCTCAATGTCTCCTGTCTTCGTTAATACGTTTGCAAATCCAGCCGCAACAAGCATGACAAAACCGATAAAAGCCATCATGTTCATTCCAGATGTAATCAGTTCATCAGCTTCATCTCGCTTCATCATTCCAGTGACAAACAGGACAATAAGTCCTGCCAGTGCGCCGAAGATCATACCTTCAACTCCAAGGCTTTGCGATAAATAAAGCTGGACGATGAGCGAGACAAGGATGGCAAGAACCGCACAGAAAAGACTTTTTTTCGTATAAGCTGATTTCTCTACATCCGTAATATCACGATCCTCATATACTTTTGGCTTACGATAGACAAAAAGTGAGACGATTAATCCAAGGACCATGCCTGTGACAGGAATGAGCATCGCATACGGAATATCTGCTAATTGAACAGTCAATCCAGCATCTTTCATGTTGTCACGAAGCATCCCATGGAAAATTTGTCCGAAACCAACTGGAAGCAAAATATATGGTGCAGTGAGTCCGAAGGTTATGACACATGCTAGCAATCTGCGGTCAATTTGAAGTTCATTAAACACTTTTAACAATGGTGGAATCAAGACCGGTATAAACGCAATGTGAACAGGAACAACATTTTGTGAAAAACACGATACGATCAAGATGACTAGAATAATGAGCACTTTTGATAGCGTTTTTCTTCTTGTGTCGCCTTCTTTTCCAAGGAGCTTTACTGCCCCTTCCACCATTGCATCTGGAAGACCCGTTTTCGTCAGCGCAGCTGCAAATGCACCTAAAAGCGCATAACTAATAGCTACTGTCGCATTCCCTCCAAGACCGTCTGTAAATGCTTCAATCGTCCCTCCAAGACCTAATCCGCCTGCAAGCCCACCTGCTAATGCACCAAGCGCCAGCGCAATCACCACGTTGACCCGTAGCAAACTTAATATCAACATCAAAACAACCGCTAAAACCACTGCATTCATGGTGAAACCTCCAAAATCCTTTAGTTTACTAATGTAGTAGATAATTAAAGTACCAACGTATGTTACCATAGAAGAAAAACTTCGTCAAATGACGTTTTTCCTATCATCAAAAAAGCCCCGCCAACTGGCAGAGCTCTTACTTTTATTCCTTTGCTTCAAATCTTTCTACAAATGTCGCTATTGATCTCACCATTACGCCTGTTGCGCCTGTTGGACCGAAGCATGAAGGTTTTTCCGTTGTTGCTGTACCCGCAATGTCTAAGTGAATCCATGGTGTGTCCTCAGCAAATTCGCCAAGGAAAGCACCTGCCATGATCGCATGACCATCACGACCAGGTGAGTTATTGAGGTCAGCCATTTTGCTATTTCGTACGCGTTTTTTATCTTTTTCTGTAATTGGCAGTTGCCAAATCATCTCTCCGCATTCTTCTGATGCATCTTTAAATTGTGCGTAGAGTTCAGGGCTATTTGTCATGACCCCTGTTGTCTCATTTCCAAGTGCAACGATTATGCCGCCTGTTAATGTAGCCACATCAACAAGCACAGATGCGCCGTGCTGCTTCGCATACGTAATCCCATCTGCTAACACCAGCCTTCCTTCTGCATCTGTATTCAGCACTTCAATGGTTTTTCCACTAAGTGACACAATGACATCATCAGGCTTCATCGCATCTGCTGATATCATATTATCTGTCGAAGCAATGACAGCAATCACATTTTGCTCTGGACGAAGCTCACCGATCATTTCCATCGCTCCTAAAACAGAAGCGGCTCCACCCATATCTGTTTTCATTCCCACCATACTTGCTCTTGGTTTTAACGAATATCCACCTGTATCATAGGTGATCCCTTTTCCAACCAGTCCGATCACATCTGTCCATTCTTCCTTGCCTTGATATTTCAGGATGATCAATTTTGGCGGTTCTGTTGAGCCTCTATTGACGGCTAGAATCCCGCCCATACCGAGCTCTTCCATTTGTTCTTTGTCCAAAATTTCAATCTCGAATTCATATTTATAAGCAAGCTCTGCCGCATAGGAGGCAAGATCAGAGGATGTCAGCATATTGGGCGGCATATTCACAAGTGTACGAGCCGAATTGACAGATTGCCCATACACTTCGCCTACTTTCAGGCTAGCCTGAATTTCAGCAACATCGTGTTCTGTTGTTACATAGACAAATTCGATAAAACGATCAGGTTCATTTGTTTTATATTTAAAATCTTGTAATTCATATGTAGCGAGCAGACAGCTTTCAGAAAGGGCATGTGCTGCATCATTAACAGGCAAATCCTTCCCAATAAACGTATCAAGTAAGACAGAAACTGCTTGTTTCTTATCCTGATGAAGCTTTTTAAATAAGTGCGCAAAGACTTCTTTTGCCTCTTCAAACGTATAATCTGATTCTTTCCCAAGACCGACAAAATAAATGCGTTTGATGCCTGTTTCAGGTGATGGAAAGAATTTAGAAAGCTGGTTTCGTTTTGAGGAAATATCACCTTCTTTTAATAATTCAGTAATTCTTCCTTCAAGTAATTCATCCATTTCTTTTGCTTTTCCTGATAATTGGCTCTTTTGGAAAAGTCCAATGGCCAGTGTATCTTTATGTTGCAACTCATTTGTTGAGAAAAACATACTTATCACACGCTCCTTCAATGAACCCATTTTCCGCATTGGAACTTTTATTATAGCAAAATTTGTGTGTCTGTACGATCATTGCTGGCTGTCTTTCTCTAGTGAACATTTATATTTTTGAACACAAAGGGGCATCATGTAGAAGCGATCACATATTGATAAACCGGTCCATGTTCTCCTCGTTCCACATCTACTTTTTTTAATGTTATAATGAAAATGAACTTGGCAACGGTTCTTACCGCAATCATTTTTTATCCTAATCGGGTAAAACGTCAACGATTTCACACGATATTTTTTTCTTAAAGAGAGGATGTTTCTTGTTCATGAGCGTACTAACGAATTTTCCGCTGCTTGCCAGCCTTGCAGCCATCTTTTTTGCACAATTTGTAAAAGTACCTATTCAATTTATCATTTCTAGACGACTAGATTGGTCGCTCATTACAAGCACAGGCGGAATGCCAAGTTCACACTCCGCAGCAGTGACAGCACTCTCAACAGCAGTTGCTTTAGAGCACGGGCTAGGAACATCTATTTTTGCCATTTCCGCCATATTTGCTATTATTACAATGTTTGATGCGACAGGTGTTCGCAGACAGGCAGGAGAGCAAGCCACTGTTCTCAACAAACTGGTGACAGACTTTAACCATTTTGTAGTAGAAGCAAAGAATTTTCCAAGTGCAGAAGAAAAAGAGAAACAAAAGAAATTGAAAGAGCTGCTTGGGCATAAGCCGATAGAAGTATTCTTCGGGGGCTTGACAGGCATCTTGCTTACACTCATCTTAGATTATTACTTGATGTAGAAGCGGAAAAAGCTTTGGGCGTCATAGACCCAAAGCTTTTCTATTCTTTATTTGCTTGAAATTGTTGACGAAATACTTGCATAGATTCAGCTTCATTTAACTGATTTAATTCTTTTTCCGTTAAAGTGCCGTCTCCCTTTTTGATGATATACACGTCCAGCACTTTTTTACCCCATTCTCTATACACATCATCAACGGTTTCATAATATAAATCAAGCTTATGACCTTTAATGGCCTTGCCGGTATCGGCTACCACACCGTATCCATAATTTGGTATAAACAGCACTGTACCAATTGGAAAGACAGCTGGATCAGCGGCCACTGTTGAATATAAATCGCGTTTTACCTTTACTCCTGAATATGTAATGCCGTATGCATGATGTTCCTTCGTCTTGCCTGTTGATTCCACGCCTGCTGTATAACCCGTAGCGACGACCTTTTGCTTCGGATATTCATTCCAGTTAAAGGCTTCTTCGAGAGAAACAGCTCGTAAATCATCACTTTTCACTGCCATTGTCTGTTTACTTTTATCATGAAAAAAAGAAGATACCTGCTTGACAGCATCCGTTTCATTCATCCACGCTGCCAGATCACTTGGCTCTACTCCTGATATGCCCGTAAAGCTTGTCATGAGCGCAAGGATGAACAAGGCTGTCATGAGCATTCGTTTTATCCATGTTTTCATCTATATTTGTCACTCCTCTACCCATCTATTTGTTTCCAAACCATGTGGAAACTATGCATAGGAGAAACAAAAAACTCACTTGCAAACAAACAAGTGAGTTAAAACATTTGATAACCTCTTTTTCGAAGGGCATTGATGACAAATCCGGATGCAATCGCTCCCATAAGGCCGCTTAATAAAATGATAATATCTGCTGCAGCGAGTGATATTATACGTTCCCATATACCTGAAAAGGCAATGGCAGGCTCTCTTACATATGTAATCATTTTTTCATTATTAATAATGAAAAGGCATACAATTGGATATAAAATTGCCATTATCCATGACATTCTAAGCAACATATTCAGCAAAAAGCCGATACCAAAGAATAGCACGAAAAATAAAATAACTGAAATAATAACCACCGGTAAACTGATCACTTCATCTCCACCCCCAAATATCCCATCATTAGTTTAACTTGGAAATAGAGATGAAGTCAATCAATGGAAAATGCTTATTTACCGATACTTCTTTCCTGTCCCTTTGCATTCCTCACATGTTTCAGATCCGCCGAGCAATAGCTGAAAATACCCTTTCCCTGAACAATATTGACAGGTAGACTGCTTTTCTTTTGTTTGTGTTTTCATATTGCCCACTCCTTAATCAAAATTTTCTGATAATTCATACTATACCACACTTTACTGTCCAGCACCAAGTGAGAAAATCTTCCGTTTTTTATAAGAAAAAACGTGTAGACGATTGAGCGTCGGTGCTCACGAATATTTCATTCGCTCCGCATAGGTCTTCCTCAACTTCAAGGGAGATCGCTGAAAAGATGACAAAGGGCTAAAATAAAAACCATTTTAGCCCTTTGTCATTCAATCTGAAAACGTGTATCACGAGGATACACGTTTTCCATTTGTTTATTTTAGAAGAATTTGAATTTACCTTTTTTCAGAACAAGTCCGGGTCCGCCAACCATGAATAAAGATCGGTTGTCGATGATTTTCTTCATGGCAGAAGCTTTCGTACCTTGCAATTTCTTGCCAAATGCAACACCTACTGCGTTGTGTTCACCAAGAGAAGCAACTGTTCCTTTGATGTCTGGCTTAAAGCTCTCAAGCGTACCGTTTTTCACTAGCGCTGCCAAGTTTTTCGCAACCGTTTCCCCTTGTTGCATTGCAATTTGCGCTGTTGGCGGGTATGGACGATTGATTTCTTCATTAATGATTAATGAACAGTCACCAATGATGAAGACATCATCATGGTCAGGTACACGAAGGTCTGGAGATACTTTTACGCGACCACGCATATTCTCAAATCCAGCTTCTTCAACAATTGGATTACCTCGTACACCTGCAGCCCAAACAACAGTACCAGCTTTGATTTCTTCTGTATCATCATCTTTCCCAACAATAATACCTTCTGGCGTGCACTCTTTGATTGCTGTGCCGATTTTGAACTCAACACCTTTACTTTCAAGGTAGTTCACTGCATAGTCAATCAATTCTGGATCAAACCCTGGAAGAGCTGTCGGCGCAGCTTCTACACAGATAATACGAACGTCTTTTTGATCAATGTCGTACTCTTTGCAAAGCTCAGGAACACGATTTGCAAGCTCACCTAGGAATTCAATTCCTGTAAAGCCAGCACCACCAACAACGATTGTCAAACGTTCTGGGCGTTTTTCAGCTTCATTATTGTATGTGGCAAATTGAAGCTCAATGTGCTCACGAAGCTGACGAGCAGAGTTAATGTTAGAAATAGAGAATGCATACTCTTTTAGCCCAGCAATACCAAATGTTTCAGGAACAGCACCAAGCGCTACAACAAGGTAGTCGTATGAAAGTTCGCCATTTGATGTCACAACTTTCTTAGCCTCTTTATCAATGCTTTGAACTGTTGCTTGTACAAAATTGACGCGGGAACTGTTAATGACATCTTTGATTTGATAACGACAACGATCATGATGAAGTGTACCTGCACTTGCTTCATGTAGCCAAGTTGTCTCGTAATGGTAATTATGCTTGTTTACAAGGGTAATGTCCGCATCATTTGTGCCAAGCTTTTTAGTTAGTCTTGTCACTGTCATTAATCCGCCATAACCTGCACCTAATATAACGATTTTCGGTTTATTCACTGGAATCACATCCACCTTTTTTAAATTTGCTGTAAAACGGGATAAAGAATTATATATCGTTATTCTCAACCGCTTTCCGGCATTTTATGAAATTTAGACAAAAAATAAGTATGTGAAAATCTGAACTTTCACCTACAAAAATCGAAAGCATCTGACCGTTTCCGACAAAAATTCATAAAAAATTAATATTTAGTTCCCTTAACAATCATAGCGATTTCTGCTTCGTTTTTCAAGACTTTAAAAGGAAAATCCTTATGATAAACGGACTTTCTCATTTTTGCTTCTTTTTTAAACCTACATTTCAAAAAACGACAAGTTTTTCAAAACAGCAAAATCGAAGAGATGTGGTATGATATGATATAATGATAACAATTTTCATTTGGGAGGATTACAGGAATGCAAGAAGATTCTAAGGTATATGATATTACCGTGATCGGGGGCGGTCCAGTTGGATTGTTCACCGCTTTTTACGGGGGTATGAGACAGGCAAGTGTGAAAATTATCGAAAGTCTGCCTCAACTCGGCGGGCAGCTATCTGCTCTTTACCCTGAAAAATACATTTATGATGTGGCAGGATTTCCAAAAATCCGCGCACAAGAATTAATTGATCACTTAAAAGAGCAAATGAATAAATTTGATCAAACCATTTGCTTAGAACAAGCAGTTGAATCCGTTGAAAAACAAGCTGACGGTATCTTTCAGCTTGTGACGAACAAAGAGGTCCATTATTCTAAAACGATCATTATTACAGCTGGTAACGGTGCATTCCAACCGAGAAAGCTAGAGCTTGAAAGAGCAGAAGCGTTTGAAGGAAGTAACCTCCATTATTTTATCAACGATTTGAACCAATTTGCAGGCAGACGTGTGGCTGTTCTTGGCGGCGGAGACTCTGCGGTTGACTGGGCACTCATGCTTGAGCCAATTGCAAAGGAAGTATCCATTGTTCACAGACGCGATAAATTCCGTGCGCATGAGCACAGTGTAGAAAACCTGCACAACTCTAAAGTCAATGTGCTGACACCATTTGTACCTACTGAGCTCATTGGTGAAGAGCGCATTGAACAGATCGTGCTCGAAGAGGTAAAAGGCGACCGCAAACAAGTCCTTGATGTAGATGACGTCATTGTCAACTTCGGTTTCGTTTCTTCCCTTGGACCAATAAAGCAATGGGGCCTTGAAATTGAAAAGAACTCAATCGTCGTCAAATCCACAATGGAAACAAATATTGAAGGCTTATTTGCAGCAGGAGACATTTGTACGTATGAAGGAAAAGTCAAACTGATCGCAAGCGGATTCGGTGAAGCTCCAACTGCGGTGAACAATGCAAAAGCATACATGGATCCGAAAGCCCGTGTACAGCCTCTTCACTCTACAAGCTTATTTGAAAACAAATAAGAGCGGATCCAAAAAGGAGTTCCACCTGCGGAACTCCTTTTTCGTTTATTGAAAAACCCCAATATAGGCGTTCGCCATTCCAAGAACCATTGCAACAAGCAGCACCACAACTATACCTGCCACCACTAAAATCACTCGATCCTTCGCACGTTCCTTCTTCGGAAGCGGCTTTTCAATCCCGCAAGACGGACACGTTTTCGAACGATAAGGAATCAGTTCATGACAGTTCCTGCAATTGATTTGTTCACTCAAATCTCAGCAACCTCTTTTCTGACTACAGTTTATATTTGATTTTCATGATACTCTTTTCGAACGGAAATAGCCAGTTGTGAGGGCAAGCTGTTAAAATAAATGACTAGTGATACCTTTTCGTTAACTATTCGAGAAGGTACGTAACAAAATCAATAGACGCCAAACCCTTAACACTCTTCCGGCGTACCGGTATTCGTGGCTGTTCTAAAAGAAGAACCGCAGCCGCATGACGCAATGGCGTTCGGGTTATCGATGGTGAAGCCGCCGCCCATTAATGATTGTTTGAAATCAATGATGGTTCCTTTCATGATATCAAGACTTTCGGAGTCGACGAGGACTTGAATGCCGTGCTGTTCAAACTGTGTATCTTTTTCGGCTTTTTCGTGGTCAAACCCCATACCGTATGAAAGACCGCTGCAACCGCCGCCTTTTACGCCCACTCGAAGGAATGCATTTTCTTCTTCATGTTCTTTCATCATATCTTTAATCTGCAACGCAGCCGCTTCTGTAATCGTAACTGGTGTACTCATAATCATCCCTCCTTTTGACTGGATGTTTCTTATCAATTATAAACGTGATGCGGTCTTTTCTCAAATATATGGTTTATAGATAGAAGCGACCATCACAAATGGTTTCAGCAGGTCCTGTCATGAGCACATGATCATTGTCCTGCCAGCGTATGATTAAGTCTCCACCCGCTAAGTGAACGGTCACATCTGTTTCTTTTTTCGCATGTCCATTGACAATCGTCGATACAGTAGCTGCACATGCGCCAGTCCCGCAGGCTTGCGTGATACCTGAACCTCTTTCCCATACACGAAAATGCAATTCAGTTTCGCTGACAATTTCCACAAATTCCACATTGACGCCTTCTGGGAACGTCTCGTGCTTTTCAATAATCGGTCCAAGTGTATCGAGCGGAGCTTTCTCAATGTCCTCTAAATAGAAAACGATATGCGGGTTTCCCATTGAAACGGCCGTTCCATTTAAAGTCGCAGTGCCAAAATCAAGCGGCTCATTGATCGTTGTACTGCCCGGCTCCCCCAGCATTGGCATCGCTTCTTTTTCAAAACGAGGTTTCCCCATATCCACTGTGACTAAATGAACGTGACCATCCTGTACATGGACAGTGGCTTCAACGAGCCCTGATAACGTTTCAATCTGAAACGTAGTGTCGTTCACAATCTCATGCTCATATACATATTTTGCGACACAACGAAGTCCGTTGCCGCAGTTTTTTCCCTCTGATCCATCATTGTTGAAAATGCGCATCTTTACAGGCGCAACGTCTGATGGGCAAATGAGAATCATCCCGTCTGAACCGATCCCTGTATAAACTGAAGACACGCGGATTGCTATCTCTGATAGTTGCTCTTCTGGAAGTTGTTCTTGTATTTGATTGACGTAGATATAATTATTCCCTAGTCCGTGCATTTTCGTAAATTGAAATGATGTCATGAAAGTCCTCCAAACATGTTTGTTTCTTTATAGTATAAAAGGAGTCAATTCAGGAGACAATCTTATCATCCCCCGTTTTTCATACATAGAAGCTCTTTGCTGCCATGGCAAAGGGCTTTTATTATGCATATGCCTTTTTCACCTTGTGGTACCGTTGACTATTTTTCACTACCTTTTTTAAACTTTAACGCTCCTTATGAGTGCACCATTTTCCGAGACATCTCAAAACAAACTGGAAACTTATTTCACTTTTTTGAACCATTGATGCTACTGTGTGTTAAGCAAAACGTTTCCTTTCTTGTGGTAGCAATTTTGAAAATAGAATACCCATGATGATGGCACACTTATACTCACTTACGGGTGTGCTAAAATCTCTCCATTGTCAGGCGTGTGAAAAATCAGTCATGATAAATTTTTATTTGTATTTATCCTGTATATTACTCATCATCATTCCATGTATCCTTTTTGAAATTGGATACACTGAAGTGATCACCACATACAAAATAAACAAAAATAAAGATACCCACAATACACCATTATTCCTTATAACAATCTCCTGAGCATTCAATGAATAGATCAAAACATAAAGATAAAACACACCAAACATGAATATAGCTTCACTAACATAATTGAAGAATCCCTTTTTTTTCATCAAAACTTGGGAGAACACTATATCTACAACACCCACCACTACTACTGTTAGCAAGAAAAACTTAAATAAAACTACAAAAGAATTAAAAGTACCACTTGTATTGATTGAAACATCTGGGAACAAGGACACTAATTTAAAAACTCCTAAAAACATCAAAAAAGGTGAAGAAATAATGAACATACACATAAGAAAAACAACGACAATAGCAAACATATGATCTCCAACAGAATCGTTTTTTCTTTTAGTTTTTTTACCCATATATGCCCAGCCCTTCCTCTCTTGTCATGGCATGATGTCACCTGAATACAACAAATATAGGAAGATTTACAATGAAAACTAAGGAAAAAAAATTTCCCCAAGGTCTTATAACATTCACACTAACAGCCCTCATAAACTCAGGATTTAGCGGTTTCGCATCATCTGTCTAGCCACCGAACAAAACCAATTCTTCATTTTAATGATATTTTATTAGCATAACATATTGGATGCGCTTTCTATCAATTCTCCTTGAAAATGGAAGCTCCAAGTTTTAAAAAAATGCACCTCCTGTTCCGATATGGTGCATTTAAAACATGTCATTTTCCTCTATAAAAGCATAGATACGCTCTACTAGCTGCTCTGCATTTTCTCCTGAAACAAATTCTCCATTCACAAGCGCAAATGGGGAGTCCATACATTTCCCGCAGTAGCTTAAACAACCGTATTCCATTACATCTAGGTTTGGGTCTTTTTCAAGCTTCTCTTTTGCTTCTTGAGACCCTTGTGCAAGATTGCTTACACAAAATTCGATCAGTGGAAACACTGTGCTTCACCTCACATTGCCTTTACATCCTACCGAATTTGACCTCATTAGTCAAAAAATGAGCTTACCTAAATCGTTACACCTAATCTGTGTAACATGTTTTACTAATTAGGACTAACTAATGAATATGTAGGTTATTTTGAAACAATTATTGTGGTTTCACAGTAAATTCGATATAATTTTATTTGGTATTTTAACTTAAAGTTTTTTAGTATAAGTGTTTTTCAATGTCTAGGGGGAAAAGGAGAATCGTCATGAAAAAATTAGTCTTGATCGGCGGAGGTTACGGGAATATGCGGGTTCTCCACCGCTTATTGCCAAATCAATTACCTGATGATGTCACCATCACATTAATTGATCGAAACCCTTACCACTGTTTAAAAACAGAATATTATGCACTTGCTGCTGGAACAATCTCTGATCATCACATTCGAGTATCCTTTCCAGAGCATCCAAAGCTGGATATTCAATATGGGGAAGTTGAAAAAATTGACCTTGAAAACAAACTGATCTTATTCAGCGATCGTGAACCGATTCTATATGACGACACTGTCATTGGACTCGGCTGTGAGGACAAGTACCATGATGTCCCTGGTGCAAAGGAACATACATACAGCATTCAAACCATTGATCAGTCAAGACTTACGTATAACAAATTAAACAACTTAAGTGCAGGTGCAACGGTTGCGATTGTCGGTGCTGGGCTAAGTGGGGTAGAGCTAGCCAGTGAACTGCGAGAAAGCAGAGCTGATTTAAACATTATTCTATTTGACCGTGGAGAACTGATTCTATCAAGCTTTCCAAAGAGATTAAGTCTATATGTACAGAAGTGGTTTGAAGAAAATGACGTGCAGATCATTAATTGCGCAAATATTACGAAGGTTGAAGAAGGACTCGTTTATAACCATGATCATGCGATTGAAGCAGATGTCATTGTGTGGACAGCAGGCATTCAGCCAAGCAAAGTGGTACGAGACATGGAAGTTGAAAAAGACGCACAAGGTCGTGTGGTATTAACACCTCATCATAATCTCCCTGGAGATGAGCATGTATATGTCGTTGGTGATTGTGCAAGCCTTCCGCATGCACCAAGTGCACAACTTGCTGAAGCACAGGCAGAACAAATCGTCCAGTCTCTACAAAAACGTTGGAAAAACGAGCCTCTACCTGAAGCGTATCCGCAGTTTAAACTGAAAGGCGTATTAGGTTCTTTAGGAAAAAAAGCAGGCTTTGGCTTAGTTGCCGATCGTCCGCTTGTTGGACGTGTACCAAGACTACTAAAATCAGGACTCCTTTGGATGTACAAGCATCACAATGGTTAATTCTATGCGAATTTTTTCTCAAAGCTCCTTAACTTGAAAAGGAGCTTTTTTCTATGAAACGGCATGTGCCGATGGTTTTGTAAAACGTATAGGAGCAAGGGCAAGAATGCAGTCTTTACGAAATGTTCTCATTGTCTTCTTCGATAAACAATACGCTTGTATCAACTGTTCAGATTGACGGTGTACGATAATTTTCCGCTTCGTGCAATCTCCGTTTTTCTTCATATAAATCATTTCAATCGGTGTTTTCTGATGAAGAGATTGTTTAAGTAAATAATTCATGATGCTCACGCTCCTTTGATTTCATTATAAACGAAACATACGTTCTCTTTCAACCCTAAAAAGAACATGTGTTCTATTTATTTTTCTCAAAAAAAGAACAGCTTATTCGCTGCTCTCTTTGTAACCGTACTTCTTCATTTCTTGATCAATGTCTTTTAATCTTGGATTGCCTTCTCCGACAATTTGATCCTCTACAAGGACTAGCGGATAAAAGAACTCATCCTCTAAAATCCGCTGGGACAGCTCTTTTTGACGTTCATTTTCCGGAGGTTGCTCAATATCGACATATGTGATGCGAAAAGGTTGATTCGGATATTTTCGTTTTAACGCTGCAGCTAACCACTCATATGTATCTTTTGAAGAAGGCAGATTCACGCAGCTGGCACATCGTACATCTCTTCCATATACGTAAAGATCAACGATTTGATTCATTCTACAAGCCCCCTGTTCTTTTTTCATTTTAGCTGAAATTTCTGTTTAAAAAAAGTCAAAATGACTTTTTGTTTCAATATAAGAATGTGCTATAATGAGAAAGAAACTTTGAAACCAATCAATAGATTTTTATCGTCCAGATGAATATAATGGTGATATGTTGTGAAAGGAGCGAATATCTCTAATGACTGAAGTCGAAATGAAAGACCAAGTACAGGAAGTACTGGACAAACTTCGTCCATTCCTATTACGTGATGGTGGAGACTGTGAGCTTGTAGACATTGAAGATGGTATTGTGAAATTGCGTCTTCTTGGTGCATGCGGAAGCTGCCCAAGTTCAACCATTACACTTAAAGCCGGTATTGAGCGTGCATTATTAGAAGAAGTGCCTGGCGTTGTAGAAGTTGAACAGGTTTTCTAAATCATATATGAATACAAAAACGACCCATTGCAGGTCGTTTTTTTTATGTGGATAGCTTCTCTCGAAACCATTCATTGATAAAGGTCAGTCTTTGTATTCGTTGCGTGGGATGACCGCTTCTGGATAAATCATGAGACGCTTTCGGAAATTTGATCAATCGTGTATCTTTCCCAAGCTCTTTCAATGCTACAAATAGTTGCTCTGCTTGATCTACCGGACAGCGATAGTCTTCATCACTGTGTAAAATCAGAAGAGGGGTTTGCATCTGCTTCGCATATTTTAATGGAGAACGGTCCCATAACTTGTCAATAGAGTCGTAAATATCTCCACCAATCTGCCACCTCGTAAAGAAGTAGCCAATATCACTTATTCCATAAAAGCTAATCCAGTTTGAGATCGACCGCTGCGTGATAGCTGCTTTAAAGCGATCCGTTTGTCCAATTATCCAGTTGGTCATAAATCCGCCATAACTACCTCCAGTCACACCAAGCCTTGTTTCATCAAGAACATCCTCTGTTTCTAACACATAGTCAACGGCATCCATGACATCCTCATAATCTACATCACCATAGTTTCCTCTCACGCGGTCGGCAAACATCTGACCATACCCGTGACTACCATGAGGATTCACGTAAACAATGGCATACCCTTCAGAGGCGAGCATTTGAAATTCATGAAAATACGTATGACCATACATCGCATGCGGTCCTCCATGAATCTCTAGAATGAGCGGGTACTTTTTCCCCTCTTCCACATGAGCAGGCTTCATCAACCAGCCATACACCGTATCTCCTTCCTTCGATTGAAAAGAGAACGGCTCTGGCACTGACAATGTATGTTCCTTTAGGAACGATTCATGCTCAAAGGTCAGCTGCTTTAGTGCTTGTTCCCCTAAAGTCAGCTCATACAGCTCACTTGGAGAAATGGATGACAAACGACTGACCAGCATCTTTGTTTCATCTGGATGAAGACTGAAGTTGGTGATATGTTCCGCCTCTAGTCGAACTGGATACGCTAATCCTTCAATCGAAAAATAGTAAATTCCTGTGCTTCCTTGATCAGATACAAGCGCATAAAACCCTTGACTATCTTTTGTCCATTGCGGAATTTGATTAACGTTACCTATCACACTATCACCTGCTACACAATTGCCAACATACATATCGAGCATTTCAGATAGATTGAGGATATTCTCTCCCTTCAAATCATACAGCCATAATGACGGAAAGGTTGCATTTTGGAATTCTCGTTCATGTCCAATAAACACAAGTTTTTCTCCGTTTGGGGAAAAGGATACGCTAGAGTAGGCCCCCTTTGATTGTGTTACTTTTTTGGTTGTACCATCCTCTAATGAAAGGAGAAACACATCACTTATGTAAGGCGTGCGAAGGGTTGTTTGAATATATGCTAGCCATTTTCCGCAAGGAGATATCGTATGATTCACATGGTTTGCCTGCTGGTTGGTGATTTGCTCAATTTTCCCTGAAAGAATATCCACTTTGACGATTTGTGTAAAGCGACCTTCTAAAAAGCCTCTTCCATCCGCTTTATACGTCAAATCATCATATATCGCTGGAGCAAAATCGTCTCGTTCTTGCTTTTCCTCGTCTTCTACAGATTCTGTTTGTTTTAAAGGAACGCCCGCATAAATGAAAGAACCATCCGATGAAAAGACAGGATTTGATATCCCGTATGGAATTTTCGTTAAGATGCGGACACCGCCTCCCTGACTTTGAATCAATGCAAGTTGTGGGATTCCTTTCGGCTTTTGTAAAATAAATGCAAGCTGCTCTCCATCGTTAGACCAAGCTGGCTGATGGTGCTTTCCATCTTCGAATGTCCACTGAGATATTTTCGCTTCCGCTTCATTTCGCATCCACAGATGAATATTGTAATCATCTCTTTGCTCATTCACTGTTACTTTTGTAAAGACAGCCTTTTTCCCGTCTGGCGAATAGATCGGATTAGAAACGGAAACGATTTTCGTCAAATCTTCTGCAACAACCGACTTTTTCAAAAATGAATCTCCCCCTTTTATCCCATAAAAAATAGTTCGTTCCTCTTATTAACAATCCCTGATTTTCCCTGTAAAAAAATTCAATGAAGAAAACAAAATGAGAACGTGTGCTCAATCCACACGTCCTACACTTGATTGACAGTATGATAATTAACGACAACACCTTCTACCGGTACCGTCAGTAAATCTACTTCACAATGCGGGAAATTCTGTGAGAGTTGTTGTTTAAGTGCTTCTCCCTTCCCTTTTTCAACTAATGTGAGGATGGTTGGTCCAGCACCGCTTAATGCCGTTCCATACGCTCCTTTTAATGAAGCAACGTGTTCAACCTTAGACAACTCTGGCACGAGCATGGTGCGATAAGGCTGGTGAAATAAATCCTTATTCATCATTTCTCCGACAAGCGACCAGTTCTGCGTCATTAAGGCAGCGACAAGGACGTTACTCACAGCACTCGCTGTTACTGCATTTTTATATGAAAAATCCTTTGGCAACACATCTCGGGCATCTTTTGTCAGTACTTCATAAAAGGGAATGACCACCACAACATCTATATCCACATGCTGTACTTTGACAGCATGCGTTCTGTCTTCTTCATGAAGACCAATTAATAAACCGCCAAATAAAGATGCCCCTGCATTGTCAGGATGACCTTCTACTTCACTTGCAAAAAATAACTTCTTATCGTCTGACATATTCAGTCCAAGTAGTTGGTTCGCAAGTTCAACGGCTGCCACAATCGCGGCGGCGCTGCTGCCTAACCCCCTTGCCAATGGAATATCACTCCACACTTTCACATGAACAGGCGGGAGTGTTTTTCCAAAGTCATCTGCGACCTTTTTGGCTGTTTGATAAATTAGATTATCGGTGCCCGCTGGAATATCAGATACGACATCTGTTTCTGCTTCAAACAGCCAGTTGTCATGGGCGTAGACCGATAGCTTTAAATAGCGACTAAGCGCCATTCCCACTGAATCAAAACCTGGTCCTAAATTGGCAGTACTAGCTGGTACTGTGATTGAAAAAAGCATGGAGGCTTCACTCATACGCGTGCGGCCCTTTCTAAATGGGCAAGAATTTGATTTTCGTCTGCATCGAGGGTGACCGGTTTGATGTGAGAAATGTCAATGGCTGTGTTTGGATCTTTCAAGCCGTTTCCTGTTAAGACCGCGACCACTTTATTGCCAGGTTTGATTTCACCAGATTTCACTTGTTTCAACACACCTGCAATGGAAGCACATGAGCCTGGCTCTGCAAAAACACCTTCTTCACGGGCGATCATTTGGTAGGCATGAAGAATTTCTTCATCTGTTACTTCATCAATTTTACCATTTGATTCGTCTGCCGCTTGAACAGCTTGTTTCCAGCTCGCTGGATTTCCAATGCGAATCGCAGTCGCAACCGTTTCCGGCTGCTGAATGACTTCATTTCTGACGATTGCTGCCGCACCTTCAGCCTCAAAGCCACGCATCACCGGCAGTCCGGTTCCCTTTCGTTCATGATATTCTTTGAACCCTTTCCAGTACGCTGTGATATTCCCTGCATTTCCAACAGGAATGGCAAGTACGTCTGGTGCAGAACCAAGCTGTTCACAAATTTCAAATGCGGCTGTCTTTTGTCCTTCAATTCGATAAGGATTGACTGAATTGACAAGTGCAATCGGTGCTTTTTCACAAATGCTACGTACAATCTTAAGTGCATCATCAAAGTTGCCATCAATAGCAATAATTTCCGCACCATACATGACCGCTTGTGCCAGCTTACCAAAGGCAATTTTCCCATCTGGGATAATAACGATACATTTCATATCTGCACGGGCCGCATAAGCGGCAGCAGCTGCAGATGTATTCCCTGTCGAAGCACACATGATCGTATCATTGCCTTCTTCTTTTGCCTTTGCAACGGCCATGACCATTCCTCTATCTTTAAAGGAACCGGTTGGATTGACACCTTCTGTTTTCACATGTAGCTCAATGCCAAGCTTTTTAGAAAGCTTGGCCAGATGGATCAGAGGTGTGTTTCCCTCATTGAGTGTGAGTTTTGGTGTTTTTTCGTTTACTGGTAAGAAGTCTTGAAATTCTTCAATAAGTCCATTCCACTTCATCAGCTTAAACCGTTCCCTTCTACTCGATAAGTGCTCTTCACTTGAACCACAACGTCGAGATCATTTAATTTTTGCAGAATATGAGAGAAATCTTCTTCTGACGTCTGATGTGTAATAATGACAATCTCAGCCAGTTCATCATGTCCTTGAACTGGAAGCTGAAGTATTTTTTCAAAGCTGATGCCCCGTTCAGCGAAAATAGACGTAATTCGGGAAAATGCCCCTACTTGATCTCTGACATGAATTCTTAAAAATTGCTGTGCAAATATTTCAGATGATGATTTGATTTTTTTCTCAAATTGCGGCGCGATAAATCCTCTTCCGTTCACCCCAAGACGCATGTTTTTCATCACAGCCATTAAATCTGATACAACGGCTGTTGCTGTTGGTAAGCTACCTGCTCCAGGCCCATAGAACATCGTTTCTCCAACTGCACTTCCGTAGACGTACACAGCGTTGAATTCATTATTGACTGAAGAAAGCGGATGATGATCAGGTAATAGGGTAGGCTGTACACTGACCTCGACTTTATCCCCATCTCTTTGCGCAATGCCGATCAGCTTCATTGTATAGCCAAACCTTTTACTGAAATTCATATCTTCATCAGAGATTGCCGAGATACCTTTGACCTTTACATCCTCTAATTCCACATTCATTGAAAAACCAAGCCTTGCAAGAATGGCCATTTTTCTCGCTGCATCCAATCCTTCAACATCTGCAGTTGGATCCGCTTCAGCAAAGCCAAGATCTTGTGCTTCCTTTAATACATCCTCATACGCACTTTTTTCGACATTCATTTTCGTTAAAATGAAATTTGTTGTGCCGTTGACAATTCCCATCATCTTTGTGATTCGATCAGAAGCTAATCCTTCTTCTAATGTTCTGAGGATTGGAATACCACCAGCCACACTCGCTTCATAATAAAGATCACAGCCGTTCTCTTTCGCTACATGTGATAACTCTGTTCCATAAAGTGCCATTAAATCTTTGTTAGCTGTAATGACATGTTTCTTTTCATTTAAGGCATCAATTAAATATTGTTTTGTATGTTCAATGCCTCCCATCACTTCAATGATGACGTCGACCTTTGGATCTCTGATCACATCATATACTTCAGTTGTGAAGACCTCTCTTGCCACATCCACATCTCTTTTTTTGTCGGGATTGCTAACAAGTACTTTTTGTATTAATACGGGACAGCCGATCTGGTGCATGAGTTTATCCTGATGATCTTGAATAATCTTGACGACACCGCTCCCCACTGTTCCTAATCCTAGTAGTCCAACTCGAATTGCCTCCACCTGAAATTCCACCTTTCTCCATAAATGTCCTTTCTGAAAAGACATTTGTTAACCTAACACAGACATTCAATGTACACACATTATAAAGGGGTATCCTCATTTTGACAAGATGATAAAACAGAACAATATCAAAATGAAATCGCTTAACATCTATTTATATCAAGATTCTATATATTCTAAATATTTTTGTTAGAAAAGCTCCGAACTTTAGAAGCTTTTCATTTAAGGATGAATTGGCGTTTTTGCTTGTTTTCCATGTAAGACAAGGGCTATGTTCTCTGCACAAAGATGCATCATCGCTTTTCTCGTCTCTACACTTGCGCTTCCGATATGAGGAAGAACCGTCACATTGTTTAATTTGGTTAACGGATGGGTGGGACTGACAGGTTCCTGACTAAACACGTCTAAGCCCGCTCCTGCAATTTTACCAGTTGTGACAGCTTCATATAGCGCATCCTCATCGACGGTCTGTCCTCTTGATACGTTGATGAAATAAGCAGATCTCTTCATCTGATCAAATGCCTTTTCATTAAACATGAGCTTCGTTTCTGGCGTTAATGGCGTGAGACACACGATGAAATCAGATTCAGATAGCAAATCTTCAAAGGATGCATATGAAACACCTAATTGCTTCTCGACCTCGGGCTTTCTTGACCGGTTATGATAAAGCACCTTCATATCAAAACCCTTTGCCCGCTTTGCAAGCGCTGTTCCGATACTGCCCATCCCGACAATACCAAGGGTTTTATGATGAATATCGGCACCAGCAAGGAGAAATGGTCCCCAGCCTGTCCATTTTCCCTTCTTTATCCAATCGCTCGCCTCGACGATCCGTCTAGCCGATGCCATGAGAAGCGCAAAGGCTAAATCAGCCGTGGATTCTGTTAATACGTCAGGTGTATGACAGACAATAATTCCTTGTTCTTTTGCAGCTTGAAGATCAATATTGTCATATCCAACAGCAAGGTTTGCTATAACCTTTAAGTTTGGAGCATTTGATAAAAGCGCCTCATCCACTTGATCTGACAGCATTGTCAGCAGTCCATCAGCTTTTGCTGCTTGTATCTCTAACTCTTCTCTTGGACAAGGCTCATCCTCGTGCGGCCACATACCAATATGAGCGACTTCTTTTAAAGGTGTGAGTGATGTTTCGTCTAGTTTTCTTGTGATGTATACATAAGGTTTTGTCAAGAAGACCACTCCTTTATTTTTATTAATTCAAGCATAACGAAAAACGCCTCAAGAGAAAAGAGACGTTTGAGGTTATTCACTTTACAAATAAGAAACTTGATTGATCCAGCTAATAGCTGGAATCAAACTTCCTCCGCTTCGCATGGCACTCATTTCCTGAAAGACCTTAAGAAAATATTCATAGCGACTCACATCATTCAATACATATTCTAACCGCTCTTCGTAATAAGACTTATCACTTTCACTTGACATATAGTAACCTTCCACGATTTCAAAATAATGAAGCGGAAAGAGGAGACGGCTGTATAACAATCGTTTTGAAAATGAAGAAAGTGGCATGACTTGCTCATATTGCTGTAAAAAGGAAAAGCCTTCTTCGATTAAATCTTCTTTATGCTGTACAAATGTTTCTCTTAAATATTCTGCGATATCTCTTGTTGGATGATCAAATACCCAGTCTACAGGTAAACGAAGAGGCTGACCAACCGGCCATGTCATGCGCGAAAAACGCTGATGGCAGACAGTACCTGAGTCGCATTCTTTCGGTACATCGTCGAGCTCAGTATCAACTAAATATTGAATTGCATTTTCCGTTAATCCTAGATAATACGGAAAGGATTCAATAAATTTTTTTTCAAATGGTTCAAGCGGTTTTTGGTGCATTTGCTGCATCCAAAACCCTTCAAGCTGATCTAATCGTTTTGCCCATAATTCCTTCCAAGCTCCCACCCGCTTCGTTTCTGACACCTCATAAGGAAACCCTCTTCCCCTAAGATGAAAAGCCGCCAACTCTGGCGCAAGCTGAAATGAACGGCTAGTGACCGGCGGTGCTGCCTTTAAGAGGGCATACAGCTCCTTTCCGTGTGTAAAGGTTGGCTTGCCTTCTTTTGTTAATTCAAACACAGCGACGTATGGGTCACCTTCATTCAGTAAATACTGACTGATATGATAAAGCTCTGTGACTTCTTCTTCTCGCAAATGAGATACCGGAACAATAATGAACAGAGCCTTCGCCGTTTGAAAGCTCTGATAGCTGCCATATGGGATAAACTGGCGAACATCAATACCAAATGTGTAATAAATTGTTTCTTTCATTTTTTCACCTGCGTTCATATGATCGATCTCTTATCATATCGTAGTCGCAGGTTGATGGAATTATGAATACTATTTAATATCCTAAGTTTTTTACACGTTGTGGACAAATTACAAGGATTGGGTGAATAATAGATGCCAAATCATCATGAGATGAACGAAGTAGAACAAACAGCAAGACGCCGCTTGCAAGAGCGAGGCGTAACCATTCAAGATATTGCAGATCTCGTCTACTTTTTACAGGAAAAGTATCATCCTGGCCTAGACATGTCAGAATGTATCGATAATGTGGAGCGTGTCATTGCAAAACGCGAAGTGCAAAATGCAATTTTAACAGGCGTTGAACTAGATGTCCTAGCTGAACAAAAGAAACTGACAGAACCGCTCCAATCGATTCTTGAAACTGACGAAAGCCTTTATGGAGTGGATGAAATCTTATCTTTTGCTATTGTCAATATTTACGGTTCTATCGGCTTTACGAATTATGGATATATCGATAAAGAAAAGCCTGGGATTCTCGGCAGACTAAATGACAAATCCACAGGTGAGTGCCATACCTTCTTAGATGACATTGTAGGGGCAATTGCTGCGGCCGCTTCAAGCCGGCTTGCACATAGTGCGAGAAATGCTAAATAAAAAAAGAGGACACTGCGTGACGCATGTCCTCTTTTTTATTTACAGTCGCAGCATCCACTCGGATAAAGAATCAATCACATACGTTGGCTGCTTTTGATACTGCTGAAGCAACTCTTTTGTTGTCACGCCTGTATGAACGAGCAGTGTATCCATTCCTGCATTCATGCCTGCCATGATATCTGTGTCATAGTTATCGCCAATCATCAGTGTCTCAGACACATCTGTGCCAAGTACCCGCATTGCTTGTTCCATAATGATAGACTCTGGCTTCCCAATAAACGTTGGCTGGACGGTCGTTGATACTGTCAGCACAGCAGTTAAAGAGCCATTTCCAGGTAAGAGCCCTCTTTCTGTTGGGATGGCAATATCTCCATTCGTGGATACAAATTGCGCACCATTACGAATCGCAATGGCTCCCACTGCTAATTTTTCATATGTAATGCCTCGATCAATACCAACAACGACGAAATCTGCGTTTTCATGTCCAAAGTGTAATCCTTTTTCTTCGAT
This sequence comes from Bacillus sp. NPDC093026, assembly GCF_044754665.1. NCBI lineage: Bacteria > Bacillati > Bacillota > Bacilli > Caryophanales > Bacillaceae > Bacillus > Bacillus sp. NPDC093026. Next base: position 666,713 of record NZ_JBIVPN010000002.1, on the reverse strand, counting down.
GGCTTGCTTGATTCCTTCTTCTCCGATGACATAGACCGATGCATCTTTCTTTTGTTCAGCAATATAATTGGCTGTCGCCATACTTGTTGTAAATACTTGTTCTTCTGTTGCTGGAATGTCGAAAGAAACGAGCTTTTCCGCTACCTGCTTTGGGGTACGCGATGAATTGTTCGTCACAAATAAATAAGGAATTTGCCGTTCATTTAATTTTTGAACAAATTGACCCGCTTCTTCTATCTTTTCCGTTCCTTTATACATTGTACCGTCTAAATCAATTAAATAGCCTTTGTATTTCATGATGACTTCACAACTCCAATGGTTTATTTAAATGCTGATACTGGACCAAGCTCCTGCTCTAAATAGGTACGAATCCGCTTCGGAAAGACGTGAAGCGCCTTTTCCACTTCGCTGATTACTTGCAATAAGTCGCGGTGAGCGACATCTTGATATTGTTGAACAAGTGTTTTTCGGCATGAGACAAGTTTTTTCAACTGACTGCCTTCATCAACTGGAATGACCTTTTCATCTACAAGAATATCCATGATGTCATTATAGCTTCCAGGATCACGCATAATAAATCCATCAATCATGTCATTTCCTGTATCAAGAATACATTCGACGAGCAAATGGACGATACGTTCCAGCGCTTTTTTCTCTAATGGGCTTGTCCATGTTTGGTGACTGCGCATCAAGTCATATTGCTCTTCGAAAAAACGTAATGTCTCTTCTATCTTGTTTCTGTCTACGAAATACATCATGACGCTCCCCTTTGCGTTATTTTCTGATTCGTTTTAAGACAAAATATGCACAGCCAAAATTACAGTATTCATAAATATATTCATCGAGTGTGCTAATTTTCGTATCAAATGTGGCCTTTTGATTTTGGTCATCAAAGAACCCTTTTAGCCTTAGCTGATTGTAGCCCCAATCGCCAACAATATAATCATACTTATTTAAAATATCTGAGTATCTCGCTTTAAACGCTTCTTCATTAAAACCGTCTTTGACCTCTTTCACAAGATCAAAGGTAGCATTCTGAATGACGATCATCTTCTCACCTCTTTTTAAACGATCCATCTTTAATGATAATTCATTGGAAGAACTCCATCAATTGCTAAAGCATGTTTTTTCAGTTTTAGCCGAAGCTAAAGAAAAAAGGAGGTCACTTTAATGATAAAACGACTTACAGCCAGCATCTTCCTGTGTATGCTTTTAGGCGGGTGCGGCATTCAATCAGGAATGAACAGGCAAGTGGATGAAGATTCTTCAAGTAAAACCATCAGGCTGTCTGACCGTCATGAAGGAAACAATTCCAACATGCCAGAAGCCGACACAAACAGAGCAGGATATGTTCGTTATCAACGGCAGCAAGTAACGGATCAGAAAGAAAAAACACCTGCTTTAAACCGCGAACATCTTGCCCATGTGATTACAAGTTTAGCCGTACAGCTACCTAACATTCAAGATGTAGCGACACTTGTCACAGATGAGGATGCACTCATTGTGTATCGAACAGGAAATCGAAATAGAGACGAATCAGCCGATCAAGTAAAGAAAACAGCCGTTTCTGTTCTCCCTCGTTATTATCATGTGTACGTCTCTGATAATCCAGAGCACTTTCAATCCATTGCCAATTTTTCACGTCTTCAAACCAATTCACGCGATTTTGATCAAATTTTAACAAAAACCATTCAGCAAATGAAATACTCACCTCAAGGCGGGGATATTTCAAATAAGGAAGATCCAAATGGAATGACAAACTCTGACCGTACCATGAGACGGAATGCGCCTTATGGCCAAAATTAGCACGAGAAAAAACGCCAGAACTCTCAAATCCTCTGGCGTTTTCTGATTATGCTTGCGCCTGACGTTTTTTGGACGCTTCGTTTACTTGCTCATCTGCATGATATGAAGAACGGACAAGCGGACCAGCTTCACAGTGGCTAAATCCTTTTGACAACGCAATTTCCTTCAGCTCTGTGAACTCATCTGGATGGTAATATTTTTGTACTTTTAAATGCTTCTTTGAAGGCTGTAAATATTGACCAATTGCCATGATGTCAACGTTATTGGCAAGAAGATCATCCATGACTTCAATGATTTCTTCCTTCGTTTCACCGAGTCCAATCATAATGCTTGATTTTGTTGGAATGTCAGGCTGCATTTCCTTTGCACGACGCAAGAATTCTAATGAACGATCATATGTAGCACGTGCACGAACTCTTGGTGTTAACCTACGCACTGTTTCAATATTATGATTTAAAATATCAGGACGTGTATCCATTAATGTCTTCAAATTATCGTAATTACCACCCATGTCTGAAGGGAGAACTTCAATCGTTGTAAATGGGCTTTTTCTTCTAATTGCACGAACCGTTTCAGCAAATACGCCCGCTCCGCCATCTTTTAAGTCATCTCTTGCAACCGCTGTGATAACAGCGTGCTTTAAGTTCATTAAAGCAACAGAATCTGCTACACGTTCTGGCTCTTGCAAGTCAAGCTCAGTTGGAAGTCCAGTTTTCACCGCACAGAAACGGCATGCGCGCGTACAAACAGAACCGAGGATCATAAATGTAGCGGTTCTTCTTACTGCCCAGCATTCATGAATATTCGGACATTTCGCTTCCTCGCAAACAGTATGAAGGTTGTTTTCTCGCATCATTTTTTTCAGACCGGTATAGTTTTCATTTGTATTCAGTTTAATTTTAAGCCAGTCCGGCTTCCTTACGTGCTCTTCCTTCTTTGCCAATTCCATCATCTCCATATGAATTCATTAAGGTGCATATACAAAAATCTTCCTGCTATATACGATGGATGCAGCCTAAAACTGCAAAAAAATGATTCTTCGGCTAAAGCCTTTTCTCTAGACACTTTAACATAGTACAGATTGAACAACAAGAGAATGAGCTGCAAAAAACCCAAATGCCTCCTAAAATGACCAGAAGAAAAATTACTAACATTTTCTTCTTATGAAACATAGCAATCAAACCACACTAAACGATAGGACATAATATTGGAAGTAAGGAGATGGACGTTTGTGAAAGTTGTTTTAGCCATAATGATTGCTCTTTCAATGATACCTATCCCTATTCATGCACAAGAATCTCACCATAAGAAAGATGAACTGAAACAGCGAATGGCATTATATGAAAAAGTCGCTATGACAACACAGGTTCCATGGTATGTGCTTGCCGCTGTCGATCAATATGAACAAAACATTCGAAAAAGCAGAAGAGATTTGCCAAAACAAAAAGGTGTGATCGGCATTTACATTCCCCGGGAAATGTGGATCGGTCCAGAAAATCCGAATAAGCATGATTCATCTCCACTTAGTATTAAAGTATTTGACGGCATTGGACTTGATGGAAATGGGGATGGGAAGGCTGAAAGTGATAACGATGAAGATGTGTTATTTACATTCGCTCAATATTTGCTGCACTATGGCACTGGAACCGATCAATTAAAAATCGCCTTATGGGACTATTATGGACGTGATCAAACGGTTGGTATCATTTCATCTTTTATGAAGTTATTTAAGCATTATGGCCATCTTGATCTAGATCAACATGCATTTCCGCTTCCAGTCGGGGCTGATTACAGCTACCGGAGTACATGGGGAGATGCGAGAGGATTTGGCGGCAGAAGAATTCATGAGGGGACTGATTTATTTGCACACTATGGTCTTCCTGTACGTGCAACGTCATACGGCGTCATTGAAATGAAAGGCTGGAACCGCTTTGGCGGATGGCGGATAGGAATTAGAGACATTCATAATCATTATCATTATTTTGCCCATTTGAACGGTTTTGCAAAAGGACTCAAGACTGGACAGATTGTTGAACCCGGACAGGTCATTGGGTCTGTCGGAAGCTCAGGGTATGGTCCGCCTGGAACAGCGGGTAAGTTTCCGCCTCATCTGCATTATGGCATGTACAAAGACAACGGACGAACTGAATGGTCATTTGACCCATATCCGCATTTAAAGGCGTGGGAGAGAGCCGAACGTAAAAGAAAATCATAAAAAACACAGCCCAATACATTGATTGGGCTGTTACTCTTCTTTATCCTTTTTCTCCGGCAGAACAATGGATGGAGAAGTCGAATTCGTCCCGCTTCCATTATAATAATCAGGTACATCTCCTTGGACAGCTTGTATTGATACAGGAACAGAATTTTTCACGACAATGGTTTCAGAGGCAAACGGGATGATGACCCTTACCTTGACTTCTATGAGAACACTGATATCAATCAGTGCATTATTTATGCCATATGGTTTTACATTTTTTTCGACGTCGGTATGCGGGTCACCAATGAGACTAAATCGCACAGGTACTTTTGGTCCTAGATTTGCAATGAGTGCATTTCCAGAAATTTGTCCTAGCGGGATATTGTATATAATACCGTCATGGCCGTCTGTTTGATTCTTTAATGCTTCTTTGGCTCTCTTTTGGAAAATCCCCTTTTCAATGTCTTCTAGATTTTTTTGAAGGTGACGTGACAATTCAGCCATTGCTTTTGATGTTGCTTGTGCATTAAAATCTATCGTCGTCACTTTTCCATTCTCACTTGTATTCATCACAACCATATCTTTCATATTTTCCTGATCTGCTGCAAAATCCTGCACAGAATATTGAATGAGATGATTCGCAATGCGTTCTGTCTCTAGCTCGGCAATATGAATCAGTGTTGGTTTAATCGAACGGTTAATGAAGAAGAGGCTTATAACCGTTGACAGCACAAAAAATAAAACGGCAAGCAGCATGACATAACGAAATGGCAAAGGGCCCTTTTTGTAGGGGCGATAACGACGGTTCATTCTCATTAAAAAATCCCCCCTTCTACATAACAAGTGTATGCAGACAGGCGGGGGGATAGGAATCATCTCTACATTTTATTTCACCATTTTTAATAATGCGTCTCTTCCAATCGTCCCAGTTTGAATTCCTAACGCTTCTGCAGCGTATGTCACAGATTCCAAAGGGGCATCCAGCAGTTGTTCAATCGTTCTAACACCGACAGCTCTCCCTGCGATGATGCCTCTGTCTGCGAGCTTTTCATTTAAGAGCCCGACATCAAGTGCACCGCACATGATATAACCATGCTCATTTGTAACTGCCATGAAATTGGTCTTTGGCAGTTTGACTGTGACGGCTGTAAAGGAATGCCCATCAATTGTCATAGGCGTTAAATTCACCAAATCCCTTCACTCCCTTCATCACAATCTATGTGAATTGAAGGCGAGTGTTGTTAGGCTGAAGCGGAAATCACCTAGCTTCCTTCAATCGCCAACTAAGCAAATCACGTAAAAACTCCGGCATAAAATATTCAATGTGTTCATGATCACGTATATGAGGAAATAGCGATCCTAATGTATACATATCAACAGTTCCAACTGTATATGAATCATCATCTTTGATCAGATGTCCATTGACAAATACAGCCTTCACCCGTTTTGCTTCTTCTGCTTCTATTGTATAGGTTAATCCGCTATATAGCATTTTCCCCATCACTTCACCTCTGAAGCCGAAGCCCTTGATGCGAAGCTGCTCCATTTTCTCTTCAGCTGCCCGCTGGACTGTTTCTCGGAGTTGTTTGCCGGTAAGAGTCACACGAATCGGATTAATCGGATGCGGGCATATGCGATGAATCTCTTCTCTTGTCACAACCCCAGCCTCTAAAGAATCCAGTATCATGCCTGCATTCATCATGCCGATATCTGCCCCGCACCAATCTTTAATGGCATCTGTTAATAGCTGCGGAAGAGGGGATGTGTCGAACCATTTTGTTTCAAGCTTCGTCTGGATCGACGTCACTTCCTCCTGCATGAGTAATTTTGCCCTTTTCTCTGCTTTCTTTAAGGTGTTAATGGCCTCTTCTGATTCGCTTAACAATTGATCCACTGATTGTACAGTCGCTTTCTTCTCTAAGAGTTGTTTCTTCTTTGAGTCAAAGGTCAGCTCAACGCATCCAATATAATGACCATACTTTTCAGCACAGGCTAATAGCACCCCGTTCTCTATTTCTCCGTTTTCTAAAAGGTGATGCGTGTGTGAACCTAATATGACATCTATCTCTGGGAAATTATGTGCTATTTCGCGATCATGGGTGATGCCAAGATGCGAAAGGAGCACAATGAAGTCAGCCTGTCCTCTTACCTCATGCAACATATCTCGAATGCTCTCAAATGGATCTGTAATGTCCCAGCCAAGCTGCTTATATACAGGTGTATAAGCAATCGTGACACCTAGGACACACATTGTCAGTCCGTTTTCTAATGTCATCATATGGTACGGCTTTGCCCAAGAAGGACGCTTCCCTTTCTCATATAAATTAGATAGGATCACCGGAAAATGTGCCTCTTCATACAATTGATCCAGTTGATCATGGGGCAATGTAATCCCCTCATTATTTCCAATTGTAACCCCATCATAGCCAAGCTGATTCAGGAGCTGAACATTCACTTTTCCATAATCGGCTTCTGACATCAGGTTCACTCGGTCCATATGGTCGCCAATATCGAATAATAGCATTTGGTCGTGAACCTGGCGCTTTTCTTCAATATAGGCTGCAATTTTTGGCCAGTTCTCAAAATGGCTGTGCAAATCGTTTGTATGATATAACCATAGCTTCTGCAGCATGTCGATCTCTCCCTCAAGTTGTCACTGAACCATATCATTCAGGTTGAAAGCCGCAGCTCTCCTTTAACTAAACAAGTCTAACTGCTTCGGGGATAAGCTTGAATAGGTCAGATCAAGTAAATCAATCATTTGCTGACCATTCGTCGCCGCATCTCCGCCGGAGTTATTATTAAACACGACATAAACATCTTTCGATTGCTGATGCAAGATGTCGAGATTCGTTTTCCATTCCTTTAATTCAGCTTCATTATATAAATATAAATATCGGACTTCACGCCAGTTTTCGTGATCTGCCGGATGAAGCCAGCCCTCTTTATTCCTTCCGTGAAAACGGACTAACGTTTTGTCAGGATGTGTGGCTTGTATCACTGGCGGAATCGATCCCTCACCGACTTGAGGTTCATCACACACAGAATGAATCCACTCTTCTTTCTCCATAAAAGAAAGGGTTTGATGATAAAATTCGCTCGAAAACCATGTTCGATTTCGGAATTCAAGTGCACAAGGGATATCCCCCATTTTCTCCTTACACCACCTTAAATATTGGACATGTTCCTTTTTACAATTAAACCATGGTGGAAATTGAAACAGCACCATCGCAAGCTTTCCTTCACGAATCAGCGGAGTCAGCGATATTTTAAATGCATCAAACATTTCCTCTTTTGAGTCAAATGGCATCTCGCCCCTTTGATGTCCCGTCATCCCTTGGTACGCTTTCACCACGAATTGAAAGGCGTCAGGCGTATCCTTTATCCACTTTTCATGATTGCGCTCGGGCTGAACAGCATAAAAACTTGCATCCAATTCCACAATTGGGAACGTCGAAGCATAGTGAAACAGCTTTTGTGTGCTGCTTATTTTCGGTGGGTAAAGACTGTCATGATCTCCCCAACCAGTTAATCCGATATAAATCAAGTTTGTCACCTCTTACCACAAACAGGTATGTTTTATTAGACGGCTTTCTTATGCACGCGTCTTTGTCCTTGGGATGCCCATTTTTCTGAAAGAAATTCTTCTGTTTACAACATATCATATTTACCCATAATTCTGAATGAAGATGACTGACGCATGTGCCATTCTGATCTCTTTTTTGTTTGTTATATTAATTGACAACTATATAAAATGATGGATGCTCTTCGTGCTGGACATCTATCATGAAACCATAAATTTATTCAGCTCCACCAAGCAAAGGACGTATTAGAATGACTAAGATGATGTAATCAAATTTCATCATCTGCCTGCATCAGTGATATGAACAATCGCAAGAAGATCAAAGTCTTTTCCGTTTATTTAGAATCACATTGCCACATGTCAGAAACAGCCAAACATTATGTCCACCGCAACACAGTCATTTATCGACTTGATAAATGCGAAGAACTGCTTGGGAAAAGATTAAAAGCCCATGATACGACGATACGACGATGCAGCTTCGCTTAGCGCTTCGTACTCAGATGCTGCTAAACCTTTAATTCAATTCCTATTGAATCATTCTTTCTGACACTTCATATATTTTTGATGAGGAAAAGAAAGGCGAGAGGAGTAATGACTAGTGGATAAAGAAATGAGCCGCATCCCGCATCCTATTCGAGAGGACGGCGCTGGTGCTACAGACTTAGGACCGCGTGACGTCCTTCGTGATAGGGAGAACCCCGATATGCTGATTCCTCCTAAAACTGATGCCGGAACGATCCCTAATCTAAAGTTTTCTTATTCTGATACCCATATGCACTTGAATCATGGCGGCTGGTCTAGAGAAATTACTGAACGAGAGCTTCCTGTTTCAACAACAATTGCTGGGGTTAATATGCGGCTAAAATGCGGAGGTGTTCGCGAGCTTCATTGGCACAAGCAGGCAGAATGGGCATATATGATTTTGGGCAAAGCTCGGATTACTTCTGTTGATGAGTATGGCAGAAATGTCATCGCTGATGTATCAGAAGGAGATTTGTGGTATTTCCCGCCCGGTATCCCCCACTCCATCCAAGGTCTTGGGGAGGGCTGTGAATTTCTCCTTGTATTTGATGATGGACGTTTTTCTGAATTTGATACCTTTACAATCACAGATTGGTTTGCCCATACACCTAAAGATATTCTCTCAGCCAATTTTGGAGTGCCTTCGAACATGTTCGATCGAATTCCTAAGAAGCAGCGCTATATGTTTCAAGGCTCAACCCCGCAACCATTGCAAAGTCAGGAAGTACCTGATCCGTATGGCAACATTCAGCCGCCATTTACATATCAACTTCTCAAACAAAAACCGCTTACAACCTCTGGAGGATCGGTTAGAATAGTTGATTCTAAGAACTTCCCAGTCTCTAAAACCATTGCCGCTGCTCTTGTTGAAGTATTGCCTGGCGGGATGAGAGAAATGCATTGGCATCCTAATAATGATGAGTGGCAATATTATTTAACCGGCACTGCCAAAATGACTGTCTTTGGCGCAGGCGGTACAGCCCGAACCTTTAATTACAGAGCAGGTGATGTCGGCTATGTTCCTTTTGGAATGGGGCACTACATTCAAAATACCGGAGAACAAAGTCTTTGGTTTCTGGAAATTTTTAAAAGTGATCGTTTTGCAGATATTTCTCTCAATCAATGGATGGCTTTAACACCACATCAATTAGTAAAGGATCATTTACATGTTGATGATGAATTCATCCGCGCGCTTCATCAAGAAAAATCACCCGTCGTCAAATACGTAAGGTGACCATGATGAACTTTTTTGACATACTGCATTTAGATCAACACGATGTAAAGAGATGTTTGATCTCATAAGCAGTTTATCCATGTGAATATATGAAAAGTCCTCTCTCATCACGATTATCGTCATCTATCAAAATATGAAAAAAATCGATTATTCCCACCTAATTGATATCAAACTTTCACTCTCATTTTGTCGAACAGTCTTCAAGAAGGAGCATGGATATGCTGCACCTTTTTTGCCCAAATCATGGATGCAATGAAGCTTAAACAAAGCACGAATGTACCAAACATAAAAGGAAGCTCAATATTCAAATCAAATAGAATACCAGCAAGGCTTGGTCCGACGATATTTGCAAGACTCATAAAAGATGTATTCATGCCGCCGGCTAACCCTTGGCGATCACCTGCCATTTTGGAGAGCAATGTATTGAGAGCTGGACGAACAAAAGAGGTCGCCGCTAAAAATAAAATTGAAAACGTAAAGATAAGCCAATAAGAAGGTGCATATCGGCAAGCAATGAGCATAAAAGCAGCTCCTAGCAGTGCATAACGTACGACATGCATTTCACCAAACCGTTTGACACAGGTATTCACTAGAGCACCTTGAACAAGCACACCAGCTAGGCCTGCGACAGTAATCACAAATGCAATATCCTTTGGTGTAAATCCGTGTTTTTGATCTACGTATAAACCAAAAATCGACTCAAAGTGAATGATGCCAAAATGAAGCACAAAAGCTAAGATAAATAAAAAGCCATATGATGTTTTTAAAGCCTGAATCATCTGAACAAAAGGATTGAAGTTCATTTCTTGATTCAACCGTGCTTCTTCCTGCTTTTCCTTCGTTAACGTTTCAGGTAAAAAAATGACCGACAAGAAGGTGGAGAGCGCGGCAAAAGAACCAGCAATGAGAAAAGGAAAGGCAATCCCGTATTCAACCAAATACCCGCCTACTCCCGGTCCAATGACAAAACCAAGTGTCATCGCTGCACTAAATAAGCCCATTCCTTTCCCGCGATCTGTTTCACTTGTAATGTCAGCGATATATGCAAACATGGCAGGCATCAATAATGCCCCCGCAGCTCCGCCTAAGAATCGTGACACGAATAGTAGCCAAAGCTGATCGGCAAAAGCAAAGATAAATTGAGCAATTGTAAAGCCGGCGATCCCAGCGATGATCAGTTTTCTACGTCCAAAACGATCAGTCAATACACCAGCAATTGGCGACAAAGCAAATTGTGTGAGACCAGTAGCGGCAACGAGAAAGCCAAGGGTTTTTCCAGTTGCGCCAAAGGCTTCGATATAACTCGGCATGACAGGAACAATCAAACCAAAGCCTAGCATGGCGATGAAAATATTCAGCATCAAAATGTATAACCTGCCCATTTTCTTCATATAAAAACCTCTTTCTGCAAATAGATAAAATTAAAAATGATGTCAAAAAATATAATAACTTCTACAGTATATCGATTTCGTTGTCCATAAGTCTAGTTTTTCAAAAAATGGTGTTCTTTTCAAATAAAAAAATACCCGCAGTTTGCGAGTAGTCAATCTAGCGTTATTCCATTTGTTCATAGATGGCTAGAGCCGCCTGTAGCCTGCTCTGCACTTCATTGCTGCACCGCATTTCAATAAGGATGATTTCAAGACCTGCTAAAACAAAAATGATGTTTATTTTAGCCCTTTGTCTATTTACACCGTGACCTGAAAACCATTGAAGTCTAGTTAGGTGCGCTATTGCGGGAAATGATGGGTCAAATCGTGCACGAGCACACAAGTACACAAGTACAAGACTTTACAATAAATGGAATTTTTGTCTTCGTGTTGCAGTACTGCTACTTACATACAGTTCCTTTCTTCTTCTCAAGCGGACAGACGAGACAATAAGCAAGATTTTCCGCTTTTTTCTCAAGTTGATAATACATACAGCAAGTTTTTCGGTTAGATGTTTGTAACAAACTTTCATCTAAATTCAAACTGCATTTGAAAGGATTTTGCTGAGAGCCAAATACTTCACCAGCCGCTTCTTTAAGAAAGACGTAATCTTCCTTCACCCGCTTTTTCATGGCGGGATCCTCCACTTTCTTCATCATGCTTCGATATAGAGAGTTGATGCGAACAGCTACATTTTCCCATAGGATGGAGTAAGGGAGTCTTGACACGCGGTGCAACACGTCTAAAAGAGGTGTGACATACTGTGTGAAAAGAGCGCAAATCACTTGTTCTCTCCACTCGTTGCGATCTCCTTCTAATTGGACAAATGAACACGCTGATTTATCGAGAGCCATTTTTCGATCCTCTCTAAATACGCAAGCAGATGGTGAAATTTGATAAATGCTATCATATAATGTCATCAAGTATAAAGATGAACTGACCACTAAGTACGCATAGCGCTTAGAAAATATAGATGCCGCCACTGCAAGATTTGGTGCATGCATCGCTATCTTTTCAGCTTCCAATAAACGAGCAGCAGACTCTTCAGAAAAAAGCACAGCAAGTGTGCAATCGGCCTTGATTGGACTACTTGTGATGTGTACCCCAAAATCAAGTAATTCTCTCTCAACCCACTCTGGCATCATATCAAAACCCCCGTCTTTTTACATACGTTTCATTTATCGATTTCGTTGTTGGTATAATAAGTAAATAAAGAATGGCGCTCCGATTGCTGCTGTAAATACACCTGCTGGTACATCTAAAGGAAGAAAAGCAGTTCTTGCGACGAGATCTGCCAGCATCACTAGAATACCTCCAATCAGCGCAGAGGCCGGTACAAGGGCAATGAAGGAACGACCAATGATCAACCTTGCCACATGAGGCGCCATAAGTCCGACAAATTCAATCCCGCCTGCAAACGCAACCGCAATACCGGCTAAAATCACACTCAATAAAAGAAAGAATAACCGTTTTGCCTGTACCTTTACCCCAAGACCTGTCGCAAGGTCATCACCAAGCTCCTTCACATTCATCGTTCTTGCTAACATCATGACGATAGGTAAAATGATCATGACCCAAGGAAGCATGGCTGTCACGTCTTTCATCGTGGAGCCATATAGACTGCCCGTTAGCCATATATATGACTTTGTCGCTGTCATCGTATCACTCAAAACAAGGGTAAACGTAACGCAAGCTTTCATGATGGCTGAAATGCCAATCCCCATCAACACAAGCGTAATCGGCTTGACGCCTTTCTTCCAAGAAAGCAAATAAATCAGGCAGGATACCGCAAAAGCACCTGCAATCGCCCATAATGACTGATAAGCAATTGGCACAGTTCCCATCCAAAAAACGATAAACATAATCGCACCAAATGAAGCACCGCTTGTAATTCCAATGAGATCAGGTGATGCAAGCGGATTTCGAATTAATCCTTGTAAAATCAGCCCTGAAACCGCAAGTGAGGCCCCAACTAGAACAGCAAGCAATGTTCTTGGAATCCTCAGCGTATTTAAAACAAACGAATTTTCTCCTTCTTGACCAATCAAATGAAGCATTACATCCACCGGCTGAATAAACTGGCTTCCCATACACAGACTGAAAATAAACAAACCAAATGCAATCACCATTAATAAAAGTAAAATCAAAAAAGTCCGCTTTGAAAATTGAAACGAAATGAGCCCACCCTTTGAGCGAACTGTATATGTTTTAGCCACCCGCCTTCAACCCCTTGCGCACGAGATAAACAAATAAAGGTGCTCCCGCTACAGCAGTCATAACGCCAATCGGCACTTCCTGAGGCATAATCAGAAAACGAGCCGCAATATCAGCCACAAGTAAAAGAGACGCACCAACCACAGCACAATACGGCAGTACCCAGCGATGGTCAGGTCCGACAAGCTTTTTCACAATATGCGGCACGAGAAAACCAACAAAACCAATAGAACCAGCTACAGCAACTGAACCACCAGCTAAAAAAACGACAAGCACCCCCATCGTAATTTTCAGCAACAATGTACGCTGACCGAGTCCTTTGGCAATATCTTCTCCTGACAGTAGAACATTGATCGCACGTCCGAGAAGCAGTGCCACAATGGTAGCCCCTATGATATAAGGTAACACAGGCAGAAGCATATCGATACTTCGTCCAGAGACAGAACCAGCCATCCAAAACAAGATACTTTGAATCGACTGCTCATTCACGATTAAAAGGCCTTGTGTAAAGGACGCAAACAGGGCAGAAATGGCAGCCCCTGCTAGCACAATTTTGACCGGCGTGAGTCCATCTCTCCCGATCGAGCCTAATAGAAAAACAAGCATTCCGGCAATAGCAGATCCTAAAAAAGCTGTCCACATATAGGCTGTTAACGACTCTGTCGAGAAGAAAATAATAGAGATCACGATGAAAAATAAACCGCCGGCGTTGATCCCTAATAAATCAGGAGCAGCAAGCGTGTTTCTCGTTAATGCCTGCATAAGTGCACCTGAAATGGCTAAACTTGAACCAACGACCATTGCAATTAAAGCTCGTGATAGCCTAGAAGTCATGACAATGACACTGTTTGCATCAGATTCATCAAAATGAAGAAAAGCATGGATGGTGGTTTTGAAGGGAATAGTCGTTTGCCCAAGAGAAATACTGAGCATAAAAAAGACCAACATCAACACAATGAACCCCGCAAAGAGCAGCGCCTTACTCGAATCCTTGTTTAATAAACTTCTCATCTGATTCCCGCTTTCAATCTGTGATGGAAAAAGGAGAAAATGATTTTTTCACATTTTCTCCTCTGTGATTTCTTATTTTTCAAGTCCTAGTCGATCATAAATATCATCAAGCATCATGTTTGCAGCAATGATACCGCCAGCCATGTTCCAAGTGATTTCATCTACTTTGTAAACTTGTTTCGCTTTCACCGCATCAAGCTGCTTCCATAAAGGATGACTCGTCCACTCTTTATACGCTTTTTCGACAGCCTTATCTTGATCATCCATGAAGTAATAAATCACATCTGCGTTCATTTGCGGAATGCTCTCTTTATCTGTCAGTGTAATGATATCTTGTTTTTTATCTTTGACATTTTTAGGTCCCCCAAAACCAAGCTCTGTTAAAATAGATCCCGCAAAGCCAGTTTGATAAATTCTTGCATGATCTGCACGGAAGTTTACAACCGCTACATTCATTGGCCAGTTTTTAATCTTCTTTTGGGCCTTTTCTTTAAAGTCAGCCACACGATCGTTCCACTTCGTTAACAGTTCTTTCGACTTGTCTTCCCGATTTAACGCTTCACCCATGAGTTTTACTGTATCTTTAAACGTATAGACTGTCTCTGTTGCAACAGTCGGTGCAATTTCTTTTAACTGATCAAAGATTTGCTCATGACGAACTTTAGACGCAATGATCAAATCTGGGTTTAGTTTTTTAATTTCCTCTAAGTTCGGCTGCGTTTCCTGTCCAACAATTTTAACATCCTTTAGATCATCTCTTAAATATTTATATTTAGGCGTCTCAAGCCAAGATTCCACAACACCTACTGGCTTAATGCCCATTGCTACCGCTGCATCTGTAGCTCCTTGGTATAATGTCACAACACGTTTAGGCGTCCCTTTAATTTCAGTTGAACCGATAGCGCTTTCAACAGTCCGAGCTTTCTCTTTACTGTCTGATTTTCCTTCACTGCTGTTATTCCCGCAAGCCGCAAGCAAAACAATGGAGAACACAACTAAAAAAGACAAAAAAGATTTTCTGAACATGTACCTCACCTATCCAATCTATATGTAGTTATATCATTTGATAACGATTATCATTATCACACTATGATTTTATCATAGAAAAGGATGGTGTCAATGTAAAATTTTAAAATACAGATAGAGATTTGCTAATTTTGACAGTTTCATCGCATGACATGCCACTTTGCCCATTTGAATCGTACGACCTATTTGCTCTCCTGCATGTAATAGAACCGACAAATAGATTACTGATTGCTGTTTGATCTGTTCAAATGCATGATAGGAAATAGGAATCTTTCACTCTTTCCCTTCTCATCTACTTCCATCATAGTAAATAGAAAATCCATAAGAAATAGAAAAAAGACGAACTTCAACAATTCGCCTCAGATTGAAGAGAAAGTGAGGGTTTTCAAAGACAAGATGTCAAAGAAACCCTCATTTTCTTTATTTGCTAGCGAGATTTACTCGACAACGTGACGTATAATAAAAGAGAACACAACGCCATGAAGGCATTTGATTAATAAGTGAAATCAAAATGGTATCACCATTTTTAAAAAATCTATAGTTATATGTCTAGTAGATTGTTTTTAAGCATTCATCTTTTGAGCAAAATGCTTTCTAAAAGATGAGGATATTTCTTCTGGTAGCAAAGTTATACAAGAAGAATTCGACTTCTCATTTTTTATTTTTAAAAATATAATAGAGGTGTCTACAACAGAACGAGTTTCATTTAGTAACTCCTTGAACTTAATGGTGTTATGAGCAACATGTACTTCTTTTATACCACATGCAATTGCCACTTCATGTAAAGAAGTAACATCACTAGTACACGCTAACTGCCCTCCAGTAGTTGCATAACAGCCGTTATCTAAAATTATAATTTTTAAATTTTTCTGATTTATTTTTGCTACAGTACTTAATCCACCCAAATTCATTAATAAAGATCCATCGCCATCTATTACATATACATTTTCTGTAGTTCCTAATGCTAGACCTAGCCCAAATGAGATAGGCATCCCCATTGAACCTAACATGTAGAAATTATTATCTCTTTCATTAATTGATTTCCAAATTTCTGAAGTCTCACCTAAGGGAGATACAACTAGTTCATTACTTATAAATTTGTTAAATTCAACAAAAACATCAATTTTATTCATTTTAACATCTCTTTTCTTGGTAACAAAATGAACACTGGTTCATTGTAATAAGCCACTAAATCCAAAGCTTCCCTAAATGTGTTTTCTAGCTGAGAAATACTGGATATTTCAAAGAATTTGCACCCAAGTGAAACTATAATATTTCTTGTAGCACTACCAATTACATTTTGAACAGGATTGGTTTCAAAAGTATCATCTCCCCTTAAAGAAACCAATATTACAAAACCTATTTTGTATGAAATGCTTAAAGAAGCCAAACTATTTAAACAGTTACCTAAACCAGAGTTTTGCATCATTATAACTGCTTTTTCATTAGCAATTGATAATCCTGAGATAATACCTATACCTTCTTCCTCTCTTGTAACTATAATATTTTCGAGTTTATCAGAATCATGAAAATCATAATAAGAAGCTAGTATAGTACAAGGTACACTAACGACGTATTTAATATTGTTACTCTCTAGAATTTGTCGAAGAGGTCTCGTTTTGAGATCTATCAAAATATTTACACCTCCAAAGAAGCGCACTCTATATTTTCAGAATATTCAATACTTTCCGCGCCAATAAACTTAGCAAACCGTTTTAAAATCGCCCCTATCTCTTTTAAGTGAAATTCTTTTTCCATAGGATAAAATAAAGATAATTTGTTCACTTGTAGTTTTTTCTCATTTCTAAACAATTTCAGATCTATCACTCCAACTAATCTTTCACCAATTAAAATTGGCATCCCGAAATAACCAAACTTTCTCTTTTCTTTAGGTATATAACTTTCTAGACGATAATCCACATTAAATAATTTTTGTACTCTTGATCTGTCTCTGAGTAGATTATCAAATGGAGTTAATAGTGTGCATGCTTCACTCTCAACTTGAGCAATTTTCTCAATTAAGTGAACATCACAATCTCTAATATAATGACTCTCCCCATCATTTATCCCGTTTATCATGATTGGTAGTAATTTTTTATCACTAATCATACCGTTAATTATTTTTGATGTCTTCTTTTTATTCAATCCAAAATAGTTTTTCGCTTCTTTAATTGTAGCAATACCTAAATTTTCAAATGCTTTATCAATAAAATATTCAAGCATTGATTCACTTTTGTTCTCCACTGTATTAGATCTTTCAGGTGGTAAACTATAAACTTTTCTAAAGTTACTATCTCTTTTCACTCTTAATAAGTCTGCTCTCCATAATTTATCTAGTGCATTTCTCGTAGGTGTGACTTGCCACGCATCATTTGATGAGGTCTTGCTATTAGAGTCTATAGATTGCAATTTCTTTTTGCTTTTTGCTTTGTTATAAATATCTAATATGAAGTCTAGTTCTGGGTCCTCTTGTAATTTTGCTTTATTACTTAAATGAGTATCTTTTAAATACGATATTGAACTATAAGGTAATATGCACAAGGCGTATAAATATTGTTCAAATATTAAATCTAGTTTGTATAGATCTAATAACATACTTTTCTTATAGTCTAATATTCTCGTCCAAAGAAATATATCCTGACTTCTAGCTGTTACATTCATAGTATCTAGTTGAATATAACTTAAGTCATTTAATAAAGTGTTAATGCCGTTGATTCCATTTAATTCGCTTTTCTTCAAAAGCTTTTGTTTATATAACTGAATTTTTACTAAGGTATTGAAGTTTGTCTTTAACATTTTTAACCCCCCTCTTTTGTCATTTCAGTTAATTTTGCGGAGTGATTATTAAAATGTTTCATATATACAGTACCAATGACTAGAGTAATAAGAGCAAACGATAAACCAAAGATAAGAAAAATGTTACTTACACTTTCACTACCAAACTGAGTAGTGATATGAGCAACTGTTATAGTTCCTAGTGGAAATCCTAATGCACCGGCAGTACTTAATAAAGTGAAAATTCTCCCTTGTTTGTTCTCTGGCACTAGTAATTGAAATATCGTTCTGTTGTAAATCATTGAAGGTGCGGATATAAGACCTGCTATCCCAAGCATTAAGGCAAAGAAATATATATTCATTGGCAGACCTAGTGTTGAGTAGAAAACTCCATGAAATCCTAATGATAACAAAACAATATATATGGGATTAAATTTAGTTTTATATACACCAACTAAAATTGATCCAATGATGATTCCAATAGAAGTTGAAGCCATTAATAAACCATATCCAGTAGCACCTGCATTTTTGGTCTGTTCAGTTAATATAGGTAATAAAGTAGGTGTTGTTCCCCATATAAAAAGGTTATAGAAAAAATTTAAAACTACTAAGGAACCTACGACTTTATCTTTAACGATATATGTAATCCCATTCTTAAACTCAATAAACCACTCAAGTATTCGATTCTTAGTAACTGTCTTCACTTTTTCCTTAACATGAGAAAAACTTCTTAAGAAGAAGAAGAATGTTGATGCAAACACCAATAAGACAAAATTAATCAAAAAAGCATAGGGGCCGATTTTTGTTGTAGCAATTATACCTCCTATCATTGGTCCTATAACGAATGCTAAATCAAATTGAATATTCATTAAAGAATTTGCAGGAAGAAGATCTTTTTTGGGGAGTATTCTGAACAATAGCATAGTCTCTCCAGATTTCACAATTGGAGCTATCGAACTTGATAAACTCAATAAAACAAAAAAGATAATGAAGTCAATTGTTGTAATTAATGTCATATTAAATAATAAAAATAAAAATAGTAAAGCTCTTGTTAAGTTAGCAAAAACAACAACATAAACAATTTTAACTTTATCTAAAAAAGTCCCCCAAATTGGTGCAAACAACATGGATGGCAACTCTAAACATAGTAGAGAAATTGCAATGAACACAGGATTGTTTGTTTCTTGATAAATAAACCAGATGATTGTGATTACAGCTATTGAGTGTGCTAATGTATTTAAAAATGAAGATAAAAATAAAATAGAAAAATATTTATTTTTAAGGACTTCCCAGTACAATGAGAACTTACTCATCCCTTATACCTCTTTCTTCAACTATAGTTTTAATTTCTAGTACACTTTTTGGCATTATTATTAATTTTGCAATTACTTCATTTCTTTTAATTATCGCTTTTTTCATCGGTTCAATAGCTAAAGACATACCAGTACCTGCTTCATTAAATCTGTTTAACGTTTTACTTTCTAAAATACCTGGGTGTACTTTTATTTTATCTTGACCATCAGCGGGTAGTAACATTGCTATTTGATCCTCTGTACATTCCAGCCCCCAACCTAACCTCCATTCAAATGTTCTTTCACCATTTGGGATAAATAAGTTATGCCATTGACCATTCATTTTAGCTTGATGAAGTCTGAACCAACCGTCAGGTTTCAATCCTAGAAATACATCCCCCCTCTTAACCCAATAGTCAATGTTCAATGTATTTCCCAAACTTTGCAACTCTTCTTCTTTACAAGATAACTGGTATTCTTCCACGGGTTCAACCTGAACTTCTATTGGTGACCTAATTTCCCAACTTATTCTTTGCGCTAATACATAAGGTCTGCAAAAACCTTTGATTCTTTGATGATAAACATATCGAAGATCCTCAAATTTTTTTGAGTTTGGAGACTCTCCCTTATTTTTTTCAGGTATTATTGACCAATCATTCAATTTCAAAAATTTAGTAATATTGTTGCTCACGTTATCCATCTCCTTAGAAAAACAAAAAGAAGGCGAATTACGAATTACCTTCTTTTTTGTACCATTTTAATTGGTTGCTTTGACTTCAGTATCTACAACTGATTCTACTTTTAGTTTTACAGGATCAAAGATGTTAATACTGCATGGTCCAAGCCCAGTTTTGATAGTGCCAATTTGTTTTTGTTCTTTTAAATCAATAACAGATAGGCTGTTCATGATAGGAGAAGATGTGGTTGGAAAAGTTCTTGAGAAATTAGAAACGTAAATAGTACCATTTTCCTCGTCTAGTTTTAATCCTCTAGGTGTTAGCCCTGCATCAATTTGTTTCTCTTCTTTCCATGTGTGCTTGTTGATTACACTCACTACGTTTGAAGCTTCGCAACTTACGTATAAGTAAGGGTGTTTTGAATCAGATATTACAGCTCTTGGACCGTAACCTACTTTAACTTCTGCTTCTATAACTTCATCTAAGATGTTGACAATCGATACTGAATGACCGTGCGTGTTAGCCGTATAGACATGAGTATTGTCTGCATCAGAAAAAGCATGATAAGGTCTTCTGAATTCGCCTAAAGATATACGTGTAGTCTCATAAGAGTTTTCAGGTTGATCATAATTAACTTTAATAACTGAAAGTGCATCTTCACCCCAGCAAGGGATATTAACGTATTCTCCACTAGGTGTAATAGAGAGTGCTCTAGGATTGTTTCCTACTGGAACTTTCGTAATTTCTTCTTTTGTAGTTAGGTCAACAATTGATACATCATTTGAACCTGAATTAGAAACAAATAGTAATGAATTATCAGGAGAGATTACTACTCCTCTTGGAGCTAAACCAACAGTTATTTTAGTGACTTCTTTTGAATTCTTGATGTCGATTACAGATACCGTGTTTCCAGCGCAATTTGATACAAAT
Organism: Bacillus sp. NPDC093026; assembly: GCF_044754665.1. Taxonomy (NCBI): domain Bacteria; kingdom Bacillati; phylum Bacillota; class Bacilli; order Caryophanales; family Bacillaceae; genus Bacillus; species Bacillus sp. NPDC093026. Next base: position 646,013 of record NZ_JBIVPN010000002.1, on the reverse strand, counting down.
CCAAACTCGCCATTATTTTCGATAGCCATTCCTCCACGGGGACTTCCTCCCACCGGAATTCTTCCAATCTCAACATTAGTATTAATGTCAATAACTGAAATGTCGTTCGAGTCAGTGTTTGTTACATAACCTAGCTTTTTCAATCTAACCACTCCTTTTGCGTGAATTTTCTTACAATTATAAATATAAACAAATTATGAATAAAATGTCAACATTAACTTTTTTATGTAAAATTATCTGTCATTTAGTAGAATTTAAACGATTACTAGTCTTTCAAGTATATATTTTTGTCTATAATGAGGGTGATTTCCCCAACAGAATATTGGATTTATTAACCATATATTTTAAAATAATAACAAATGTCTAGCGAAATACATTTTATACAATGAAAAGAACCAGATTGCGTCAATTATCTAAGGAAATAAAACTTAAAAAAACACCTTACTATACAAGGTGCCTTTCGATACTTTGCGTAACTATTACAGTACATAGCCAACAAAGTGCGATCTAGTTCAGATATAGGCAGCTCGATAATATGTGGGTAAATCCTCTTCCATTCATTCTTTGCCATTGTTGATAGCCAAAAAGGCGGGTTTTCTTTCAATGGCGAAAAGCCTTTCAATTTTTCTTCATGCTGTTGCCGCTGCTCTCGTTCTTCGTTTGATATTTGTCCTTTTAATGTGTCCGTCATTTGTTTTCTTCTCGCCAATAAAAACCACCACCTTTCAGCATGGCAGGAACAATATTCCGGTCATCCCAAATCATTAAAAATGTTAAGAATGCATCTTATTAATTTTAGAAGATTAAACAAATGTGTCAGACCGCTCTATCTCAATAACTGCAATAGTTCAAGCCGTTTTAAGAAAAGGTGAAAAACCACAAAAAACGGGAAAAATCAAAATTTCATTTCAACACTTTCCTTAAAGTTGACGGGTCGCCGATTTCCAGGAATCAAAAAAGCCTACCCCGTTAAATGTCGGGGGGACTTAAAATAATTTTTTATACATTTTCTTCGCTGCTTCATAAGTGTGCCCATCAAGTAAAGCTTCCTTATTTTTGCTATTCACACATACTTTCACAAATTCTTTTTTATCTTCACTCCATAGGCTCACAACTATATTTTGACTCATCCTTTCCCCTTCCCGAATGTAATTTTATTATGATGATACTGACAAAGCACCTCAAGGTTGTTTAAATCATTGCGCTCTATATCATCATGAAATACCTCTCTAAGCTCTTTATACTTATGATGGACCACTAACCTATTGGACATGTTTACTCGTCCCTCTGCGGCACACACAGCGCATCTGTAATGACTCTCACGCAACTTCGCTTCTCGAAGTGATTTCCATTCTCTGCTTTGATAGTATTTGTAATGCGCTTCGTTCTCCCTGTTGTACCTCACATCTTTGTTGTATTGCTTATCAGCATAGCCCTAGTGCTTCTTACAATAGCGTTCGGTCCAGTCTATATATTCTCGGCAAGTAGGCGTATTGCATCTTTTTAACGGCATCATTCATCCCCTTTACTTATTAATACAGAACACTTTCAAATAAAAAAGCACCCAAATGGGTACTAAAAAGGATTACTGTCAAATCATTTGTCATATTCCACCAGATAACCGTATACAACATTTCTCAATTCATTCATATTAATACAGCTGTTATTTGCTGGATCAGTCTCAACTATGTTTAGCCTATATAAAATATTCATTATTTTATCAGCAATGTACATAGTAAATTCATTTTTAACTTTAGCATAAAAACGTTCATATCCCTCTTCAAATTCATCGAATGTAAAATCATAATCTTTAAACCAATAACAAAAACTTAGAAACGAACTTTTCTCAATTTTCGTATGTAAGCTTTCGCTTATTATTTCATAAATTTCTTCATTAGTTTTAACATTATATCTTGCTTCAAATAAACTTTTGTGTTCAAGGTCTGAAAATAAGTTCATCATTTTGATACCTTTTTCTTTAAGCCTCATAGCTTCTGATTGTTTATCAGCAAATTGATTATTTAAAAAAGCTAATTTTTCTATGTTTGTGTACTCTTTTGTTACCTCTCTTACTTCCGAAACTGCAGTTTCATTAAAATAACTTGAATGTCTTTCAACAAAACCAATTGAGCTAAACATATGAAACTCTTTATTAGTTACATGAGTAAATTCATTTAACAATTCAATTCTTGGTCCAATTATTTGATTGTTTATGTCGTACCACCAATCTTCCTTTTGTTCATCAGTTAAGAAAATTATATTAACCTCATTTTCTCCTGCAAAATCGAGCAATTGTTTCCAAAGAATTAAATCACCATATTTATTTTGTATGACAACACCATTATGAAATTTATTACCTTTCTTCTTATCATAATCTTTATATCCTGGGGGTATTTTGTTTTTTAAACGAGCGTCTGCTTCATTTTCTAAATCTTTCAATTTAGATTCTTCATATGGTTTACCTACTTTATGTAAAAATAGATCAGTAATTTTATTTTTTATTGTATCTTCTTTAGTTAAATCCAATTCGCTATCATTTCTATCTTTTAGTTTGTTAATTTGTTCTTTAGTAATATCTTTAATAATCTTAATGAAACTATCTACATCCTCTTTGTGTCTCTTTTTAAAATTACTCAAATCTTGATTCAGCATATTTCTAATTTTATCGGGCACTTCATTAAAAGTATCACACACTTTCTTATATGAACCACTCTGTTCTACAATTACGGATTTTCTATTATAATGATATTCCAAAGCCACTTGATGAGGCATCCATAGGTTTTTTTCGTATTTTTGTAACAAACTTAGGATCTGATCTGATGTTTCTTTAGTATATCTATATAAATTCAATAAAACATTTGTATCTAAGACAATAATTGATTCTTCCCAAATATCCTCATTATCTTTATTAAAATAAAACTCTCGAAATTGTTGTCTCAACTGGACCCCTCCAATGCTTTTAATACATCAGTTAAATTATCGAACTAAAATGGCTAATTTGAAGGAGATGCAGAATTTGTCGAACGAAAATTCTCCTCCAATGGAAGCCTGTTCTCAATCTATCGCATAATACAATATTACAACCTTTTTTCTCTCATGCTGCGCCAACATTACGCCAAAAACACACCAGTGTTACGCCAACAAAAAAAGCACCTTAAAAGGTGCTTAAGAGCTACTAAGATCATGTGATTTTTATTCTAATCTTTTCAACAATGGAAGCTAGAAAATCAATACTACTTTCTATATTTTCAAAATATTCTTTTGTTTTGGTATAATCCCCAACTCCATATTCTATTCTAAAGCCGCCATCAGGCAAATTAATTCTGCTGATCCCTGATGAAACTTGCATCTGTGAGTAATTATGTATTAAATTGTTCCTATAATCGTTCACTTGTTTAAAGACACCATTTTTTCTAATTCTTTTCATTTGGTGAAAAAGTTCTTTATCATCATCGTACAATTTTCTAATTACTTCCTTATTAAAATGCATACCTGGTTCTAAATCATACCTGAATTTTATATTTATTAAATGATATATAGTATCTACTATACCAATAAACTCTGTATAGTAACCTTTGACATAACTTCCAAACCAATAATGATAAGAATAATGCTCCTCTTTGAAATTCGGAAAATATTCCACAGATTGACCTTCTGAACCCGGCGAAATATTCCACACGTCATCTGGAATACCCTTCCTATAAAAAAACTTGAGCATTACATAATTCATTTGTAAATCGTGTACTCGGTTATTAAATAAATTTATCCAACTCTCGAGTTCAAGCCTCAGCATAAATTCAAAGATGTTCTGCTCTTCTGTGGTTCCTCTTAATATTATTCTATCAAAAGACTTCTTCTTGTCCTTAAACAAATCATTCCAATCATTAACAGTTGGAAAATCAAGGTGTTCTAAAAAATTCAAAATATTCCCCCCTTTCTCTGAAAAAGACCACTTCATTAGAAGCCCTTACATTTTGAAAATCAGACTCTATTATCATCTTTTTTAGATTCTAGTTTTGCTTGTTGCTTCTTTTCATAATCATAATTTTCTAAGCACTCATTCAATAAAACAAAGACCGTATACCTTTTTTCAACATTCGCCTTAGTTCTTTTTGAAGTAACAAGCCAAAAAATAATTAAAACAATAAAAGGCACAATAGCTATCCATAAAGCATATTGCATTACTGGTTTAAATCCTGCCATTGAATCGAATAATTGAGAGAAATCAATATCTTTACTACCTTTACTGTCCAAATATCTTCCAAAAATATTATTCAACAATGATGTTAATGTTGATATCATTGTCATACCAACAGACATTATAACGGTTATCATAACCAAAATAATAGAATATGGTTGAATGTACAGTGCTTCAGTATCTTTCGCTACATTAATTGCAGCTTCAGTATTTTTTAACATCCTTTTTAATTCATCTTTATCGTGATCTAAAATAATAGATTTTTGTAACTTCTTATCACCATCAAACGTTAAATCATAGATTTTCCCATATCGATTTTCTAAGTAGATGTTAGTATTTTTAGCTTCTCCAAAAGTCCTCGTCATATTATCACCCCGATAATATATCGACACATTTTATCTAATTTTAAACATTTGCAAAATTTGTCGAACAAAAAAACACCTCTAAACGGGTGCTTTATATACAACTTCATTGAGAGCGTAAACCAGGTCTAGGAAAGTCCTTGCTTTTAACCTTGTATACGATCTTTCGCTCATGCCGATTTCATTATAAACCTGGTAATCGAAAACAGGTTCTTGCTGCATGTAACGTTTTATAATGATCTGTCTCTCGTTATACGGAAGACGATTGACCGCTCTTTGCACCTTCTCAAGAAAGGCATTTCGTTTCTGTTCCCATTCAATCCGCTTAATGGCTGTGCTTTCTGTTGATGAGCGGAAAGCGTTGGTAGTGGCGGGCGGCACGATACTAAACCCAGCCGTTACCTTTGGTAGCATATCATCTGGGACTTGAAGAAGATACAAACGATAGTTGTCGAGAATACTTTCAACTCTTTTTCTAGTTTCTTTTTTATCTATTACAGGTGGTTCACCTAACATCAACCATGTCCCCTTTTTATTTGCTTTTAAACGCCTCTCCACGCCCTCTTTTATATATTGGGCGGTAAATACCCATGAGATCTTTTATCTCTTCATCTGAAATCACCTGCGCACGATTTCGGGCACATTCGTTCTTGGGAATGTCAGTTCTTTTCATTGGCATAGATTTATAACCCGCTTTTAGAAAAGCAGCTCTCAACGTTTTCATTTCATTCCTCTCCTTAATTTCTAGTTATCCTGTTTCGGGTTGTAACCGTTTAGTAACTTAGTCAATAAAGTAGGTGAAATCCGTGCGTAATTCATTGTGTCGTAACACCATCTTTCTAATTTTCTAAGATCCTGTAATTCTTCCGCTGTTAGTTTTTGCATATAAATCTCCCCTTTTCTGAAAATAAAAAAAGGGACACCAATCACACAGCGCTTTGCTGTCATGATCAGTGTCCCCCGGCCTTCCGGTAGAACGGTTTTATTTATTTGAATAACTCGCCTTCGTTGAAGTTAACACGAGTTACTTTATTGTCATGTGTAACGATTTTTGTTTCACCATCACGATAAAGGAAGCCGATAACATCAGCGTCTTGCTCCCCAAAACACAATCTAGTTACAGAACAATAAAAATTGATGATCACACAGTATCATTATTAAAAAACACAGAGTAAACAGACATGAAGTAGTTTTAATGTACACTAATTATGTTCAGCCCGAGAATAACATTGTCTTCTTTCAGCATGAGGGAAAATGGTTAAAAACAAATGTTGTGAGAGAGTATTTCAAAGAAGTCTGTAAAAGGGCAAACCTTCCCGTTCTGTCTCCACATGCTTTAAGACATAGCCATGCTGTACACCTTTTAGAAGTTGGCGTGAATATTAAATATGTATCAGAACGGTTAGGGCATTCTAGTATAAAAACAACCGCAGATAAGTATCTCCATGTCACCAAAAAAATTGAGGACCAAGCAATGGAAATGTATCTGCGGTATGTTCAATAATTAAATTTTGTGGGTGTTTTGTGGGTGTTTTGTGGGTGCTTAATAAAAATGTAATGCCTAAACACCTTTAATCCCCAGTATATCAACGGTTAACCTATACTACCTTCCATCTCAAACTTAATCAAACGATTCATTTCAACGGCGTATTCCATTGGTAGTTCTTTTGTAAATGGCTCGATGAAACCCATGACGATCATTTCTGTTGCTTCTTCTTCGGAAATACCACGGCTCATCAAGTAGAAAAGTTGTTCTTCTGATACTTTTGATACTTTTGCTTCGTGCTCTAATGAAATGTTGTCATTCAAGATTTCATTGTAAGGAATCGTATCAGAGGTTGATTTGTTATCCATAATGAGTGTGTCACACTCGATGTTTGAGCGTGCACCGTCTGCTTTGCGTCCGAAGTGTACGATTCCGCGGTACGTAACTTTACCACCTTGTTTCGAAATCGATTTCGACACGATCGTAGAAGATGTGTTTGGTGCAAGGTGAATCATTTTTGCTCCTGCATCTTGGTGCTGACCTTTACCTGCTAGGGCAATACTTAATGTCATACCACGTGCGCCTTCACCTTTTAAGATGACAGCAGGGTATTTCATTGTCAGCTTAGAACCGATGTTTCCATCAATCCATTCCATTGTTGCGTTCTCTTCACAAACCGTCCGTTTTGTTACAAGGTTGAAGACGTTGTTTGCCCAGTTTTGAATCGTTGTATAACGACAGTAGCCGCCTTTTTTAACAATGATTTCAACAACTGCACTGTGAAGTGAGTTTGTTGTATAAACTGGTGCTGTGCAACCTTCTACATAATGCACATGTGCACCTTCGTCAACGATGATCAGCGTACGCTCGAACTGCCCCATGTTTTCAGAATTGATACGGAAGTATGCTTGAAGTGGAGTGTCTACTTTTACGCCTTTTGGTACGTAGATAAATGAACCACCAGACCATACAGCCGAGTTCAGCGCAGCAAATTTGTTGTCAGTCGGCGGAATGACCTTTGCCCAGTGCTCGCGGAAGATGTCTTCGTTCTCTTTTAATGCACTGTCTGTATCTTTGAATACAATTCCTTGATCTTCAAGGTCTTGCTTCATGTTGTGATACACAACTTCAGATTCGTACTGAGCAGATACACCTGCTAAATACTTTTGCTCTGCTTCTGGAATCCCAAGCTTATCAAAAGTTTGTTTAATTTCTTCAGGCACTTCATCCCAAGAACGCTCTGAACGTTCTGATGGTTTAACGTAATAGGTGATTTCATCAAAGTTTAATGCATGTAAGTCTCCGCCCCATTGCGGCATCGGCATGTTATAAAAGTGTTCAAGAGATTTCAAGCGAAAGTCGAGCATCCACTGAGGCTCTTCCTTCATACGAGAAATTTCTTCAACGATTTCTTTTGTCAGTCCGCGCTCTGAACGGAAAATGGAAACGTCTTTATCAGAAAAGCCATACTTATATTCACCAACATCTGGCATTTTTTTAGCCATCCATTTTCACTCCAATCTTATGATTTGCCGTTATCTTCGGCAGATGCGCCTTTTTCAAGCGCCTTCCATGATAATGTTGCACATTTGATGCGTGCTGGGAATTTCGCTACTCCTTGCAGCGCCTCAATGTCGCCAAGATCAATGGAATCGTCGTATTCTTTACCTTGCATCATATCTGAAAAAATCCGAGACATTTTTAAGGCTGTTGCAATATCTTTCCCTTTTATCGCCTGCGTCATCATCGAGGCAGATGCCATTGAAATCGAGCATCCTTCCCCCTCAAATTTCGCATCCTTGACCTGCTGATCTTCAATTTTCATTGTTAAACGAATGCGATCACCACATGTCGGGTTGTTCATATCAACTACAATGCTGTCGTTTAGCACACCTTTGTTTCTCGGATTTTTATAATGATCCATAATCACTTGTCTGTACAGTGTATCTAAGTTTACATTAAAAGACATTCGTAAAATACTCCTTTGTCTTACGGAGCGCTGCAATGAGCTCGTCAATCTCTTCTTCTGTATTGTAAATATAGAAGCTCGCTCTTGCAGTCGCTGATACGCCAAGCCATTTCATGAGCGGCTGTGCACAGTGATGACCAGCACGAATGGCCACACCTTCCGAATCAAGTACAGTTGACGCATCATGCGGATGAACGTCATCTAAGTTAAACGTCACAAGTCCAGCTCGATGCTCCGGACCATACACAACCGCACCGTCTAGTTCCTTAAAGCGCTCAAGCGCATAAGACGCAAGCTGTTGCTCATAACGGCTTATCTCGTCCATACCGATCTCATTTAAGAAATCAATCGCTTTTCCAAGTCCAACTGCTCCTGCGATGATCGGCGTACCCGCTTCAAATTTCCACGGAAGCTCTTTCCAAGTGGAATCGTACAGATCCACAAAGTCGATCATTTCACCACCAAACTCGGCAGGCTCCATATTATTCAAAAGATCTTTCTTCCCATAAAGCACACCAATTCCCGTCGGTCCACACATTTTATGCCCAGAAAAAGCGAAAAAGTCGCAATCTAGCTCTTGAACATTGATTTGCATGTGCGGTGTGCTTTGAGCACCATCCACCACTATGATCGCCCCATGATCGTGAGCGATTTTGGCGATTTCTTTAATCGGGTTAATGGTTCCTAATACGTTTGAGACATGTGTGACAGCCACGATTTTCGTATGATGTGTGATCGTTTGTTTCACATCTTCAAGTGATAACGTACCGTCTTCCTGTAATGGAATATATTTTAATGTTGCGCCCGTTGCTTTCGCTGCCTGCTGCCAAGGGATGATATTCGCATGATGCTCCATATGCGTTATCACAATCTCATCGCCTTCTTTAAGGTTCGCTCTTGCATAACTCATCGCAACCGTATTAAGTGCCGTTGTTGCTCCTCTTGTAAAAATGATTTCTTGGACAGAGGAAGCACGTATGAATGCACGAACTTTTTCTCTTGCACCCTCGTATGCATCCGTTGCTTTCGTGCCAAGGGTATGAACACCTCTATGGACGTTCGAGTTATAAGACCGGTAATACTCATTCAATGCATCAATCACAACTCTTGGCTTTTGAGAAGTAGCCGCACTGTCCAAATACACCAAATCATGCCCGTTCACTTGCTGATGAAGAATTGGAAATTGCTCACGAACGTCTTTGATATTCATCATTTGACTTTCCTTTCAATTACAGAAATGAGTTGCTTTTTAACTCCTTCAATCGGCAGTTCTTTTACAACTGGATTTAAGAATCCATAAATCACAAGTCTTTCTGCATCTTCTTTGGAAATCCCGCGGCTCATGAGGTAATAAAGCTGAGTTGGGTCGACACGACCAACAGAGGCTGCGTGTCCTGCTGTGACATCATCTTCATCAATTAATAGAATTGGGTTTGCATCTCCGCGTGCTTTTTCACTAAGCATAAGTACACGTGATTCCTGCTCTGCATTTGACTTTGTCGCACCATGCTCGATTTTGCCAATTCCGTTAAAAATAGAGGATGCTTGGTCCTTCATCACACCATGCTTCAAGATATATCCTTCAGAGTTTTTACCGAAGTGAATGATACTTGTTGTGAAGTTTTCTGTCTGTTTACCTCGACCAACTACAACAGATTTCGTATCACCGATTGTGCCGTCTCCCATCAGCTTTGTGATGTTTTCAGACACTGTGTCTCCATCATTCATCAGGCCAAGTGCCCATTCGATTTTACTATCACGGCCGTTTGCCATTCCGCGCCTATTCACGTATACCGTGACACCTTCAGCAAGATTATCTACTGCACCGTATGTCACCCGAGCATTCGCTCCTGTAAACACTTCAGAGACAATGTTAAATATTGCTTCCTCTGGCTTTGCTGTACTGATGTAGTTTTCTACATATGTCACAGCACTATGATCATCTGCTACCACAATGACATGGTTGAATAGGGTTGTTTCTTCTTTTTCATGAAGATAAACCGCTTGGATTGGTGCTTCAAGCTCAACATGTTTCGGAACGTAAAGGAAAGCTCCGCCGTTAACTAAAGCAGCATGCAAGGCTGTCAGCTTGTGCTCGTCGACTTTTACAGCATCTTTCATAAAATATTGTTCAACCAAATCAGCATGTTCACGAATGGCCGTATGGATGTCAGTAAAGATGACACCTTTGTCCTTCGCTTCAGTGGAAAGCGACAAGTAAGCCGGCGTTTGGTCACGCTGAATGTATAATGTCTTGTCTGTATCCTCGAGGTCAATCAACAATTTCACTTCTTCTGGAAGCTCTTCTAATGATCTAAATGGCACATTTTCGACTGTATGCTGTTTAAAGTTTGTTAAATTCCAATTTGATATATTCGTTTTATCAGGCTTTGGCATTGGGAGATCTTCTGCTTTTTCAAGAGCCTGTAAGCGAAGGGAGCTCATCCATGCCGGTTCCTGATGCTTCTCGGAGAAGCTTTTGACATAATCTTGATCTACAGATAATTTCGTTTCTAATGTCATCAATAATCCTCCTATCGCTTACGCTTCTTGACCAACAGTCTCGTCTTCAATACCTAATTCTTTTTTAATCCAGTCATAGCCTTCTGCTTCTAGACGATGTGCAAGCTCTGGTCCGCCAGATTTCACGATACGTCCTTGCATCATCACGTGAACCTTATCTGGTGTAATGTAGTTCAAAAGACGTTGATAGTGCGTGATTATTAAGCAACCGAAGTTTTCTCCGCGCATTTTATTAATCCCTTTAGAGACAACTTTTAAGGCATCGATATCAAGACCAGAATCGATTTCGTCTAGGATGGCGATCTTTGGTTCAATCATCATTAATTGAAGAATTTCATTACGTTTTTTCTCACCGCCTGAGAAACCTTCATTTAGGTAGCGCTGTGCCATATCAGGGTCCATTTCTAGAAACTCCATGTTTTCATCCATTTTGCGGATGAATTTCATCAGTGAGATCTCATCACCTTCTTCTCTGCGAGCATTGATGGCAGAACGAAGAAAGTCCGCATTTGTGACGCCGCTGATTTCAGATGGGTATTGCATTGCAAGGAAAAGACCTGCTTTTGCGCGCTCATCTACTTCCATTTCAAGTACATCTTCGCCGTCAAGCAAAATGCTACCCTTTGTGACTTCATATTTCGGGTGACCCATAATTGCAGCAGATAAAGTTGATTTACCTGTACCGTTTGGTCCCATTACTGCGTGGAATTCTCCACCTTTTATCTCGAGATTTACACCCTTTAAGATTTCTTTCCCTTCAATCTCAACGTGCAAGTCCTTAATTGTTAATGTCGAAGCAGTCATATATCGATACCTCCAAAATAATCATTATTCTCAATTTATTCTCATTCTAATTTTATAACAAATTAAAAGTGAATACAACACATTCACGACAAGCGTAAGAGGATGCCCTCAAAATTCTAACAAAAAATGCAGATGGATAAAAGAATTTATGTCGAAAAGACTGTTCTCATAAAAAGAAAAAGCGGAGAGTGATCTCCCCGCCCCTTAGCTATCAATAGCCCTGTATATTCATTTTTGCGAGCTGCCTTTTCTCGTCTCGATAGGACTGCTCTCGTTTATATTCTACTTTCATCCGTAAGTCATGGTTTCTTTCGTACTCTGCATAGCTCATGCCATGAGATTTGTGCATGGCCTTTTCCATCTCGGCGGTATAATCCAATCCCAGTATACTCTGGTCCGAACCGATAATAAACCATCTCCTTCTTTTAGTGTAGTTCTATTTTATCAAATCAATGGCACTTCACTCAAAAGGGATATGACGCTTTATGTTGGCATATTTACTCACACACTGGCAAGAGAATCACTCATCTCTCCCATATGGAAAAATACCGTGTTTTCCTTCTATTAATGCGTCTGTCCGCCAAATTCATCAATACATTGCTGAACAACAGTGATCCCTTGGCTGAGTGCCGCTCCCCCGCCGAACGCTGCTGCTACACTGACGACTTCCAATACATTCTCTTCTGTAGCTCCTTGATCAAGCGCCCCCTTTGTATGATAAATCATACAATATTCATCTTGTGCATGAATGCTAATGCCAAGGGCAATCATTTGTTTCTCTTTTTGCGTCAAAGAACCGCTTTGAAAGCATTGCTCCGTAAATTCATTGAATTTCTTGCCAAACACCGGCATTTTCTTCTGAAATTCACCCATTGCGGTTTTATAATCGGTTAGTGATTGTTGCATGGTTCCGTTCATATGCTGTTCGTTCACATTGATTCAATCCCTTCAGGTCATTTGTACGTCTTTATTATGAGCGAGATTTAAAAAAATACACAAAAAAACCTCGCTTTCATTCAAGCAAGGTTTTCGAGCATATTATTCAGATACAGGTAAGACTGCACCATCATATTTTTTTTCGATGAATTCTTTAATTTTGTTAGAGTGAAGCACTTCCATTAAAGTCTTGATTTTCTCTGATTTTTCGTCACCTTTACGAACAGCTACAATGTTTGCGTAAGGGTTGTTCTTTGTTTGCTCAAGTTCAATTGCATCTTTCTTCGGATTCAAATGATTTTGAATTGCATAGTTTACGTTGATAAAGACTGCGTCTCCTTCACTGTTTTCATAAGCTTTCGCTGTGAGTTCAGGAGCGATTTTTTTGAATTTCAAGTTCTTTGGGTTTTCTTTAATGTCTTTCAATGTTGCGTTGATTGTATCAACCTTTGAATCAAGCTTGATCACGCCAGCATTTTGAAGTAGGGCAAGCATACGACCTTGCTCAGCCACGTTGTTTGTCATGATGATCGTGCCGCCGTTTGGAATATCTTTGACTGATTTGTATTTCTTAGAGTAGATACCGAAAGGCTCAAGGTGAATAGCACCTGCACTCACTAGGTTATAATCTTTGTTTGATTTGTTTTCTTCGTTTAAGTAAGGAATATGTTGGAAAAAGTTCGCATCCACTTCTTTTTCAGCTAAAGCTTTATTGTACATTTTATAATCGCTAAGCACTTTTATTTTTAGGTCATAGCCTTTTTCTTTTAAAAGTGGTTTTGCTTCCTCAAGAATTTCAGCATGTGGTGTTTTTGATGCAGCAACCGTGATGGTTTTGCTTTCGCTTGCGTTATTAGATGAACCGCATGCAGCTAAAATGCCTGCAAATCCTAGAAATAGTGCACTTAAAATCAATTTCTTCATGAATAAATCCTCCCTTAACGTTTATCAATTTTATTGGTTATCAAATCACCGATTATCTGAATAATAAAGACGATGATTAGGATAAAAACAGTGGCAACAAGTGTGACATCTGTATTTCCAGATTGGTACCCTTCCACATAGGCGAGGTCACCAAGTCCGCCTGCCCCAATTGCACCTGCAATTGCAGTAGAACCAATTAAAGCAATTGCTGTGACAGTAATTCCTGAAATCAGGGCTGGCAATGATTCTGGCAGCAAGACTTTAAAAATAATCGTTGATGTCTTTGCGCCCATTGATCTTGCCGCTTCAATCACACCTTTGTCTACCTCACGAAGTGCAATTTCAACAAGACGTGCATAGAAAGGTGCAGATCCAATGACAAGGGCGGGCAGGGCTGCATTTGGACCTAAAATGGTATGCATTAAGAATTTTGTAAACCCTAATAAAAGAATGATTAAAATGATAAAAGGAATCGATCTAAAAATGTTGACGATTGCCCCGATAACTGCATTGATCGGTTTATTTTCCCATAAACCGCCTTTACTAGTCAGATAGAGCAATAGCCCTAGGATGATGCCGATGACAAAAGCAAATGCAAGTGAAATAAGCGTCATATACACCGTTTCACCCGTCGCATTCCAAATGACTTCAAGGTCAACATTCGGGAACCATTTCTCAAACATGTGTCATCACCTCAATTTCGACCTGTTTGCTTTGAATATAGGCGATGGCTTTTTCCACTTCAGTCTCTACTCCATTGATGTGGATAAAGAGTGTTCCAAACGCACCTTCCTGCGTTTGAGTAATTTTCCCCTGGAGGATGTTCACATCGACTTGGAATGATCGAATGATTTCAGTAATGAGCGGCTGCTCGGCAGAATCGCCGATAAAGGACAAACGAACAACCTTCCCTTCTTTCATCCGCTCTAAGATGTGCTCAATCGTTTCCTTAGCTTCCTCCGGCTCAACAAGCTGTTTCACAAATCGTTTCGTCATTTCTTCCTTCGGCTGTCTAAAGACGCGTAATACCTCGCCCTCTTCGACGATACGTCCATTTTCCATGACCGCCACACGATGACAAATTTTACGGATGACATGCATTTCGTGTGTAATTAGCACAATGGTTAAACCTAATCGTTGATTGATATCTGCCAAAAGCTCAAGAATAGAGTCTGTCGTTTGTGGATCAAGAGCAGACGTTGCTTCATCACAAAGAAGAACCTTTGGGTTATTTGCTAGTGCTCGAGCAATCCCTACGCGCTGCTTTTGTCCGCCGCTAAGTTGCGATGGATAGACATTTTCTTTTCCTTCTAAGCCGACCAATTTAATCAGTTCATCTGCACGAGCTCTCCGTTTTGAAGTCGGTACACCTGCAATTTCAAGCGGGAACATAATATTTTGTCGTACAGTTCTCGACCATAGTAGGTTAAAGTGCTGGAAAATCATGCTGATTTCCTGTCTTGCCTTGCGAAGTTTAGCGCTCGATATTTCATTAATCCGGTTGCCTGCCACTTCAATTATTCCTTCTGTTGGCAACTCTAGACCGTTTAGTAGCCTAATCAGGGAGCTTTTCCCTGCGCCGCTATACCCGATAATTCCGAATATTTCACCTTTATCAATCTCCAAGTTGACGTTTTTCACTGCGTCAACATTTCCGTTTTTTGAGTGGTACGTTTTTGATACATTCTGTAATTGGATCATAGCCTGATCACCTGCTTTCTTGCTGAATCTGTAGCGTGCCATCACATACGTTCTTCGTTCTTCCCTCATGACTCTAGGTCAGTAAAAAAGACCTAACTGCAACACAAGCAGAAAGGCCTTTTATTTCAAATACGCCTTTCTCTCATCTTTCAAAGCGTTGCGGCTTTGAGTGAATTGGCACCAATTTCAGCTATGCTGACGGTTGCCGGGTTTCATAGGGCACGTCCCTCCACCTCTCTTAATAAGAGAAAATATGTTGTTTTATGTGATGTTCATGTTTTTACTAACGTAGGATATCATGCTACCCGAGATATGTCAACGCTGTAAATCGCTAATTTCCAAGTAAACGACTAAGTGATCATTTTCCTAAAAAAACCGTTCGTTAGCCAAAGCACCGCCTCTAATCTAAGAAGTGCTCGGAATGAGCCTTTCACCTTTACTTGCCCACGACTAATTAATTGCTGTAAAGATAGATTTCCATCTAATAATTGAAGAATTTCCTTTCTCTCACCATAAAAAGTGAGATCCGATAACTCAATTGCAGGTAGTTTCTTGACTTCACCACGTTCATCCACAATCAATGTACAAGAATCTGCTTCCGCTTCAAATGTAATCTTCAAGGATGATGATGAGAGCAGCGGTTTTAGTAAAAATCGCTGTTTTGTGTTTCCATGGGCTTTGGTTTTTTCCACATGTATAACCTCCCTGTCATTTGGTTATACATAACATTTCTCTACAAACGTTGGCTTGTCCTTTATAAATAACTCGACAAATTTTCAATTGAATGGCTTGAAACATGACAAAAAACCGCTTTATTTAGCGGTTTCAATCATTTCATGAAGATATGGAACAGAATGAAAGGCATAGCCTTTTTGAACGATCTTGCCGTCTTTAAACAATAAAAAGCATGGAACACTTTCTATTTCAAATCCTTTCGCTAAACTAGGTGAATAATTTAAATTATTCTCGTAAAATGGAACATCTGGCTGCATGGTATCTACAACTATCAGCATTTTCTTCGCAAGCTGGCACGTTCCACAAAACGGTGTATATAAATACAAAAGAAATAAATCGTCCTTTATCTCCTTCAATTCGTGCTCCTCAATCTCTTTCATAGTACGCCCACCCTCACAAATATTTCGAATGAACATCAATGTTTGCAGCTAATAAGACAGATGCAATATGGGCTGTTGGTGAAGCGGCAACTTCGCGGTACATTTTGTCTACAAAAAGATGAAGTGCTTCAGGGAACTCTTTTCGGAATTGCTTCCGCAGTTTATCGCCAGCATCGTCACTGTCTGCTAATATGTAAACGTCTTTCCCTAATAGATCGTCCACTAGCTGATCCAGCTTCGATGTACTGATGGTGCCATTGGTGCAAATAATGGTAACAGGCTCACTTATGACTTCTTTTAGTTTTTGTTTGTCTGATTTACCTTCTACAATGATGACCTTTTCTACATTCTCATGTTTCATCATGATCACCCGGCCCTTTTGACGTTGATTCACTTCTTCATTAGATTACAACCTTTGGGTAAGGTTGTAAAGATGAGACACTTGTTCATCAAAAAGACTGCAGCATTCTCTCGCTGCAGTCTGATTAAACGATTAGCACCAGCCATTTTCATCATCACAGTCAACGTATTTTTCCGTCCCGTGTGTTAATGTATCAGACAAGCGATAAAACCGATTCTGATCATAGGAATAGCCAGGTTTCAACTCATATTGATTTTCACTAATCATCTTTCCAATCTCTTCATTTTGATGATAAAGCACCATGCCATTTTCTTTGAATCGACCAGTTACATGTTTTGTTATATCCACCTGTTCTTTTTGAAAAGACAAATTGGACACCCCCCATAAAGGTAGAGTGTCCAATTTCTCATGAATTAGTCTTCTTTTGTCATTTCCTCATATTGCTCAGCAGTCATTAAGTCCTCGATTTCAGAGGCATCCGCTGGTTCTACAACGATCATCCATGCTTTCTCGTATGGAGATTCGTTCACGAATTCTGGGCTGTCATCTAGCTCATTGTTTACTTCAACGATTGTTCCGTTAATTGGTGCGTAAAGTTCAGAAACAGTTTTGACTGATTCTACACTTCCGAAAGGCTCGTCCGCTGTCAATTTGTCTCCTACTTCAGGAAGCTCAACGAACACGATATCGCCTAGCTCGGATTGAGCAAAATCCGTAATACCGATACGCACCTTATCTCCTTCTACTTTGACCCATTCATGTTCTTCGGAATAACGTAAATCTTTTGGTATGCTCATTTCAATATCCCTCCAGTCTTTTTTGCGTTTATATTGAAGATACCACAATCTGAATGAAAGTTACATCATTTCCAGACGCTTTTAAATGTATCTTCATTAAATCCAACTGTCACTCGTTTGCCGTCTGTTGTAATTGGACGCTTAATCAGCATACCATTTGATGCAAGCAATTCAAGTTGATCGTCCTCTGACATTGCAGGAAGTTGATCCTTAAGCTGCAGCTCTCGGTATTTCTGTCCGCTTGTATTAAAGAATTTCTTTAGCTCCAAACCGCTTTTTTGATAAAGAGCTTTGAGTGTTTCTTTATCCGGCGTCTCTTCGACGATATGTATGCTATTGATTTCTTTGTTGTGATCTTCAAGCCACTTTTTTGCTTTTCGGCATGTGCCGCAAGATGGATATTCATAAAAATCTAAAGCCACCATTTTCACCCCCTGCAAATTGTGACAACATTTTATCATAAACCATTTTAAAAACCTAAATGTATGCTTACAAAAAGGTGCGGACATGCGCATCCACACCTTTCGATTTGTTGCTTATACGATATATTTCTCGGCTTCAAAGATACGTTTAGCTACTTGACGCTTCGTCGCAATGACATTGATTGGTGTGAATCTTGTCAGCTTACGAAGGGCTGACAGGCTCATGCGGAGTGAATCTCCTTCCTCCATGGCGATTAATGATTCTTTTGCATGTGCTTCAATTTCTAAAAAGGCTTCCTGTGTGAAAATTTGTGTGTAAGCGAGTTTTTGTGCGTTCTTCTCTACGCCTGTTGTGGCAATTGCTTTTTCCGTACGAAGGATGGCAGATTCAGCGGCAAAAATGCCATTGACAATATCGGCAATATTCACTAGAATCTCCTGCTCACGCTCTAGTGCTTTCCCATATTTCATCGCTGCCATGCCTGCAACCATGAGGGCAATCTTTTTCGCATGTGCAAGTAAATATTTCTCCTGATCAAGCGGCTGATCGCCTGGCTCTTCTGGCATCATCATCATGAGCTCTTCCTGTAATGTTTGCGCTTTTTGAAGGAGCGGCAGTTCACCTTTCATTGCCTTCTTCAAAAAAGTGCCTGGCACAAGCAAACGGTTGATTTCGTTTGTCCCTTCAAATATTCGGTTAATTCGTGAGTCACGATATGCTCTCTCGACTTCATATTCTTGCATAAAACCATAACCGCCGTGAATTTGTACGCCTTCATCCACAATATAATCTAATGTTTCAGAGCCAAGCACTTTACAAAGTGAGCATTCGATTGCATACTCCGCAATGGATTGCGCAATTTGCTTACCATCCTTTTGCTCTTCATCACTTAATAAACCCATCCGCTGTTCGAATAATCCAACGGTGCGGTAAACGGCACTTTCCATTGCGTACAGCTTCGCCGACATGTTGGCTACTTTTTCACCAATTAAGCTAAATTGAGAAATCGGCGTTTTGAATTGCTTACGCTGGTTTGCATATTCGGCAGATAATTGAATGACTCGTTTTGATGCACCGATTGTACCGACAGCCAGTTTATAACGGCCGATATTCAAAATGTTAAAGGCAATCACATGCCCTCTGCCTACTTCACCAAGTAAATTCTCCTTTGGTACTTGCGCATCTTCAAGGATTAGTGTTCTTGTAGATGATCCTTTAATGCCCATCTTTTTCTCCTCAGGTCCTGTTTTGACACCCGGAAAATCCTTTTCTACGATAAAAGCAGAGAAATATTCACCGTCAATTTTTGCATAGACCACAAAGACATCTGCAAATGCGGAGTTCGTGATCCACTGCTTTTCTCCATTTAATACATAATGCGTTCCAGCTTCATTCAGTACCGCTGTTGTTTTCGCTCCTAGTGCGTCAGAGCCTGATCCTGGTTCCGTTAAAGCATATGCCGCAATGGTCTCTCCGGAGGCGAGTTTCGGCAAGTAAGTTTCCTTTTGTGTTTGATTACCGAACAAGACGATAGGCAGAGAACCGATTCCGACATGAGCGCCATAGGAAAGAGAGAAACTGCCTGCTCTTGCGAATTTTTCAGTAATGATGGCAGAACTGATCTTATCTAAACCGAGTCCCCCAAACTCCTCAGGAACGTCGGCACCAAGCAGCCCAAGTTCTCCTGCCTTTTTTAAGAGCCTAACAGAATGCTCGAATTCATGATTCTCAATTTGATCAATATACGGCACAACATCTTGTAAAATGTAATCTTCTGTTGTTTTTCCAATCATCAAATGTTCATCAGAAAAATCCTCTGGTGTGAAAATATGCTCATAATTCGTCTCATCAATTAAAAAACTGCCACCCTTTTTTACATCTTCCATCGCTTTCATCTTGTTTCTCCCCCTTTAAATCAATTCAAAAATGCCTGCTGCTCCCATTCCTCCGCCGATACACATCGTGACAATACCAAATTGTTCGTTCCGTCTTTTCATTTCATGAATGAGTGATAACGTCAGTTTGGTTCCTGTACAGCCAAGCGGATGGCCTAAAGCAATCGCACCACCATTAACGTTCACCTTCTCTTCGTCTATTCCTAAATGCCGAATGACTTGAATCGCCTGAGATGCAAAGGCTTCATTTAATTCAAACAGACCAATGTCCTTTAGCTCAAGACCGGCTATTTTTAATACACGGGGAATGGCTTCAACCGGACCGATTCCCATGACTTCAGGCGGTACACCGCCAACAGCAAACGCTTTAAATTTAGCAAGCGGCTGAAGAGATAGAGAGGATGCCTTTTCACGGTCCATCAACATGACACATGCCGCACCATCACTTGTTTGTGAAGAGTTGCCTGCTGTGACCGTTCCTTTTGTTGAGAAAGCAGGACGCAATGTCGAAAGGATTTCCTCCGTTGTCCCAGGTCTTACGCCTTCATCCTGCGAAAAGGTGAATTGCTTTTCTTCTAGTTGATATTGCTCTCCAATCCGTCTTTCCGTGACATCAACAGGAACAATTTCGTCTGAAAACTTCCCTTCTTGCAATGCCTTTGCTGCCTTTTGATGACTTCTCACTGCAAATGCATCTTGATCCTGTCGTGTAACCTGATACTTTTGTGCAACCTGCTCCGCTGTGTGCCCCATACTCATGTAGTATTCCGGTGCTTGTTCTGCCAATAGGGCATTCGGACGAATCGAATGTCCCATCATAGGTACTTGAGACATTGATTCAACCCCGCCTGCTAAAATGGTTTCTGCCTGCCCCAGCATAATGCGCTCACCTGCGTAAGCAATCGACTGAAGACCAGAAGAACAGTAGCGATTAATGGTGATGGCGGGTACAGTATAAGGCAGTCCTGCTAATGCCCCAATATTCCGAGCAACATTTAACCCTTGCTCTGCTTCTGGTGTCGCACACCCAATAATTAGGTCATCAATTGCCCCATCGTAATCACCGGCACGCTTTAATGTTTCTTTGACACACAATGCCCCCATATCATCAGGACGAACAGTTTTTAAAGATCCTTTTTTTGCTTTCCCGACTGGTGTTCTTGCGCCAGCTACAATTACTGCTTCTCTCATCTTTACTCCCCCTTAGTTACGTAAAGGTTTACCTTTAACTAGCATGTGCTGCATTCGTGCCTGTGATTTCACTTCTCCAACAAGACTTAGAAAGGCTTCTCTTTCAAGCTCTAATAAGTATTGCTCATCCACTTCTGTTCCAAATGGCAACTTACCGCCCGAGATGACGTATGCCAGTTTTTTCGCAATGGTCATGTCATGCTCTGAAATGTAACCAGAAAGCCTCATATTTTCAGCAGCCAGAATCATCGCTGCATAGCCTGTTTCACCCATTACCGGCACCTTTTGCTTCAGCGGCGCACGATACCCGCTTTCATCGAGCGAAAGTACTAGCTGTTTTGCATTATAGATGAGGTGATCACCGTTCATGCTTATCCGATCACTTGGACGTAGCATCTTCATGTCTCTTGCTTCTTCAGCTGATGTTGACACTTTCGCCATCGCAATGGTTTCAAAGGTTTGAAGCGTCGCATCTTGTATGGCTGTAGCAGACGGTTTAGACTCTCCTTGCAAATGACGAAGATAAAGCTCTTTATTTCCTCCGCCTCCTGGAATGAGGCCGACACCTACTTCTACAAGTCCCATGTAGGTTTCACTGGACGCCTGTATACCGGTTGCTGGCAGGCAAAGCTCTGTTCCGCCTCCAAGTGTCATGCCAAACGGAGCCACAACAACTGGACGCTCACTATATTTAACTTTCATCATAGCCTGCTGGAAGCGGCGAATCACAAAGTCAATTTCAAAGAAATTATCATCCTGCGCTTCCATTAAAATAAGGGCAAGGTTTGCTCCAACACAGAAATTCTTTCCTTGGTTTCCAATGACAAGTCCTTTATAATTCTTTTCTGTTTCATCTATTGAACGATTGATCATATCAATCACATCAAGCCCAATCGCATTACTCTTAGAGTGGAATTCAAGCAGTACAATATCGTCACCAATATCAATCAAGCTTGCACCTGTATTTTTGAAGATCACACCATTTTGCTTTTTCAATCTGGCAATTGAGATATTTTTCTCGTTCACTTTCTCCAGCTCGTAGGCTCCATCCTGATAATAGGCACGATGTCCCTTGTCATTTTCTTGATAAAATGTCTCATGTCCGTCAGCCAGCATGTCTTGCACCCATTTCGGAATGTCATGACCTTCTTTCTCCATTCGCTGGACGGCTGTTTTTACACCAATTGCATCCCATAATTCAAAGGGACCATGCTGCCAACCAAATCCCCATCTCATGGCGTTATCAATTGATTGAATATCATCAGCAATCTCGCCTTTTAGATGAGCTGCATAAAGGAGCACAGGCGCTGTGATGTTCCAAAGCAATTGTCCTGCACGGCCGTCTTGGTAAATCAGCGTTTTCAATTTAGCATTCGTTCCTTTTTGCTGCTTTGCCATTTCGATGCCCGGATCTTTCAGCTTTGTCCGTTCTCCATATGTTAACGTCACTGGATCAAGCTCTAATATGTTTTTCCCATTTTTTTGATAAAAACCTTGTCCTGCCTTGCTGCCAATCCAGCCTTTCTCAATCATTCTTTCGATAAATTCAGGAAGCTGAAACATATCTTTTTCCTTACCTTCTACCTGTTCGTATACGTTGCGTGCGACATGAGAAAAGGTGTCAAGTCCTACCACATCAAGTGTACGAAAGGTGGCACTTTTCGGTCTGCCGATCAGTGGACCTGTGACAGAATCAACTTCTCCAATGGTATATTTGTTTTCAAGCATTTCCCGCACCGTGACAAGTAGTCCATATGTTCCAATTCGGTTGGCGATAAAGTTTGGCGTGTCCTTCGCTTCAACAACTCCCTTGCCAAGCACATCCTCACCAAATGTTTTCATGAATGCGAGTACTTCCGGGTCTGTTTCCTGAATAGGAATAATCTCTAGCAACTTTAAATACCGAGCTGGGTTGAAAAAATGTGTTCCTAGAAAGTGACGCTTAAAATCATCTGACCTGCCTTCTGCCATTTTTTCAACAGAAATGCCTGATGTATTACTTGAAACAATGCTACCTTTTTTACGATGTTGGTCGATAAGAGAGAATACGTGTTGTTTGATGCTGAGTTTTTCAGTGACCACTTCGATGATCCAGTCTGCATCATGTAATAAGGAAAGGTGATCTGTGAGATTTCCGGGTGTGATGTATGATAGATTTTTCGCTGAAGTAAGAGGTGCTGGCTTTTGCTTTAATAGTCTTTTCATCGCTTCTTGACTCAATCTATTCCGAACAATAGGGTGATCAAGCGTTAGCTTTTTTGCCGATTCTTCCTTTGTCAGTTCATTTGGCACAATATCTAGCAGTGTTACTGGTATCCCGATATTGGCTAGATGTGCAGCAATACCTGAGCCCATGACACCTGAACCAATGACAGCCGCCTTGCGAATTTGTTTGCCCATAAATATCCCCCTAAACATTTTGAATGAATAGTCATTCATTTTTTACTCAAAAAAAATCAATGCCTCTTCTTTTATCTTAAAAGATTTTCCTAAACAGTTCAATAGAAGATTTCAAAAATTTACACATTCCCTCGGTTTCACCTTTCAAGGTATGAAATAAAGGACAAAGGGAACTGTAAGAATGGAGGTGATGTCTAGATGTCTCGTTTGAAGAAATATCCATCTAAAGCTGGCGTAAGTGCCACAAGTGTAAAAGGGAACGCAGGTCCATCACAAGAAGCAGACCTAGACGAAAAAAAGACCAGCCACAATCAGTTTTAAACAACGAAATCATAAGGAGGAAAACACCTTGAACAATCAACACATGAATACGCCCCCAAATGTCATTTCAGTGAAGGATTCTTTGTACTTAGAGGATATGTTGAACTGGAATTTGATCGCAATGAAAAAGGCTCATTTTATGGCCAAGCATTGTCAGGATCAAACACTTAAAAATGAATTAAATCAAGTCGGGCAAATGCATCATCAACATTACACACAAATTCTTCAGCATTTAAACAGTTCAGCGCAAGGCCAGTCATCTGGCTTTATGCAATAGGAGGAAATGACATGGAACAACAAAACCAACAAAAAATCGGGAATCCGCAAACCCCTGTCCCGACAACAACAAACATGAATGACCGAGATCTTATCACAGATTTGCTCTCTACTGAAAAATATATGACAAACGGATACAGCACCGCTCTCAACGAATTCAGTCATGAATCTCTTTACGAAGATATTCAGCGAATCGCCCTTGAGACGCAGAAAGCACAAAGACACTTATATGATGTCATGTTCAGATATGGCTGGTATTCAGTTGAAGCCGCTGATCAGCAAAAGCTGCAGCAGGCACACCAGAAATTTCAGCAAACACTGACAGATCAATCTCCATACGGTTCATCACCGATGTAAAAAAAACTGCCAGAAACGGACTGGCAGTTTTTTAGCGATCTTTTTTAGCTCGATGAGTCTCATTTAAGGTTTTAATTCGTTGAATCGTTTCTTTCATCTCTTCTTTTGCTTCTGAGTAGATCTCATTAAAATGCTTGGCTAAAGGCGGCATGCTTTTTGCAATATGTGAATAAATGATCCACTGTTTCACATCATTCTTAAGCTCATCAGTCGTTTCACCAAGAAGCAGTTCTGTATATTTATCAAGCAAGCCTTCAAGCTTTTTATCTAATTCATTTCCCATTCATTTTCCGCTCCCTTTTTAAGAAAAAAGCCTGACTCTGTTTTTGATACAGATGTCAGGCTTTTGACATACGATTATCTTGCAGCAAGATATGTCTCGGCTTGCGCTTGTTGCACAATACAGCGTCCTCTGCCATGCGGAATACATAATGGTGTTCCAAATAAAGGATCTGTTGTCACTTGGCAATTCATATCAAAGACATTTTTCACAAGGTCGCAATTAATTACGGTTTCAGGTCTTCCTTCTGCATAAATGGTCTTATCTTTAATCGCCACCAGATGATGGGCATATCTGCATGCGAGATTAAGGTCATGAAGAACCATCACGATCGTGCGCTTCTCTTTTTCATTTAGGTCAAAAAGGAGATCAAGGATTTCAATTTGATGCGTCATATCTAAATACGTTGTCGGCTCATCTAACAAGATAATATCCGTCTCTTGCGCCAACGTCATCGCAATCCAAGCACGCTGCCTTTGTCCACCTGATAATGAATCAACCGTTCGATCAGCGAGGTCTTCCATCTTTGTTGACTTTAAAGCACGATTCACCGCTTCTTCGTCTTGTTTAGACCACTGTTTTAGCCAATTTTGATAAGGATATCTGCCTTGCTTGACTAATTGATGCACGGTTAATCCTTCTGGCGCTTCTGGTCCTTGCGGAAGAATGGCCAGCTCTTTTGCGACCTCTTTCGTTGGTAATTTTGCAATGGAATGACCTTCTAACAGGACGGAGCCACCCATTGGCTTCATGAGACGCGCCAAAGAGCGAAGTAGCGTGGATTTCCCGCATCCATTGCTGCCAATAAATACTGTGATTTCACCCTTAGGGATTGATACATTTAATTCATCAATGATTATTGTTTCTCCATAGCCTAAGCTTAAACCTTCAGTAGAAATGGCACTCATTCCGCTCAAACGCTCCTTTTCTCATACATGTTTTTTATTTTGAACATCGCCTTTGAATAGACGTAAAAGACCACTTATCTCATTTTAGTGTATCAGATTTAGGTGATCTTGAAAATCATTTTCAATTAAAAAGTGAGAATGTCTTTTTTACTTCTTCTTCTCAAATGTACGGTTTGTCCCGTCTTCCAGCTTCAGATCTACTTGAATTCGCTGATAATCATCATCCAGATTCAAAGCGGTTAACAGTTCGTTCACATACGTCTCATTGATTTTTGATACAGGAGCGGATATATCACTTAGTTTCATCTTCATCTCCCGCAGTCCTTCTTCTCCTTCATAGCGTACACCATTCATATGATCTCTGATAAGTGCTTCTTCATGTCCACTTCTCTGCCGGTATGTTGCTTCGTATATATCATTTTTCTGACCATATTGGACATGCAGATGAAGATGCTGAAATGGCAATTCCTTCATTTGAACGGCTGACAAACTCTCTGCCTCCGCTTCGCTTGTATGTTTTAACGGTTCGATTGATTGGCATCCGGACATCATAAATAGCAGCACTCCTATTAGTCCCGCCTTCTTCCAACACAACATGTGTTTCCTCCTATTCAACATGATCGTTTTGTATTCTTCTCCAAGCCACTTTTCCTTATTCATCAAAGCCCAGCATTATGGTAAATTAAAACAAAAGAGAGAAGTCAAAAGGAGAATCGGATGATGAAAAAAACAGCCATTGTCACAGGCGCCAATAGCGGCTTTGGAAAATTAATCACGCTGCGCCTTGCAAAGCAAGGTTATACAGTGATCGCTGGCGTCAGACAAGCAAAAAACGCCAAAAAGCTCGCTCAAGAGGTGAAAGAGGTCTCTCTGTCAGCACATATTCATATTGAATCTTTAGATGTCACTGATTCACAATCTATTCAAGCATTGAAGGAGAAACTTGACGACTATGCCCCAATCACCTTGCTCGTTAACAATGCTGGAACAGCCTATGGCGGTTTTGCTGAAGAGATTCCCATTGACACGTATCGCCAGCAGTTCGAGATTAATGTATTCAGTGTGATGGAAATGACACAAACTGTTATTCCATTCATGACAAGCGGCGCAAAAATATTGAACATGAGCAGTATTAGCGGGTTAATGGGAATGCCTGCACTCTCACCTTATGTATCGTCAAAGTTTGCATTAGAGGGCTATACAGAGAGCTTACGTATTGAACTGGCACCGTTTGGCATACAAGCGGCCTTGATTGAGCCCGGCTCCTTTCATACAAATATTTGGAACACATCAATGAACGAGCAAATAATAGAGCCAGTGGAGGATTCTAAATACAGCACCTTCCATCAAAAAATGATGGCTTATTTGGATGCTCAGAAGTCAAATTACGGAGACCCCAATCAAGTCGCTGAACTCGTTGTCACACTTGCTGAGAAAAAGCATCTGAAACGACTTAGGTATTTGATCGGGAAAGGGGTTCGTCTTTCATCCACAGCAAAGCGTATCTTGCCTTGGCATCTTTGGGAAAAAATCATTTTACGTACGCTCTTTGCTAAAAAATGAACAAAAAAACAGGTGATGAATCCACCTGTTTTGATTTTATTCATTATCAGACTTCCCGAGGGTAATATCTAAATTTTTGGTCTTTCCTTCACGAATGACCGTCATTGTCGTTTTATCGCCGATTTTTGTTTCTTTGTATAGGATTTCTTTTAACTGTGAGCTGTTCGCCACTTGTTTTCCTTTGAACTTGACAATCACATCTCCAGATTTCAAGCCTGCCTTTTGTGCCGGCGATCCTTTAGATACATCTTTCACGTAAATGCCATTACCGATTTGTTTATCAAATAAGCCTAGCGTATTTTCCTGATAGGTTTCTGGTACTTGCTCTAGGTCAATCATCTGTACACCAAGATATGGTCGTTCGACTTTCCCATTTTTCAACAACTCATCCACAATTGGTTTCACATCGTTACTTGGAATGGCAAATCCTAATGATTCGACACCGCTTTCGCTAATTTTTAAGCTGTTAATCCCAATCACTTGACCCTTCGTATTAATGAGCGGACCCCCGCTGTTCCCTGGGTTAATTGCCGCATCTGTTTGCAGTACATTCATCTCTACAGTACCAGATGAAGTATTGGCTTCAACGGTTCGATCGACACCGCTAATAATGCCTTCTGTGACTGTACCTGAGAACTGAGAACCTAGCGGATTTCCAATCGCAATGACCTTATCTCCAGCTCGGAGTTTAGAAGAGTCACCAAAGCTCGCCACCTTATCAATGCCATCTGCATTGATTTCGACAACGGCTAAGTCTGTCATAACGTCACTGCCCACAAGCTTTGCGTCTTTTGTTTTTCCGTCATAAAGGGTGACCTTTAATTTATTTGCTCCTTCGACAACGTGGTTATTCGTAATAATATATGCCTTGTTGCCATCCTTCTTGAAGACGACACCTGAACCAGTTCCCGCTTCAGCTTCAGTCGTGTCTCCGTCAAGGCCAAACGAGTTTTGTGTAGATTGATAGTTTGATACACCCACAATGGTTGGTTTTAAATCCTCTACCATATCCGCCACATTCGTGGCATTGGTGATTTGCTTCGTTGAGAAGTTATCAGACGTCACTGATTCATCTGAAGCTGTTTGGGTTTGTGTGTTTGCTGCTGTGTCCTGTGATTGCGGCAAAAGTGGTGTGATACCAAGCACTAGTCCCCCGCCGATAATACCTCCGAGAATTGGGCTCAGCCATGCAGCCTTACGTTTTTTCTCTTTTTTAGAAGTGCGGTCATCCATTATATGAGGTGCTGTGTTTGTCACATTTTCTTGAGATGCAGAAGTTTCATCTTTATGGTGGTGAAAAATAAGTTCCTTCTCTTTTTCCGGTTCGTCTATTTGTTTCTCATTCTCTTGATGCGCTTCTTCTTGATGATTCACACTTTTCTCTTCATCTTCTCTTCGGTAATCCATCGCTTGCACTCCCTTTTGCTTCATTTTCATGAAATGCTTGATTCATATGTGTAGATAGGACTCGTGTCCTCTTAAAAAGTCATTGAAAATAAATCTTACAATATGTCAAATTATATAATACTTATTCATAGAAAAAAAGCAAGGTGCGCACATTGGTGATAAGCACCTGTTGATCAGCTTTTTGCCTATGCCCTTTTTTCCCCTTGAACTTATCATAAACAAACATTATGGGATAATGATGAGAAGAATATGTGAAATTGTGAAAAAAGCGCGTGATAATTGACATGTCGCCTTTGTATCCCGTTATAATGACGTTGAGAGGATGTGGAAGACCTTGTCGTACACAATATATTTAGTTGAAGATGAACAAAACTTAAATGAACTATTAACCAAATATTTGGAGAGTGAACAATGGAATGTCTCTTCATTTTTAACTGGAGAAGCTGCACGTCAAGCAATGGACAAACCACCTCATCTATGGATTTTGGACATCATGCTGCCTGATACGGACGGCTATACATTAATTAAAGAAATCAAAACTGTATCACCTGACGTACCGGTCATTTTTATTTCAGCACGTGATGCGGATATTGATCGTGTCCTTGGTTTAGAGCTGGGGAGCAGTGATTATATCGCCAAGCCGTTCCTTCCGCGTGAACTGATCATCCGCGTGCAAAAGCTGCTGGAACTTGTGTATAAAAAAAGCAATGCAGTGCAAAAAAGTGTCACATCTGTTTCCTCATATATCATTCATGAGGACGTCAGAGAAGTATACGAACAGGATAAGCTAATCAACTTAACTTCTAAGGAATTTGATTTATTGTTATTATTTACACATCACCAAGGACATGCCTTTTCTCGTGAAGATATTTTAGTCAAGATATGGGGACATGATTACTTCGGGACAGACCGCGTCGTCGATGATCTGGTCAGGCGTCTGCGCAAAAAAATGCCTAACTTAAAAGTCGAAACCATTTATGGATTCGGTTATAGGATGCTAAAGGGATGAAGAACAAACCACTTGCTTTTCAAATTTGGGTCGTCATCTCTGGTATTTTGCTCACCATCTCTATTGTCCTCATCTTCTTATTTTCAAATACGTTACGCAACTTCTTCACGAATGAAATTTATAAAAACATTGAGAATGAACAACAAGTGTTAACAGAATACCCTTTGAATAGGGATGGCACGCCAAAATCGACACCAGAAAACCGCTCGGTTCAGCATATTCTCATCCCGTCAGATGAATTGAACCAAATGGAACAGTTTTTCCCGCACGCTTTTATTGAGAAAGTACAAACCTTTGTAAAAAAACAAAAAAGCGCGACAAAACGCTATTCTGAAGAGGTAAACGGTCAGCATATCTTTTTTGTCATTAAAAAGATATCAACAGGAGACACACCATATATTTTACTTTCCTATGCACCGGATTCTTATCGTGATGACCTGTCGTTTACTTTGTTTAAACAGTTGATTTTGATATTAGGCACTGTCATTTTACTGAGCTGGATTCCATCCATATGGCTTGCGCGCTACTTATCCCGTCCTATTGTCGCATTTGAAAAACACGTGAAACGGATTGCACAAGAAGACTGGGATGACCCCGTCATTGTCGATCGTCAGGATGAAATTGGCAAACTAGGTTATACGATTGAAGAAATGAGACAAAAACTCATTCAAAAGGATGAAACCGAACGAACGCTTTTGCAAAACATTTCACACGACTTAAAAACACCTGTAATGGTCATCCGCGGTTATACGCAATCAATTAAAGATGGTATTTTTCCAAAGGGAGATCTTGAACATACGGTGGAAGTGATTGAAGGTGAAGCGGAAAAACTTGAGAAAAAAATCAAAGATTTGCTGTATTTAACAAAACTTGATTATTTATCAAAGCAACATCCGTCACATTCTTCCTTCCTAGTGAGTAATACGATGTTGGAAGTGGTAGACCGAATACGCTGGTCGAAAAATGAATTGCAGTGGAACGTGGACTTAGATGATGAGGCTACACTTGAAGGTGATCCAGAACAATGGAGTAAGCTATTTGAAAATGTACTAGAAAATCAACTTCGCTATGCAAAAAGTAAAATTGATATTCACATGACTGAAAAAGAGGATCAAATCAGCATCGTAATTCGTAATGACGGTCCCCCAATTGAAGAAGAGATGCTATCCAACCTATACGAACCTTTTAGTAAGGGAAAAAAGGGCGAATTCGGTATTGGACTAAGCATTGTCAAAAGAATCCTCTCAATGCATCAAGCTTCCATATCAATTGAAAATGATGATCTGGGTGTACGTTATACGATCACTGTTCCAAAGAAGAGACTGTAGGCACTGACCGCAGTCTTTTTTTATATGAAAGAATACCCATTTAAATCACGGTATGTGGCTTTAATTTTTTTACCAGCTTGGTACATCCACTTCTTTTCAATCATTGTATCCTTCGGCATTTTCACTTTTTCTACTTGAATTCCTTTTGTTCGTAAGCGTCTGATCATATCATCTATTTCTCTCATGGAATATCATCCTTTCACATATTTTGACCGGTTGGTCACCTTACTTTATAATATAAAGAATTACAGTGTAAAAAACAAGTTACAATCTGATTAATTTTCGAAAACTTTCCTAGTGTATGACCAATAAGTCACATCTCTCAGCCCACGTTTCCTAAGACATTTGTCACTTGGTAAGAAAGGAATGACATCATATTGAAGAAGAAAGAAAAAATGATCATAGAAGCCGGCATGAAATTATTTGCCAGCAAGGGCTACAATACAACTTCCGTTCAAGAGATTGCTGATGAATGCCACATATCAAAGGGTGCTTTTTATCTTTATTTCAAATCAAAAGAAGCACTGCTCATTTCGATCTTGCATTACTATTACGATAAGGTATTTACCCGAATTCATGAGGTTCAAACAGAAGGCGGCACACCGAAAGACGCCTATCGCAAACAACTTACCGTCTATTACGATAATATTTTGCAGCAAAAAGATTTTATTAAAATGCAGCTCAGCGATCGAGCACTCCCAATAAATGAAGAGACGCAACAGCTCGCCAAACAAATCAGGCTTGCTACGATTCAGCTACACATTGATAACATTAAACGGGTGTACGGAGACTTAGCCATTCCTTATATGACCGATCTTTGTTTGACCATTGAAGGGATGAGTCATGTATATTTTGAACTTGCGATTTTATATGATTTCAAGTTGGAAGCAGATAAGCTGGCGACGACGATGATTCACCGTATTGATGATTTGATGGGAGGAATGATGAAGAGAAAAGATATTCCGCTCATTTCTATTGACCAAGCAAGTGAATGGTTTGGTCCGATCTATGAGCATTCATTTGATCCGCTGACTGAATCTCTTTTAAAGGAATTAACCGAGCTGGCAGAAACACATTATGAAGTGAAAAATGAGCCTGACCTGTTTGAAGCACTTGACATTTTAGAAAATGAGTTAAATAAACAAAAACCAAGACAAGTCATTGTCAAAGGCATGCTCTATCAACTGAAAATGTACACGCCTCTTCAATCAATCTGTGAATCACTATTACGTACGTTGAAAGAGGATCATTTATAAAAAACCAAGGGCGGCTGCCCCTGGTTACTGGTTTCTTATTTTGCTTTTGGTGTCACCATTTCTTCTGGTTTCACAAATTGTTCAAATTGCTCTTCTGTCAGTAGCTCTAATTGAAGTGCTGCTTCTTTTAAAGTTAGTCCTTCTTTGTGAGCAAGTTTTGCAATTTTTGCTGCATTTTCATATCCGATATGAGGGTTTAAAGCTGTCACAAGCATCAATGAATTTTGCAGGTTTTTCTCAATTGTCTCAAGGTTCGGTTCAATACCGATGGCACACTTATCATGGAACGAGTTCATACCGTCAGCAAGTAATTCAACAGATTGTAAGAAATTATAAATGATTACTGGCTTGAATACGTTTAACTCAAAGTTCCCTTGACTTGCTGCAAATCCGATTGTTGCATCATTCCCCATGATTTGTGCTGCAATCATTGTTAAGGCTTCACTTTGTGTTGGGTTGACTTTCCCTGGCATAATCGAGCTTCCCGGCTCATTTTCAGGGATGATTAACTCGCCAATGCCGCAACGAGGTCCGCTTGCAAGCCATCTCACATCATTGGCAATTTTCATTAAATCAGCCGCAAGTGCTTTAAGGGCACCATGTGCATATGTGATTTCATCATGGCTTGTCAGCGCATGGAATTTGTTAGGTGAAGACTTGAACGTTTGACCTGTCAGTTGACTGATTTCTTCAGCCACATATGTGCCGAACTCAGGATGTGCGTTAATTCCTGTACCAACAGCTGTTCCGCCAATCGCAAGCTCTCTCATTTTTTCAGTTGATTCTAGAATCATTTCTTTTGAACGGTCCAACATATAGACCCAGCCGCTAATTTCTTGACCAACTGTGAGCGGTGTTGCATCTTGTAGATGCGTACGGCCAATTTTAACGATCTCTTGATATGCTTTTGCTTTCTCATCAAGCGTTGCTCTTAGCTGATCAATTGCAGGTACTAATTTGTTGTATACAGCTAAAACTGCTGCCACGTGCATTGCTGTCGGAAATGTATCGTTTGAGCTCTGACTGCGGTTCACGTCATCATTCGGATGAATGCTCAGTTCAACATGTTTGTCTTTCAAATAAGCAGTCGCTCTATTTGCTACAACTTCGTTCATATTCATGTTACTCTGCGTTCCACTGCCTGTTTGCCAAACAACAAGCGGGAAATGCTCATCATACTTTCCACTGATGATGTCATCACATACAGCCACGATGGCTTCTGCTTTTTCACTTTCAAGATTACCAAGACGTTGATTGGCAATTGCTGTACTACGCTTTAAAATTGCAAACGCATTCACAACTTCCTTTGGCATTTTCTCAGAACCGATTTTGAAGTTTTCTTTACTACGTTGTGTTTGTGCCCCCCAAAACTTGTCCTTCGGCACTTTGATTTCGCCCATTGTATCTTTTTCGATTCTAAACTCGGTCATTATGTATCCCTCCATAGCTTCTCATCACTCAACCCTATTCTATACAAAAAACGAAAATCCTTTAAGCGTTTTCAATTAAAATTTTATCTTTATTTTAATTTTAGTTCAATATAAACGCGAACATCTTTCGAATATTTGTATTTTGGGTTGGTCTTTCCGTACTCCTTTGAGGTGTATGTCACCTCATAATGCTTGTCAAACGACTGCAGAATACGGTCGATCTCTTCTTTTGTACCTGCTAAACGTAATTGTGCCATTTTGTTTCCTCCAACATTCTCACTCTTTCACCACAAAATAATGTAACACAGAATATTGTTTTTTCAAGGAGGTCATGCTAAGAAAAAATATATTGAGGCGAGTGATCCCTTTGAATCAGACTCCACTGAAAGAGCACTTATATGATAATCTCGCAATCGTCCTCCCGCAACTAAAAGAAATGGATGATTTGATCCATGAGAAAAAAACATTACCTCATGGACAAGTTGTTTATTATTTATATCTGAAAGAATTGAATCAAATGATGGAGATTCAAACCTTTTTAAAGTTGCTTTTGCAGGATCATGCTTCTCTTACTAAAAAGAAACTTGAATCCAACCTCTCCATGATGACCACACGGTCTGTGAGGACGGCTGAAGAATTGGTAGATGCAATATTTCAAGGTCATTGTGTTGTTTTAATTAACGGATTTCAGAATGCTTATATTTTAGAAACGAATGGGACGAAGAAACGTAGTTTATCGGATGCTACATCTGAAACAGTTGTGAGGGGTCCAAAGATTGGTTTCATTGAAGATACCGACACAAATTTGGCACTAGTCAGGCAGCGTCTAAGAAACCCTAATCTGAAAACTGTGGCCATGAAGATCGGTCAAAAAAAATACACCCAAGTGACCATTATGTATATTGATGGCATCGTTCAAACACCTGTTTTAAAAGAGGTGAAAAAACGGTTAAAGCAAGTCACCATTGATGATATACAAGACTCTGGCGTACTTGAGGAGCTCATTGAGGATAATGTGTATTCACCCTTTCCGCAAATTCAAAATACAGAACGACCAGACAAAGTCGCCTCTGCTTTACTTAATGGACGAGTGGCCATCTTTGTCGATCATTCACCTTTTGTTTTAATTGTACCTGCTTCTCTCGCCACGATCATGCAATCGCCTGATGATTACTATGAAAGGTGGATCGCCGGCTCTCTCATTCGTTTGCTACGGTTTACCTCCATCTTTCTGACGTTGTTTTTATCAGCGGTTTATATTGCCCTTGTGTCCTTTCATCAAGGTCTTTTACCAACAGCATTAGCCATTTCGATCTCAAGCACAAGGGAAAATGTTCCTTTTCCTCCCATAGTAGAGGCACTCATCATGGAATTGACGATTGAACTGTTACGGGAAGCTGGCTTAAGGCTCCCAAACCCGCTTGGTCAAACGATTGGACTTGTGGGCGGAGTTGTCATTGGTCAAGCTGCTGTGCAAGCGCATATTGTCAGCTCAATCAT
This sequence comes from Bacillus sp. NPDC093026, assembly GCF_044754665.1. NCBI lineage: Bacteria > Bacillati > Bacillota > Bacilli > Caryophanales > Bacillaceae > Bacillus > Bacillus sp. NPDC093026. The sequence continues at coordinate 611,293 of NZ_JBIVPN010000002.1, read as the reverse complement.
GGTCATTATCGTTAGTGTGATTGCACTCGCTTCCTTTACCGTTCCTCAATATGGGATGGGAATGTCCTTTCGAGTGCTTCGCTTTGTGTCTATGTTTACTGCTGCTACATTCGGCTTATATGGACTCGTTCTGTTCGTGCTTGTATTGCTTACACATTTAACGAGACAAAAAAGTTTTGGCACACCATACTTTTCACCAGAATTTGTCTTCAGCTATAAAAATGGAGACAACTCCATCATCAGGTTGCCTTTGAAAAATCAAATGAAAGGAGAGCGACATGGTCAATCATAAAGAGTCGATCACAAGCTATCAGGCAAGTGCAATTATTGCCAACACAACCCTTGGGGCAAGTATGATGATCCTGCCAAGGTCCATGGCTCAGGCTGCATCTACACCTGATGGGTGGATTGCACTCTCATTGATGAGCGTCATTTACATTTTGTTCATTTTGATGAATGTGCTCATGATGAAAAAAGTCCCCTTCTCCTCTTACTATGATTACACAAAGGAAGGATTTGGCAAGTGGCTTGGCTCTGCCATCAACCTTTTGATTATTATTTATTTTCTTGGCGTCGCAAGCTACGAAGTGCGAGCCATGTCTGAAATGGTGAAGTTCTTCCTGCTCCCAAACACGCCGACAACTGTGACGATGCTCAGCTTTATTTTGGTCAGTTTTTACCTTGTTATTGGTGGCATTGGTGATTTCGCAAGACTTTGCCCTTTTTTCCTCATTGTCACGATCATCATCTTATTTGTCGCCTACGGATTCAGTGTGCAAGAGTTTGAGTTAGATAATCTCCGGCCCGTATTAGGAGAAGGCTTCTCACCTGTCATGAAATCCCTCAATGCTTCGGCTATTTCTTTTGTAGGGATTGAGATGATGCTGTTTATGCCTGCCTATTTGAAAACCCAAAAACACACTTTTGCTTACAGCTCAGTTGGCTTTTTAATTCCTGCGATCATTTATATTTTCACTTATGTTCTTGTCGTTGGTGCACTGACTGTGAAAGAAACAGCTACATTAACTTGGCCAACCATTGCGTTATTTCAATCGTTTGATATACAAGGGATTTTCATTGAACGATTTGAGTCATTCTTATTGATCGTATGGCTTGTCCAGCTTTATACAAGCTTTGTTGGCTATACATTTTTTGCGGCAATGGGCGTCTCCAACCTAACCAAGCTCCCCAAAAAAATGGTGCTTACTCTGATGACAATTGTTATATACTTTGCGGCCATTCTCCCAAAGGATGTCGATACGGTGCGAAATGATTTAAAGTATGTGAACAATCTATTTTTTCTTTTATTCGGCATACTCCCATTCCTCTTATTCGTCATTGTTATCCTAAAAAGGAGGCGGAAAGCAGCATGAAAAAGAAAGCGGCTCTCTCTCTGTTGATCCTTGCCTTGTTATGCGGCTGCTGGGATAGTACAAATATTGAAGAATTGAACATGGCTATTGGCTATGCACTTGATAAAGGTGATCAAGGTCATAAGCTTAAGTTATCCATGCAAGTATTGGTTCCTCAAAAAATTGACCAAGAATCTAGTGTGAAAGACCCGACCAAAATCATTGAAACAAACGGAGATTCTGTGCATCAAATCTTCCGTATGACTACCCTCAAAAGTCACCGTATTTTCGCACAGCAACTGAGAATCTATCTTTTTTCTCAAGAGCTCATTAATGAAAACAATTTTGACTTGGTGATTAACCAATTTATTCGAGACAATGAGACACGCAGGGGCAGCCTCGTATTTATGACCTCTGAGAAGCCCGGTGAAATGCTTAAAATCAATGATGACGGACAGCCAGCATCATCGACCCTATATGATATTGCTCAGAATACAAAATCATCTATTCAATTATTCCCTCCTGTATCTCTCGGTGATATTTCATCATCCATGCAAAACAATGTATCATTCGCTATCCCCAAAGTAACTGAAAACAAAGGGAATTTAATGATTGAAGGAGCTTCTATCATAAAAAACAAACGCTTTTTAACGAATATCTCTCTTCAGGATGTACAGGCCTATAATCTGTTAACCGGTAAAGCCAAAGGCGGGGTGATCGAATTTAACTATGATCACAGCATCTATTCTTTCGAGATTTTCAAACTAAAGCACAAGATTCAAACAAAAAAATCTGCAAGCGGAAAATATACGTTTGATGTTAAGGTCGAGATAGATGGAAGATTGTCGGAGGATTGGAATAAACGTGAGAACGCCTTTCATGAGAAATATCTGAAAAAAATTGAGAACGTTGTTGAGCAGAAGTTGGAGAAAGACGTAAAGAATTTTACCGAAGCATTACAGGAAGAAATCAAAGCAGATATTTGTGGGTTTTATCAAAAAGCGAGTATTGCGTATCCGAAAGAATTTCAAAAAGAAGCGCAACACTGGGATGATGTCTTTAGTGAATCTGATATTCATTACAAAGCAAATGTGAAAATCCGTGACTTCGGGACTAAGGGCGCAACACAATCTTTATAGAGTATGTTAAAATGGTAAGAAAAAAAGGGTGTCAAACATGAAACGAGCTTTACTTTCGGCCGGCATTCTATTTTTGATTTTAGGAATACTGCTATTAATCGTTGTATTCTTGCAGTCAAAAGAAGACTTCTTTATTGAAGCCGACAGCTTTTCAAGCACATTAATGATCGTGATTTATTACGGACAAACCCCTGCACTCCTTCTCATTGGAGGCAGTTTACTCGTTGGACTTTCACAGATCATTGATTTGCAAGAGAAAAAAGCTACAGTGGCAAAGGAAAGCTTAAAGCGATTATCCGAGATGAAGAAAACCCTCGAAGAAAAATCGGCCGAGGAGCAGGAGGCTTTTCCAGTTCCTGAGCTCCATCAACTATCCGAACGTCCGATCACAGGACAGAAGGACTAATTCCCGCATGTTCTAACAGCTTTCATTTGAAAGCTGTTTTTTCATTTGATGAGCTTATGACGATGTGCATAAACAGCCGCTTGTGTTCGATCTTCTACATCGAGTTTTGATAAAATATTTGTAATATGGGTCTTCACTGTTTTAATCGTAATAAATAATTCCTCCGCAATGACCTTATTCGACTTCCCATCAGCAATGAGCTTCAATATTTCCATTTCTCTCGCTGTTAGTGAATCATGAAGAATCGAACCATTTGATGAACGACGAAGTTTATTCATCACCTTTCCTGCTACTTTTGATTCAAGTCTCGGCTCTCCAATGCTGGCAGATCTTATCGCATCAGCAATTTCGCCTGCCTTTGATGTTTTTAATAAATAGCTTAATGCACCAGCTTCAATGACAGGGTAGACTTTATCATCATCAATAAAACTAGTGAGGACAATGATCTTGGCATCATCGATTTGCTGACATATTCTTTTGGTCGCTTCGATGCCATCCATTCCTTCCATGACAAGATCCATTAATATCACATCCGGCTTTAAGTCAACCGCTAGTTCTACACCTTTTTGTCCATCTGACGCTTCACCGATGACTTTCATGTCAGGCTGCGCCTCTAAAAAGGCGGCAAGCCCCATTCTCACCATTTCGTGATCGTCAATTAAAAGTACTCGAATCATCAAACGTTCTCTCCTTTATCTTCATCAAAAATGGGAACCTTGACATCAATTTGTGTTCCTTTCCCCTCATATGACATAATCTCTGCGACGCCTCCGACTTCACTCGTTCTTTCTCTAATCGACTCAAGTCCATAGGAGGCCGTCTTCACATGATCGGTCTGAAAACCGATGCCGTTGTCGATAATTTTTAGCTGAACTTGCCGATTTCTGATGAGAAGGCGCACTGTCACCTTTGTGGCCTTTGCATGCCTGAAAACATTCGATAAAGCTTCTTGGACGATTCGGAACAGATGGTCTTCTACCCCTTTAGATAGCGGTACATCATCTTCTATTTCCCAATCAATATCAATCGGCTGTTTTTCCTGAAATTCATTGAGCAGCTCGATCAACCCTTTTTTCAAGTCTTTCCCTTCAAGGGTAATCGGTCTTAAATGCAGAAGCAGTGCTCGCATCTCATTTTGAGCATCGCCTGCCATTCGTTCCACAAGGCGCATTTGATCTAAAACCTTTTCATCCTTTTCCTTCATTCCTTCAAGAATGGCAGAGGTCATCATTGAAATAGCAAATAACTGCTGGCTGACAGCATCATGCAGCTCACGTGCCAAACGTTGCCGCTCCTCTGACACAACTGATTTCTTCATTTGAACCTGCCACTCTGCCCGCTCATTAGATAGCTTTTGTAAAGAAGCTACTTGCATTTCAACACGTTTCGCCATTTCATTCAACTGATCGGCCGCCATACCTATTTCATCGTCACCAAGAGAAGGCAGTCTATAAGCAAAATTTCCATTTTCAAACTTCAAAATAGATTCAACAAGCTGATCTAAACGTTTCTTATGCTGATAGCCAAACACATAACCAGCTGAAACACCAATTGTGAGACTAATAAGGAGTAAAATAAAAAAAAACGGTATGCCAAACCAGCGGGAAGACAATAGAACTATCGGATCAAGCTGATAATAAAAAACCATCGGCAGCGTCGTCATGATGACAACACCTAGTGAGACACCTACTGCAAGACGGACAGATTGCCACTGGATGCCTAAATGCAGTCTTTTCATAAGTACCTCACATCCACATCTCCAATGAGAAGAGAGATGGAGATTTTCACTTTCCGCTTGCTCTCATCATAATCATTGGTCATCACATACACTTTACTGCCAAATCCGCTTCTTTTTTCATCAATGATCTTCATGTCGCCAATCGCAGCAGAAGCACTCACGCACACCTCAATATCTTGCGGCACATAAATGTTGACATCACCTATTAGTCCACTGATGACGATGGTGCTTTCTTCTTCTGCTATGATCGCCTTAGATAAATCAATTTTGACATCACCAATAAAACCCGAGATCGTTAAATCGCTTAACTGAAACGGTTTTTTCATCAGTCTGACTTCACCGATAAAAAAGTCATGCTCTTTGTGCGGCTTTGTCTGGCTCTTTGTTTTCTTTTGGTCGCCCTCTTTTTCAAGATTGACCTTAAGCGAAGGCTTTTCCTCGTCTGATGATTCCTTTTTATCGACATCAAATATTGGTTTGTTTTTCAATAAACGATATCCAGCATAGATCAAAAAGGCAGCAAATAAATAACCTGTTAAACTAAACGTGATATTTAAAAGAAACTTTAACAAGAGAAAACCGGCAAAGATATAAGAAACTGAACCGAGCCAACGTTTTGAACGCGAATGCAACCAATAACCGGTAAGAGCAAAGAAGAGCGGCCAAAAAAGGCCAGCTCCTATCCCAATGATTTTGAGAAAGAGATTAATACCAAACATAACAACAATGATCCCTAAAAATTGATTTCTTGAAAAACGCAGTTGACTCGCCTCCTTCCTTTATCGGACTCATTAACGTAGTTTCAGTTTTCCACTTGTCATTTCAATATCGACTAAGTAAGTGCCTTTTCCTTTCGTACCAGTAAAGCCTCGGCCTTCATTATTCTCTTGATCAAAGTTGTAAGAATGTTTGACACTTCCACTTGTTTTCCTTGTTTGAACCTTGAAGTCCCCTTCATCCGGCAAGTGAAACTTTGCACTGCCTGATGTCATATGAAACGATACAGGGGCATCAATCTTATGGAAGCTGGCAGTCAATCTGCCGCTTGTCATCCCCATTTGCAGTTTACCTTTTACATCCTTTATATCCGCACGACCTGATGTGGCACTGATGTCACTATCCTCTGCATCAATATGATTCGCTGTAAGCCTTCCTGATGTCACTTTGATTTCAACACGCTTCGCCGAAAAGTTCTGAGCTGTCAGCTTCCCGCTCGTCGACTTGAGCGTGACATCTTGAAGTGACAGCTTCCCTTCACCATTGACTTCACTTACACCACTTCCACTAGTCATTTTTACATTTTTATGATAATCTATCGGAATTTTAATCAGAAGTTCGCCTTTCTCAAAGTGAGAAAAAAATAAAAACCCTTTATTTTCAGCACGAATTTTGAATGTACTGCCTATTTTTTTGGCATACATCTTTCCTTTTCCATTCACTACAGCAACTAAAATATCTGAACGATTCTCTGGCTCCACCTTCACCCGAAATCGAGAAACAGAGACGTCCAACTGATCAACCCCTTGTTTTTTAGCTGATGCTGTTGTAACCGCTTTTTCACGGGAGAAGCCTGATTGAAACACATTTTCATTCTTAAAAAGCATCCCAACCATAAGAAAAGTGCCAACAAGTATACAAATTAGACCGATCAATCGTTTCATCCATACCATCCCTTTAACTTATGACCTTTTTATTATAAGTAAAAGCGAATCAGAAAGAAATCAAATCAGAAGAAAAACAGGATTTTTCTTCCGATTTGATTCTTACCTAGTTGGTTTGCTGCTTTTCACGTTTCTTTTCCAGTTTGAGCTTCTGCCATTCTTTTTCAACTTCTTCTGCATAGTCAAGGTGAGCATAGGCACTATGCTCTGTGAATTGTGCGTAACTACTTGCTTTTGTCTCCATTTCTTCTATGCGGTATTCCATCCGCCGAAATTCCTTATAAGCATTCTCACTATCTACTTTATTCATTGATTCATTCATATGCTGTTTCGCTTGAGCCGCATTCGCTCTTGCAATGAGTACTTGCTTCTTGTCTTTCATATCACGCAGCTTCGTTTCTAACTGCTGCAACTGTTCTTTGAGCTCCCTCATTTGTTTCACAGATTGCTGATAGGAGTCCTTATACTCTTCATGCTTCTTTTCAAAATACTTCATTTCTGTGAGCGCTTTTCGTGCAAGCTCTTCTTCTCCCGCATCAAAAGCAAGCTGAGCTTGTTTCTTTCGTTTACCGGCAAATGTTTCTGTTTCATCCGCCTTCCGTAAAAATCCTTGCTGAATTGTTTGTTGCTTGATAATCGTATGTTTCGCTTTGGCAATATCATTTTCCATATCACGAACGTATTGATGAAGCATCACACGTGGATTCTCCAATTTATCTAAGCCTTCATTCACCGTTGCAACAAACAAATCTCTTACTCTTCTTAATACCATCATATGAACCTCCATTTATTTTTTCTTTAAAAAGTCTTCCCATTCTTGATCAAAAGACGTCTGAATTGGTTCTTCTATTTGAGGAGATGTTTCTGGCTCCGGATACGATCTGCTTGATGGGCCTTTTGCTGATTCACCATCTAGCATCTCCCAGCCAAAGTACAGCATTGCGCTAGCACATGCAATGCCGATTAAAAATGGTAGAGAGTGCACGACTAAAAGAATACCGCTCACAGCCATGATGACTCCTATGGTTTTACTGGCTTTATCATATTTTTTTACACCTACATAGATAAGCCATGCACCAATCGCGCTCGGAATGAGCCCTCCCAATGAACCATCAAAGACGATGGATATACCTATTAACATAAAGATCGAACCGATGATTGTTTTACCTGTTATATTCACCTTTATGCCTCCTTTCTTGCTCCTTGCTTTTACTATAGTCAAAAAACAACAGCCGAAAAACGTGTCGCAGATTGATCTTTGATTGCGACCAGAGTCGTAATTTTGTTTAGACTGACTGTTTGACACCCATCAAAAAAGCACCCTTCTTTACGAAGAGTGCCTTACTTATTTAGACTGAAATACGTGCGGACTGCGTTCATATTCGACATCAGCTTGACCAAGTCGATGATTCACAATACGTGCGGCTGCAAATAAATAATCGGATAGCCGGTTCACATATGTGCACGTAACAGCCGGGATATCCTCCTGTTTCGCTAAAGTCACAATTTGGCGCTCCGCCCTTCTGATCACCGTACGCGCCACATGTAATAATGCCGCACCTTCCGTACCGCCCGGCAAAATAAATTTTGTCAGCGGCGAAGCTTCTTCTACGTACACATCCATTCTATTCTCAAGGACAGCCACAGATTCTTCTGATAATTTTCCTTCTTGGCGTGGTTTCATTGTTGCCAGATCACCGCCACAGTCGAACAGTTCATGCTGAATCACAATCAGCTCTGAAAGGACATCTTGAAACAATTCCCCATACTGGCGCAAATTCGCATGAGCAAGACCAATGAAGCTGTTAGCTTCATCTAACGTACCGTACGCTTCTACTCTCATATCGTCTTTATCCGTTCTCCCGCCAATTAATCCCGTTTTTCCTTGATCACCGGTTTTTGTATAAAGTTTCATCATGTCACCCCTTTTCGTTCTTTTAGTATACCCCGAAGATGAAACGAGTGTATTAAAGTTCACTTTTTTATAGCATCTAATGTTTGAAAGAGATGATTGATTTTCTCTCGTAACAACGCATGTGAAATTGCATCACTTAAATCTTCTTGGCTTTGGGTAGCAGCTATACATAGATGATGGATGTTTAAGCTAGTCTCCATTTGAATGATTCTCATAAGCTGTCCCATGAGTTGAACAAACGCTCCATCTGATAAAAAACCATTGAGCAAAAGCCAAACTGTCAGCTCTCCTTGATGCTGCATGCCATAGAGGTACAGATGATCTCCATCACTCTCGGCAGCGTATTCCTTTTGTCCGTCTGCTTGAAAGAGGAACAGCATATCATCAGGTCCATCTGACTGTTCACTCGTATCATGAAGTGCCCAAGTCCCTGTTCCAAGTGATCTTTTCCAAAAGAATCCGCCATTGTCCTTATGAGAGGATAGTATGCGAAGCGGATGATCAATGGAATAAGTCATCCCATTAGATCCATACGTCCTCCATCCATCTGCTAGTTTTCTCTCATTTGAACTTGCTGAGACAGTCGCAGGTTCAATGATCAATTGAGGAGTAGCACGAAGAGGGTGATGTAGTTTTGTTACATCCGTTTCATAAACCCGCTGTATTCGTTCGGTTGTCAGCACACGATCTGGCTCGTCAAATACCTCAGCCTTTCCTTGATGAAGTAGGAGCAGCCGATCACAATATAAGCTTGCGATATTCACATCATGAAACACAGCAATCACCGTCAGCCCAAAGGAAGTTGTCTCTTCTTTGATGAAATCAAGCAGATTTTTTTGATAGGCTAAATCAAGAAAGCTGGTTGGTTCATCTAGTAATAAGTATTGCGGCTGCTGAGCTAATGCCTGTGCTAAATACACACGTTGCTGTTCTCCCCCGCTTAATTCATGGATGGATTTCTCCTTAAAGCGGGCTATATCTGTTTGTTCTATGACTTTGTTTATGACATGCAAATCCTCTTTCGTTAAAGATTGCAACAGTCCTTTTTGATAAGGATAACGTCCAAACTGAACGGTTTCTTCGACTGTAAATGAGAAGGCTTGATTGGTTTTTTGCGGTAATACAGCAATCTTTTGCGCAAGCGCCTTCGGCCGGTATGATTGGATTGACCTATCGTTGAGGAGTACATGACCGCTCTCTGGTGTTAAAATACCAGCCATCATCTTGAGCAATGTCGTTTTACCGCTGCCATTTGGTCCAAGTATACCGACAAACTCTCCTTCCTTTACCTCAAAACTAATGCCGCGGATGACTTGTTTCTCTCCATAACCGCATCTGACTTCCTTCACTTGAATCATATATGCGCTCCTCCTTTATACCTGCTGATGAGAATCATCCCAAATACGGGTGCACCAATTAATGCAGTAATAATGCCTATCGGCAATTCAGTAGGTTCAATGATCGTACGTGATAACAAATCGGCTAAAACAAGAAAAGATGCCCCGTTCAGCATGGATAAAGGTAGAAGATGACGATGATCTGTGACAGCTAATAGACGAATAAAATGCGGAATCACAAGCCCCACAAAACCGATTGTTCCTGACACAGCCACAGCACTGCCAGTCAGAATAGAACCAGCAACAAGAACAATGTATTTGCTCCTTTTGACATGCACACCTAATAACGTTGCCTTCTCTTCCCCATACGTCATCACGTTCAAATCTCGTCCTGTCAGAATGAGCGCAAAGGTACCTATCAGAAAGAAAGGTAAAAAAAGGGCAATATAGCGCCATCCCCTCATCGACACGCTACCAAGCAGCCAATGAATAATCTCTTTTAAATCATCACCAGTTAAAGCAATCATTAAAGAAATCAGCGCTCCCAAAAAGGAGCTAAAAATCACACCGGTCAATATTAATGAGGAAATACTCATTCCTCTATGAACAAGATGTGCCAAAAACAGAACGAGACAGAGCGTCACAAGTGCCGTTGTCATACTGAAAAAAGGCAGTGTAAAACTACCTAACAAGGGGATTTGTAAGCTGAAAAACAAGGTCGTCACTGCTCCAACAGATGCTCCTTGGGACACGCCTAGTGTATAAGGATCAGCGAGGGGGTTTTTTAGTAAACCTTGAAAAGCTGCACCAGATAACGCCAGTGCCGCACCGACTAATGCCGCTAAAATGACCCTCGGCAAACGAATATTCATCACTATATTGTCTTCAATTGAATCAATGGTTAAAGCGCGAATACCGAATAGCTCATGAACAAATATACGAATAATAGAAGGAATGGGAATCCCTAAACTACCAAATGAGATCCCCATTCCAATGCTTATCACAAGTAATACAACGCTTAAAGCGTATGTGATGATTAATTTATTTGAACGTGTCAGGGTAAATGCTTTTTGCAAGTTCCTCGACTCCTTCAATCAACCTCGGTCCCGGTCTTGATGCGAGATCCGTATTCAATTGAAAGACTTGTTTTTCCTTCACTGCCTTTACAGCATTCCAGCCATCTCTTTTTTTCAAGTCAGCTAAACTCGCACCATCAATCGTTACAATGGCGTCTGGATTTAATTTGATCAATGATTCTTCTGTCATTTGTACCCAGCCAGTCTGGTCTCCTGCCGCATTTTTTGCATGAATGGTTGACAGCATTTCATCCATAAATGTATTTTGACCAGTAGTATAGATTTCAGGAGCTTTTGACACTTCGACAAATACTGTTTTTTGTTCGTTTTTTGAAATGGACGCTGCTTTTTTCTTGATGTCACTCAAGCTTGTTTTCATGCGGTTCACAAGCTTTGTTGATGCCTCTTTCATTCCAGCAGCTTCCCCAATCATGTGGATTGATTTGTAAACATCCTGAAAAGATGTCGCATCATTTACTGTCAACACTTGAATACCTGCATCTTTTAGCTGTTTAAATCCTTCTTTGGAACTCATCTGTGATGCATGTGCCAACACGAGATCAGGTTTTAGGGAGATGACTTTCTCTACATTGAATTCCATTCCCCCAATTTTTTCTACCTTTTCTACTTCCTTTGGATAATTGTCAAAATCTGATCTGCCGACTATTTTGTCTCCAAGACCAAGTGCATAAGCAATCTCTGTATTACTTGGGATTAAGGAAACAATCCGTTTTGGCTGTTCTTTGATTTCGACGGTTTTACCAGTTGCATCTTGAATGGAAACAGGAAATGCACCAGCAGTCGTCTCTTTGTTTTGTGAACCAGTTGTTGTGTGATCTGTTTCAGTTCCTGCACATCCAGCTAACACACCAAACATAAGCAATAATGATAGCCAAATGGCTGTTAATTTCCTCATGAAATAAACCCCCTGCTTTATGTACTGTTGATGGAATTCCTTCCGTCAATTCTTTTCTAATTTCGGGAATATTATACTACAGTGCCGATAGGTTGTATATGTGATGTCCAAAAGCGTATTTTTCATCATTAAATGAGAAAAACAGCCCGTCAAAAGGCTGTTTTCTCAAGAAGCTATTGATTGACTTGTTCACCATTGATGATGACCTGCTGAAAAGATGGTGACACTGCGTGTTCTAATGAAAGTGGATACGACACATTCTCTATGACACAACCCTTCATTTTAAAATGAGTCACAGGCGAATGCGGATATGCTGCAATTTTCACACCATATCGCCCACCGTTGCTTTTTAGCCCTTCCACCTCAATATGACGAACAACAGGACGATGCGGACCCGCATCTCCTTCCTCATACATCATGTCAATACAGACAACCTCATGCTTTACGCTTTTTACTGTATTGTTTTTAAAATAAATATGTTCAATGATTCCGCCCCTGACAGAGTTGGTTTTTATACGAAGTGCCCGATCAAGGTTCGGGCTGTCCATCATATTATCCTCTGCGTACACATGTCTGACTCCACCAGATATTTCACTGCCTATCGTCACCCCGCCGTGACCATCACGCATTTCATTTCGGCGAATCACTATGTTTTCCGAAGGAATACCAATTCTTCGACCGTCCTCATTTCTGCCAGATTTAATGGCAATACAGTCATCCCCATTATCAAAATAACAATCTTCAATAAGCACATTCTGACAAGATTCTGGATTCACACCATCTGTATTCGGTCCATGTCCAATCACTTTCACATGACGGACGATTACATTTTGACTGAGTACCGGATGGATTTGCCACATCGGTGAATCTTTCACTGTCACTCCTTCAATCAGTACATGTTGACATTGGTACGGCTGTATAAAGCTTGATCGTAGATAATGACCTTCTCCGAATATTCTTTCTTCAACCGGCATACGTTTTTCAGCCATATCAAAAAGAAGTTGACGATCTCTCTCCTGTGAAGGTTGACCGTTCGTTCCATACTTCCATGGCCACCAATGATGATCATCTCCCCTGCCATCCAGTGTCCCATTTCCTGTAATGGCAATGTTTTCTGCCTGATGTGCATAAATGAGAGGAGAATAATTATATAGTTCAATCCCTTCATATCGAGTCAGTACGAGTGGGAGGTAATGCTTTGGATTCTGACTGAACATCACATATGCGTTGTTATGCAGGTGAAGCTCCACATTGCTTTTTAATTCAAGAGCCCCTGTTAAAAACGTTCCCTCAGGAATAAGGACACGCCCCCCTTTCAAACGATTCGCATCATCTATCGCAGACTGAATAGCTTTTGTCGAAAGCTCTATCCCTTTAGGGTCTGCACCATAATGAACCACATTTAATTCACGATCGGGAAATACCGGTGCTTTTATTTGCTTTAAAATCTGCTCCTTTTCGTTTTCGTCAGCTTCTTTGCCTTTCTTCTCTTGCTTCGCCAACCGAGCGAGCCCGATTCCTGTTAAAACCATCCCTGCTGTGATATACATCAAATCACGTTTTTTAGACATTCCACTTATCCCCCCAGTCGCCCTAAAGTGTGACACCTGTTTTAAAGATTGCAAGCTCTTTAAAATGATTCTTTTCATGATTTAATTGTTTACCGCTTGCCACGCCAATGACATATGAAATAAATTTTTTCAACACAACATCTTCTGGAACATCTTCTAGCAATTCTCCAGCATTAAAATCAATCCAATGCTTCTTTGTTTCATATAACGCCGTATTGGTCGACACTTTCACTGTTGGGACGAATGTGCCAAATGGCGTCCCTCTACCTGTTGTAAATAACACCATCTGACAGCCAGAAGCAGCAAGAGCAGATGAAGCAACCAAATCATTACCAGGTGCACTTAATAAATGAAGACCTTTTTGTTTAAGCAACTCTCCATATTTCAATACATCTTTAATTTCGGAAGTGCCCGCCTTTTGAGTACAGCCAAGAGATTTATCTTCTAATGTCGAAATTCCGCCTGATTTATTTCCCGGGGAAGGATTTTCATACACTGGCTGTCGATGATCAAGATAGTATTGTTTAAAATCATTAATCATATCAACAATCTTGTCGAAAGTGGCTTCAGATTCCGCTCTCTCCATTAAGATGGTTTCAGCGCCAAACATTTCTGGCACTTCTGTTAATACGGTCGTCCCTCCTTGGGCTACAATAAAATCAGACAGCCTTCCTAAAAGCGGATTTGCCGTAATGCCAGAGAAACCATCTGATCCTCCGCACTTCAAGCCGATTTTCAGCTCAGATAACGGGATATCTTCACGACGATCTCCTTGGGCGGCTTCATAAATTTCTCTAAGTAAGGTAACGCCCGTCTCGATTTCATCTCCCACTTCTTGGCTTCTTAAAAATTTGACCCTCTCTTGGTCATAATCATCCAATGTAGACTTAAAATCCTCTATGTCATTGTTTTCACACCCAAGTCCTAAGACGAGTACCCCTCCAGCATTCGGGTGCTTCACTGCATTTTGCAAAATGGTTTTTGTGTTCTCATGATCATCTCCAAGCTGTGAACACCCATAGTTATGCTTTAACACGAGAGCCGTTTCAAAAGGATGAATGTCTCCTCCCATTTCAGCGGAAAAGGTTTGGATGATTTGATCAGCGATGCCATTGACACAACCGACCGTTGGCACAATCCAAAGCTCATTGCGAATACCACTTTCTCCGTTTTTTCTCTTATAACCTTTAAAAGTAAGATTCATTTCTTCATAGAGATTTTCAGTAAAAGAAGGTTCATATTGATAATCGAGCTTACCAGATAAATTGGTTTTTATATTATGCGTATGGACCCATTCTCCAGTTGCGATAGAAGTTGTAGCATGACCAATCGGATACCCATATTTAATCACGTTGTCTCTTTGCTTGATATCAACTAATGCAAATTTATGACCTTTAGGGATGGTTTCTTTTAATATGAGTGTGTTTCCTTGATGTTGTAGCTTCTCACCTTGCGCAAGCACTTTTAGTGCAATGCCGACGTTATCTGAAGGATGAATCACAATAAATTCTTTCATGCTTTCTCCCCCTGATTTTCATATTGATGATGCAACATTTGATGCACAGCGGCTCTTATTCCATGCTCATGTATGAATGTGAGCTGATCAGCTACAGCATGGCTCAATCCCTGTACACTCAATAAGTTCATCCCCCATAACTGTTGGTTTGAAAGAATTCGTTCAACGACAGATAAATAGGATTGATGCTCCTCTTCCCAAGCCTTCTTCATCCAAGTCATCACATACTCATCATCCTTTAATAAATTCGCACATTTTCCGTAAAAATAAATGAGACTGCTCAGTGCAAATACTAGTTTCATTGGCAACTGCTTTGTAAGTTCTACATAATCAAGCATAGATGGGAGAATACGAGTTTGAAACTTTGACACACCATTTAATGCAATATCCATTAATTGATGCTTCACAAATGGATTACAAAAACGATCCCAAACCGCTTGTGTATAAAGAGATGTCTCTTTGTAAGGAAGCCCTAGGCCCGGCAGAACTTCTTCATCCAGCATGCTTCGGATAAATGGACCGATAAGATCATCATCCACAGCTTCTTTTACTGTCTCCAAACCAGATAACAATGCAATTGGTACCATAGCTGTATGGGCCCCGTTTAGTATGCGCACCTTTCTCATCCGATAAGGGGAAATATCTTTCACAAACAACACATTCAGACCAGCTTCTTGAAAAGGAAGCTCCCTTTGAACAAAGGCAGGTGCTTCAATGACAAACAGGTGATAATATTCTGCCATCACAAGCAGTTCATCCATATACCCTTCTTCCTTTTGTACCGCTTCAGCAGCTTCCTTAGAAAATCCCGGTACAATCCGATCAACAAGCGTATTACAAAAGACATTGTCTTCCTTTATCCACGTAAGAAAGGAGGGTGGGAGATTCCATTTGTACGCCATGTTGATGACATATTCTTTTAGTCGATCTCCGTTTTTTTCAACCAGCTCACATGGCAGTATGATCAGCCCCTTTTGATTATCTCCTGAGAATGCTTTAAATCGATGATACAAAAAAGCTGTCAGTTTTCCTGGAAAACTCGTTTGCGGACGATCCTCAAAACGGTCCTCTTCTCTAAAAACGAGCCCTGCCTCTGTCGTATTTGAAAAAACGAAGCGAAGATCAGGATTTTCTGCTACTTGTAAAAAGCCTTCATAATCCGTATAAGTACTAATTCCTCTGCTAATTGATTGTATGATCATGCGCTCATTGATTTCCTTTTGCTCATGAAAGCCTTGTATACATATCGTATACAAGCCATCCTGTTCATTTAATGCGCTGACCGATCCCTTACGAGGAGGAACGACAACCGCTCTTCCTTTAAAATCAGTGTGGTCATTCAGCTTTTGGATCTGCCAATTAATAAATCCGCGCATAAAATTTCCTTCACCGATTTGCAGAATGGTTTCTGGATAGTCAGCAGTCGGATAAACTGCTTTGGATAATCGTTTCATTTATTTCCCCTCCTTGTGATGCACACGTGAACATTTATAGCTGAAAAGGTGCTATTAAGGCACCTCTTTGACTGAATCTCTAATCACTAGCTCTGTGTGTACATACACTTTTTTCATATAATCCGCTTCTTGTTCTTCCCCGTTTATGACCGAAAGAATGGCTTTTGCTCCGAGCGCACACATTTTTTCGATTGGCTTTTTGACAGTTGTCAGTGCAGGTGTTGTATAAGAGGAAAATGCAATATCATCAAAACCGATAATAGACACATCCTTCGGACACTTTTTTCCTTTTGCGTATAAAGCATTCATCGCCCCAATGGCCATATCATCGTTTGAGCAAAAAAGAGCTGTTGGCGGCTCCTTAAGGGCTAACAGGGCTTCCATTGATTCATAGCCACTTTTCATATGATAGTCACCTTTAAGCATATATTCTTTTTTCATTGGCACGTTATGATCTATTAATGCTTGCAAAAAGCCAGCTTTTCTTTCCTGCGTTGATTTAAAGCCTTCTTTTCCTTCAATAATGGCAATCTGTTTATGACCTTGCTGAATGAAAAATTGCGTCGCTTGATATGCACCTTGACGATCATCTGCTAGTATATTCATCACGTCATCACTTTCTACACGACGATTGAGCACAAGAAGAGGAATGCCTTGTCTTTTCACATGATGGATAAACGCTTCATCATGCTCACTTTGGCTCATGAGTAAAATACCGTCATAGCGCTGCTTATGAATGGTTGAATAATCATGAAAATCATCAATCCCTCTCACAAACATATGATAGTGCTCAGTTATGACACTGTTGACACCTTTTAATGCATCAGCGAAAAAACTTGAGGATGTGCCTTCAGTTAAACTCGTAAAAAACAAACCAATTGTAAATGATTTTTGTGATACAAGGCCTCTGGCATGGACGTTCGGAGAATAGTTCAGCTGTTTTGCAATCGACAAAATCTTTTGTTTTGTTTTTTCTTTAATAAAAGGACTGTTATTTAATGCCCTTGATACTGTGGTATGAGAGACATTTGCCAATTTCGCTATGTCTTTGATCGTGACTGTCATGCTACTCCGCCTTTTATGATTTTTTATCATCATCTTATCATAAAACCGCTTTCATTTTCTTACCTTACCTTTTTCTTCATGTGGTCTTGCTTCTATGCATTGACTGGCCTGCCCGCTCAAATTGAAAATATTGCTTTGCATTCTCATAGCTAATTCTTTTGACCATTCCTCCTAGCAGCGAGAGATCATATGGTGCTTCACCTTTTTCCACCCAATCTCCTATAATATCGCAAAGCAATCTGCGGAAATATTCATGTCTTGTATAAGAAAGAAAACTTCGTGAGTCCGTCAGCATGCCAATAAATCGGCTAATCAGCCCGATACTGGAAAGAGCCATCATTTGCTCTGTCATTCCTTGCTTTGTATCATTAAACCACCATGCAGTACCATGCTGTATTTTTCCAGGTGTTTTTCCATCTTGAAAGCTTCCAGCTAAGGTCGAAATCACCACATTGTCTCTCGGGTTCAAAGAATAGAGAATGGTTTTTGTCAGCGCATCTTCTCTTTCTAATTGATCTAAAAGTCGGCAAAGCGGCTTTGCAATATCCTGGTCATTCATCGCATCATAACCCGTATCTGGTCCTAGCTGCTCAAACATTTTTGTGTTGTTATTTCTGAGGGCGTTGATATGAAGCTGCATCACCCAACCTCGCTCACAGTATGCCTTCCCGAGAAAGATAATTGTATGTGTCTTAAATTTGATCGTCTCTTCCTCAGTTAATGGATGACCAGAAAACCTTTTATCAAATATGACCTCTACCTCTTCTTCTGTTGTTTCTTCAAAAGTAACTTCATTGATCGCATGATCTGAGATCAGACAGCCCTGTTCATGAAAAAAATCCATTCTCACATTAAGTGCTTTCAAAAAATCTTGGTAGGATTGTATCGGTGTCGCTGAGACCTTCGCAAGTTGACGAACATACTCAACAAAAAAATCATTCGTAATATCTAGTGCCTTATCCGGTCGAAATCCTGGCAACACTTGCACAGAAAACCCTTCATCCCGCAGTTTTTGATGATACAAAAGAGAGTCAATCGGATCATCTGTTGTCACTACTGTTTCGACATTCGATTTCACAATAAAATCTCTAGCGCCAAAGCCATCTCCTTGCAGCTTTTCATTCACCTTCTGCCAAATCAATTCCGCATTCTCTTCATTCAAAAGCTCTTCTACAGCAAAATATCGCCTTAGCTCTAAGTGAGTCCAGTGATATAAAGGATTTCCTATCGTCATTGGAACTGTTTTCGCCCACGCTAAGAATTTCTCCTTATCTGATGCATCACCTGTTACATGCGTTTCAGGAATGCCATTTGCCCTCATGGCACGCCACTTGTAGTGATCTCCGTGAAGCCATGCTTCTGTTATATTTTGAAACGATTTATTTTCATAGATTTCCTTTGGGCTTAAATGACAATGGTAATCAATAATAGGAAGGTCTTTCGCAAACTCATGATATAACTTTTCCGCCGTTTGACTGTTTAATAAAAACTGGTCATCTAAAAAGGCTTTCATCAAACTCCCCCATCTCACTATGTAATAAAATTGATTTGTTCACGTTAACAATTTTTATTGTAATCGTTTACAACATCTATTTCAATCCTAAAATAGGGAAAAGCGACCTCCTCTTGAAAAGGAAATCGCTTTTTGACTATTTTACAGGCGATGATTTTTTCAGGATAATCGCAATAGTTGTTCCTAACTCTATTTCACTTTCAACTTGGATATCACCGTTGTGTAGCAAAACAAGTTCTTTCGCTATCGCTAGCCCGAGACCTGTTCCGTTCGATGAATCGTTTGTGTTTGTCCCTCTGTAATAACGGTTAAACAAGTGCTCAACCGTTTCTTGTGCCATACCACGCCCGTTGTCT
This sequence comes from Bacillus sp. NPDC093026, assembly GCF_044754665.1. Classification (NCBI taxonomy): domain Bacteria; kingdom Bacillati; phylum Bacillota; class Bacilli; order Caryophanales; family Bacillaceae; genus Bacillus; species Bacillus sp. NPDC093026. The sequence goes on along the minus strand of NZ_JBIVPN010000002.1, from coordinate 592,278 downwards.
TTAATTTCGATCCGTACTTCCTCATTCGTTTCAGATAAAGTGGTCTTAATATGAGTCCCTTTTTGATTATGCTTGACTGCATTAGCTAGCAAATTCTCAATGACTCGTCTAAACCAAGCTTTGTCGATCTCAAAAATGACACCGTCTGTTTGATTTTCAAAAGATGAAGGATAATGTTCAGAAAATGAGCTCCTTGCAAACTCGTCCATGATAGATGCTAAGAACTCACCAAGCTCCACTGGTTTTCGATTAATTGGCAGCGCTCCATTTTTCAATCGGTATGTGAGGTTTAAATCCTTAATCAATGTCGACATATATTCTGATTTCTCACGAATGACCTGTCCTATTTCCATGACTTCTTCCTTGGACCATTGGTATTGATTTGAACCTAGCATCAGTCCATAACCATATATCGTACTAAGAGGCGTTTTTAAATCATGAGACAAGCCAGCAATCCAATCTTCCCTTGTTGTTTGGATTTTTCTTCGGTTTGCTTCATTTTCTTTTAATGTATGAGTTAATTGGTCCATTGTTTTCAGAATATCCTCAAACAACCGATATTCCCGTTTGATGCGTCCCTTTTTATTTTTACTGACAGGAATCCCTTTTCTATTGGTTGGCTCCTGCAATTTATTTCTTGATAAGAAAATCAGCCAGCGAATAATATGATAGATCGGTAATCCGTAACGATATGAGTACCATAGGGTCATCACAATAATGATGGTGAGCGCAAGTCCAGCGATGAGGATGGTCGTATATTGATTTAACGCTTCTGTCTCTTTATCATAAAGTTCGTCTGGACTGTACACTTTATTTGGCACTGATACGATCATATATAAGTCTTTATTCACTTTGATGTAAGTCAGGTCACTTCTAAATTCCCAAGGTTTCGATTGATATTTGAGCAACTCAACGTCCGTTACGTTATCTTTAAAATCATCTTTTGCTCGAATGCCTTTCAGATATTTCCCTTCTTCGTTAAATAAATGAACAGAACCGTTCATTCTTTTCAAATAGTCTTTTGTTTCACTTGAGTATTGGGAAAGTGCAGCTAGATTTTTCTCATGTTGTTTTAAATAATTCGCTACCTTGGTGCTGTTCGTTTTGAAACCATATAGCACGATATAATTCTTTTGATCAATTTCTATTGGCCAGAAGTACATCTTGTAATCTTGAAATTGTCTTTTTTCAAAAATCTTAATTATTTCATCCTTTTGATAGGATGTTGGAATATTTTTAGGTAGATGGTAACTGTATATGTTATGTTTTTTTGAATCTATCACTTGCAGCCAGCCGTCACGCTTTTTCACTGCTTGTTTGAGCTGATCATCTGCTTCCATTTTTCCGTCTTCATTAAAGTAAAGCCAGCTCATGAGTGTATCTCCATCAGCCTTTGCTAAACCGGTCTCTGCTATATTTTCATAATGTTTTTTATAGTATAGATTCTCAGAGAAAGTATTCCCGATCAGCAGGATCGCAATGACAATAAACATTTGCCCGACAAAATGAAAGAAAAGTTTTGTTCGTAAATTCATGAATTAACTGAGGACCTTCACAGGATGAGGAATAAACTTATAGCCCATACCACGAATGGTCACAATATATTCTGGCTGGCTCGGGTCTAATTCAATTTTTTCTCTTAGCTTTCGAATATGAACCATGACGGTGTTGTTATCACCATAAGATGGCACACCCCATACTTTCTCGTAGATTTGATCTTTTGAAAGAACCTCATTCGGATGGTCACAAAAGAATTTCAGCAAGGATAAAAGCTGGGCAGAGCATGCGGTCACCTCTCCTCTTACTTTTAGTTCTGCAGCATGCGGATGATAAGAGAAATGTGCATACTCATATTGGCTATGATTCTCTTCTTGTTCCTCTTGTAAGGAGATATATGTTCGATTTAAGTGCGCTTTAATTCTGGCAACAAGCTCTAACGGGTTAAATGGCTTAGTAATATAATCATCTGCACCTTGTGCAAAGCCTGTTAATTTATCTACATCAGACGTTCTTGCAGTCAAATAGAAAATGGGTGCTTTCGTATATTTTCTCATTTCAGGAAGAACGTCAAAGCCAGACTTACCGGGCATCATAACATCTATAAGTAAGAGATGAATATCTTCGTTTTTGACAACATCTAATGCTTCATCTGCATGGTAGGCTTTATAAATATGCTGGAATCCCTCTTTTTGTAATACGCGTTCAACCATTTTTACAATTGCTTCTTCGTCATCTGCAATCAATATTTTTGCTGTTTCCACGCATCTCTTTCCTTTCTAGCTATGATCTCTAACCGTATATTACCATTGTCTACAGTAAAAAAGTAACTCTTTTCTGCATAAAAGTAAAAAATATCATTTGGGAAAATGAGATGAACAAAGAATCCTCAAGACGAAAAAAAACCCGGTATAAGCACCGAGTTTCTCGTACATCTTTTCATCCGTTCACAGCTTCTAGCTTTCTTTCATGATTCATCAAATCATATGTTAAACAAATAGGCTTGTTTGTTCTAGGATCAAGGACAATTTCTGCATCAATGTGGAAGACCTGACCAAGTACCTCTTTTGTCATGACTTCATGAGGCGTTCCCTCTTTGATTACTTTTCCTTGATTGAGTGCCACCATGTAATGTGAAAAACGGGCTGCGTGATTGAGATCGTGGATGACCATGAGCACTGTACGACCTTGCTCCCGATTTAAGCGTTCTAATAGCTGAAGAATCTCAAGTTGGTGTGCAAGATCCAAATAAGTCGTTGGCTCATCTAGTAACAGCAACTCTGTTTCCTGTGCAAGCGCCATGGCAATCCATACTCGCTGACGTTGTCCACCTGAGAGAGCTTCAATTGGGCGATCATGAAAAGCAATCATCCCCGTTTCCTCAAGTGCCCATCTTATGAGACGTTTATCCTCATTGGATAAGCGGCCAAATCCATTTTGATGCGGGAAACGTCCATATGATACAAGCTCATATACGGTCAGTCCACTTGGTGCTTCGGGGGTTTGCGGCAAGATGGCCATTTGTTTTGAAATCTCTTTGGTTGATGTCTTCTGGATCGCCTGACCATTTAAATAAACGGCTCCTTTATATGACTTCATAATACGGGACATCGTTTTTAAGATCGTTGATTTCCCGCAGCCATTTGGTCCAATCAATGTGGTCACCTTTCCTTTTGGGATACTGATATTTAAATCCTCGACAATCAAACGGTCATGATAGCCTATACAAAGCTCTTTAGTTTCGAGCGATTTCATCTATTGTCCTCTCCTTTCTTATTTACTTCGTTTTCATTAATAAATAAATAAAATAAGGCGCGCCCAAAGCAGAGACCACAAGCCCAACCGGAACCTCTGATGGTGCAAGTATCACACGACCAACTGTATCCGCCAGTAATAATAGCAGCGCTCCAACCATAGCGGTAGTAGGAATCATTAACTGATGCTTAGGTCCAACAAGCTTTCTAGCCAAGTGCGGTGCAACTAAGCCTAAGAAGGAAATACTTCCTGCGACAGCGACACTCGCTCCAGCTAATGCAACAGCAATCAGTATCATCAAGCTTCTCTCTTTATGAACAGATATCCCGAGTCCATAAGACAGTTGATCACCCAAATTCATGATATTTAAATAACGCGCTCTCAAAATCGCTAACATGATAAAAATTAACATCCACGGCAAGACGGATATCACGTATGTCCAGCTTGAACCCCAAATGCTTCCAGACAACCAGATAATCGCTTGGTTAAAATCATTTGGACTCATTTTTAATTGAATGACCACAATGGCTGCTGAAAACGCAGCATTCACACCAATACCAGTCAAAATCAGTCGCACAGGTGTAATTCCTTTTTTCCACGCTAACACATAAATTAGAAATGCGGCAAACCCTGCACCTGCAAAAGCGAATAGCGGCAACACAAAGATGGCGAAATCCCCCAAGTTTGACATAGAGCCTTGGAATGAAAAGATAAACAGAACAACTGCAAAACCCGCACCCGCATTCACACCAAGAATGCCGGGATCTGCTAGACCGTTTTGAGACACGCCCTGCCAGATTGCACCTGACACAGCAATCGAAGCGCCAACGAGTAGGGCAATGACCATTCTTGGAAGCCTGAATTCAAACAAAACAAGTTCATCCATTTCACTTCCAAATCCAAAGAGTGTTTTCAATGTATTTATAGGAGAAATCTGGATTTCTCCAGTGTTTAAGCTAATGAGAAACACGATCATGATAGCGAAAAAGATCCACCACATGGTTCGTTTAAATTTCTTTTGTTTTGCCTGTTGCACCATGTCCATCTAAATTCCGCTCCTTTCACGTCTAGCCAAATATAAGAAGAAAGGAACGCCTATGATCGCTGTAATTGCGCCGACTGGTGTTTCAAATGGCGCATTGATGAGTCTTGCCACAATATCTGCATAAATTAAAAGAACAGCCCCTAAAATTGCTGAGCATGGAATAATCCATCTATAATCGACCCCGACAAGAAAACGCGTAACATGAGGAATCACAAGCCCGATAAAACCAATAGAGCCTGCGACCGAAACGGCTGCACCTGTCAAAAGAATGACGACCAATATCCCAAGTACCTTGACTATTTTCGTGTACTGTCCAAGCCCTTTTGCTAATTCATCACCTAAACTGAGGACGGTGATCGAGCGGGCAAGCACCATGGCGATGATGAAGCCTAAAATCGCAACAGGAATGATGACCTTTATATTGTTCCAATTCACACCTGCAACGCCACCAGCGTACCAGAAGCTCATATCCTGAGCGACATCAAATCGAATGGCAATGGCTGAGGAGATTGAGCTAAGGAGTGTGCTAACTGCCGTACCAGCTAATGCTAACTTCACTGGCGTCAGTCCACCTTTTGAAAGAGTACCGACACCAAAGACGAGGCTTGCACCAAATGCCGCTCCAACAAATGACCATAAAATGAATGTAAATGAAGATTGGGTTGGGAAAAAAGCAAACGCAATGGCGATCGCAAATGCGGAACCATTTGTCACCCCCATAATTTCAGGAGATGCGAGTGCGTTCCTGGTCATCCCTTGCATCATTGCTCCCGATATAGCTAGAAAGGCTCCTACAAGTGCTGCTCCAACCGTACGCGGCAATCTTAATTCCCTGATAATTTGATGAGATGTTTGATGTTGATCAAAATGAAAAACGGCTTCCCATACAGTGTGTAAGTGTATATTTGCCGCTCCTAACGATACTGATAAAAAAAGACCAAATGCTAAAGCAATAATCCCTAAGATGACAACAACTGCTGTTCCAAAGGGCTTTGTTACTATGTCAATCGCTTCGTCTTTAGTTGAAAGCTGTTTATTTGATTGTGCGCCCAAAACCAGTCTCTTCCTTTCCATTCACTTCTCTTCCTCATTAATGATAATGATTATCAATCTCGGATTATAGTATATCACTTTCTTCTCTTTTTGAAATCCTATTATGATACTTTTTCTTCAGTTCCATTTAAAAAAACAGGATTATTTCATCATTTTCACATGATGAGAGAGAAAGCAATGCACTTTTATTGATTTCATGTTAAGATAATAGTGATATTGATAATCATTATCACTATTAAGCGGATAGGAAAGAACTTTGGGAAAAACGAATCGTTCTCCTTGCAGAAAGCTACTTTGGAGGTCTCAAAACACTTCAGAAGACCACTGCCGCTGCAACTGATTCCATATTTAAGACTCTTTCTATAAACACAATTGCCATCATACATACGTTAAAAATAAAAAAGATTGTAGAAAAACAGGAGTTTCTCTACAATCTGACGTTTCTCCAGTTTTTTGAGAAATGTCTACCTATTCCGTTTCTTTTGCAAATCCTTTAGACATGAATGGATAGAGCAAGATGCCAATTAAGAACAAGCCAATCCCGAGACCGAATGTTTTGAAATCTGCTGTGCCTGATATAATCACCCAAGTGGAATATCCCATTGCGACTAGTGCGATGACACCGTCTCTTTTGCGATTTCCTTTTTGAATATCATACGTATCACCTTGCATGATCACCTTAAGGCTGTAGATCGACGACACGATATATGGAATTAAATAGGCAAGTGTCGCTGATGTCGTTAAAAAGGTAAAAGCTTCATTAATGGTACGTGACATCACTGAAAAAATGAACAACTGTGACATGATATTTGTGACAGTCAAGGCAAATGCAGGGCTTCCCTTTTTATTTGTTCTCGCAAATACCGCTGGGAAATCTCCTGCCTTCGCTGCTTGATATGGCACTTCTGAACCGAGTAGAATCCAGCCAAGCATAGACCCAAATAAACAAATGATGGCAAGTAGTGCCATGACAATTCCACCAGCCGGTCCAATAATTAGCTGAAGCACATCCACAAACGGTTTATCTGAGCTTTGTAATTGATCGTGCGGAAGTACACCCATTGTAATAAGCGTAATAATCATGTAAATCGAAAGGGCAATCAAAAGACCTGTAATCGTTGCACGCTTGACATCGCGCTGAGAAGAAGCTCTTCCTGATAAAATCACAGCTGATTCAATTCCAATAAATGCCCATAACGTGGAGATCGTCGCATGATGAATCTGGCCACCAAGTCCAAGCATCCCTTCCCCTTTGGCCGCAACCTGGAAGTAATAATGCTCAAATAATGCGGTCTGAAAAGCAAACAAGCCTGCCACGATAAATAGGACAAACCCAAGCACCTTTGAAAATGTCGTAATAAAGTTTAATTTACTAGCTACACTTAAGCTCGTCACTAAGATTGTATGTGTTCCCCATAACAGAAGTGTACATACAATAAAGGTCATGAGTTGCCCGAGTGTAATGGCTTCTTTCCCAAAGGTAAATATCACTGTCTTCACTGTTAAAATAGGGAAAAATGTTGTTAAATAACCAGTAAGGCTAGTAATGATGGCAACATTACTAATCCAACTGGCAACCCAATACCCCCATACCATTGTAAAACCAGCCGCTTTTCCTTTCTTCGGGTCTTTAAAAAGCGCCCTTGCATAACTTTGTGGTCCAGCAGTAAGATGCGGCTTATGAATGGATAAATGCCCAAATACAAGCGCAATCATTAACACACCGCCGCCTGTTACAAGCCATGCCATCGTCACACCTAAAGGACTTGCATGCTGTGCGAGCGTACTTGGTAGCATAAAGATGCCTGAACCCACCATATTTCCGACGACAAAAGCCGTCAATAACCAAAAACCCCATTTTTTTGTCTGTTCCATTTCCGTACCTCCGTTTTATTCTCTTTGGACCAGACCCGGCAGTATCTTTGTCGATATATTTGTGAAGCAATGATTTGCATTCTTTATGTTCGTTAAGGGTCACTTTCTTAAAAACAAGCATGCCCTTTTCTTATCATCAGAACATAAAAAAAAGCCTGAACAAAAGTCCATGCTTTTCAAAACATACACCTTGATCTCCGGATAGCCCTCCACGCTATTTAGACGTGGCAGTCCTGCATTTATTCAATGCAGACCCAGCATAAAGAAAGTTGGAGCTCTCTCTACACTTCGGCGCTGATGCCTTTTTTCACATGATCAACGATTCCATCTCTCCCATGTGTGACTCATCATCCGCGCAACCTCTACCTCACTGAGACATAGCGTGAGGATTTCTATTCACTTTTTACTACACGAAGATTATCAAACATTCTCACATCTGTCAAAGGGAAAATCATAGAAAAAAGGACAGAGAACCTTTTCTCCGCCCTTTTTCCTTATTGATGCTTGTTTTTCTTCTTTTGTACAGCTTCCTGCAAAGGATCGCCTGCTAGTTCTTTGCTTGCTTCTTCTAACAGCTGATCAACTTGCTGATGATCTTTTTCATTTTTCGCCTTTTTATCCTTTTGGAAAAATGACATCACTGCTTCACCCCTTTTCATAATATCCCATTGCCTGTTTAATTTGTGCTACTGGGTCATGCATTATACAAAGAGGCATACTCATCATTCATCCTGAAAGGTTTTTCTCATTTTTTGTAAGTATTGAAGAAAGGTCTTTAAGTCTTCCTCTGTGAAGTCTGACATCATATGCTGAATCACTTTGCCAAAAACACGTGTATGCTTTTCGTAAATGGCTAAGCCTTTTTCAGTGGCTTCTAAACGGACAAGTGAATGGTCATGCTTGTCCCGTTCTCTTTGAATGTATCCCTGTTCACATAATTTATTGAGTGCAATAGAGGCTGCACCTGGATTCAAAGAGAGCCTTTGTTTCAGCTCTTCGGCATGAGAAACTTTGCCTTGAATCAAAATAGAGAGGGCATAAATTTGCGGAGGTGTGATATCTTTTTCTAACTCAACTAACTTACGGTTTAACTTACGGCTGACTTCATAATGTACGAGAACAATTTCTTTTAAAATGTCTGCATTACTCATCCGAATCGCATCCTTATCGTTAATGTCATAATGACTTCATTCTTATTATAGAGTGTTTTTCTAATCCGCCAAAGATTTTAACCTTCTTTCTTTAAAAATAAGCCTTGCTGAATGAATTCACGCTTGATATAGTGAATACTTGAACTACAGATAGAACAGGAGTACGCATCATGACAGGAAAAACACATATCATGGGCGGAGTTGCCGCCTGCTCAGCCGCCGCCTACTACTATGGATATGATCCTATCACCATGACTGCTGCTGGATCAGTAGGTGCTCTTATCCCTGATCTTTGTCATACGAAAAGTAAAATCGGTAGGAAATTCCCGCTTCTTTCAACACTGATTTCTAGTGTTTTCGGTCACCGAACCTTTACACACAGTTTATTATTTATGCTGATCATTTATTTGATTGCGACCACATACATTCCAAATGACAGTCTACGATTCGGTTTACTTGTCGGCATAGCGAGTCACCTTTTACTTGATGCAGGAACAGTGAATGGTATTAAATTCTTATTTCCGGCTACGATAAAAGTACGTCTCCCCTTTTATGTCAAAACAGGCAGTACAGGTGAACAAGTCGTCCTAGCTGCCCTCACAATTGTCACTTGCTATTATATCGCCGTCATTTACGGATTACCCGTCCCATTTCAGTTCTAAGAGAATGAAAAAAGTGTTTTGCCAAAAAGGCAGGATATGAATTGATCATTCCTCATTTTTTTAGTAGTTTTAAGATAAGTGTTTTTGCCTTGAGCTGAATACAGAATGGTGAGGAGCTACATACATGAAAGCGTTTTTCAAAGATCACTGGTTTTTAGTGTACTCCATCCTCTTCATGTGGATGAAAACATATATCATTTATCAATTCGGATTTCATATACGAACAGCCAACTTGTTTCATGAATGGCTGCTGCTCATCAATCCGCTAAGCTTTTTGCTTCCTTTGTTTGGTATTGCACTTTTTTTGAATGATGCCAAACAAAAGGTTTTTTTATTGACCGCAAATTTGATCCTGACGGCGATTCTTATATCAAATACGATCTTTTACGGATTTTATATTGATTTCATTACGATTCCTGTGTTATTTCAAGCGAAGAACATGGGAGATATGGGCAGTAGTATGACTGAATTGTTCCACCCGCTGTTTGTGCTGATGCTCATGGATTTCATCGTGCTGACATGGCTGTTAAAGCGTAAACCATTAGCACCAAAAGCGTCATTCAAGACAATCAAAACATATTATGCGGTCTGCTGCAGCTTTTTATTGTTTCATGTTAGCTCAGCCATGCTGGACCATCCTCGATTTCTGACAAGCTCTTATGATCGAGAAGTCATCGTACGAAACCTTGGTCTGTTTCAATTCCATCTGTATGACGGCGCTGCCCAAACGGCTCGTATTGGACAAAAAGCCTTTGCTGACGAAGATACACTTTCAACCGTAGCAAACTACACGAAGGCCGATTACAGTGCACCAAACAAAGACTATTTTGGACTTGCTAAAGGTAAGAACGTCGTGTTCATTTCACTCGAATCAACGCAGCAATTTGTCATTGATCAAAAGGTGAATGGACAATACATCACCCCCTTTTTAAATCAACTGGCCAAAAAGAGTTTTTATTTTGATGAATTTTATCAGCAGACAGAGCAAGGAAAGACGTCGGATTCAGAGTTTATTGTCGCCAATTCCCTTTACCCATCTAGCAGCGGCGCTGTCTTTTTCACAGCGAGTGACAACGAATATGACACGTTATACAAGCAATTGAAAAAAGAAAATTATCAATCCGTCCAATTTCATGCGAATAATAAAACGTTTTGGAATCGTGATGTGATGTATGAATCGCTTGGAATTGATCGTTTTTATGATGTCGATTCATACGATGTCAATGAACAAAATTCAACTGGCTGGGGCTTAAAGGATATCGACTTTTTTGATCAATCCATTGATTATTTAAAGAAGCTGAAGACGCCTTATTACAGCACGTTCATTACATTGACGAATCACTTTCCATTTGAAATCGAGCCAAAGGATCAGTTTATTGATGAATTTGATTCATCCAGCACCATTTTTAACCGCTATGTGACAACCGTCCGCTATCAAGACGAAGCCATTAAGACATTTTTTGACCGTATGAAAGAAGAAGGGCTGTATGACAATACAATGTTCGTCCTCATGGGTGATCACTATGGCATCTCAGAGGCGCATCATGAGGCGATGGCGAAGCTTCTCAACAAGGATGAAATCACACCGTTTGATGCTGTCAAACTTCAGCGAGTTCCGTTTTTAATCTACATTCCCGGTGTTACTGATCAAGCACCAGAACAAATATCTAAAACGGCTGGGCAAATGGACGTCAAACCGACACTCCTTCATCTGCTCGGCATTGAGTCAAAGGATTCGATTCAATTTGGCAACGACCTGTTCTCAAACGAACGGATGCCTTTCGCTGTTCTGAGAAACGGGAACTTTATCACAGACGATTATCTTTATACGAAAAACACTTGCTATGATCAAAAAACACGTGAACCTGTTGAAAATGATGAGGTGTGTCAGCCTTATATTGAAAAAGCCAATAAAGAGTTGTCCTTATCAGATAAAGTCATTAATGGGAATCTCCTTCGTTTTTATCAGCATTAAACGCCGCCAAATGGCGTTTTTTTTGTTTGTTATTTTTTTAATAGTACATCAAGCACTAACGGCTCCTTCTTGCCATGGAGATGATCCCATTTTTTGCTGAAAGCCTATGAATGGTCAAATCAGTATGATTATAATAAGGGATAAGCATTGATATTTAATCGTTAGAGGTGTGAACATGAAGTATGTATTTTTACCTTTCATCACCATCTGTATACTCTTGACTGGATGCCAAGCAGTGATGAAGTCATCAGATTCAAACAAGAAGACGGAGCTTGTTATTTCAGCTGCAGCAAGCTTGCAAGATGCACTAAAAGAAATTGAATCAGCCTTTGAAGATCAACATCCGAACGTAAAATTAACCAATAATTTTGGGGCATCCGGTGCATTGAAACAGCAAATTGCTCAAGGCGCAAAAGTCGATCTCTTTTTCTCAGCTGCTGAGGAGCCATTTGATGAACTTGTACAATCAGGCAACATAGACAAGAATCATAAGAAAGATGCCATTCAAAATGAACTTGTGCTTATTGTTCCGAAAGAAAGCCCTTCTTCTATCAAAACATTTAACGATGTCCAGAACCTCAAGGGGAAAATCGCTCTTGGCACACCTGAATCTGTGCCTGCTGGTACATATGCAAAAGAAATCTTCACAAAACTGAACATATGGGATCAGGTGAAAGGAAAAGCCGTATACGGTAAGGATGTGCGTCAAGTGTTAAACTATGTGGAAACAGGCAATGTAGAAGCAGGTATTGTCTATAAGACAGATGCCCTTGTTTCCAAAAAAGTAAAGATTCTAGATGAGGCAAATGAGGATATGCATTCTCCAATTGTCTATCCAGTTGGGATTGTGAATGAGACAGAACACAAAGATGAGGCAAAAACATTTTATCAATTTCTTCAATCAAATACAGCCATATCTATTTTTCAAAAGTACGGTTTTCAAGTTAGGTAATGTCTATGTTGAATGAAGAATTTTTTTCGCCTATTTGGTTGTCCATTCAAATTGCAGTGGTTAGCGGCATACTAGCCACACTATTTGGAACGGTTATTGGCCTTTGGATGGCCCGAACATCCTTCAAAGGAAAAGTGATCGTTGAAACGCTCCTGATGATGCCGCTTGTTCTTCCACCAACAGTGGTAGGCTTTTTATTGCTCATCATTTTTGGAAAACATAGTGTCATTGGCAGTGCCATTGAATGGCTTTTTCATCAACCTGTCATTTTCACATGGTGGGCTGCTGTCATTGCATCGACTGTCGTCGCATGTCCGCTCATGTATCAATCAGCCAAAGCAGGATTTTCTACGATTGATGCAGACATTGAAGACGCTGCAAAAGTAGATGGTGCTCATTCGATCCAAGTCTTTACCCTCATCACCATTCCTTTGGCCATGCCTTCCCTGCTATCTGGCGCTGTACTAAGCTTTGCGAGAGCCCTTGGAGAATTTGGTGCTACCTTCATGTTTGCCGGCAACATTCCAGGAAAAACACAAACACTCCCAACAGCAATCTATGTTGCCATTGATTCTGGCCGAATGGAACTTGCTTGGTCTTGGACGATTTGTATTGTCATTCTATCCTTTTTCATGTTGCTGGTTGTGCGTAGCCGCACGCCATAATGTCCCCCCTATTAAATAGTGGGGACACAACATTAGAAGTCAAAAAATAATAGATCATATATATCAACCCAGATGAAATAAAACTTCGACATAAAACGACCAATTCAAAAACAATTGTTCTATATAACAAACTAATACAAATTTTTTATTTGAATCATTTTAAGGTGATTTTAACAGCGTGTTATCTATAAAACAAAAAACACCTTTCAAATAGTCATTCAGAGTATTTAACTCCTATAGCTATTGAAAGGTGTTCTAAGAATGATTCTATTCAATGATTCACTCAAACCCAACAGTCATGGTATCTGGGTTAGAGCCGACTCGCTCGTTATTGTTTAATGCGTCGATTTTTTCCATGTCTTCTTGAGAAAGCTCGAAATCAAAAATATCTGCATTTTGTTTAATGCGTTCTTCATTGATTGATTTTGGAATGGTTACCACGCCGCTTTGCAGATCCCATCGTAAAATGACTTGTGCGACGGATTTATTGTAGCGTGATGCGATTTCCTTCAGCACGTCATGATCTAGCAGCTTGCCTTGCATGAGCGGAGACCATGCTTCAATTTGTATACCTTTTTCCTTTGCATATTGCCGCAGCTCTTGCAATGTCAGCTTCGGATGAAACTCCACTTGGTCGACTGCTGGTACAACTTCTGCATCTTTTAACAGCTCTTCTAAATGATGAACATAGAAATTACTCACACCAATGGCTCTTACTTTCCCATCCTTATAAAGCTTCTCAAGCGCACGCCATGTATCTTTAAAAGTGTCTGCATTTGGTCCAGGCCAATGAATTAAATAGAGATCTAAGTAATCTAGCCCCAATCGATTCAAGCTCGCGTCAAAGGCAGCTAGTGTGTTGTCATAGCCTTGGTCGGTGTTCCATACTTTAGATGTAATGAATAACTCTTCTCGTTTGACGCCCGATTCTTTAATGGCTTTCCCTACACCTGTCTCATTTTTATAAACTGCTGCCGTATCAATGCTTCGATATCCATTTCGTATGGCTGCTTTTACGGCATCTACCACTTGATTGCCGTCCTCCACTTTGAATACACCTAAACCAAACCAAGGCATTTCCACTCCGTTATTTAGTGTTACAGTATCATTCAAGCTTTTAACCATTTTAACAACCACCTTTTTCATAGATTCCATCTATTTCATTATCTCATGTTGAGAATAAAAACTCTATTATGAGCAGTTCGCTTTCGCTTCCATTGCTAAAAGCAAAGCACCTGTCAACCCTGCCTTGTCCCCAAGTCCCGGAGATACAATATATGTATCAAGCGGCGGTAGGTCCACATAGTCATTTAAATAAAAAGCAAGCTTTTCTCGGATAAGCGGGAATAATTGCTGTTGCTTCATCACACCGCCACCCATTATGATGCGCTCTGGGCTTAAGATGAGGGTGTATTGCATCAATGCCTGTGCTAAATAATCAGCTTCAAGTGCCCATACTGCTTCTTGCTCGCCCAGCTCTTTAGCAGGCTTTCCCCACCTCTTCTCAATTGCTGGTCCAGATGCAAGCCCCTCTAAGCACGAACCATGAGCGGGGCAGACACCTGCAAATGAATCAGACGCATGATGCCTCACCAGTATATGACCCATCTCTGGATGTGAATGACCGTGCAGTAAATCACCTTTCACAATAGACCCAGCACCAATACCGGTGCCCACTGTGATATAAATACAGCTTGTTAATCCTTGTGCCGCACCTTTTGTTAGTTCACCTAATGCCGCTGCATTCACATCTGTTGTAAAGGAAATAGGCACCCCTAATTGTTTTTCTAACTCCGGAATCAACGGGTAGTGCTTCCACTCTATTTTCGGTGTATTCATGATATAACCGTAAGAAGAATCACCCTCTTTGACACAGATTGGACCAAATGAGCCGACCCCTAATGCTTCAATTGGATATGTTTGAAAGAATGGAATGAGCTGTCTTAATGTTTTCTCTGGATGCTCGGTTGGAATGGTTAATTCTTCAACAATCTCTCCATGCTCATTTCCTATCGCACAACAAAACTTTGTACCCCCTGCTTCAATTGCTCCATAATATGCCATCATCTTTCTCCCCCCTGTGTGTTTTTTTCCTTCATCTTAAAACATGGACGAGAAGATGACAACATCATGTATTGGTCAATAAAACAGCCTCTATATCATTGATATACTCTCTTAAATGGTGGGCTATATCACGATTGATCTCCCCATTTTCATATAAGGTTTGGATTTCGTTACGAATGGACTGTACTGCTTTGAAATTTAACTCCTTTTTCTTACGGTCAAATGCACGATCTCTTTGCTGAAAGAATGACGGGCCATGTTCACAGCGGAAGATGACTTGATTGTAGAAGCCAATGACCCGATGACATGTTTGTTTATTGTCATCCGTCATATGTTTTTTGATTGATTCAATCGCGGCTTCAGCTGTTTTCTTGCGTATCTGTTTGTACGACTCTTCGTTTTCTAATATGCCGCTTGAAATACGCTGATGAGGTCGCCATAAGTGTAGCCATTGAAGAAGCCGCAAAAACTTGACTTTCGAAAAACGAATCTTAAAGGAATTGGAATATAGCATCTCAAGTTCATGAAATCTCTCTTGAAGCTCATAGGCTTCTTCTTGGTCAATTTTCTCTTCATCAATTAATTGCTGAAGTTTCATCTGCTCTGCTTTAATCCCATGCAGTCTAATTTTTCTTTCTTGTTTCCTCATCCCGAATTGATAAGGTTCACGTTGAATATTTCTCAGTTTCATCCGGTATTCATTGATGACAGCTAGAGACACTTCTCGATTGTCTTCATTCATTCCCTCTTTTAATGTTTTAATAGCACTTCTCAAAAGCTTCCGTTTTGCGTGCTGGATTTTTGTATCAGTGTCCACATCTACTTGCTTATCTTTTTTCTCAGATAAAAGAGGCAATAACACACTAGCTAAAATGAGTGTGCATAAAATCACGCCTGCTGCGAGGAAAATAATCAAATGCCGCTCAGGGAATGGTGACCCATCAGCTAGTGTAAAGGGGATTGAAAATGCACCGGCTAATGTGACGGCACCGCGGACACCTGAGAATGTCATCAGTATCGATGCGCGAAGTTTTTGCTTTTTCACATGCTGCTTTTTGATTGCACTCCAATTGCCTGCCCAGAACAGCCACACCCATAAGAACCTCAGAACCATCAGGCAAAGTGTAATGATTAAAATGTAACAGATGACCTGCATGTTATTAAACGCTTCATCTTGGAAAATCACTGTGGATACATCAGGAATTTGTAATCCAAGTAAGACGAAAACAAGTCCGTTTAAAATAAATAAAATGATATTCCATGTATTCGTAGAAGCAATCTGTAGCTTTGCTAAATTCGCTTCTATCCGGTCCTGCTCAATTGCATGCGCCACCCCGCCTGCAACAACAGCTAAAATCCCTGAAACGCCAATTTCTTCAGCTGCTAAATAAATCACAAATGGCGTTAAAATTTGCAAGATAATGTGCATGGTGACATCATCCATTCCTAAGCGGCGAAGGAAATAACGAAAACGAATGAAAAAGAAGGATAAAATAAATCCAGTCAATAAACCGCCAGCGGCAATCAATACAAAACTAAAGGATGCCTGCGCAATTGAAAAAGCACCGGTCACAGTTGCTGCAATGGCAAATTTAAAGGCCACAAGTCCTGATGCATCATTCATCAGCCCCTCACCCTCCAACAGCCTCATAATGGCTTTTGGCATATTCACACGACTGGATAAGGCGCTAACGGCTACCACATCTGTTGGTGATAAAATGGCTGCTAGAGCAAATGCAGCGGGTAGTGGGATGCTTGGAATCATCCAATGAATGGTATATCCTGCTACAATGACCGTAGCAAAGACTAAGCCAAGTGCTAAAAGCAGAATGGGCGCTCTTAATTTCCAAAGCTCATCCCTTGGAGTACGCTTCCCGTCATTAAATAACAGCGGGGCAATAAATAAAACGAAGAATAGCTCAGGATTTAAAGAAATATGTAAACCTGAAGGAAAAGCTGCGACCAAAATTCCTAAACCCACTTGAATTAGCGGGACTGGAATAAAGGGTACAAAACGATTAATAATATTCGATGATGCAATGAGTGCAAGTAATACAAGCACCGCTAAAAAAATCTCCACTAGTTTAAAACCTCCTGTGTTTCATAATGGAGTGGCTCTATTCCCATGGTTGTACTGATCTAAACGCTTTGGTATTTTTTTAATATGAATGACTTAAATATCTTCAAAAAAGATATTCTGATCACACGTATAAAAATCCTCTGTAACAACAATAAATATGTTTTCCCTTCACAGGTTTCCGCAAAACTGCTTCAGTATCCAGTCACACCACAAATAGGCTGAACACAATTTTCAGCCCACTTGATTCAAAAGCCGTACACTATGATTGTGATCCCTGCCAATATATCGACAGGTGTATGATCTTTTTATTCTACACTAAGATGTGAGCATTTGAACATTCATTAGCTCTTAGCGTTACTATTCTAATAAAATGATTGATAATATCATGTTGGAATTTTGGCAAAAAATGGGCCCCTTTCACCGTTTACGCATATATAGAACTCATGCATGACTCTCATAAACAGCTTTCGATCATGTCCATTTTTATAAAATTCTCTTCACCTATTTGCAATGATGACTGCATCAAATTCAACGCCTTTACAAATGACCCACACACCTGTTTTGAAAAAGGACTCATTTTGAACATTGCGTGGAACTGTCTGCACTCCTGTTGTTTGACAAATGACATGGATGGCTTGGTTTTAAAAAAACATCTGATACAGTGTTTTCACAGGCTCAAACAAAAAAGAGGACGCCTCGGCCCTCTTTTGTTTTACCCTTTATTGAAAAAGTAGGATCTAGCAGGAAGACGCCATTTGAATAGATAGGAACAAACTCGGCATGTAACGAGGATGAGAAACAGAAGATAAAGGCCCAGCTCACCTTGGGCGAAACCAAGTCCAACGAATAAGCCGCCAAGCGCTGCCCATACTGCATAAATCTCTGCTTTCAGGATAAGCGGCTTACGTCCTGCTAATAGGTCACGTACAATACCGCCGCCGCTTCCAGTCAAAATAGCAGCCACAATGACTGCACTAAGTGGAAGCCCTCTTTGGACTGCAAATAACGCCCCTTGAATCGTAAAGGCTGCTAAGCCGATCGCATCCGAGAAGTTCCCCCATTTGCTCCAATGCTTTAACAGCAGCTTTGGAAATAGAAACACAATCGTAATCGAAACAAGAGCAATGGAGAACATCTTGCCCTGTGACCATAAAGCTGATACCGGTAGACCTATTAATAAATTGCGAATCGCTCCCCCGCCAAAGGCAGTGACGATCCCTAAAATGTACACACCAAGCATATCGTATTCTTCTTCCATTGCGACAATAGCGCCACTAATAGCAAATGCCACAATCCCAATCATACTTAAGACTTCCCATGCCATTTTCCGCTTATCTCCTTAACATTGTCTGATCATCTTACACACTTAATGTATATCTGAACCTCCTGAAAAGCAATACAAATATTCTTTAATTTTATCTTTTTCCAAAAATAAAAATCAGCCTACTTTCTCTAATAAAAAGTAGGCTTGTTGATTTAATCTTGTTTTGCATTTAATAACAGCATACTGATGATGATAAGAATAAATGCAATGAGTGCTAATAGAGGAATGGTGATAAAACCAAACCAGTTTAGATAATCAAAAGAACAAGGAATACCACTCAGGCAAGGTCTGATTGATGCAAAACCTGGTATCTTTTGTTCCATATAATGATAGATGGAAAAGCAGGCACCGATCACAGCTAAAGGAAGGACGTAATATTTTACTTTAACATCCCCACGGAAAGTGGCCATTCCTAATAAAAGCACGAGCGGGTACATGAAGATGCGCTGAAACCAACACAGATCGCACGGGATAAACTTCTTCACTTCACTTAAATATAGACTGCTCATCGTCGCAACAATAGAAACGATCCAAGCGCTGTATAAGAAAACAAGCTTATTTTTCATGATTTTTTCCCTTTTAGCTCTTGTTCAATTAACTCTTTGATTTCATTATAATCATAAAAGTTTTGGACTTGTTTATTGTTAATGAAAACCGTTGGTGTTGCGTTTACTTTTAATTGATTCACCAATTGATCATCTGTATTCAACTGTGGTTGATACGTTTTCTTCGATAAGTTTTCTTTTAGCTTGTCCGTATTGATCTTTGTCGTCTTTTTGGCCAATTCTGTCAGCTTAGCAGGTGTGACCCATTCTGCTTCACTATCTGGTTGAGCAGCATATACAGATTCGTGAAACTTCCAGAAGTTATCTGGATCCTCTTTCCACACTTCCTCTGATGCAAGTGCAGCTAATACAGTGCCTTTTCCATGAACAGGTAAAGGAAAGTTAATAAATGAAAATGACACATCGCCATTATCTATGTAGTCTGCTTTCAGTTTTGGGAAAATGTCCTTTTCAAATGCTTTACATGATGGGCATTTGTAGTCCCCAAACTCGACGATTTGTACGGTTGCATTTTTGTCTCCCATGATAGGCTGCCCTTCAATTGAAGGTTTACTGTCAACTGTTTGTGCTTGCTGACTATTATTGTTGCCAATGATAACAAAAATGCCAATGAGAAGGGCTGCGATGATGGTTAATATAACGGCAAACTTAATGGATGAAGATTGATTTTTTTTACTCACAAAAGCACCTACCTTATCTTTTTCATTCCTTAGAAGCGGAAAAAGGATAACAGCTTGGGAATATGCCATTATCCAACTTCTTCTATTTTAACAAGAGGGTCTCTATTATAAAAGACGGTATCTTGAATTTTTCCTTACAATTTTATTTCATGACCCTCATGGCATTTAAAACTGCCAGTACAGTCACACCAACATCAGAAAAAACGGCTTCCCACATGGTTGCAATACCAAATGCGCCAAGCAATAAGAAGACCCCTTTGACGCCAAGAGCAAATGCAATATTTTGCCAAACAATGGCTCTAGTTCTTTTAGCAACACCGATCGCTTCAACAACCTTTGATGGTTGGTCCGTCATAATGACGATGTCAGCCGCTTCCACAGCTGCATCTGACCCGAGTCCACCCATGGCAATCCCAATATCTGCTCTCGCTAAAACTGGGGTATCATTAATGCCGTCACCGACAAATAGTAATGTTTCATGAGGTGCTTTTTGCTGATCAATTTCTTCAATTTTCGCCACTTTATCCTGAGGCAGTAGTTCTGTGTGTACTTCGTCAATCCCAATTTGCTGGGCCACCGCAGTCCCTACTTGGTTTGAATCACCGGTGAGCATAATCGTTTTTATGCCTAACTGCTTCAATGCAGAAACAGTCTCTATCGCATCATCCTTTAATTCATCAGAAATCAAAATAGATCCAGCAAACTTTCCGTCAACCGCCAAATAAACAACGGTTCCGTTTCGTTTTTCTTTCTCAAAAGCAATGCCTTCTCGTTCCATCAGGCGATCATTTCCGGCTAATACATGGACACCACTGATGATGGCTTTAATTCCATGACCCGCAATGTCCTCATAGGCATCTATGCGGCTCTCATCAAGAGATGAACCGTAAGCAGCTTTGATCGACTCCGCAATCGGATGGGAAGAATGTGCTTCTGCTAGAGCCGCAAAAGCCAAGAGCTCCTCTTCAGACCACTTCTCATGTGCTGCAATATGTGTCACTGTGAAGTTTCCTTTTGTGAGTGTGCCTGTTTTGTCAAACACTGCATAACGAACAGAGTGAAGTGCTTCCAGATAGTTACTACCTTTTACTAGTATTCCTCGTTTCGATGCTGCCCCGATACCTCCAAAAAATCCTAATGGGATGGATACGACAAGAGCACAAGGACAAGAGATCACAAGAAAGACAAGTGCACGATAAACCCATTCAGACAATTGTGCTGACGGAATCATAAGAGGCGGTACAAAGGCAAGCAACAATGCGAGCACAACAACAGCCGGTGTATAATATTTCGCAAACTTTGTGATGAAGTTTTCAGTTTGTGCCTTTCGGCTACTTGCATTTTCGACCAAATCTAGAATCTTCGTCACAGCCGATTCGCTCAACTCTTTTTGCACTTCAATCTCAAGAATACCATTTTGATTCACAAATCCAGCAAGGACTTCTTTCCCTGCTTCCACATCTCTTGGAACCGATTCACCTGTTAATGCAGAGGTATCAACGAGAGAAAAGCCTTCCATCACCAACCCGTCTAGCGGAATTTTTTCACCCGGTTTCACAATGATACGATCACCAACCGATACTTCTTCCGGCTTCACTTTTATCGTCTCATTTTCCACTTTGAGGTTCGCATATTCTGGACGAATCTTCATTAATTCACTAATGGAACGTCTTGATCGATTGACAGCCGCTCCTTGGAAAAGCTCACCGATTTGGTAAAACAACATGACAGCAAGTGCCTCTGGGTATTGCTGAATGATAAAAGCCCCAACAGTTGCAATGGTCATTAAGAAGTTTTCATCAAATACTTGACCGCGTACGATATTCTTCAAAGCTTTAAAGACCACGTCACCACCAACTAATAAGTACGCAGCCAAAAACATGACAAACTGTAGCCACCCGTCTTCTGGTATAAGATAGGCAGTTATTCCAATGACAGCACCACCGATTAATTTACACACGATGGACTTTAAATGCTTTGTTCCATGATCATGCTGGTGTCCTGCTTCTTTCGGTGAAACACTCACATGAGGTTCAATAGATTGAACCGTTTTTTCAATACGTTCTGACATCGTTTCTTGTGTATCGCCATGTGTCACTGTTAAAGTACCTGTCGCAAAATTAATTGAACATGTTTGAATACCATCTAATTTGCTGACACCTGTTTCAATTTTTCGCGCACAGTTTCCGCAATCAAGACCGTTTAATACGTATTCTTGCTTCGTTATCTTCATGTTCTCACCTTTTTCTATATAAGTAGCTTCCCCTGATTCAATTAAACTTAACAACTTCTTTAAATATTATATATGAGCACATATTCATATATTGAATTACCCCTATTATATGAGGTATTGTCGCATGTTGTCAATCATTTATCGGCAAATGAATGGTTTATTACTGCCCTTTTTAATGACATCCATGCTCATCCCCTTTTCTCCCTACATAATATGAGAAAGATCATTCATATCTCTTTACAAAACAAGGAGATACGCTTAGAATAAAATAAAAGTTTGCCTAAGGAAAAAAAAATGGCGTAAGAGAATCATTTCATCCTTTAGTCAAAATTATTTAATTCGGGCATATATTGAAGAAACGCAATGATGATTGAAAGGAGCCGCAAGAGATGTCAAATGCTTTAACAATCGACCGTCTATATGTCTCATATCACGGACAGGATGCATTAGAAAACGTCTCTCTTTCCATTCAGGAGGGAACGATGACAGGGATCATTGGTCCAAATGGTGCTGGTAAATCGACTTTACTCAAGGCATGTTTGGATTTAATTGAAAAAGATCAAGGGGATATTCATTTTTTTGACCAACCCTTTAAACAAGTCAGAAAACAAATCGCATATGTTCCACAGAGAAACGACCTAGACTGGACTTTCCCTATTCATGTACTTGATACAGTCCTGCTTGGAACATATCCAAAGCTCGGACTCATGAAACGACCTAAAAAAGAAGACCGAGCCTATGCATACCATTGCTTAGAAAAAGTCGGGATGCAGGACTTTGCCAAAAGACAAATTGGCGAATTATCCGGTGGACAGCAACAACGAGTTTTTCTGGCAAGAGCGCTTGCTCAAAACGCACAACTCTTTTGTTTAGATGAACCCTTTGTAGGGATTGATATGGCAAGTGAAGAAACGATGATTCGCATTTTGAAGGAATTACGTGATGAGGGGAAAACAATTCTTGTCGTACACCATGATTTAAGCAAGGCCGATGATTATTTCAGCCACCTCGTTCTTTTAAATCAAAAATTGATTAAAGCGGGACACGTACACGACATCCTTCGTCCAGAGGTCATGCTGAAGGCGTATGAAACGCAACTTCCATTCTTAAAAACAGCAGGAGGAGACGTGTAATGGATTTTTTAACTGGACTGTTTGAATATGCGTTTTTACAAAAGGCATTATTTACATCCGTCATGGTGGGCATCATTTGCGGCGTCATCGGCTGCTTTATCATTTTACGCGGCATGGCCCTGATGGGAGATGCCATTTCTCATGCCGTTCTGCCTGGTGTCGCCATCTCCTATATGCTCGGAATTAACTTCTTTTTCGGAGCCGTCTTAACTGGTGTGTTAACCGCCATTGGCATTGGATATGTCAGTCAAAACAGCCGCATTAAAAATGATTCCGCCATTGGCATTGTATTCACCTCTTTTTTTTCAATCGGGATCATTTTAATTACGTTTTTGAAAAGCTCTAGCGATTTATATCATATCTTGTTTGGAAACGTACTAGCTGTTCGGTCATCTGATATGTGGATTACCCTTGGAATTGGCATCTTTATTTTGTTAGCAGTCATCATGTTCTACAAAGAACTGCTCATTAGTTCTTTTGATCCGGTGATTTCATC
This sequence comes from Bacillus sp. NPDC093026, assembly GCF_044754665.1. Lineage (NCBI taxonomy): Bacteria > Bacillati > Bacillota > Bacilli > Caryophanales > Bacillaceae > Bacillus > Bacillus sp. NPDC093026. Next base: position 569,072 of record NZ_JBIVPN010000002.1, on the reverse strand, counting down.
CGTCTATGGTTTACCGAATCGGATGATTCATTACTTTCTCATGACATTATTGACGCTTGTGACGGTTGCTTCACTGCAAACTGTCGGAATCATTCTTGTTGTGGCCATGCTCATCACACCAGCAGCCACTGCTTACCTTCTAACCGATCGATTATGGATTATGATTTATTTATCTGCCTTTTTCGGGACTATTTCTGCTGTAGTAGGACTTGGGCTTAGCTTTACGTATAACTTGTCATCTGGCGCATCCATTGTTTTGGTGTCCACCATTTTGTTTGGCTGTGCATTTATCTTTTCACCAAAGCAGGGAATTTTATGGAGATCATTAAAATCGAAACGAAAACGAACGCAGTTGAAAAAGGAAGCGTCTATGTAAAAGGAGGACATATATGAAGAAGGTATTTGCAATCCGTTTGACAGCAGTATTACTTGCCCTTATAGTGATCACGGGTTGTTCGACAAAGAATCATCATTCCGGCAAAGATGATGGCAAATTAAAAGTTGTGACGACCTACTCCATTCTTTATGACATAGTGAAAGAAGTAGGCAGGCAGCATGTCTCTATTCACAGCATAGTGCCAATCGGTACTGACCCACATGAATTCGATCCACTGCCAAAGGATGTTCAGCATACGGCGGATGCAGACCTTGTTCTATATAATGGCTTAAACCTCGAAACAGGGAACGGCTGGTTTCAAAAGCTTCTCGAATCCAGCGGAAAGGATGGAGGTGATGCACCAGTAGCAGAACTGAGCAAGGGCGTCACAGTGAAGCATTTATCTTCAGAAGGACTGGAAAGTCAGCAAGACCCTCATGCATGGCTGAATGTCGAAAATGGCATCATATATGCCAAGAATGCCCGAGATGCACTCATAAAAGCGGACCCAGCCCATAAAGAAGACTACAAAAAAAATGCGGCAGCCTATATCAAGAAGCTCCAAGCGCTTCATGATGAAGCAAAAGAGAAATATAGTCAGCTACCAGATGACCGAAAATTGCTTGTGACAAGTGAGGGTGCATTTAAGTATTTTGCAGATGCGTATGGTCTGACTGCCGGTTACATTTGGGAGATCAATACAGAAAGCGAAGGAACACCTGGTCAAATGAAACGAATCATTCATTTCGTCAAAGACCATCGTGTACCCGCTCTATTTCTTGAAACAAGTGTAGATAGGCGCAGCCTTGAGAGCCTTTCTGAGGAAACCGGGGTTCCGATTAAAGGAAAAGTATTCACCGACTCAATTGGAAAACAAGGCGAAGATGGAGACAGCTATTACAAAATGATGAAATGGAATATTGACACCATTTACAAAGGATTGACATCATGACAAAAGACAGGTGGAGTGAATTCCCCTGTCTTTTTTCTTTCGTATGACATGTTTTGTCGATCTTTTATCGTCCACTAATGAAAAAATCAACGATTAACACCATCCCACACATATGTCAGTTGCATCAATGATTCCGCTCGTTCTAGTGCTTTGATGAGAACCGTCAGCAAGAGGAGCAAACCGGCTCTGATACCCCAAGCATGCCTGACCCATCCTACCATTTCATAAATGGCTTGCTCCTTGCGTACTTTGATTTTCCATTTGGTTTCGATTCGTCTGCAAATTTGTAAGAAAAGGAGGAGCGCACGTCTTGTTTTAATCTTCCATACAAATTCGTTTGGCTTCGTAATATAGCACTTGCACAAATTTCTTCACATTGATTCGGGTGTGTTCTTCTCTTCCGCTTGTCTCTTTTGTCAATTCACTCATTTTTTTCCGTACAATGGTGAAATCGAAAAATTTAGACGCATAGTTTTCAAAGGTTGGATGTGAAAAATCCGTTAACCCAAGTGATGCGATATGCTTTAGTGATTGGTTAATCGCTCGTCTCACACGCTGCTCAGCAGCCTTCGCCTCTCTTGCAATATCAGTTGCTGTATACGGTTCATTTAATTTTTCCTCCGTGACCCCGGTGAAAATGACCTTTAAAGAGGGAAAGGAGTCGTGCTGATCGACATGTAATCCTAGATACTGATCTGTAAATAGAATCATATCCAATAAATCCTTTGACCCCTTCTCTCCCACAATCCCAAGCTCCGCAAGCAAGAACTGGCCCGCCTCTGCAAGACTTTTTCCCCTTTGTTTTGTTTTCGTCTGTCCACGCTGCTGGAACTGCATCACAGAATTGAGCGAATGTTGAATATTCTCAATGGAGTGCTCTAAATGCAGACGTTCGATCATTAAATGGAGCACACTTAATACTTCGACACGATTCATCGGCTTCGTCACATAGTATTCGACTCCAAGCGTATATGCCTGTCCAATCAATTCCTTTGTTTCTACCTGTGACAGCATTAAGTATTTACCGCGGAACTCATCTTTTATTGCTCGAATCGTTTCAAGTCCATCTCTTTCCGGCATTAGAAGATCAATACATAATATATCAATGTGTAAATCATTTAAGTAGCTGGCTGTTAATTCTGCACCATCCTCCGCTTCGCCAGCCACAATCCCAAGCTCTTCATCTTCAATGAGCTGAGCAAGCGAAGAACGAACAGCTTCATCATCATCGACAATAAAAAATCTCATCTCCCAACCCCCTCTTTTCTACTGATTTGATCAACTGGTATTGTCAAGGTGAAGATTGTTTTTTCATTTGGGATACTCTTCATCTGAATACTTCCCCCCAGCTTCTCAACTGTATCCTTCACATAGGAAAGCCCTATTCCGCTCGACGGATTACCCGCTTGGTCATATTTTAAAGTGAAACCCGGTTTAAAAATAACGTGATGATTTCGTTCTTTAATTCCATGTCCATTATCACTGATTTGAAACATCACATCTTTTCCTTTCAGCGAAATAGACAGCGACACCTCTCCAGCCACTGAAATGGCTTCCACTGCATTGGACACAATGTTGTTTAACAAAGATAGAATCGTAAACACATGATACGGTGGATGTTGCCCTTTTTCATCATAATGAAATACAATGTGTTTTTTAAGAGATTCTGCATAATTTTCATGTATGCGGATCACAAGTCCTGCAATATGGGCAGGACTTGCATATTCCTGAAACTTCTCCTCATGAATCAGTTTCGATAAGGCGGAAAAAATCCGCTGATTATCTTTTTTGATTTCATGAACCTCTCCCGCAATTTGAAGTGCTGTTTTTCCGAGCTTTTTCAAGTCTAATGATTCGGCATCCTTTGCATGATGCAGTGATTGATATAATTGATAAGATGTTGCCGTAATATGCTCAGCATGTGCTAGTGTTTTATGAAAGTATGTAGATTCCGTATAAAGGTTCGACAGCAGCATGAGCAAATGTTCTTTTTCCTTCATCATCTGGCGCTCTCTCGCCTGTTCTTCATATAACCGAATCATCGTATAGCAAGCCAATACGAAAAAGCTTCTGAAAATCGCCAAAACAAATAGTTGAAATAGCGTCCGGACCGTCAGAATTTCATCCAACGTACCTCGAAGTGCAATCATTTCGACCACGCTCGCACATAACTCCATGATAATCCCCGTCGCACCAATGATCCAAGGCTTGGCACGAAAGCGACGGACCTGCAATAAGTGAAAAAGCGTACCATAGGTCACATAATATAAAAAGGAAGGGAATCTTAATGAGACAGACTCTTCAATCAGCAAATGACCTGTGACCGCTATATCAAGCAGCACTCGAAAGACAAAAACAGATATCCCCGCAATGATACCGCTCGCCCATGCTGGGAATTTTTTCATTTGAAGCAAAATAAAGAAAAAGACAACGGTTCCAAAGCTGACCCGAAAACTATCTTCAAATGGGTAAAATTTCAGCTCGCCGCCAATCGGTGTAAGTACAATCAACATCACGATTAAATAAGGCTCGGTATTCAGCCATTTTTTCAATAGATTCAACCCAGTCACATCCCTAATAATTGACGATAGTATACTATGTGAGCTTAAGAAAAACAAACAGTCCATGAAAAAACGCACACCGGAACTTCATGTCGGTGTGCGTTTATCATGATGTAGTTTAATCTTCTAAACGATCCTTTTCTAAAAGTGATGCGCCAGCAATACCTGGTTTGGTCATTTCAAAAGGATTTAAGATCACATCAAGCTCTTCCTCTGTTAAAACATCATTTTGCAGACAAAGCTCACGTACAGATGCGCCTGTAAGGATCGCTTCTCTTGCAATTCGTGCAGCGGCTTCGTAACCAATATGCGGATTGACCGCCGTCATGACACCGGCACTCTTTTCTACATATTCTTTTAATCTCGCTTCATCTGCTTTTAAGTCACGCAAGCAATTGTCAACGAAGGATTCAAATACATTTTTCATCATGCTGAGAGATTGAAGCAAGTTGAAAATAAGCACTGGTTCCATTACGTTAAGCTCAAGCTGACCAGCCTCTGATGCAAGGCAAATGGTGTGATCATTACCGATCACTTGAAAAGCAACCTGGTTCATCACCTCTGGCATAACCGGGTTTACTTTCCCTGGCATGATAGAGGAACCTGGCTGTCTAGGCGGCAAGTGTAGCTCACCAAAGCCTGCTCTTGGACCTGAAGCCATCAAACGAATATCGTTTGCCATTTTCGACATATTCATCATACATACCTTTAAGGCAGCAGATACTTCTGTATAAGCATCCGTATTTTGCGTAGCATCGACTAAGTCTTCTGCTCCAACTAATGGTAATCCGCTAATGTCAGACAAATAGCCAACAACTTTGCGAATATATTTCGGGTCTGCATTGAGCCCTGTACCAACTGCAGTTGCACCCATATTCACTTCATATAGATGCTGTCTGGATTGCTTAATGCGCTTCATATCACGAGCGAGTACTTTTGCATAAGCACTAAATTCTTGACCAAGCCTAATCGGAACAGCATCCTGAAGATGTGTACGCCCCATTTTAATGACATGGTCAAATTCCTGCGCTTTTTCCGTCAGGACTTGATGCATGTTTTCCATCGTATAAAGCAGCTTTTCAATCATATTTAATGTAGAAATATGAATCGCTGTTGGGAACACGTCGTTTGTAGACTGTGACATGTTCACATGAGTGTTTGGACTTAGCTCAGTATAAGCGCCCTTTTCCTTCCCTAATAGTTCGAGCGCTCTGTTTGCAATGACTTCATTGGCATTCATATTCATTGAAGTGCCAGCCCCGCCTTGAATTGGATCGACAATAAATTGGTTATTCCATTTTCCCTCAATGACCTCATCTGCTGCTTGTACAATTTTTTCTCCAAGACCAGAATAAAGTCGATGTGTATCCATATTTGCAAGTGCGGCTGCCTTTTTGACAATCCCTAATGCTTTGATGAGTTCCTCATGAATACGGTAGCCAGTAATTGGAAAGTTTTCAACTGCACGTAATGTTTGAATTCCATAATATGCATGAATGTCTACTTCCTTTTCACCTAGAAAGTCTCGTTCGATTCGAACTTGCTTGTCCTGTAGCTTCGTCATTTGAAAAGATCTCCTTTTTACGCTGCTTTTGTTTGATGCTTTAATTGTTCAATATACTTCTTCGATTTCTCTTGATCAAATACTTTTTCCCACTTAGACATCACGATAGCGGCTAGTGAGTTACCAAAAACGTTGACTGTTGTACGAACCATGTCAAGCAAGCGGTCAATTCCTACGATGAAGGCAAGACCTTCAAGTGGAAGTCCCATAGCGCCAAGTGTTGTGATGACAACAACGATTGAAGCACCAGGTACACCAGCCATTCCTTTGGATGTCAGCATTAAGATTAATAATAACGTAATTTGCTCATAAAGGGAAAGTGGCATGCCATACATTTGTGCAACAAATATGGCGGCAATTGATTGATAAATGGCACTGCCATCTAAGTTAAAGGTATAACCTGTCGGAATAACGAACGATGTGATCGCTTTCGGACAGCCGAATTTCTCCATTTTATCCATTAATCTAGGTAGTACAGCTTCTGAACTTGCTGTTGAGAATGCAAGAATGATTTCTTCTTTTAAAACTCTGAATAAGATAAAGATATTCGTTCCAGCCATTTTTGCAATCATGCCGAGTACCACAATGACAAAGAATGCCATTGTTCCGTAAACGACAAGGACAAGTTTACCTAGCGGGAGCAGTGCTCCGACCCCGAACTTAATTACTGTTACACTAATGAGTGCGAATACACCAAATGGTGCGAACTTCATCACTTTATTAGTGACCCAGAACATGGCTTCGAGTATACCTTCGAAAAATCCTAGCACTGGTTTCCCTTTATCTCCTACTGCGGCAATACCTAATCCGAATAAGACAGTAAAGAAGATCGTTGGTAATAGATCACCTTCTGCGATCGATTGGAAAACGTTCGTTGGCACAAGGTGCACAAGTGTTTCAGATAAAGTGGCTTTTTCTGCTGAAGCCTTTGATGTCTCTTCGTATTTAGAGATATCGCCTTTTTCCATGTTACTCATGTCAATTCCAGTACCAGGATGGAAGACGTTTGCTGCAAGCAGTCCTACTGCTAATGCAATCGTCGTCACGATCTCGAAGTAAAGGATGGTTTTTCCTCCGAGTCTTCCAATGGTTTTCATATCCCCTACACCTGCTACTGCTACAATCAATGCGGCAATGACAATTGGAAGGACAATCATTTTAATTAAATGGATGAATATATCGCCAACCGGCGTTAAAATATTAATAACCGTTTCATTTTGATAAAAAAGCGCTCCTACGACAACACCCAGTACAAGTGCAATGAGTATTTGAGAAGCTAACCCTAACTTTTTCATACGTGAACCCCCTTTTTTTGATAACGCTTTCTTTGTTACTTAATCGAATCTTAACGATGAACCTACAAAAAACGACAAAAAGGAACAAAACTAAATGAATTTTTTATGAAAAATCTTTAAAAAGGTGGGTTCTTTCACAAAATTGTTCAAAAAAGACTCCGCTTTTTTTGCAGAGCCTTTCTTTTAGTGATCTTGCATTTGTTCAGTTGGCACGTCATGATGATAAGAGAGTTCAGCATACATAAAATGACTGACCAACACCAAAGCAACATATACAAGTGCGCTGAGTGTCCACTTCCACTTTACATTCAACTTCATAACGCTACTCCCTCTCTTACAGTCTTAATTCGTTGAAGTCTCAGCGAATTCAGGACAACTGAAACCGAACTAAACGCCATTGCTGCTCCTGCTAGCCATGGTGCAAGAAACCCAAATGCTGCCACTGGAATACCGATACAATTATAGGCTAGTGCCCAAAATAGATTTTGTTTGATGTTCCGCATTGTCTTTTTACTATATTCAATCGCATCTGCAATGGCATGGAGATCTCCCGTCATGAACGTGATATCCGCTGCTTCCATTGCAACGTCTGTACCAGTTCCAATGGCCATCCCAATATTTGCTGTCGCTAGAGCAGGTGCATCATTGATGCCGTCTCCGACCATCGCGACTTTCTTTCCTTGTTCTTGAAGTACTGCAATATGAGCAGCCTTTTCTTCTGGAAGGACTTCAGCAATCACATCATCAATGCCTGCCTGTTTCGCAATGGCCTCAGCTGTGCGTTTGTTATCCCCTGTCATCATCACAACTTGAAGTCCTTGATCCTTCAGTCTAGCAATTGCTTGATTTGAAGTTGCTTTGATTGTATCTGCAACGGCCACAATGCCAGCCAACTGGCCGTCAATTGCTGTGAGAATGGCTGTTTTCCCTTGCTTCTCAAGGGCTGTTAATGATGCTTCTCCTTCTTCGTATTTGATGTGGTGTTTCTTTAATAGCTTCCGTGTACCGATGAAGAGACGATGCCCATCGACATGTGCTTCGACCCCATAACCCGGATCTGCTTGAAACGAATCAACATGCACAGCTTGAAGGCTACGTTCCTTCATCCTATCAGCGATGGCTCGCGCAAGTGGATGCTCAGATTGCTGTTCTGCCGACCCTACTAGTTGGAGCAGAGTGTCTTCCGTCCAATTTGCATATGCTAATACATCTGTTACACTCGGTTCACCTTTCGTCACTGTTCCTGTTTTATCTAATACAATCGTATCCAGTGTTTGTGTCACTTCTAAATGCTCTCCGCCTTTAAAAAGAATGCCAGATTCAGCTGCCCGCCCACTGCCTGCCATAATAGAAGTAGGTGTGGCAAGTCCTAGCGCACATGGACAAGCAATAACAATGACCGCTATAAACGTTTCAAGTGCTGCGGTCAAATTCCATGGATCAACGAAGAAAAACCAAATGAGAAAGGTCAAAACAGCGATTCCTACAACAACCGGAACAAATATACCCGAAATATGATCTGCCATTCTTTGAATCGGCGCTTTGGAGCCCTGTGCGTGTTCCACCACTCGGATAATTTGTGAAAGAGCGGTCTCTTTGCCCACTTTCGTCGCTTTCACTTTGATAAAACCATTTTTATTCATTGTAGCGCCAATGACTGTATCTCCTATTGTTTTGTCGACTGGCAAGCTTTCTCCTGTAATCATTGACTCATCTAATGCCGTTGTCCCTTCAATGATTTTTCCATCTACCGGTACTTTTTCACCTGGCTTCACATAGACAACATCATCCACTTTTACCTCTGAAATGGGAACTGTAATCTGCTTACCGCTACGTTCAATGACAGCTTCTTTCGCTTGTAAGCCCATGAGCTTTTGAATCGCTTCTGAGGATTTCCCTTTTGCTCTTGCTTCCATTAGTTTTCCCAACACGATCAAGGTAATCAGCACAGCACTTGTTTCATAATATAGAGCCGCTTGATGTGTTCCTTGAAAGGCAGACCGAATGCTCTCATACAAGCTATAGAAAAAAGCTGCAGATGTCCCTAGTGCAACGAGCACATCCATATTGGCACTTTGATTCTTTAATGCTTTATATGCGCCTACATAAAAGGGCCAGCCCACAATGAATTGAACTGGGGTAGCCAGTGCAAGTTGAACCCATGGATTTATGAATGCTTCTGGTACCAAAATAAAGGACGTAAAAGAAAAATGGCTGATCATTGCCCAAAGGAGAGGCAGCGATAATATCATTGAAAACAGAAAGCGTGCTGTCTGTTTTTCAATAGTAGCTTGGCGATGATTTTTCTCCTTTTCTTGTGCAAAATTTGGTTCAATGAACGAATAACCGATTGATTGTACCGCTTCTTTTATTTCGCTCGTTGAGGTTTGTTCCGGATGATAAGCCACCTGAAGTTTCTCAAGTGCGAAATTAACAGACACATGATCAACGCCAGCCATCCCGTTTATTTTTTTCTCAATCCGGTTCGCACACGCTGCACAGGTCATTCCCTCTATATCAAATTCTGCTTCTTTGATCGCCACATTGTAGCCAAGAGATTGTATTTTCTGTTTCAGATCATCTGGTGATATACTCTCTGCATCATATACAATATGAGACGTTTCCAGTGCCAAGTTTACATTGACATCATGTACACCGTCCAATTTGTTCAGACCTTTTTCAATGCGTCTCGCACAGGCAGCACAGGTCATTCCTATAATTTGAAAGTCAACTTCCTTTTTCATTCATCTCACCTCTTCACATATACACCATAGGGGTATATCCTTTCGGGAAAAAATACGTGCTGTCACTTGCAGCACGTATCTCATTTATACAACGTCATATCCTTGTTCTTCAATTACATCAGAAATTTGATGTAGTGTCACTTGATCTGAATGAAATGAAACATCAACCTGCCCTTTGTCTAGATGTACTTTAACTGATTCTACACCTGCTAATTCTCCTACATTTCCTTCGATTGCTTTCACGCAATGTCCGCAAGACATGCCCTGTACATGAAGTGTTGCTTGTACCATATTTCATCGCCTCCATCATTCATTCTCTATAATTACTATACCCCAGTAGGGTATTAATGTAAAGATAAAAGGTTTTTGGCTTTTTATGATTTGGTCAGTTTCGTAAAGACGTTCATCAACTCTTTTATCGCCTCATCCCCATTCCCGCTCTTAATCGCATCGGATACGCAGTGATGTGCATGTTTTTCCATCAATTGAAGACTCACCTTCTTTAACGCAGCATTGACAGCGGAGATTTGATTTACGACATCTATACAATAACGTTCCGTCGCAATCATTTGTTGAATCCCTCGAACTTGTCCCTCGATTCGTTTCAGGCGATTCATTAATTGATCCTTTTCCTTCTGGGCTCTCGGTGTTGTAATATATCTTTCTTCCTGCTCTGTCATGTGATCACCTTTTTTCTATATGACTTTCTTTTATCTAAATTAAAGCATACCTCTACCTAAAAAGGCAAAGATATGCTGATGATGTGAGGATTCGATCATGGATATTTTGCGGGAAAAATTTATTCAAGCCAATGAGCAAGTTTTCAATCTTGGTGACGAGACTGTACTAGTTTGTTAATTGTTCGATATTCTGAAGTAAACTGACGGATTGCTGGAGATGTTGAATTAACCCTTGTTGTTCCTCTAGGATGATCGCGAGATCCACATTGTCCTCTTTCAATTGCTGTAAATAGGTTTGGATCTCTTTTGATAGCAGCTTATTCTTTTCAATGATTTGCGCATGCAGCTCTTCTGCTACTTTTGGTGCTGTTAATTCGTTAAAGGATTGGATTTCGGTCTTCAATGATTCAAGCTGCTGCGTAAGGGCTGCTTTTTTGGCAGCATCTTGTACAGCCTCTTCAGCAAGCTTTGGAAACTGTTCTGTAAACTGTTGAATTTCAGAGACAAAGTCATTTGCTTCTGTCACATAAGTCGTTGTATCGTTGACTTGCTCAAGTAAACCTGAGCATCCACTTAAGACAAGCGTGCCGGAAAACAGGAGAGCCACCACATATTTTTTCAAGTCGATCATCCTTTCACAACATTATGTTGTTTTAAAAGAGTTCATTTGTCCGCTCTCCCCCGCCACACATGGATACAAAAAGGCTAGAAAAAGCCAGACCTTTGCCTCATGTGTGATAGGCAAAGGTCTGGCTAACATGTTCATGCCGGAAAGGCCGAGAAACACTGTATGTTTCTGTAATGACGACCAAACCGTAAAAGCTACTCCCCTTCAGGAAACCGTTCAAATGTTATGTCTATCATATCCGAAGTGAAGACAACAGTCAACGAGAAGCTGGTGGAGAATGATTTTCACCATAAAGCATGTAGTTTCCACCAGTTGATGCATAGATCCTATTACGCCCTTGTCGTTTTGACATATACAGGGCTTGATCCGCCTCAAACAACAGCGTTTCTAATGAATCTGGGCCATAAGCAGTATGAGCGATCCCAAAGCTGGCCGTTACTCGTACCTTTTTTCCATCAACATGCAAGAGGTTCTCCTCAAATGAATGCCTGATTCGCTCGGCCATGTGACAAGCCTCCTGAAAATGACAATGCGGCAGACAAATTGCAAATTCTTCCCCGCCATATCGGCCAAACAAATCTTCATTCCCTAAATGCTGCTGACAAACTGACACGATATGCCGTAGTGCTTCATCCCCTATATGATGTCCGTGTGTATCATTAATTTGCTTAAAGAAATCAATATCAAACAGCAAAATCGCTGTATCATTAGCATCTTCTTTTAATACAATATGCGTTCGTTCAATGAAAGAAGAACGGTTGAAGATATTTGTCAATCCATCCATGTATGCTCGCTGTTCTAGCTCTTTCTGAAGCAAACGCTGCTTTGTCACATCACTGATCACGATTTGCCTGCCTTCTACCTCACCTCTTCTATTAAATAAAGAGGAAGCTGTCAGATGATAATAAAAGGGTTGCTCTTTTTCCCACATCAAATCATATTGCGTATGATCCTGCGGGGAACGAAGCCACTGAATAAAAGCATGATCTTTCCTCAATGCTGAAAAAATATCATCGATTTTATGTCCAATTCCTTTCTTAGAAAGGTCTGGAATGATGGCTGCGGCTGCAGGATTATAATCAATTAGCGTACGATAACGATCTAAAATCAAGACCCCTTCGGACATATGCTCAAACACACGCTCCATCGCAATAGGAGAGAGCTTAAATAGCTGAAATGACATAATTGCCCACAAATATAGTGCATTTGTTAAAAACATCACCACAGGTACTGGATCAATATGAAAAGGCGTTGCGCCTAATAAATAGATAAAAGAAGTCAAGATTGGTAAGAACATCCCAAGAAGCAAAATCATGATCTGCTTCAAGTATTCTTTTTTCGTCACACGTAAAAACCAAAGCAAAATAAATATAGCCAGCATCGAACAGCCAAACGCATATACCCCATGAATGATATACCAATAGCCAATCGTAAAATCAGCCAATAAAAATCCGTCTACTGAATTCGTCGTGATGCTTCGATAAAAGAGAGAGTGAAGAGAGTTGGTGAACACCATAATGGTTGTGAGAAATGGAATCAGTAAGATGAGTAGCATGTGGCGCTTCGTTAAGAATTGATGGAAGCCCGTAAATTGTAGCACAATCATTAAGCTAAAAGGTGCAATAAACGGAAGCCCTATGTATTGAAAACAAATCCAGAACATGATTTCTTCTGGAGTACGCCCCAATAATTCAAACGTATGACCAAAAATATAGATCGCAGTTGCGAAAGACATGAACATAAACAATTGACAGCCAATATATCGATGGCGATTTGCAAAAGCAAATATTCCTAATATAACGGACAGAATCCCAGAACCACTCATGATCACAATAAAATGCAAAACAATTGAATCCATGTAAACGCCCCAATTGCAGTTATTTAGAACCAGTCTAATATAACTATATATGACGACATCCCAAATGGGAAGATGCGATTTTGAATTGATTGGAGATTTTTTGCTGTTGGCAGAGGTGCATTCGTCATAAATGACAAGCCGCTTTTACATACTTTGATTTCATTTTAAACAAAGCATTCATGATACAGGATGAATTTGTAAAATGAGGATATAGATCAAGAGGGTACAAAAAGGAAATGACCTTTCCATTCAATTCATATCAAATCAATCTTTACTCATCATAGCCATTATTGTGGTTTGTCCTTGTTCATCCGATTTTTAAAGTCTTCTCGGATAACGCAAAAAAATTTAAAATAAAAAGATGCCGTTGATCAGCACCTTTTCTTATGTATGGAGACGGTGGGAGTCGAACCCACGTCCAGAGACATCGATTACTTAAGCGTCTACGAGCGTAGTCAGCATATTTACATGTTCACTCATCCGCATGCCTGCTGACGGGCGCTTGGAGAGCTAGTCTGATGGATCTCTTCTTACGTTCTCAGACGGAAACGTAAGCGTAGCCTACTGAATTGGGCTCCTCACAGACACATAGGCAATGTCAGGAAGAGCTCGCTGCGCTTATTAGGCAGCTAATGCTAAGTTTTGGTTAAAACTTTTAGTTTTGCCAGTTACATTTAAGTGCGTGTTAACGAGATCGCCTCTCGGCTCGCAGCTCAAGCTCGAACTACCCCTGTCGAATCCGTAACGTCCCCTTGTAAAAGGGATATACGGGAAGGAAACATTGAGCTTAACTGCTTCCGTATATAACTATTATAACAATCCTATCACTCGAAACAACTGGTTGTTTTTGTAAAATAAGCAATAATGATTGTCTATTTAACAACTATTTTAGCATAGTTTTCATCATCTCAGCAAGTCATCTGCCTCATGACTAGAATTGCTTTTGACGATCACGGAAGGCACGTTCGATTTCTCGTTTTGCGTCCTTTTTCTTCAAATCTTCACGTTTATCGTATTTCTTTTTTCCTTTACCGATTCCAATGAGGACTTTTGCAAAACCATTTTTTAAGTAGAGTTTAATCGGTACAAGTGAGTAGCCCTCTTCCTTAGTAGCACCAATCAGTTTGCTGATTTGCTTGCGGTGAAGCAGTAACTTTCTCGTTCTAAGCGGGTCATGATTATAGCGGTTCCCCTGCTCATACGGACTGATGTGCATATTGTGAAGAAATACTTCTCCTCGTTCGATTTTGGCGAAGGAATCTTTTAAATTCACTTTTCCTGCACGAATTGATTTAATCTCAGTTCCTTGTAACACAAGACCTGCCTCATACGTTTCTTCTATAAAATAGTCATGGTTGGCCTTTTTATTTTGGGAAACGACCTTTCCCTCTCCCTTTGGCATTTGGCATATACCCTCCTTATCACACAATCACGTTCGCAAAAGGTACGGATTATTTTATCAAACAATCCAGTTCTCGACAACGCTCACGCGATTTGGTCAAAAAACAAATAGAGCCTGACACTCTACTTGCTTTTTTGACCTGTTATTTTTTCTTTTTAAGACGATTTTTCTTTTTCTTCTTTTTTCTTCTGCTGAACCAGTCGCCGCCCTTATCGTCATTCTCTTTTTTCTTATCCCCAGACGGTTTTTGACCTGCACGGGCTTTTTTACTTGGTGGATCTGTCCGTTTTTTAAACTTGAAATCTTTCGGCGACTTACGACGAGTGCCCTTCATACCGACAATTTCAAAATCAATGGAGTGCTCATCTTTATTGACATCAACGACTTTGACGGTGATTTCGTCACCGATCCGGTATACATTTCCTGTACGTTCACCGATCATGGCGAAATGCTGTTCATCAAAACGATAATAGTCATCGGTCATATAGCTGACATGCACCAGACCTTCTATCGTATTCGGCAATTCCACAAATAGTCCGAAGTTGGTGACTGAACTAATCATGCCATCAAACTCTTCACCGATTTTATCAAGCATAAATTCTGCCTTTTTCAGATCGTCTGTTTCACGCTCTGCATCAACTGACCGGCGCTCCATCGTTGAAGCATGATCTGCGATTTCCGGAAGCAGTTGTTCCCATTTTTCAAGGGTCGCTTCATCTGTCTTTTTCTCAATTAAATAGGTTCTGATTAGTCTATGCACAATTAAATCAGGGTAACGACGAATCGGTGATGTAAAATGGGTATAGAACTCGGTTGATAAACCAAAATGTCCGATGCTCTCTGGGTCATACTTTGCCTGCTTCATAGAGCGAAGCATCACCGTTTGAATGACGACCTCTTCTGGTTGATCTCGAACCGCATCCAGTACACTTTGGAGTGCACGCGGGTGAATATTCGTTGAAGTTCCTTTCACAATGTAGCCAAATGTCGTCACAAACTCTAAAAAGCGCTGAAGCTTCTCAGGATTTGGCTCTTCGTGAATTCGGTAAATAAACGGTACATTCATCCAGTGAAAATGCTCTGCAACGGTTTCGTTTGCCACAAGCATGAATTCTTCAATGAGTTTCTCCGCTACTGAACGCTCCCGAATAATGACATCTTTTGCCACACCTTCATCATCAACAAGCACCTTAGCTTCCTTGAAATCAAAATCAACAGCTCCACGTTCCATACGTTTATCTCGAAGGATTTCGGCAAGCTTCTCCATCTCTTGAAACATAGGAACAAGCGATTCGTATTTGTTCATGAGCTCTTCGTCTTGATCCACTAAAATCTTATTCACATCTGAATACGTCATTCTCTCTGTCGTTTTGATGACACTTTGGAAAATCTCATGTTTAACGACTTTCCCATTTCGATCAATGACCATTTCACAAGAGAGTGTGAGTCGATCCACCTTTGGGTTTAAAGAACAAATGCCATTTGATAAGCGATGCGGAATCATCGGAATGACGCGGTCTACAAGATATACACTTGTCCCGCGCTCGTAAGCTTCTTGATCAATTGGGGAATTCTCCGTCACATAATGTGATACGTCCGCAATGTGTACGCCTAGCTTATATTTACCATCATCAAGCTTTTGCACAGTGACTGCATCATCTAGGTCTTTTGCGTCCGCGCCGTCAATTGTCACAATCGTTTCGTTTCGTAAATCCCGTCTGCCTTCTAGGTCTTTTTCATCAATCGTTTCCGGTGTGTCTGCTGCCTGTTTTAAAGCTTCCTCTGGAAATTCTCCTGGCAGACCATGTTTATGAATGATAGACAAAATATCAATGCCTGGGTCATTTTTATGACCTAAAATTTCAGTAATTTCGCCCTCTGCACTCCTTCTACCTTCTGGGTAGCTTGTAAGCGTCACAACCACTTTATGCCCTTCTACTGCTCCATTTTTGGCGGATTTCGGGATAAAGATATCGTGTGTGATCTTCTTATCATCTGGAATAACAAATCCAAAGCTCTTCGTTTCTGTATAAGTACCGACGACCGTCTGAATATTACGCTCTAGAATACGAATCACTGTACCTTCTTTTTTGGTTCCATTTGATTTATGGCTGACACGAACCATGACGGTATCACCATTCATTGCTGTTCCAAGCTCGGTTGGCGGAATAAAAATATCATCCTGACCAAACTCTTCAGGTGTCACAAAAGCAAATCCTTTCGCATGAGCGGATAATTTCCCTTTGACCAAATTCATTTTTTCCGGAACGCCATAGCGATCACTGCGGGTCCGTACGATGAGTCCCTTATCTTCTAGTGTCACAAGCGCTTTGATGAGCTCTTTATAATCATCAGCATTTGTAATTTCCATCATGACTTCTAATTCTTGTACAGTTAACGGTTTGTACGCCTCTTCTTTCATAAAAGCGAGTAATTCATCCATAAATTCTTCTTTTTGCACACTCTAACCCCCTATAACGTTAAATTGACCAATCGAGTGATTCTAAGAACGCATACACATCCTGATGAACCTTCTCCCGCTCTTTATCAAGCGTGATGACATGACCCGATTCTTCATACCATTTCAAATATTTTTGATCCGTCTCTACTTCGTTATAAATAATATTTGCACTGTCTGTATTAATCATATGATCGTGACGTGCTTGAACAACAAAAGTAGGTGAATAAATCATGTCAACATTGTCTCTTACATCTGCAATCAGCTCTTGTAGAGCCTTCAGCGTATCCATTGGTGTTTTCTTGAACTCTTCCATCTCTTGCTCAATTTGTTGCGCTGACTTCCCCTCGAATTTTTTATAATTACGGGCATAATCTAGTACACCCTGATACATGACTTCTTCACTTTTTATGTACATAGGTGCACACATAGGTACAATTCCCTTTACAGGTACAGTGTAACCTAATTTCAATGAAAAAACTCCTCCAAGAGACAGACCGCAAACAGCAATCTCCTCATGTCCCTCATCTTTTAGAAATTGGTACCCTTCTTCTACATCTTTCCACCAATCTGCAGGGCCCGTATGAACAAGCTCCTCTGGCGGTACGCCATGCCCTTTGTACTGGGGTGCATGACATGTATACCCTCTTTCGTTCAAATAACGGCCAAGCATTCTAACATCTGCTGTATTCCCAGTAAAACCGTGAAGAAGAAGCACCGCCTTTTCTCCACCTTTAAATGTAAATGGTTTCGGTGTAACAACTCTCATGATGTGACTTCCTTTCCTTTATGATATAGTGTATATTTTCCACTTGTATGTATGAAACAAACACAAAAGAGTGTAGATAATAAAAAAAGGTCTGAAAAGATCAGACCTTCTGTTACTCGCTTCTTACACGCCTAAATATGCCAATGCAAGTGTTAAGATGAAGAAAAGCACTGACAAAATAACAGTGATTCGGTGAAGGATCAGGTCAAGACCTCTCGCTTTTTGCTTACCGAAAAGCTGCTCGGCTCCACCTGAAATAGCGCCCGACAGTCCAGCACTTTTACTTGATTGTAATAACACAACGATGATAAGTGCGATACTGACAATTACGAGTAATGTGATTACAAATGTGTGCATAAAACCACCTCCAGTCAAACTGGTACACATAACTTCATTTTACATGAAAACGAGGTTCATGTCACGACACATCAAAATAAAGATTTTCTATATATTGTCGACTTTATTTGTTATTTTGATTCAATTTCCATTTGATAGGTTGACATGCAGCGTTTTTGTATACATTTTTTTGCATAAAAAACAATTTTTAACGACTTGCTTCTTTTTTTAATAGCTGTTTTAATTCTACTAACAAGCGTTCAGCTCCTTCAGGACTTAGTATGACATTGCCATTTCCATAGCTTTTGTTCTGTTTCGTTACTTGACCTGTCAACAGGCAGCTTTTATCAGCATCATACTTTTTCAACATGATGGTTTCACCTTCTATGAATATTTCTAACAGTTGCTCTTCTTTAATATTTAGTACTTTTCTCATTTCTGAAGGCAGAACAATTCTGCCAAGAGAATCAATTCGCCTTACTATTCCAGTCCTTTTCAATGGACGTCGCCTCCTTATCTACTAAGTTATCATTTCATTCGTTGACTTTTGTCAACATCTTCATAGTAAAATAGATCTTCAAACTTTTTATCAAAGTAATGAATCATTTTACCAATGACAAGCTGTCCTGGTTTTCGATGACCATTCAATACTCTACTTAATGTGGCAGGGGAGATGCCAATTTCTTCAGCAAGCTGATTTAAAGACATATCGTTTTCGATCATATACTGCATGACAAAAGATCGCCTAATCTGAATCTTTTCGACCACCATTACAACCTCCTATAGGATCAATATGTAAACAATTTTGACTTCTCACATCAAACAGCATCATTTACTTATGTCAACACTTTTGCACCCCTGCTATTTCCTTTGGTCAATGATCATACTAAAATAAGTTATATACTGAAATGTGAGGTTCGATATACATGAATAATTTTGGTGAACAATTACGCATTTTAAGAGAAAATAGAAAGATGTCTGTCAATCAACTCGCCATGTATTCAGGTGTAAGCGCTGCTGGCATTTCTCGTATTGAAAATGGAAAGCGCGGTGTGCCGAAGCCTTTAACAATTAAAAAATTAGCACACGCCTTGAAGGTGCCTTATGAGGATTTAATGCTGCTTGCCGGTCATATTGAACAGGAAAAAGTTCATGAAATGAAACCTAATTATGAGTCCATTTTGAAAATCTATCAAATTGCGCTTAATCAGGATGTAGAACATCTGCCGCTTTTTGATGGAGACCAGTGGGAAAAGCTAACCACACAAGACATCAGCCAACTGAATCAATACTTTCTCACGCTCATCAACCAGAAAAAGACGAACAAATAGCGGGGCATAAATTAAAGATACATCCACCATTAACTAATGTCAATATTTTCATGACCTCTTTGTTGCCAATAGTCAACAAATCAGTTAAAATAGAATTAACTAATTTAGCTATGTGAGGTTTTGAGTTGATGAACTTCGGTGCATATTTAAGAGCATTACGTGAGGAACAGAAACTATCAGTGAATCAATTAGCGATGTATTCAGAGGTTAGCGCCGCTGGCATTTCTCGTATTGAAAACGGGAAACGAGGTATTCCGAAGCCTACTACCATTAAGAAACTAGCAGGTGCTTTAAAGGTACCATATGAAGAAATGATGCAAGCTGCAGGTTATATTGAGGAATCTACTCCTGCTCATCTGGTGAAAGAGGAGCCTGCGGCTTTGTCGAAAATGAAGGAAGCAGCAGAGCAATATGAGCTTGGACATCTCGAATTATTTGATGGAGACATATGGTCAACTCTTTCTAAGAAAGAAATCGAGGATTTGAACCGCTATCTGTTATTTATGTTAAACAGCCGCTGATGTTTTCATAGTTGACAAGCCTTACGCGCTAATGATTCACAAAATTACGGTATAATGGCTTCAGATTGGAGTGAAGAAAGATGAATCAATCTGACATGTGCCCACGATTTGAAAAAGCAGTCGAGTTATTGAGTAAACGCTGGGTTGCACTGATTGTTTTTCAGCTTCTCTCAGGTCAGCAGCGCTTTAGTGAAATTGAGGCCGCTCTGACGAATTTAAGCGGAAGAGTATTATCTGAGAGGTTAAAAGAGTTGGAAGCAGTAGGCATTGTGAAACGGGAGGTTTTTGCTGAAACACCTGTACGTATTGAATATTCTTTAACTGATATGGGTCGATCGCTTGCTCCTGTTTTTGAGGAAATTTCAAAGTGGTCTTCTAAATGGATGACACTTGAATCATAAATCTCTCCTGATTCAAGCCGCCACATCTTCATAAAACAAACTCCCTTACCGCCTGTAAGGGAGTCTTCGTCTATTCACTTGCCGCATTAAGCAGAGGTGATGTTTTCTTCTGGTAAGGCTTTGCTTTCTTTTTTCTTGTTTGTTGGGCTTAAATAGCGTTCAAGCCAGCCCATGACAAGGTCTGCAATAATGGCCATGAGCGCAGTTGGAATAGCACCTGCTAAAATGATGGCTGTACCGTTTGTGGCGTTTGCTCCTCTGATGATGATATCACCAAGTCCACCAGCACCGACAAATGTTCCAATCGCTGTAATGCCGATTGCGATGACAAGGGCGGTTCTTAAACCAGCCATAATAACCGATAAAGCAAGCGGTAGTTCAACCATTCTCAGCACTTGCCATTTCGTCATGCCCATTGCCTTTCCTGATTCTAAATAGGCGTGCTCAATACTAACTATGCCTGTATAGGTGTTTCGGATGATTGGCAAAAGCGAATACAGAAATAATGATAAAATCACTGTATTTGCCCCTAATCCTAATACAAGCATCAACACAGAAAGCATTGCTAAAGCTGGGATGGTTTGAATGACATTTGTAATGGCGAAAATCCAATTACTCAGCTTGCGATAATGCGCCACGAATATACCAACTGGGATACCAATGATCGCCGCAAACAACACCCCATACGCAGACATGAGAAAATGCCGATAAAATTCTTCTAACACATATGAACCGTTTTGCTGATAATACGTCCATAACTGTTGCAGTGTGTCCATAAGCCCTGACACCTCCCATCCTTACTGAAAGTAGTTGTGTTTTTTCAAGAAATTCTTCGCAACGGTCGCTGGTTCCTGAAGTTCCCCATCGACTTGATAGTTGAGCTCTTGCATTTGTTCAGTATCAATTTTTCCAATCAATCTATTGATCACTTTGTCTAGTCCTGGGTTCTCTTTTAAAATCTTCTCTGGAACAACTGGTGATGCATCATATGGAGGGAAAAAGCGTTTATCGTCTTTTAGAATTTTTAAATCATAGGCTTTGATCCGTCCATCTGTTGAATAGGCAAGCACGATATCCATTTTCTCATTTTTCAATGCATCATAGACTAAACCAATTTGCATCGGAAACGTGCTCCCAAATTTGATGTCATATGTGTTCATAAATCCTTCATAGCCGTCGCCTTTCTTCTTGAGCCAAATATTATCGACACCGAAACGGTAATTCTTCTCATTCTTTTTCAAGTCAGAGACCGTTTCTAAATGGTTTTCCTTTGCCGTCTTTTGCGTCACGGCAAAGGCATACGTATTATCAAATCCATAGGAATCAAACCATTTGTAATCGTAGCGTGTTTTGAATTCCTTTTGCACAATATCCATCGCACGCTTCGGGTCCTTCTCCGCATCCATTCCCAGCGTACTTGTCAAATCCGTACCTGTATACCTTGTGGCAGAAATGTCGATATCCCCATTTTCCATCGCCTTCTGCTGTACAGTGTTGGATCCTAAGTTTTTCACGATCGTTGTCTTTTTACCTGTGTAATGCTCAATAATATCCCCAACCATATAAGCCATAATTTCTGATTCAGTAAAGTTTTGTGCTCCAATTCGTAGCGTGTTGCCTGAGGAGCCGGCTAGTCCAGGAAGTGAACAGCCACTTATGAATAACAAGCATCCGGCAAGCAGTGCACTGATCCATTTTAATTGTCGATTCTTCATGTTCGCCAACTCCTTATGAAACTTCCTTCAATCCTTTTAAACCTTTTGGTGTTACCTTCTTCTCAAGCTTCATCAATGTCAAATCAATCATTACTGCTAAAATGGTAACTGGAACGGCACCAGCAATAATGTATTCAGGCTGATAAAGCTGGAGTCCAATGAGAATATAGTCACCAAGACCGCCTCCGCCAATAAAAGCGGCAAGTGTTGTCCAGCCGATTAAATAAATCGTCGAAATCCGTACACCCGCCATAATGATTGGCACAGCAAGCGGAAGTTCAACGAGACGAATTTGTTCCCATGTCGTCATACCGATCCCTTTACCAGATTCAAGTAAGTTCTTGTTTACACCTTGAACGCCGGCATACGTATTCCTCAAAATGGGCAAAACCGAATAAAAGAATAATGCAACGATTGCAGGAATTTTCCCAACCCCCAAAATCGGAATGAAAAATGCAAGAATCGCTAAACTAGGGAGCGTTTGAAAGATATTCACAACACCAATGACAAAACCTGCCCCTTTTTTCATACGTGTGAGGAGTACGCCTAAAGGAACCGCTACGACAATGCCTAACGCAACGGCAATTAAAGAAATATATAAATGCTCCCACATTTTTGTCAGTAGTTCTCCACCATTTTTCTCAAGAAAGTCGATGATTTTATTCATGTGTACACCTCCCCTTAGTTCACTTCATTGACAGCCGGTGTATCTTCTCCCCAAATGGAGTCGTACACAACATCAACAAGACTTGCACGTGTCACAATCCCTTTTAAATGCCCTTGTTTATCCACAACC
Source organism: Bacillus sp. NPDC093026 (assembly GCF_044754665.1). Lineage (NCBI taxonomy): Bacteria > Bacillati > Bacillota > Bacilli > Caryophanales > Bacillaceae > Bacillus > Bacillus sp. NPDC093026. The sequence continues at coordinate 546,685 of NZ_JBIVPN010000002.1, read as the reverse complement.
GGTACATATTTAATGCCGCGTATTAAAATCTTTCGGACTGTATCTCTTAGGAGTGCACCTTCTTGTACAGAATAAAACTCTGTGTTTAAAATATCGCCGACAAAGGCTGCTTTCCTGCGGTTCGCATCAATCGTTTCAATATCAATATAGCCTTTCAGCACATGATCTTCATCCACAACGAGCAAAGAATCCACGCGCTTTTCCCTCATGATGAAAATGGCATCAGTCAGCGTTTTTTCGACTGTAATGGTGACTGGAGACGTATTCATCATTTGTTCCACACGTTCCATGTTTGGATTTGATTGGAGAAGACGTTCTTTCCCAATAAACTCTTCTACAAACTCATTCACTGGGTTGCGCAAAATATCATCTGGCGTGCCTACTTGGACAATCTCTCCATCTTTTAAGATTACAATCCTGTCTGCCAGCTTGATCGCTTCGTCCATGTCATGTGTGACAAATACAATGGTTTTGTTTAACGTTTTTTGTAGTTTCTTAAATTCTTCTTGCAATGAGTCTCTTGTAATTGGATCAAGTGCACCAAATGGTTCATCCATGAGGATAAGAGGGGGTTCTGCTGCAAGTGCTCGAAGAACACCAATTCGTTGTTGCTGTCCTCCACTTAGTTCATGCGGGTAACGCTCTAAATATTCTGGCCCCATGTTGACTAGCTTGAGCAGTTCTCTTGCCCGTTCTTTTCGTTTCTCTTCGGGCCATTTTAGTAACTTCGGAACAAGTGAAATATTTTGTGCAATGGTCATATGGGGGAAAAGTCCAATTTGCTGAATAACATAGCCGATTTCTCTTCTTAATTGGACCGGGTCTTTCTTCATAATGTTTTCTCCCTCAATCAAAATGTTCCCTGAGGAAGGCTCAATGAGTCGGTTAATCATCTTCATTGTTGTGGTCTTACCACAGCCACTCGGTCCAATAAAACAAATAAATTCTCCTTTTGCTATTTCTAAATCAATATGTTTGACAGCTTTTTTTCCGCCTTTATACGTCTTAGATACATTCTCTAGTTTCAGCAAATGAGACACCTCCAATAAGTCATGTATATATTTTCAGAAAATTTACACCTTATTTATTATAGTGCAAACTTTATAAAATAAAAAGTTTATGATATGTTTGTATTGTATAACATTTATTTAAAATTTTTAGTTAATAGCTTGAAATGTAGGTATCTCTCCTATTTCCTCCAAATTACTACCAAATACTCAATATTTATTGTTTTCATCATCAAACAAGTATATGATATATTGTGTTACAAATTGTCATTCGTGAAGGGATGAAGACAAGAGTGGACAAGCAAGCGTTAGGTGCCATTCAAAAAGCACAAGATCATTATATTGAAAAAGCCGCCGAGAACATGAATGCCTTTGGTCTTTCTGCTACAGTGGGTAGAGTGCTTGGCATCATTCACATGAACCGCAAACCAATGACGCTTGGTGAGCTATCAGAGGCGACGGGCATGAGCAAAACAAGAATGAGTCAAGTCGTTCGAGAAATGCTCGATTTAAATATTGCCGAAAAGGTTTATGAAAAAGGAATACGTAAGGATATGTATGATGTTGAACAAGATCATTACCAGACGTTTATTTCATTGTTTTCAGCCAATTGGTCACGTGTTGTCAGCAAAAATCGCAAAGCACATAAAAAAATGCGCAAGGAATTACTGGAGCTGCTGGAACAGGACGACTTAACGAAAGAAACAGAGGATAAAATCAATGTACTTCTTTTAGAAATCAAGGAAAGTCTTGATTATTATGAATGGATTAGCCGTTTAATTGAATTCTTTGAAAGTGAAGAAGTCTTCAAGCATGTCCCAAAACCTTAAAAAAGCTGTTTATTTTACATAATGTAAAAAAAACAGCTTTTTATATATCATTATGATATGAACATTGGGAACATGCCTTTTAAGCCTGCACCAATCATCTCTACTGCTACCACAGCAAGAATCAAACCCATCAAGCGTGTAATCACATTCATCTCTGTTTTTCCCAATTTTTGCATGATGTGACTTGAATAATGAAATGCATAATAGGTCATAGCAAGAACGATGACAATCCCAATGAGAATTGCAAACATATGAAGCGCTACCTTGCTTCCTGGTGTTAAACTCATCACAGTGGCGATTGTTCCTGGACCGGCAATGATGGGGATTGCAAGAGGGGTAACGGAGATATCTGCCTTTTCTTTACTTTCTTCATTTTCATCCGAATGAAGGTTTTGTACATGTGACTCTTTTGCATTCAACAAATTGTAAGCGATACCAAAAATAAAAATACCTCCAGCTATGCGAAGTGCATGAATATCAATCCCAAATAACTTGAAGATCAACCTGCCAGCCAGAAGAAAAGCAAACAAAATGATAAAAGACACTACAATGGCTTTTTTTGCCGTCTGGGAGCGCTCTTTATCTGTATAGCCTTCTGTCAACGTAATGAAAAGAGGAACGTTTCCAATCGGGTTCGACACAGCAAACAATGAGACAACAACATGAATCATAAAGGAAATCAACAGGCACCCTCCTTTTTCCATAGTGTCTGCTAATATGACCTGAATATTCCCTTCACATGTGAAGTCTCGAAAGAACATATCCGATATGAATAGAGGTTTGATAAAAGGGGGAATAGATTTTGAAAAAACAATCACTATCATCCCCATCAAAGTGGGGGCAGGATTCATATGATTGGGGTGTAAAACAAGGATATAATAAAGAAAAGAGAGGATGAAATGAATTGGTGAAAATTGAACCGCTATCTCGTCACATCGTTGTGCCAATGGATCTCTTGCTATTGGCTGATCCTTCTCAAGAAAGGGTGTTTGCATACGTACAGTCAGGTTCTTGTTATGTCGCTATTCATGAACAGGATATTATTGGTGTCTACGTCCTTTCACCCACTTCAAAGGATATCGTTGAAATCATGAATATCGCTGTAAAGGAGGCTTGGCAAGGAAGAGGGATCGGGAAACAGCTCGTCAATCATGCCATTTCTGAAGTCAAAAAGACCGGTGCACAGTCTATTGAAATCGGCACAGGCAACTCTAGTATTGCTCAGCTTGCAATTTATCAAAAGTGCGGTTTTCGTATGACGTCCATCGAGCGAGACTTCTTTCTTAAACATTATGATGAACCGATATATGAAAACGGAATACGCTGCCTCGATATGATACGGCTTTCGCTATCACTTTAAACAGACTGATGCACTTGTGTCTGCTTTTTCTTTTATCTACGCTTTACCAAATGAATTACATACTGAATCAAGAAATAGAGAAGCACGCCAGCCATAAAGCAGATCAAACATCCAAATAGCGTCGCTTCTGAGCTAAATTGATCATTCTCAATCTTCATGATATAAAAAGGCATTCCAAATAAAGATGGACTTGATTCAACATGATTCACCTCCAATAGAAGCAATAATACCGGTGTCATAAACACAGCGAAAACATATAGCATCGCTAAAGTTAAACCACTAGAAAAAGAATGAAATACTCTGATCATCTACTTCTCTCCTTTCATCTCATTTAAACTGTCAGTTATATTTCTCCCATCTGGAAGTGCTGGATGTAGCATCACGGTGTTCAGTAAAGAAAAGAACATCAATAGATGACAAAACGAGTGCTTCCAAATAGAAAAAAGCACACTGGAGCAGATAACGGGCAGCACCGGACCGGCAAGCGCCACAAAAAAATTAAAGCTCGGTCGGGCAAATTTCTCATGTACAATTGACACGTGTTTCCAATCCACCGACACGAAATAATCGAAAAGCGGTCTTTTTTCGACTTTGTTAAACACCATCACCATCAGTATATGACCCAGTTCATGAATGAGCACAACTACTACCAAACTGATAAGAAGGTCCTTCATCTTAGAACAGGCCTCTTTAACAAAACAGCATACATACAACTGATCAAAGCGAGTGAACCAAAGACATACGCTAATACAAGCAAGTGAATTTTCGCTGAAAGCCACTCTAGTAAAAGCATATCAATGAAGCTGAACACAGCAATCATTGTAAGGATTACAAACACTTTATTAAACTCGTTAATGTTCACAACAAATCCAATACATGCAGCCATGACAGTGATCAATAAAATGGACAAACTCGACAGTCCCTGTCCCTCACTTTCAATGCCTATCAACAAATAAACAAGCCCAATATAGACAAAGTATGTCAGCAGATTGATTCCGTAATAAAAGAAGATCCTTGCCAATAAATAAGCGCCCTTTGAAGCATTTAACATAAAAATCGCTTGACGATTCATATGATACTCCCTGCCAATCATCAGAGGAAGCATAATGAATATTTCCTTTAGTGCAAACTGAATGATAAAGGCGTATAGCCACCCAGCTTCTGTTGGGGTAAAAACAAATTGTAATGCAAACGTGAAAAAAACGAGGAACAAAAATAGAATGCCTTGTTCTTTAAAGACAGCAGATCGGCAAAAATAAGCAAACTCTTGCCGAAGATGAGACAAAAATGCGGAATCTGTTCTGATTTTCCGATATGAACATTGTTTCACCTCTACTTTTAGCTGTAAAAACGTTCGATTCACATAGCTGTCTGACAGACCATGCAGCCATAACCAGCCCGAGCAAAAAGTGAGCAAAAGAAACATGAGATAGACGAAAGGCAGCGTTGGAATCACCTCGATTGCTTTTTGAAAGAGGACAATCAGCAAAGCAATCAATCCAACAAATCCGATCGTATGCAGTAGCAAATGTTCTTTTGTTTTCGATATCAAGCGACTCATGCCAACCCGAATGGTCATCCATGAAGCAAGCGTGTACATACTCAATACACAGCAAGTTACACTTACTACAGTGAGCCAATACATTGAAAGCGGTACCTCACTAATGATCAGCCCTAATAAAATCGGTAAAAAAAGCAGACCAAGAATGATGAAACAAAACAGAATCGGAAAAAAATAAACACAAACAACAAATGACATACTACGAATCGCACTGTTCAAAAAAAAGAATTGATATTCCTTACGCTTCATTTTATTGCGAGAAAAAACAATTCCTACACTCAATAATAAAAGCGTCATTTTCACAAACTGGAAATATAAAGCACTTGGGTCAATTTCCCCTGTTTGCATGAAAAAACGCAAACTCATGACCACATACATTGAATACATCAGCAATAAACCAATGGCTGCTGCGAGAAGCTGTAAAGGATATTTCCTTCCGATTTGCTTTAGTTTCGTTGTCAGCATGCCCCACTCTATTTTATGAAGAACGCGTTGTGTCCAAATCATTGAGCAACCTCTCCACCTGCATATAGTAGTCTCGATTCACTTCTTTATATATATCTTCAAGCGACTGATGAGGAAACGTCTCACTCGTTTCTTGACGGGTCATATCAAGCATCAATTCGCCATTCCTTAAAATCATGAGTTGATCAAAAAGCGTCTCCCCGAAGCTCAAATGATGTGTCGAAATGAGGATGCCTGCACCTTGATCTCGTAATTTCATGAGCACCTTTTTTAATATAATCATCATATCTGGATCAAGTCCGTTCGTTGGCTCGTCAAACACATAATAATCACATGGCCGAAGGAGCTGTGAGATGATTTGTGTTTTCTTTTGATTGCCATGAGATAATTGTGCAATTGGCTGGTCCATATAGGCGCTAAGCTCAAAAAGATCGATGAACATTTCCTCTCGTTTTACTCCTTGATCACTCGGCATCTGGAGTAAATGAAAGTATTCTCTCGGTGTTAAATAATCGAACAAGGCGTGATCGTCAGGAATATAGGAAACATGCTCTTTAAAAGAAGCAATATGAGCCGATGATTGGAAGTTCATACGTTCTCCATCCAATAAGACGTGCCCCACAAACGGCGTCAGCCCAAACATTGTTTGGATGATCGTCGTCTTCCCTGCACCATTATGACCTAAAAGAAGGGTAATGCGCCCTTTCTCCACATCCAATTGAATGTCATTGAGCGTGAAGGTACGGCTATATGTTTTTTGTGTTAATTGTAATGTCAGCATCGTATCCTCCATTTGTTTCATTCATAACAAATGACCAAACCTCACAGTATGGTCATCTGTTACATTCACTTGTTAGTAACCACATTTGATTTTAATGTACATGCCTAAAAACTTGAATTCACCTAAAAATTTAGCGCCTTTTCCAAACGTTTTACATGCCCAAATCAGTGTTGCAACAGACACGATTCCCAAAATGGCCACTAGGATATAAATCCAAAATGAGTTTTTCTGTACATTCTTAGAAGATAGAATGCGCTCTTTCCTTTCATTATAGTTCGCCAACAGTTGGAGTATATACATATACACGCCTACTGGAAAACGAAGACTAAAAGGATTCACCATCTCATCACCCCCTAATTTATGTAAAACGATACCATCTTTATACAGTTAACAGAAGTTTATTTATGATCATATTTTTAGAAATGTTTTCATGATTTATTTCTTATAAATTGGCGTGCATTCGGCTTCTCACCTGACAGAAGCATTAGATTTGACAAAAAAAGGATATGGCAAACGAAGCAAAACCGAAATATTCTCATGTCAGCTAGGTCAATCGTATAGAAATAAAAAAAACACTGCGACCCACTCTATCAAAGAGCTAGTCCCAGTGTCATAGCATTACTTATTCAAGTTGTAGAAAGTCTCAATGCCGTGGTATTGTGCAGTTTCAGCCAATTGATCTTCGATGCGAAGTAATTGGTTGTATTTCGCCACACGGTCCGTACGAGACGGAGCACCTGTTTTGATTTGTCCAGCGTTTGTTGCAACGGCGATGTCCGCAATTGTGCTGTCTTCTGTTTCACCAGAGCGGTGAGAGATCACTGCTGTGTATCCTGCACGTTTTGCCATTTCGATTGCATCAAACGTTTCAGTTAATGTACCGATTTGGTTTACTTTGATAAGGATTGAGTTACCGACACCATTTTGAATACCTTCAGATAGTTTCTTCGTATTTGTAACGAATAAGTCGTCTCCTACTAACTGAATTTTGCTGCCAAGTCGCTCAGTTAATAGTTTGTGACCTTCCCAGTCATTTTCATCAAGACCATCTTCAATAGAGATGATTGGGTATTTCGATACCAATTCTTCATACCAATCAACCATTTCAGCAGATGTTTTTACAACACCTTCGCCTGATAAATGATATTTACCATCTTCTTTGTTATAGAATTCAGAAGATGCAGCATCCATTGCAAGTTTCACTTCTTCACCTGGTTTGAAGCCAGCTTTTTCGATCGCTTCTACAATGGTTTGAAGAGCTTCTTCGTTTGAACCAAGGTTTGGGGCAAATCCACCTTCGTCACCTACAGCTGTGTTTAAACCTTTAGCACTTAATACAGACTTTAAACTATGGAAGATTTGTGCGCCCATGCGAAGTGCTTCACGGAAGTTTGGAGCACCTACAGGCATAATCATAAATTCTTGAATGTCTACGTTATTATCCGCATGCTCCCCTCCATTTACGATGTTCATCATTGGAACTGGAAGCGTTTTGGAATTGAATCCACCAAGGTATTGGTAAAGTGGAATCTGTAAGAAATCAGCAGCCGCACGTGCTACAGCGATGGATACGCCAAGGATAGCGTTTGCGCCTAATTTCCCTTTGTTTTCTGTTCCATCAAGCTCGATTAACAATTTGTCGATCGCCACTTGTTCTGTTACATCAAAGCCTAAAAGCTCTGGTGCGATGATTTCATTTACATTATTTACAGCGGTTAGAACACCTTTTCCAAGGTAACGGTCTTTGTCTCCGTCACGTAGTTCTACAGCTTCATATTCACCAGTAGAGGCACCACTTGGAACTAATGCACGACCAAAGCCGCCAGATTCTGTGTATACTTCTACTTCAACTGTTGGGTTCCCGCGAGAGTCTAATACTTCGCGTGCATATACGTCAACAATGTATGGCATGTTTATTTCTCTCCTTTTGAATCAATTTGTTATTTTTGAATCAATGATGTTCCTGTCATTTCTTTTGGCTTTTCAAGACCGAGTAAGTCTAAAAGTGTTGGAGACAGATCTGCTAAAATGCCGCCTTCTCTTAGAGTCACGCCTTTTTTCGTCACGATCACTGGGACAGGGTTTGTTGTATGTGCAGTATGCGGCTTCCCTTCTTCGGTAATCAGCACGTCTGCGTTACCATGGTCTGCCGTGATGATGGCATGTCCACCTTTCGCTAGGATAGCGTCGACTACTTCTCCTAAGCACTCATCCACTGCTTCAATTGCTTTAATCGTTGGTTCAAGCATACCTGAATGACCAACCATATCTGGGTTAGCAAAGTTCAGAATGATCGCATCATGCTTATCGGCATTGATGTCTTTAACAAGTGCATCCTTCACTTCGTATGCGCTCATTTCCGGCTTTAAGTCATAGGTGGCTACCTTAGGTGAATTGATCAGGATGCGATCTTCTCCAGGAAATGCTTCTTCACGTCCCCCGCTCATAAAGAAAGTGACATGAGGATATTTCTCTGTTTCAGCAATACGCAATTGTTTCAATCCATTTTGAGAAATGACTTCTCCAACTGTGTTATCCAAGTTCACTGGTTTGAAAGCCACATAGCCATTGACCGTTTCACTAAAGTGTGTAAAGCAGACGAAGTGTAAATGCTTCGGATGTGCTTCTCCGCGGTCAAATGAGCGGAAATCTTCATTTGTGAAAGTGTTTGAAATTTGGATCGCACGGTCTGGTCTGAAATTATAGAAAATCACAGAGTCTCCATCGTTTACTTTCGCAACAGGCTCACCATTTTCTCTTGTAATGACAGATGGTATCACAAATTCATCATAGATTCCATTCTCATACGAGTCATCAATGACATCATAGATGTTTTGATAACTTGGACCTTCACCATACGCCATCGCACGATACGCTTTTTCCACACGATCCCAGCGTTTGTCACGGTCCATTGAGTAGTAGCGCCCAGAAAGCGTAGCGACTTCACCGACACCAATTTCCTTGATTTGTTCTTCAAGTTGCTTTAAGTATTTTTTCGCAGTCTTCTGACCAACATCACGTCCGTCCAAGAAACCATGAATGTATACTTTTGTTAAGCCCTCTTTTTTCGCTAGTTTCAACAATGCAAATAGATGCTGGATATGGCTGTGTACACCACCATCTGACAAAAGACCAAACAAATGAAGGGCTTTGTCATTTTGCTTGGCATCATTCATTGCGTCTAGGAACGTTTCGTTTTTCTCAAATTCCCCATCACGGATAGCCACATTCACTCTTGTTAAGCTTTGATACACAATGCGCCCTGCGCCAATGTTCAAATGTCCAACTTCAGAGTTACCCATTTGACCTTCTGGCAGGCCGACTGCCTCACCTGATGCCGTTAAGGTTTGATGCGGGAATTCATTCCAGTAGCGGTCAAAATTCGGTTTTTTTGCTTGCGCAACAGCGTTACCTACGGTTTCGCTTCTTAAACCGAATCCATCTAAGATGATTAATGCAACTGGTTTTTTACTCATATTGACCTTCCTCCAATAACTGAACGAAAGACTGAGGTTCTAGGCTTGCGCCACCAACCAAAGCACCGTCAATATCGGATTGTGCCATATATTCTTTAATATTCGACGGCTTCACACTTCCGCCATATTGAATGCGAAGGCTGTTTGCCGCTTCTTGACCAAATTCGCTTGCGACGGTTTGGCGAATGTGCGCACAAACATCATTTGCATCTTTCGCTGTAGAAGATTTACCTGTACCGATAGCCCAGATTGGTTCATATGCAATAACGGATGTAGCCACTTGCTGCTCAGTTAAACCAGCTAGTGCTTTTTTCACTTGGTCAGCAACAAGCTCATTCGTTTTACCCGCTTCACGTTCTTCAAGCGTTTCACCTACACAAATAATAGGAACGATACCATGCTTGAATGCTGCATGTGCCTTTTTGTTCACTGTTTCATCTGTTTCAGCGAAGTATTCGCGGCGCTCTGAATGTCCAATGACAGAATAGCCGATGCCAAGATCTTTTAGAGCAGCAGGGCTGATTTCACCAGTGAACGCACCGTTTTCTTCAAAGTGCATATTTTGTGCACCAATTTTTAGATTTGTTCCGTTTGAAAGGCTGTTTAGCTTTTCAAGGAAAAGCGCTGGTGCACAGACAATAGATTCCACTTTGTCAGGAGATGGAATAGATGACTTCACTTCTTCAACGAAGCTCACAGCTTCGCCAAGCGTTTTGTTCATTTTCCAGTTCCCAGCTATAATTGGTTTTCTCATGATTGACACTTCCTTATAGCAGTTTTGGTCTTATTTATCGTTTAATGCAGTAACACCTGGAAGTTCTTTGCCTTCCATGAATTCAAGTGAAGCACCGCCGCCTGTTGAAATATGGTCCATTTTATCGGCAAGACCAAATTTTTCAACTGCTGCTGCTGAGTCTCCACCGCCAATGACAGAATATGTATCTTTCGCTTCTGCCAGTGCTTCTGCGATTGCTTTCGTTCCTTCGGCAAATGCATCAATTTCAAATACACCCATCGGCCCGTTCCAGACAACGAGTTTGCTCTTTTTAATGACATCTGCATACATGTCTCTTGTCTCTGTTCCAATATCAAGTGCTTCTAAATCACTTGGGATTTCAGAGATTGGCACAATGCTTGTATTTGCATCATTTGAAAAATCGTCGGCTACCAGAACATCTTTCGGAATGAGAAAGTTCACGCCTTTTTCTTTTGCGCGGTCCATAAAGGATTTCGCAAGATCTACTTTGTCTTCTTCTAATAAAGATTTCCCAACTTCGTAGCCGAGTGCTTTGACAAATGTATAAGCAAGTCCGCCGCCGATGATGAGGTTGTCCACTTTATCAAGAAGACTTTCGATCACACCGATTTTATCCTTTACTTTTGCGCCGCCGATAATGGCTGTAAATGGACGATCAGGGGTAGAAATAGCTTTTCCTAAAACCTCAAGCTCTTTTTGCATGAGAAAGCCCGCAACAGCCGGAAGATATGCTGCAATACCAGCTGTCGATGCATGTGCACGGTGTGCAGCACCAAAAGCATCATTGACATACACATCCGCTAAATCAGCAAACGCTTTTGATAATTCAGGATCGTTCTTTTCTTCACCAGGATAGAAACGAACATTTTCAAGTACTAGCACGTCTCCTTCTTTTAAGTCAGAGATCTGCTTTTTTACTTCGTCGCCATATGCTTCATCTGCTTTTTTTACTTCTTGTCCAAGAAGTTCTTGCAGACGCTTTGCAACAGGTGTCAGACGAAGCTCTTCAGTTACTTGACCCTTCGGACGACCCAAATGACTAGCTAGTAGTACTTTTGCGCCTTGTCCTGTTAAATACTTAATTGTTGGTAATGCAGCGCGGATTCGAGTATCATCCGTGACTTCTCCGTCCTTCATTGGCACGTTAAAGTCTACGCGGCAGAAAACAACTTTACCTTTTACGTCAATGTCTTTTACTGATTTCTTATTCATGCTCGTCAGGAGATCCTCCTTTATTCTGGTTTCCTTACGCTTTGGACTAATCTCTTTTTATCCTTTTCCCATTTCGCCCTCATCAAAACGAGAAATCGTGCAGAACAGATCAAAACAGAGAAAAAGGGAAAGGGATGCTTCCCCTTCCCTTGTCCGTCTTCATTATATCGTGTCTCCAGGAAAGAACCAAGTGAGTTCCTTCAGTCCGAGAAATTAAAGTCCTTGTTTTGCAATGTAAGCTGCAAGATCTACTACGCGGTGAGAATATCCACTCTCATTGTCATACCAAGAGATCACTTTCACCATGCTGCCTTCCATCACCATTGTAGAAAGAGCATCAATTGTAGAAGAGTTCGCATTACCATTGTAGTCACTAGACACTAATGGCTCTTCACTGTAGCCAAGGATTCCTTTAAGTTCTCCTTCAGCCGCTTCTTTCAGTGCTGCATTTACGTCTTCAACTGTTACATCTTGGTTTAATTCAGCAACAAGGTCAACTAAAGAAACGTTAGGTGTTGGTACACGCATTGCGCCACCGTTTAATTTGCCTTTTAATTCAGGCAATACAAGTGAAACTGCTTTTGCAGCACCTGTAGAAGTTGGGATGATGTTTTCTGCCGCTGCACGAGCACGACGATAGTCTTTATGCGGAAGGTCAAGAATCTGTTGGTCATTTGTGTATGAGTGAACAGTTGTCATCATACCGCGTTTGATACCAAATTTATCGTTAAGTACTTTTGCAAATGGAGCGAGACAGTTTGTCGTACAAGACGCATTAGAAATGACATCGTGTCTAGCTGCATCGTATTTGTCTTCGTTTACACCCATAACGATTGTGATATCTTCTTCGTTAGCAGGTGCAGAGATGATGACTTTTTTAGCGCCAGCTTCTAAGTGTTTTGCAGCGTCTGCACGTTTTGTGAAGAATCCAGTAGATTCAACAACGATTTCTACGCCTTGTTTACCCCAGCTTAATTTTGCAGGATCGCGTTCAGCTGATACTTCAATTGTTTTGCCGTTCACTACTAAGTTTGTACCGTCTACAGAAACCTCTGCATCTAGTTTTCCGTGAACAGAGTCATATTGTAAAAGGTGTGCTAGCATGTTAGCGTCTGTTAGGTCGTTAACTGCTACTACCTCAACTTCAGGATTGTTTAATGCTGCACGAAATACGTTACGTCCAATACGTCCAAATCCGTTAATACCGACTTTTACTGCCATGATGTTTCCTCCTTTTATAAGTAACAAAAATTTTTATATTGAGGGATCAATTGACTCCCTTAATAACTCTTTTGCGGCTCCTTCATCTGTAACAAGAACCGTTCGGCGGGGTTTCTTGAAATAAGCTTCAATGGCTCCTGCCTTTGATGATCCACCTGCAACGGCAATGATGTGTGGAATGCTTTCTAAGTCATCTAACTGCATGCCTACGGAGTGAACTTTGTGTACAACCTCACCATCACGATTAAAGTAATAGCCAAAGGCTTCTGTCACTGCATCATGCTCATCAATCTTTTTTAAATCTTCAACTGGTGTGTTTCGTCTCATTGCCATTGTTTTTGCTTCACCGATCCCATGAATCAGCATCGTAGATGATTTAATCGTTTGAAGCACTTCTTTGACTGACGGCTCTTCAATAATAGAAGAGTAAGCACCTTCTGATAGCTGTCCTGGAACAAATAGTAGCTTATAAGTACCGGAAGCTTTTTCTGCCATGTGGGCACAAATGGTGTTTGCCTGATTTTTTACATTCTCTCCAAGACCACCTCGTGCAGGGACAAACATCATGTCACGATTTTTAGCATCAGGGGTCATCATCTCGGCAACGGCTTCCATCGTCGTCCCGCCAGTGACGGCGACGATATTATTTCCAGTAAACCTTTTTTTCATACATTGCACAGCGGCTCTTCCCATTTCTTGCTTCACCCATGGGGATTCGTCACTGTCGCCAGAAACGATGATCACTTCTTCTAGGCCTAACTTTCTCTTTAGTGCATTTTCCAAAAAGGTTAAACCTAAAACATCTTTCATCATTTCTTCTAGCATTTCTAGCAAAGCATGACCTTCACTTGTCAGCATCATACCGCTTGTTTTGACATCTAATAGGTTTTGTTCTTTTAAGAATTGAACTTCTGCTCTTAAGATGCGCTCACTGATACCAAGACTCGTTGCAAGGCTTCTCCGCCCAATTGGTTCAGCTAACCTGATGTACTGCAGAATGTCATAGCGTTTTTGCATAACAGCAAGAAGATCTGGCAATAATTTTTTTTGAGCTTCCAATAAATGATTCATGGCTAACGACCCTTTCTTTTCACGTTGGACAAAAAAAGTCCCACTGTGACAAAAAACGTCCCGCCACAGCCAAAAAAAATCAATCCCTGCTTTCTTTCATCATTTTAACAGGAACATCTTGTATTTTCAACTCTTACAAATACATCTAAACAAAAAAACAGACACATTTTCACCGTCTGCTTACTTGTCTTCAAGGTTCTGGCAATGTGTTCCTTTTTCAAAAAATATTTTTCTTTTATATAAGATCATGAAAACGCATTGAAAAAGTGCAGGCTGAATGAATCAGCCTGCTCATATTTTAGAGATGATGTCTTGTTCTTCAGCCAGTTGCTTCGGTTTGATTTTGACATAATAAATGATGTAGCAAGCTGCCATGAACGGAATCCCGCAATACAGACCGATTCGCTGATCCTCAATAAAAAATAAACTGATAAGAACAATCCCAAAAGAGATAAAGCCTGTCAATGGAACAAATGGATACAGCGGTGTACGGAAGACGAGATTCTTCACATCTCCTCCTTCTTTTATGAATCGCCTTCTAAAGAAATACTGGGACAAACAGATGGACATCCACACGACCACAAGGACCATTCCTGAAATGGAAATAAGCCACACATAAACAGTTTTTGGCGCCACTACACTTGTGAGCAGTGATAGAGCTGAAACACCCATTGTCACCAATAGGGCATTGATGGGAATTTTACGCTTGGACAATTTTTTCGTAAAGGCAGGACCTTTTCCATCTTTAGAAAGCGCCCACAGCATTCGAGATGACGCATATAAACCAGAGTTCGCTACAGACAAGACGGCGGTGATGATAATGAAATTCATGATATCTGCGGCATAAGGTATGCCCACTTTGTCTAACACCACCACAAACGGACTATCAATTGATCCTGCTGTCTGCCAAGGGAGAAGTGCGGCGAGAACCGCAATTGATAAGACGAAAAAGAGCATCGTTCTCCAAACAATATTCCGAATGGATCTTGGCAGTGTTTTCTCTGGGCTTTCGCTCTCCCCTGCTGCGATTCCTACTAGTTCTGTTCCCTGAAAAGAGAAGTTAACAGTCACCATAGTTAATAAAATAGCAAAAACTCCGTTAGGAAAAAGACCGCCATGATCTGTCAAATGATGAAATAGAGGAGCGGGTTCTCCGCCTTTCAAATGAATCATTCCAAAAATTGCGCCAATTCCAACAATAATGAACAATAAGATGGCGCCAACTTTGATGGCTGAAAACCAAAACTCCGTTTCAGCAAAGCTCCTCACTGATACCGCATTGATGGCAAATAAAATCACACTAAACGCAAGACACCAAAACCAAACAGGAATATCAGGAAACCACCTTTGTAGTAAAATACCTGCTGAAGTAAACTCTAATCCAATCGTACACGCCCAGCTAAACCAATAGAGCCATCCAATCATAAAGCCTGTAGACGGTCCAATATACTTGGTAGCATACTCTTGAAATGAACCTGCTGTTGGCATTGCGACCGCTAGTTCACCGAGACAGAGCATCACCAAATACATCAAAAGGCCGCCAATGATATAAGAAAGAATTGCTCCTCCTGGTCCTGCCTGATGAATAATCAATCCTGACCCAAGAAAAAGACCTGTTCCGATGACACCGCCTAATGCAATCATAAATAGATGTCTGCTTTTCATGGAACGCTCAAGTTCATTATGCTGTTCTGGCTTCAATCCATTTCCCCACTTTCCGTCTTCTATTCTCATCGTTAATCATTTTTTGACAAAATTCGCCATATCCTTTAAGAAAAAGGGAGAATAACAGGTCATCTCCCTTTACAAAGCCTCTGCTTGAAACAATGCTTCAATTTTGCCAAGCGCCCAATCTAATTCTTTTTTTGAAATGGTAAGCGGCGGTGCAAAACGAATCACTGTATCATGTGTTTCTTTACATAACAGTCCTGCTTGTTTGAGCTTTTCACAATATGGTCTAGCGGCTTCTGTCAGCTCCATTCCAATAAACAATCCACGTCCGCGTACTTCCTTTATCACAGAACTTTGAAGATGTGACAGTTTGTCTTGAAAATATTGACCAAGCTCAAATGACCGCTCTGCAAGCTTCTCCTCTAATATGACATCCAGTGCAGCCATCGATACCGCACAGGCAAGCGGGTTCCCTCCAAATGTAGAACCGTGAGACCCAGGATTAAACACGCCTAAAATATCGCGATTTGCCACCACACATGAGATAGGAAATACACCGCCGCCTAATGCCTTTCCGAGAATCAGCATATCTGGCTCTATCTCTTCCCAGTCACACGCAAACATTCTCCCTGTTCGCGCTAACCCCACTTGGATTTCATCAGCAATAAATAAGACATGCTGCTCCTCACATAGAGCCTTCGCTTCTTTCAAAAAACCTTCTGGCGGCATCACGATCCCCGCTTCACCCTGTATTGGCTCAATGAGAAAAGCTGCTGTATTCGGAGTAATGGCTTCACGCAATGCGTCAATATCTCCATAAGGAACAAGCTTAATCCCTGGAAGCATTGGACCGAATCCTCTTTGATATTCTGCTTCAGAGGAAAGTGAAACGGCTGTCATCGTACGCCCATGAAAGTTCCCCACACAAGCGATGATTTCAGCACAATTCTCTTCGATTCCCTTGATGTCATAACCCCAGCGTCTTGCTGCCTTGACAGCTGTTTCAACAGCTTCTGCTCCTGTATTCATTGGCAGTGCCATTTCTTTGTTCGTAAGCTGACAAATTTTTTCATACCATGGACCGAGCTGATCATTATGGAAAGCTCTCGATGTGAGTGTCACTCGATCTGCTTGTTTTTTTAATGCATCTATGATTTTCGGGTGGCGATGCCCTTGGTTCACAGCGGAATATGCACTAAGCATATCCATATATCGATTCCCTTCAGGATCAATGACCCAAACACCCTCTGCTTCTGAAATCACAATTGGCAATGGATGATAGTTAGTAGCACCATATTGTTCTGTTTGTTGAATCAACTTATTTGTTTGTGTCATATGTTTTATCCTCCTTCTACAAAGTCTTCACTCATATGTTATGCAAGGATTGTGCCAACTTTTTCATCCCTCCATGGCAAGATGTAAATTGCCACCCACATGCAAATTTATTTTGCATGTGCCAATTTTTTATAGCAAACCGCAAAATTTTTCATGTACAATAAACGTATGGTTTGGAGGTGATCCCATGGCAAAAGAAAATCAGTTAGCAAAGCTGGAAAATGAAATTGATCTGTATAAAAAAATGCTCGATTTAATTGATGTCGGTGTCCATGCCATTGACGAGAACGGCAATACCATTGTTTATAATAAAAAAATGATGGAAATTGAATCATTAAAGCGCTCTGATGTTCTCCATAAGAATGTATTAGATTTCTTCGTTTTTCAAGACGAGACGCACAGCACGCTTGTACAAGCACTTCGAACAGGCAAACAAACCGTCCACGCAAAACAGACGTATCATAATTACAACGGAAAAGAAATCACGACCATCAATCATACATATCCGCTTGTTCGAGATGGTGTCATCCAAGGAGCGGTCGAAATCTCTAATGATGTAACAAAATTAGAACGGCTCATTCAACACAATATGAAGAAAAAAGGCAATACACGCTTTACATTTGATTCAATTATTGGGGAAAATCCTGCGTTTCAAGAAGTCATTGAGCATGCAAAACGAGCCACTCGCACCTCTTCCTATGTGCTGATTGTTGGTGAAACAGGAACGGGGAAAGAATTATTTGCCCAAAGCATTCATAATGGCAGTAGCCGCTCCTCTGGACCATTTATTACCCAAAATTGTGCCGCACTGCCTGATAACTTGATTGAAAGCCTCTTATTTGGTACCCAAAGGGGTGCTTTTACTGGTGCCACTGATCAGCCAGGTCTATTCGAACAGGCACAGGGAGGTACACTGCTTTTAGATGAAATCAATTCATTAAACCCTGTTCTTCAAGCGAAACTATTACGTGTGTTGCAAGAAAAAAGTGTAAGGCGACTAGGTAGCACAAACGAAGTGACCATTGATGTCAGGGTCATTGCTAATATGAATGAAGACCCTGTGGATGCGATCGCAGGCGGACGATTGAGAAAGGATTTATTTTATCGATTAGGGATCGTTACCTTATTTATTCCGCCACTTTCTGAACGAAAAGAAGACATTCCAACGTTTGTCAGGCATTTTATTCAAAAGTATAATGAGCTGTTTCAAATGAATGTGAAGGCAGCTGACGATGAGGTACTCGCTCTTTTTCAAACTTATCATTGGCCAGGCAATGTAAGAGAGCTGGAGCATGTGATCGAAGCTGGGATGAATATGATGATGGACGAAGCATACTTAAGTTTGCATCACCTCC
This sequence comes from Bacillus sp. NPDC093026, assembly GCF_044754665.1. Classification (NCBI taxonomy): domain Bacteria; kingdom Bacillati; phylum Bacillota; class Bacilli; order Caryophanales; family Bacillaceae; genus Bacillus; species Bacillus sp. NPDC093026. The sequence goes on along the minus strand of NZ_JBIVPN010000002.1, from coordinate 528,583 downwards.
CCTATCACTTTCGATGCAAGCAGGGGGAAAATCGTCCTGTCGCCCACATAACAACGAATCCTCCGCTTCAAACAGCGGCTGCAGACACCTTTGTTTATACAAGCTCGGAACATACGGCTGACTTTCAAACCCAAATGGAGCGATTTGAAAAACAGTACATCGTCCATTACTTAGAGAAAATGAACGACAATATTTCACAGACTGCAAGGATATTGGGCATGAGCAGGCAAAGTCTGCAATATCGAATGAAAAAATTAAATATTACTCGTCAAAAATAGAGCTGTGCCCTTTTACGGTACAGCTTATTGTGTATCTTGTTTACCCTATCGGCTCTTGCAGAACATCACTCAGCAGTCTTTCTACATTTTCCAAATGTGTCATCATCGCTTTTTCAGCTTCATCTGGCTGCTTGGCAATGACAGCTCGGTATATTTTTTCGTGATCTTTGTAAAGCTGCCGAATCGAGACTTGCTGCGAAAACAACACAACTTTTCTCGTTTCTCGCATTGCTTCAACTAAGAGTGTCGAGACCTGATTCATTAATGCTTTTAGCAGATCATTCTGAGAGGCTCTAGCTAAGGCAAGATGAAAAGCGAGATCAGCCTCCTCACCAATTTCTTGTTGCACTTCTGCCTGTTTCATTTGTTCAAGCGCCTCACGCAAGCGATCAAGATCATCATCAGTCCGAAGTAAGGCCGCCTTTTTGACGACACCCGTTTCAATCATTGACCTGACTTCAAGAAGCTGCGCCACATCTTTTTGCTTCATAAGAAACGCTGGAGATACACAAAATGTGAGTTGATCAGGATCGAACCGCTTCACATAAGTGCCTTCCCCTTGTTTCATCTCGATTAATCCGATCGCTTTCAGCGCGGATAACGCTTCTCTTACTGCGGAACGACTGACTCGAAAGCTTTCAGAGAGCGCTTGAACCGAATCTAATTTTTCTCCTGGAAGAAGATCACCTGTACGAATGGACTCTGCGATTGCATCCGCAATTTCTTCATATATTTTCTTCGTTTTTATTTGTTTATATTTCAATTGGTTACACCTCATCACTGTTGTCTATCATTTTTGGCTCATGCCCTACAATATACTTTAACCCAAAAGTTCTGATCAGACTTTCACATATCCGCTTCAGACCACTTATTTCATGAAAAAAAGAAGCACGACCTCTTTTCTGGCGCATGCTTCTTTTTAATCATAGCGTTTTCGCATCATTGATGACGGGATATTCATTTGTTCTCGATATTTTGCAATTGTTCTGCGTGATACATGGATGCCAAAGGTTTTCTGGAGCAGGGTCATCATCTGCTGATCGGAGTACGGCTTTTTCTTGTTTTCAGTTTGAATAAGCTCTGCGATATGTGTCTTTACTGTGTAGCTGGAGGCCTCTTCCAATGTATGTCCTTCAAGTTTTGTCTGGAAAAATTGTTTCATGTCCATTAAACCATAAGGGGTTTGAACCATCTTCCCTTTTACCGTTCGGCTGACTGTCGACTCATGAACATGCAATATGTCCGCTATTCGCTTCATAGTAAGCGGTTTCATTTTATGTTTTCCTGTCAGGAAAAAATCGGTCTGATGTGAGATAATCTCACGAACGACATTTGACATGGTTTGTTTCCGCTGTTTGAGTGCTTGAACAAGCCAATTGTACTGCTGGTACTTTTCCTTTAAATAAGCATATGCATCATGCCGCTTTTTATCTTGAATCATGGCTAGGTACCCTTCGTTCAGTTCAATATCAGGAAAGGCACGCTGATTCAGCTCAAATGTAATTTGATCCTGAACAACAGAGATGTACACATCAGGCTCTATATAAATATGCTGTTCTTCATCAGAAAAATGGAGACCTGGTCTTGGTTCAAGTAACGCAACCTCATCTTGAATGGCTTGGAGTGTTTGCATTGAAAAACCTGTTTTTGCCGCAATCTCCTTCCAAGCCTTTCTTGCAAAGAGAAAGAAATGCTCTTCAATGACATGCTCCGCTTCACACCAGCGTTGTTGCTTTCTTCTCAGTTGAAGAAGGATACATTCTTGAAGTGATCTTGCACCGATACCGGCAGGCTCTAAAGATTGAAGCTGGTGAAGAACAGCTTCCACTTCTTCAGCCGAAACTTCTAATACATCTGCCATGACGTCAATCGGTTCATTCAAATAACCATTTGAATCAATGGAATGAATCATAAATTGAAAGATTTTTTGCTTCTTTTCACTCAATTTCAGATCAAGTGACTGTCTTTTTAAATACATTTGCAGACTTTCTTTTTGATGCGTCCTATACGGCTCTATCATTCGTTCTTGTGATCTTTTATGATAAACTGGTTGATAGTTGTCCGTGTCTTTACGCTCAATTAGAGGGTTCTCAAGTGATAGCTGATCAATGTACTCGTTCAGCTCTTCACGATTCAATTGAAGCAGTGTAATGGCCTGCATGAGTTCTTGTGTCAGCACCTGCTTTAATACCTGTTCTTGTTGCAGTTTAAGGCTCATTGTCTCCCCTCCCTCTTATCATTTTACATGAAGATGGATGGACCGTATATACGAAAGAGGAGTGATTTCCATGTCTGAACTTTTTTCCGTTCCATACTTTATTGACAACTTGAAACAACATATTGCAATGAATCAGCATGAGGACAAGATTCATGCGATGAATGCTTACTACCGTTCTGTTGTATCAACACTTGTACAAGATCAATTGACCAAAAATGCCGTCGTATTGAAACGGATTCAAAACCTTGATGAAGCCTATCAACAGGTGAAAAGAGACATGAATGCGAGATGAATTGAAAAAAGCACCCTTTGTCATGATAGCAAAGGGTGTTTGTCATGCATGAAGAGTGCTGACCCAGCCTTGATTTTTGCATCATCAAGAGTCCAGATTGCCCCACTGTATAAATGATAAAAGTAAAGATTGTGCCAAATAGGCGTGAACGCTAATTGAACAACCTTACAGGTGCAAGGAAGGAAAGCTACTGTTATGAGATTGATTTTTTTGCAAAAAGTAACGCAACATGTCAATGATGCGCTCCTGTTGTGATTCTGTCATGCTTGTCCCTGAAGGCAGACAGAGACCTGTTTGGAATAATAATTCTGATTCAGGCACCTCTGGAGCGGTTGTATAGAATAGACAATCCCGGAAGAGAGGCTGACGGTGCAGCGGCTTCCACACTCGTCTTGCTTCAATATGTTCTTTTTCTAAAGCTTCTATGATCTCCATAGGACAAATATGAAGAGCAGGATCGATGGTTATCGTGGTCAGCCAGCGGTTGGATTTGGTTTCTTGATACTCTGGCATGAAATGAATTCCTTCCATTGTGGATAAAGCTCCTTTGTATCGTCCGAAGATACGGCGTTTTTCTTTAACACGCTCGTCCAATACCTCCATTTGAGCAACTCCAACACCTGCTAATAGATTGCTCATTCGGTAGTTGTGGCCCATTTCTTCGTGCTCATAGTGCATAGCGGGTTCTCTTGCTTGTGAAGCAAGAAAGCGGCATCGATCAATAGCCTCTTCATCGTCACTCACAAGCATTCCGCCTCCTGAGGTCGAAATGATTTTATTTCCATTAAAAGAATATACCCCAAACATGCCTATTGAGCCGCTTTTTCGTCCTTTATACGTCGAGCCTAGTGACTCAGCAGCATCTTCAATGATCGGAACATCATATGCTTCACAAAGGGTCACAATTTCATCCATTTTGGCACTTTGTCCATATAAATGAACAACAATGACTGCACGAGGTTTTTTCCCCAGCCGTTTTGCTTCAATTAAGGCTTTCTCTAAGGCTAGTGGACACATATTCCACGTATCCTTTTCAGAATCTATAAAAACCGGCACCGCCTGTTCATATAAAATGGGGTTCGCACTCGCAACAAAAGTTAACGATGAACAAAAAACAACATCACCCTTTTGTACACCGGTTAGTTTTAAAGCCAGATGAATCGCCGCTGTTCCTGAAGACAGGGCCGCTCCTGCTTTGACCCCCGCATAGCCTGCTACAACATGCTCAAACTCATTGACAAATGGTCCTAGCGGCGCAATCCAATTGCTTTGAAAAGCTTCCTTCACTTTCATATATTCCTTTCCGCTCATATGGGGAGGGGATAAATAGATACGGTCCCATTCATTCACGATATCTCACCTTTCCAACGATCTTTTATCACAATAGCTGGAACTCCTACTGCGGTCATATCATCCTGTATATCGCTGGTCACTGCCGCTCCTGCTCCAATGACACTCCAACGTCCAATTGATTTTCCAGGTATCACAACAGCACCTGCACCGATATGGGCTCCCTCGCATACCGAAACATGGCCGGTTAGTATGGCTCCAGGTGAAAGGTGAACAAAAGATGAGAGCGAGCAGTCATGTTCCACGACAGCCCCCGTGTTGATAATGGTGTGTTCACCAACCTTCGCATCTGCTTGAACAACAGCCTTTGCCATAATGACCGTTCCTCGTTCAATCATGGCTGATGGACTAATGGTCGCCGCCGGATGAATAAGCGTTGCATAATTCTTTTTTTCAAGTGTGAGACGTTCAGCTACCTTCTGTCTCGTCTCATTCTGTCCAATGGCAATTAGCCATTTGGCTTCAGGCATATCCTCTCTCAGTTGCTGACTGATTGAAACTGGTCCATAGAGGATGTCATTCCTTGTAATAGTACCTTCATATTGATCATCTAATATGGCAACCAATGTGTGGTCAGAGTGTGACAAAATGAGATCCTGAATGACTTTACTATGCCCACCAGCACCAATTAAAACGATCTTTTGTGGATTATGTGTCTGTGCCTTTAAATTTTTTAGCTGTTGCATGATGAGGCTGCTGCACCCCCTCTGTTTTGATGACTTTCAGCATGGTCATCCATAAAATTTTCAAATCCAGCCAAAAGGATTGATGTTCGACGTACCAGATGTCATATGCAAATTTCTCCTCCCAAGAGATGTGATTTCTCCCGTTCACCTGTGCCCATCCTGTCATACCTGGCATAACAAGATGCCGTCTTGCTTGCTCCTCTGTATACATCGGCAGATACTCCATCAAAAGTGGCCTTGGTCCCACAAGACTGATATCCCCTTTGAGCACATTGATTAGCTGTGGTAGTTCATCAAGACTGAGCTTTCGAATAAGTGACCCTGTTTTCGTTAATCGAAGGTGATCTGCAAGCAGTTCTCCGTTTTCATCCCGGTCATCTGTCATTGTACGGAATTTATACAGCATAAACGGCCGCTCATATAGACCAGGTCTTTCTTGGCGAAAAATCACAGGGGCGCCAATTCTCCACCTGATGAGTCCATAGATAAGAAGAAAAAGAAAGCTGCCTGCTATGAGCAGGATAAGCGCCACGACAACATCGATCATTCTTTTCATGATTGAATCTCCTTTTCACTCTAGCGGGAGACAACTCGATTAGCGACTGCTTGTTTGACTTTACACACTAGATGCACCCGCTCTTGTTTTGTTCCTGCAAATTGATACAAGTAGCCCATGTAGAGAATGAAACAGATTCCCCCAATGCAAAACAGCTCCCACCACGAGGTCACTTGATAGATCATTTGAATACCAACACATATGCTCCATATAAACAAAGCGCCACTAAACGGGACAATTATATGTTTGTAAAAAATCCAGCATTTCTGTTTCGTTATCTTTGATGTATAAAGCGGTAGAAACACGATATTTTTGATCATTAAGACAAGTGCACCCGCTGATGCAATGCCATATAAGCCGAGCTTGAGCATATGAGTGAGTCCATAAGCGAGCAGAACATTGGCAGCCCCTAATATAAGCGTGACAACGGCTGGAATTTTAAAGCGGTTAAAAGCAGCCGGCACGTATGTCAGTGGCAAAAATATGAGCGTCATACACAAATAAGCAGCATGAATCATCAGCAACCATTTTAGTTCTTCAAAGACCGGTCCAAGCCAGAGAAACATTAGTGGACCAGCTAGTCCTCCTAGAAGTGCTGCTGGGAAAGCAACAAATAAACCGCTCCATTTGATGGCGTTTGCGGCATACTGAATGAGTCCCTCTTCATCCTGATTCGAGTAAAATTTTGTAATAGTCGGTGCAAAGACGACAGCTAGTGTACCTGCCAGCGTTCGCAATAATAACGGGAATTGTAAAATGGCAGCATACTTTCCGGTCGCTTCAGCACCAATCAGCAAGTTGGTCATCAATAAATCAATTTGCAAAAACAACAAAATCCCCATTTGCTCAAATGAATGCCATACCCCTGACCTGACAAGGGCGAGACTAGAAGAAAGAGAGACATATCGCCATTTAAATGAAAACCAAGGAATGAGTTTCTTAAAATAGTAGATGCCAAAACCCATAGCCGCTAAACTCCCAATGATGGCGGCGAAAGGAATATGCCAAATGTTTGGCGTTGTGAAAGTAAACAAAAGGACAATGCTCAGCGCCCTGCAAAACATCTGAACGGTCTGTCCAGCACTTGATACATATAGCTTATTGGCATAAAATGGCGCAGCCCCAATGCCTGACATGACGAAATTGAGCATAAATAAAAGACCCCCTAAGATAAAGGCGATCTGAGTCTCATGTGCGAGAGGAAGGGGAACATGGAGCCATTTAATCAGATGCTTAGACAATAAAAGACAAGGTATGAATAAAATAATTGATAACAATACAGAGCTGACGAAATAAGAAGCGAGATAGCTCTGTGCCTTCTCCATTTCCCCTTTAAGTGCAGCAACAGAGAAAAAACGAACGACGACGGCACTCAATGAAGCGGTAATGACCGATAAATAGTTCATCATGTTTTGCGTGAGATGGATCAAACCAAAAGCTTCTACTCCAAGAGTATGAACAATATAAGGGGTCAAGCAAACCGATATAATCATCATCAGGACAAACGTGGTGAAGTTGGCGCTTAGGTTGTAAAGAAACGCGCGGTTCATTGTCTTTTTACACAGCGTTTTAGGACAGTCATCCCGCTTCCTCTCCCTTTTTCCTCTTGTGGTGATCGTGTGTATTCATATAATGGGTAATGGCCTGTTTTACATTTGCATCATTCGGTTCTTTTAAAAGCGTGAGAAACGGGAGGTGTGACACCCATTCATATCCTTCCATCACCTTATGGTCAAAAGATCTTAGGACAACACATGGCGTATTCGTAATTGCACAAAATATCATGCCATGTAAACGATCCGTCACGACCACTTGCGTTTGCCTTAATTGGTTCCATAGTGATGATAATTCTTCTAAGCGTGTTGTTCGATCTACTCGTTTTCCAATCGTCGTTGTAAAAAGAGCGACTTTTTCATACTCCTTTTTTACACTTTGCTGTAATTGACTTCGCTTGTGAGGGGGAAGATAGGCCTCCTTATCCTCTCGTAAACAAAGTAAAATCCCTTCTCTTTTGTGTTTTTTTGACGATTCGTCTAAAGATAGCACCATATCAGGTTGTTTCCACACATCTTTTTCAGGAAAATGACGCTGCATCCATTGATATGTGGTTTGATCTCTTGCCATCAAGAGCAGTCTCGGGTGATGTGCATACGTTTGAATGGCACGACGTTCCGCCTTTTCCCCTTTCTTCGTTGCTGTAAAATGAACGGTAGCGGGCAGTTGGATCAAGGGGTATGAATGAAAGATTTTCATCATAAATTGCCTTATCCATTCCTCATAGCGGTATAAATCCCCCATATTGCCTCCGCCGATGATACAGACAAGGTCATCTGGATGTTTCGCATGTTTCAGTGGACGCGCTAGACGATAAATCTCTCTCGTGCCCACTTCAACGATTTGATATGTAGGAAAATGCTCCTTAAAAAAACGATAGCTGGCATAGGCAATGGCGTGATCACCTAGATTATCATGTGCCGGCAGTAGCGTGAGAATGATTTTCTTCTGCTTGCTCAACTCTGGAAGCTCGCGGCGACTCAGCATATACTCACATGGATATTTCACTTTTAACAACAGCCACTCTGCTACGTGTGCCTTTAATTGTTGAAGCATGAATATGATCACCCCTTATTTCCTCGTTTGATATTCAATCCATTTTTGATAGATTGACATTGCGGCAGAAAGCGGATAGACCCATTGATACTTCGCAAAAAACAGAATCATTCGCTTCCGCATGGTGAGCTTTGATGTTTCCACTTGTTTGACCGCATGCTGAAACGACTCATTTGTGACCATTTCCCGAATATGGTCCAGCCGTTGCTGAAAAGAGAGGGAATTTTGGCTTTTCCATTCATTGAGCATACAATGCAGCGTATGATTGACAATAAAGAAATCCAAGGCCTTCTCATATGGTGCTAAATCTTCATACGTCTTCAAAAACAAACGCTGCACATCATAAAACGTTCGTCCATGTTGAAAATATTGCTTTTGATATCGCTGTACAATCGACGACAGATGTACCCGGTAATAATAAAGAGGTGCATGAACAAAGGCAATGACATTTGATAAATAAAAGCAGCGGAGCGTGACATACTGATCTTCTATATGCTCAAGCTCATCCCGTAGCGGAAAACGGATGTTGTGTTTTTGCATAAAATCACGCCGATACAGCTTATTCCATGAGAATCCTGTGATCTTTCCATGTAATAATGCATCCATTAAATTCGTCTTCTTTTCTGTTTGATATTGTAAGAGATCGGTAGAAAGTGTTCGTCTCGACTGTTCAAACTGAATATAGTATTCACTCACGACAAGATCTGCCCCTGTCATTTCAGCTTTCTGATAGAAAGCCTCACAATAATGAGGTGCAAGTGTATCATCTGAATCAATAAAGGCAATATACGTTCCTTTTGCTTCTTCAATGCCTCGATTTCTCACAGCCCCTAACCCTTGATTAGACTGATGAATCACCCGAAAACGAGCATCCCGCTCAGCAAACGCTTCAATCATTTCCCCAGAGTGATCCGTCGATCCATCATTTACAAGAATGACTTCTATATCCGAAAAACTTTGCTCTGCAATAGATTGAAGGCATTTCTCTACATATTGACTCGTATTGTAGACTGCGACCAATAAACTGATGGCTGGCATGACGACTTGTCCTCCTTTCTTCAAATCTACTTTGAAAAGATTGTCCTAAACGGTAAAACAGAAGAGTCAAATGGCATCAGCATCATGCTGTACAAAATATAACAGACGGCAATGCCTACATACATAAAGAGATTGGTACGCCGCTCAAAAATACGTGTGAAATATGGCAGTAAAATGAGCTGATACAGCCCAAAATAAATATGAAACCTTGCATAAATCACATCTTTCGTTGCAAGGATGCCAAATAAAAAGCCAAGCAAACAAAAATTTACAATATAATCACTGTCTAGTGTTAGCTCACGAAGTCTTTTTCGATAAAAAAAAGCAAGCAGCAGCGGCAGGATCAGCACGCCGATTTTCGTCACATTCATTCCATTGGTATTCGTTGTCAGCCATTCTTCATAATGACCATAAGCGCTTCCTTGCAGCATCACAACAAACAACGAGACGAATCGATCATAAAGAGCCGTTAAACCTAAGAAAACCATACAGAGAACAAGCATCATCCATGACCACGCCTTTGTTCTCACGATAAAATAAACAGGAATCATAATCAGTGCGGACGAATGAAACAATGAACAAAAAAGAACGAGCGGGAAATACAATGTCCACTGACCATTGATCACAAATTTTATCGCATAAAAAAGAACGGAAGCGACCATATACTGCCGCATCCCATTAAACGAGGCATAATAATGAAAGGTTCCGAGAAAAAGTAGCATACTAAGCTCAAAAGGCCTGCCATAATGGTATAGCGTTTTGATAACAAAAAAATAGGTAATCATCCCTACCGTGACATACATGATTTGCGGATGATGAGAGATTTGATTTAATACCCATAACATGAGCGTAAACCCTGGGTCGGTTGCGGCCTTGTCGACTCCAAAACCAAATATATGCCATGGCTTTTCATAATTGACCGAGAACTCGTACATCTGTCCATAGGTTACAAAATCAGTTCCCACTTTGTACCGAATACCTGCTACAATGCAAAGAAATAAAAATGGAAAGAACACCAGAAGCTTGTTAGGTCGCCACCCGCTTTGAATCGTATCATCACGCCTGCCATAATATGCGGCAAAACTCGACCATACATACACCATGATCATATTGACCAAATAAACCGCCATCTGCCATTCCTTCCTTACAATCCATATAAGTTCATCACACCTGTGATGTTCTGTTTCACATCAAATCCCCTTTTTTCAAGCAGAGAGGTAATTGTTTCTTGAGCAGGTGACTCCGCTTGAACAGCTTCAAGAATCGTTTTCATCCATTCATGCTCTGAAGCCTGTAGCGATCTCCGTTTGATTAGTCCACAACCTAGATCAGCTTCCTTTGTAATATGATCTGAAATCACACAGGGCAATCCAGTTGCCTGAGCTTCCACTAATACAAGCGGAAGACCTTCAAACAAGGAGGGCATCACAAAGACGTCAAATGCTTTCATATACTGCGGAACCTTTGATACGATTCCAGTAAAAACAATCTCATCCCTCACCCCTTCATGAATAGCGCACGCTTCTATCTCTTTTCGCAGCGGTCCATCCCCCACAAGTACTAGCTGAAATGAGACACCCTGTTTCTTGAATGTACGAGCCAAATGGATCAAAAAAGAATGATTTTTTTGCTCATGAAAACGCCCGATATGACCGATTACAAGTTTCTTTTCGTGGAGATTCAGTTTTTTCTTCATTTGCGCCTTCGACTCTTCTTTCGGCTGATGAAACATGTTCACATCAATGCCATTTGGCAAAATGTCCACCCGTCCACTCTTCATCTTATTCTTTCCAAATAAAAAGGCACCAGCCTCTTCGCCACATGCAACAAGCTTAGTAGAAAAGAAGAGGATGAGCAGGCGAAACCCTTTGAGCATCCAAAGATCGAACCAGCTTGGAGACTGTTTCCAGGCGGTATTATGTGAATGACAGATTCGCAACTGAACTCCTGCCATTTTTGCAGAAAACGCTGAAAATCCTGTTTGAAAATCCGTATGCGCATGCACCGCCTGATAAGGTCCAGTTTGTTTAATGGTATCCGCAAGTTTTTTCACAAAAGACCAAGGGGAGGATGCCCCAATACTCGGTACGTAAAATATGCGGCCGCCTAGCTGACGAATTTCTTCATCATAATCACAAGCCTCTTCTCGGTGGGTAATGAAATCAAATTGAAGGAAGGTTCTATCGAGCGCACGATATAAGTTCATAATCATGGTTTCTGCTCCCCCGCGGTTCATACCGCCCACAATATGCAACACTCGCTTCGGCTCATTCATCCCGTATTGCACTCCTTTTTATAACAGATTTCCTCAGCTTCCGATGATGATAGAACCGCATGATCGTTGGTGATAAACAGGAACGAACAATCGGCTTGAGCACATACATATAATCAAGCGGCGCCAATTTTAATATCCAGCATGCCTTCAAGACAAGCCATGCATGATCAATAGAATAACGAAACTTACGCCGCTTAAAAGCGGCTTCATCTTCTCTGACAAGGTATAAAGGCTCCTGTAGATTAAACCCCTTCATCCCAGCGGCAAAAAAGCGAATCCATAGGTCGATATCTTCCATACGCCGGGTTGTTTTCACTGAGCGATATCCATTTAAAGTGTTGTACGCGGAAGCCTTCATCATAATGGTTGCATGACAAAAGGGTGTTCCCCTTGCTAACACCTTTCGATCGGGCTCTGATGCAAGTGCTCGCACCCCTTTTGTTCCTGACTCATCAAACACCGTCATCGCTGTTCCAACCACATCATAATCAGGATTTGTTGCTAGGAAACGGACCTGTTTTTCCAAACGTGTCGACACCGACAGATCGTCTCCATCCTGTCTTGCAATCCATTCTCCCTTTGCCTCAGCTAAGCAGCGATTCAAGCTGGTGGCAAGTTTTTGGTTTTCCTTGTTTTGAATAAGACGGATTCTTTCAGGATCACGCTTTGTAAAAGGGAGGACTTTCTCATAGGTGCCATCTGTTGATGCATCATCACATATAATGAGTTCCCAATTTTGATACGTTTGATAAATGATAGATTCAATGCTTTCTTCTACTGTATCTTGACAATTGTATACGCCCATGATGACGGATACCTTCGGCTTATGCATGCTGCATCACCTTTTCTGTTTGATTCATATAAGCTGTATAAATACGAGCCATTTCACTGACCGTCTGCTCATGTGCAAATGAGGAGGCAAGGGAACGACCGGCTTGTCCCATCAAGCGAAGATGCTCCTTTTGGTGATAGAGTTGGTGAATATAATCAGCTAAGCCATTCACATCATGAGGTTTCACTAAAAAGCCATTCACACCTGGTTTGACAAGCTCGCAATGTCCTCTGTTATCAGTCGCGATAACCGGCTTTTCAACACACATTGCCTCAAGTATATTCATGCCAAGTCCTTCCCTATGACTTGTCGAGACACATACATCACATAGATTCATCCAGTCCTCTATTCTTCTGCAAAAACCAGCGAAGTGAACATGCTGTTTAAGATGCAACCGGTGCACCAACTGTTCATAGGTCTGCCGGCTTGTTCCTTCCCCAGCAAACACAACCTTCAAATTCGGAATCTGTTCATAAAGCTGTGCACTGGCTTTAATAAGCATGCCTTGATTTTTATTTGCATTCAATTCCCCAGCACAAAGCACGATAAAGTCCTGCTTGGAAAAGCCATACTTGCGGCGAAGGTGCTGTTTTTCTTTGTCATCGACTGGTGTAAAGCGATTCATATCAACTCCCATGCCAGGAATATAATGAACGGCTGTCCGCTCTTTTGACAGACGACTTGCTCTTTCATAATCTTCTTGGTTAATGGTGATGAGACCATCTGTATATTTAACGAGCCATTTCTCAATGGGATAATAAAGCAGCCAATTAAGAAACGGCGCTCCCTTCCAAAAGTGGAAACCATGCGCTGTGTAAAGTACCTTCGTCCCTCTTTTACGGGTGTGTTGAGCTGCAAGTCTACTAATCACACTCCCCATAGGTGTATGACAATGAATGAGATCATAATGCTGCGTTTCCAACAGATTCTTTAGCTCAACATAAGCAAGCCGATTGTGTAAATGAAAAGGAGAACGCTGAATAGGAATGGAATGAGATTGGTCCACAAACGGCAACTTTAGCTGACCATTGGCAGCAGTATGCACTTCCCATCCTTGTTGCTGAAACCATTGAAAATAAGGAAGATGAAAAGCTTTAAAGTGATACTCAACCGTTGCGCAAAACAAGACTTTTTTCTTCATTTGTATGCGTTTTCTCCTCTCTCTTCATCTGTTTAGACAACAAATCCTTAGACTCGATGGCAGTGAATAAAGCTTGTCTCATCTGCTCATCACTCAGCTTTTCAAATTCTTGAATAAACTGGTTCAACACATATGGATCACCGTCTAGCGCACGTCCAATATGAATTTTAGGGAAGACCTGTTCCTGCGCTTTTTCATGGTGGTTGAGTAATTCCTCGTGCATTTTCTCCCCAGGGCGAATGCCCGTAAATATGATTGGAATCTGATCTGTGGTATAGCCTGAGAGGTGAATGAGGTTTTCTGCGAGGTCGACAATTTTGACTGGCTCCCCCATATCTAGGACAAATATCTCTCTTCCTTTTGCAAGTGCACCTGCTTGAATGACAAGCCTTGATGCTTCTGGGATCGTCATAAAGTATCTAGTCATAGCCGGATGTGTGACAGTGACAGGTCCGCCTTTTTCAATTTGCTTTTTAAAGATTGGGATGACGCTCCCCCTGCTCCCGAGCACATTCCCAAAACGGACCGCCACAAACTTTGTGTCACTGTTTGCTCCCATTTGCATGATCAGCATTTCAGCAAATCGCTTTGTGGCTCCCATCACATTGGCAGGGTTCACTGCTTTGTCAGATGAAATGAGCACAAATGTTTCAACTCCGTGCAGATGTGCGGCTTCTGCAACATTTTTTGTTCCAATGACATTGTTTTTCACCGCTTCTTTCGGGCTAATCTCCATTAGCGGAACATGTTTATGTGCCGCTGCATGATAAATCATATCTGGCTGAAAATGACCGACGATATCAACCATTTTCTGTTGATCTTGAATATCCGCAATTTGTGGATAGAGACGAATGCTGTCTCCATATAATTCTGTTAACTCTAGTAAAATAGAATGAATGCTAAATTCCCCATGTCCCACAAGAACAATCGCTTTAGGAGCAAACACACAGATTTGACGACATATTTCAGATCCGATGGACCCACCTGCGCCTGTCACAAGAATCGTTTTTCCCTTTAAATTGACTGATAGACAGCTTGTATCTAATTGAATCGGCTCTCTCCCTAACAAGTCCTCCGGCTGCACATCCCGTAATTGATTCAGCGCATGAGTTCCTCTTAAAATCTGCTCCATTTCCGGCATAATTTGTGTTTTGACTCCAGTTGCCACACACTCCTTATACAATTCTGTTAACGTGTGGTTGCTTTTGGACGGAATCGCAATGATGATCTTTTGAATATTCAACAGAATCACAGATGATTGAATTTTTTCTTTTCCACCGAGCACTGGCAGACCCATTATTTCAAGCTTATGCTTCGTTTTATCATCATCAATAAAGGCCACCGGCTCCATATGCAGGTCGTTTGACTGCTGAAGTTGGCGAACAATAATGGTCCCGGCCGATCCGGCCCCAATGATTAAGGCTCGCTCCTTTTCTTCCTGGAACCGTTTTGCCCCATCATGAAAAAGCCTCGACGCCATGCGAGATGCGCCGATGAACAGCACATGGAAAATCCAAATGATGAATAACAAGCGAAAAGGGAGTGTCTGTACAAATAGATAAAGCATAGAGATCGAAAATAAAAAAGAGAAAATAAATGTTTTCATTAAAGAGAACAACTCTCGGATGCCTGTATATGCCCATACTTGCTTGTACACATGGAAAATGTGCGCAAATAAATGGTGTCCAATGAGAAGGCTTAGTGAAGAAATGACAAGCATTTCAAATGAATAAACTGATAAAGCGATTTCTTGGACAAATTTGAACCCAAAAAAGACTGCCACTAAAATGAGATATGAATCCAGCGCTACGATCATTGATAATCTTTGGGCGTAAGTCAATGCTCCTCCCCCTTTTTCAACATCACGAATGCTTACTCAAAATGGGCATCAAACCCTTCCTCACATCCCACCTTTGACGACGAGCGTCTAAGGCATATCATATGCCCACAGCAGGATCGAGTACCTCCGTTGTTAGAGATTAGGAGACATCACCTTTCGATCTTCTTAATACATATACAGCCTGCTTTTTTTCTCTTTTTTCCCATTTAGCATAGCCCCGAGTAGCTTGCCTGTCGTTCCTTCTAACACTTCTTTTGACTTTTTCACTGCGGCGATCTTTGTTTTTCCACTTAATACAACAAGAATGATACCATCCGTACGATTCGCCAATATTTTTGCATCGGCGACGGGCAAAAGCGGCGCTGAATCAACAATCACCATGTCATATTGCTGTTCTATTTCATAAAATAACTGCTTCATCACAGAAGATGATAGAAGCTCAGCGGGATTCGGCGGAATGGTCCCGCTAGGAAGCAGCGCCAAATGTTCAATCGTTGTAGGTAAAATGGCTTCCTCCAAGCTACAGTTATGTAATAGCACATTAGTCAAACCAGTGTGATGGCTCAGGTCAAAATATTCATGGACCGTTGGCTTTCGTAAATCAGCATCCATCAGTAGAACCCGCTTTTTCTGCTGTGCAAAAACAGCTGCTAAATTCGCAGCCGTAAACGATTTCCCTTCTTTCGGTAATGAGGATGTCACCAATATCGACTTCAACCTTGTTTGGATGGATGTAAATTCGATATTGGTTCGTATCGTGCGAAATTGTTCTGCAATGACAGAATGAGGATTCAGTACAGAAATACATGATAAATCTCGTTTTTCTCGTTTCTTCCTCTTAAAGATCAATGTTATGTCCTCCCGTTATAACGGACCGCTTGTCTTTTTTTGCCTGCCTGTCTGCTTGCATTTGATAGACACTTCCGAGCATTAGCAATCCAATCTCTTCTCTTATTTGATGTGTTCGTTTTACAGTATCATCAAGTAAATTGATTAAGAAAATGAGTGTGATTCCTCCTAATAAAGAGGCACCTAGTGCCAGAACGATATGAACGAATTTCCTTGAATTAACAAGGCTAGTATTTGACATTCTGGCTTTGGACAAAATATGAATGCGATCCATATTCATTGTTTCCTTGATTTCATCTTGTAGTACTTCTGTCGCCGTATTGGCGATCGCAGCTGCCTGCTTGGGGTCTTCATCTTGTACAGAAATATTTATGACCTCTGACTCATTTTCTGTACTTGTGGCAATTTTGTGTTTTAATCCTTCAGTAGATTCTGTGAGATTGAGTTTTTCTTTTACTTTTTCAATGACAATCGGACTTTTAAGCAGGACTTGAAATGTACGTGTATATTGAAGGTCTATCTGAATATCGTTTAAATTCGTTTGTGCATCATTGCTCCTGTTATGAACAAGAACTTGAGTGGTCGCCTGATATACAGGAGTCAGGACATAAAACTGATAGTAGGCTGAAATGCCTGTTACGATCAGGACAATCAGGATTAGAAGGGCCATTTTCTCTTTGACAACTGAAAACAGATGCTTAAAACCTATATTCTCATTCATAGATACCCTCCCGATTTCATCATAAAAGGTTATATATGGTTTCTTTTTGTTAATGATTGGATTATAAAAGATATTACCCGCAAAGAAAAATGTCATAATAGGTCTTATGGTTCTTTTTAACGAACAAAATCGTTCGTTTTCTTTTGTTTACTTCTTGTTTCTTACGTTTTTGAATTTTATAAAGAACATTTTATTCCTTATAATGAACAAAAAGGTCATAGAACTTTTTGCGGGGAGAAGGGAGATCATAGATAGAATGATAGGAAAGGTGATACGTATTTACCGAAAGAGAAAGGGATACTCCATTCATCAACTGGCCGAAGATGCCCAAATCTCTAAGTCATATTTGAGTAAAATTGAGCGTGGTGTCCACCGGAACCCATCTGTCCAGTTTTTAAAGAAAGTATCCTCTTCACTGGAAATTGATTTGCAAGAGTTGCTTGATGCAGAAACGATCATGTTTCATCAATCTGAGGGGGAGCAGAAATGGCGGGAGCATCTTGTCAATGCTGTCCAGTCCGGTATGCCAAAGGAAGAGCTGTATAAGCTGCTACAAACATTTCGAAAGGAGCAGGAAACAAAG
Organism: Bacillus sp. NPDC093026; assembly: GCF_044754665.1. Taxonomy (NCBI): domain Bacteria; kingdom Bacillati; phylum Bacillota; class Bacilli; order Caryophanales; family Bacillaceae; genus Bacillus; species Bacillus sp. NPDC093026. The sequence goes on along the minus strand of NZ_JBIVPN010000002.1, from coordinate 511,314 downwards.
ACGTTACATGTCACACATAGAAAGCTAACCGATTCTAATATTGCGGAGTGGAAACGTCTCATGAGTGAAGCAAAGGCCATTGGATTAACCATTGAGGAAGTAAAAGCTTTTCTCACCAACATGGGTAAGCCTCGAGCATAAGCCTTTATAGATAGCATGATTTTGCGGGGAGAACAGTCAACTGACTGCTCGAAGAAAGAGAGCCTTTTTGAGATAAAAAGGCTCTGCTTTTCTCTTATTCTTCTGTCTTTGTCCGTGCTTTTTTTGAAATATCATTGTTTTTCCAATAGGCCCAAAGTGATGTAATCGCGAGAAAAGCTAGCGTAATGAATTGCTGAACGCCTTCTTCATCAATTGGAATTGGGCTTTTCCCCGCAGCGGTTAGCGCACTGTTGACCAATGCCAACAAAAGCAATACAAGCCGTGTAATGGTACCTGCACTAATTTTTTCAACCTTCAACTGTATCCCTCCCTTTCCCCTACACGCGGGCGGCAACTGCTCGTTCTCTCTCATATGTATGCAAGACGCAAATGAATAGAAGAAAGAATCAAAAAAAGAGACATCATTCCTATGTGTGGAGTGATGCCTTTATACTGTCATTATTTAGAAAACATTTCTTTTGCTTCATCCATAGCCATTTTATTACCTAAAGCTGAGTAATCGAGCCATGGCTGATCGGCAATCGTGTATACTTGGTTTTTCTTAACGGCTTTTAAACCTTTCCAAATCGGTGTCTGCTCTAATTGCTTGAATGCTTGCTGCGCTTTGTCATCTCGATTGACGACCACAAAAATGGCATCTGCATCAAAATCAGGAAGAACCTCTTGTGAGATGACTTCAAACGGACGCTTGCTGTCAAGCTTCTTCACACCTTCTGCAGGTGTAAGACCTAAATCCTCGTATAAAATAGGGCCCATCGGACGCTTCATACTAAATACACGAAGTTCCTTTGCAGTAACGCGGATGGCCATCACTTTTCCGTTGCCAATTTTGTTTTGTATGAGCGATTTGACTTCTTTCGCTTCATTGTCATAATCCTTGATATATTGATCGGCTTCTTTTTCTTTATTCACTAGTTTTGCGATCTTTTTTAAATGATCACGCCAAGTGCCGTCATTTAAATTGAAAACTTCTGTTTTAGCAATTTTTTTGTATTTTGACAGGTCTTGTCCAGCCAGTTCTTCATCCACATAAATCACATCTGGGTCTAAAGCGAGAAGAGACTCCATATCTGGGTCTGCGGCAATGCCTAACTTTTTCGTATCTTTCAGTTGCTTTTTGGCATGTGGAAGGAAGTCCTTTAAATCTCCCCCTACAACAGAACCAGCAGGTTTGATGCCGAGTGCTAATAGATCATTCGTTAAATGAATAGATAAGGAAGCAATCTTAGGTGTTCCGTTATTGTTTTGATTCGCAGAGTTCTTTGTTTCCTGATGACCACAAGCGGCAAGAACCAAGAAACAGATTGTGAAACCAAGAATGAGTAATTTTTTCATGATGGATTCCTCTTTCATCTTTATTTCGTTTTTGTGAGTAAATAGAGAAAATAGGGTGCACCGATAAATGCCACAACCACGCCGGCAGGTATGGCATTTGGTTCAAATACTGAACGTCCGATTGTATCGGCACTCACTAAAATCAACAAGCCAAGAAGTCCGCTAACAGGTAAAAAATGTTGATGTAATGAACCGACAAGCCGTCTCGCCAAATGAGGCGCAACAAGACCAATAAAGCCGATTCCACCTGTCATTGAAACACTTGCACTGGCTAAACCGACAGCTAGGGCAAGCAAAAAGAGCCGCTGACGCTGTACACGTACACCTACACTTGAGGCAACAGCATCACCTAATGTCAATGCATTGAGCGTGCTAGACTGCCAAAGGGTCAATGGGACAAGACACACAATCCATGGTAAAAGCGCCAAGACATGAATCCAATCTCTCCCCCATACGTTTCCAACAAGCCACCTTGAAGCAAATGTGTATGTATCTTCATCCAGCTTCAATGATAAATATAAAGTCAATGCGCTAAACCCCGCAGCGACTGCAATTCCTACTAGTATGAGACGTATTGGGACAAGCCCTTCATACCGGTCATAAGCAAGCAGAACAATGACTGCAGCCGCAAGCAGACCCCCGCCAAAGGTAAAAAGCGGGATCAAAAGAGATGGATTTCCTTCTAGCACGTGGAAATACGTGACAAACATGATTAAGCCAAATGCTGCACCTGCATTTAACCCAATAATTCCTGGATCAGCCAGCGGATTGCGCGATAAACTTTGCAATATTCCACCGGCGATTCCTAAACCAATACCCGCTAGGATCGTCACGACAATACGCGGCAGACGATAGTCGAACAACACCGTCTCACTTTGGAAGTCTCCGAAGCCAAATAATGTGTTGAAAACAACGATTGGGCTCAGTTTCAACATACCAGTATTTAAACTATACAGCACCACAAATACACTTAGACAAAGCAAGACGACTGTCACGACAAGAGCACGCTTTTTCTCTTTCATGACAGGTTCCTCCCTTCTTTCCTAGCAAGATATAAGAAGAAAGGAACACCGACAAGTGCTACCATCACTCCAATGGCAAGCTCTCTTGGCGGGTTGACTGTTCGGCTGGCAAGATCAGCGAAGACAAGCAGCATAGCACCTAAAATCGCTGACATTGGGATAACGAATAAATAGTTCACTCCGACAAGTTTGCGTGCAATATGCGGGATGACAAGACCAACAAACCCAATGGACCCAACTGCTGATACAGAAACCCCTGCTAATAAGACAGCCGCTACCATCCCTAGTATTCGTACTTGCCTTGTTTTCACACCTAAATTCGCAGCTACATCTTCACCGAGAGAAAGTAAAGATAAAGAACGACCTAATAAGGTCGCCAAGACAATCACACTGAGAATCACTGGAGCAAGTACCTTTAGTTGTGCCCATTTCACGCCAGCCACACCGCCAGCATACCAAAAGGCGAGATCCTGACTCAGGTCAAAATAAATGGCGATCCCAGAGCTGAGCGCATGGAGCAATGCCGCAACAACAGCTCCTGCTACTGTCAGCCGTAGCGGTGTCAACGCACCGCCAGCTACCCCAATAGCGAATATAAGCAACGTACTCATCACAGCACCTATAAAAGAAAAAAACATTAACGCTGAATAAGGTAATCCGGGAAAAAAGGCAAAGCAGAGAGCAACAACAAACATCGCCCCGCCATTAATTCCTAATATTCCTGCATCCGCAAGCGGGTTTCTTGTGATTCCTTGCATTAAAGCACCTGCAACAGCAAAGGCCGCACCTACAAGAGCTGCACCTAGTACACGTGGCAGCCTTAATTCATGAATGATCTGCTGTTCCGTCACATTGGATTGATAATCGAACACAGCCATCCATACCGTTTGCAGAGATAATGCCTTTGCTCCGTATGAAACAGCAAAAAACATGGCTGTCGTCAAACCAATGACTGCAAAGAGAAATAGCAATAACAATAGCATACGTGATGATTGTTTTTGTTGATGTGTGCGCTTATCCTGCAAAATCGGTGTCATCCTTTTCTACAATAAAAATCAATTTGAAAATGAGAATCATAATCAACAAAATTATAGCCGCCAGCCTCAGAAAAATCAATGTAAGGCCCATTTTTTAATTATTCAATGTATATAGACGATCGTATCCCATTGTTTTCTACCAAAAATACCCATACTTTTTATCATAGTTTAATAGGAAAATAGTTGACATTCCGCATGAATATCACCTAAAATTACAAACATAAGTCAAATGTTATAAAAATATTGCAAATGAATGACAAACTGATAAAAAATAACCCGTCACGAGAGGAGAACTGAATGTTGTGTCAGCAAAAGGAAAATGGAGCATCTTTCTACTTGCGCTTGCTATAGTGATTGGAACAATTGGATTCTATCAAAATCAACAAGCAAGCGGGACAGAGAAGAAAAATGTGAAGCAGGATACCAACTATAAAAACATAGAAATCGTCACCCTCGTAAATGACGGGAAATTTATGAGATATGCAGTTAACTATCCCCTTTTTCATCAAAAAGAACTAGATGACAAGATTCAAAGTTATGCAAATACAGAGTTAGACCGCTTCAAAACGACATTTAGTGAAGCAAAGGACATGAATGAGGACAAGCGTTATGAACTGAATATTGATTATGAGTTGGTGCATTATGCCAAGCAATCAGTCGCCATTCACTTTACAACATATGAATATACAGGTCAGCAAAAAGGGACAACTCGAAGTGACACGATCAACTTTGATTTTCAGAAAAAGACCTTCCTTGCCACAAAGGATTTATTTCAGCCAAAAACAGATTATTTAAAGAAATTATCCTATATTACATACGCAGAGCTTCAAAAGGATAAGAACTTATCTAAGGATAAACAACTCCTTCAGAAAGGGACTGCCCCCACCGCTCAAAACTTCAGCCATTTCGCCTTGAAAGAGAAATATGTAGAGTTTTATTTCCCAGCTTCTCAAGTAGCCGCAGAGAATCTTGGTCCGCAAACGCTGGCGATTAAAAAAGAACTGCTAAAAGATGTACTAAAGCCAGAATATATGAATAAGACCAAAAATGAGAATAAAATCAAAGAACCGAATCCTATAAGAAAAGCCGTCAAGCTGCCACAGAAATCAAAGCTTAATCCGAACAAAAAAACCATTGCACTCACATTTGATGACGGGCCGAATCCAGCCACCACATCAAAAATCCTACATGCCCTCAAACAAAACAAAGGACACGCCACATTTTTTGTTTTAGGTAGCAGGGTGCAATATTATCCTGAGATGCTTGGCCATATTTTAAAGGGGGGAAATGAGATAGGGAATCATTCTTACAACCATCCTTTATTGACACGGCTACCTTTAAAACAAGCGGTCAAACAAGTGAAGGACACACAACAATTGATTGAGAAAGTCAGTGGTTATACCCCTACGCACTTTAGACCTCCATATGGAGGAACCAATCAGCAAATCAATCAGGCTGTAGATATGAAAGTTTCCCTATGGGATGTAGATCCTGAAGATTGGAAAATTCGTAGCAGCAAGCAAATCACCAAGCTTGTCCTCTCACATGCAGCTGACGGCAGGACGGTATTAATGCATGATATTTATAACACTTCAGCCGTTGCAGCAGTGTCAATCATTCATGAGCTGACCAAACAAGGCTATCAGCTTGTCACAGTTAGTGAGCTTGAGCAAATAAAACAAGAACGACATCAACACCCCCCTATTCGCTAAACACAGGGGGTGTTTGACTTATTGATTAAAGATTTCATTTATTTTAATCATGCTTGAAATGTATCTTCCAGTTCCTGAGAAGGGTCTATACTTAAGCGGCTAAGCACCTTAGACAGCTGCATGTCAATGAAGAGACGTTCCTTTTCCATCTGTGTAGCAGCAGGCTTATCTTCCTTTTGCATATACTCTTCATATGTGCCATCAAATACGTCAATGCCTGAATAATCCGAGTTGCTACTTGTTGAATCAGTCTGCAATCATGTGAAACGAACACAACCGTGCCCAGGTAGTCTTTTAAAAGCCGTGCAAGTGCTTCCACTGCCGCAAGATTTAAAAAGTGCGTCTTCTCATCAAGGAGCAGTACGTTCGCATCACTTACTAATAACTTGGCAAGCATTGCTTTCACCCGTTCTCCCCCGCTTAGCACACCAACAGTCTTATGCACATCTTCCTTGCGAAATCCAAGCCTAGCTAAAATAGTGCGAATGACGGTCTCATCCCGAATGGCTTGATTAAGTGTCTTGTGTAAAATCGATTGATCAAGCTGAAAACCCAGAAAGATATATTGACTGCTTCTGAACGGGATATGCAAGGATGACTATTCACAAGCACTTTTAGCAATGTCGTTTTGCCGCTACCATTCTTCCCAATTATCACTACTTTATCTCCGCCTCTGACTTCACCATTCACTTGTTTCCATAGGATTCTTTTACCGCCTTTCCATCTAAATCCTTTGCACATAAGACGGTACGACTTGCAATTTCCTTCATTTATCTTGTGTCATTTGGATGAGCTGGATGTCCTTTATTTTGTAAATATTTTCTAATTTATTCATTTTTGTCTCAATGGATTTTGCTGTTTTTTGAAGCTTTTTTTGCTTATTTTCATAATAGGGCTTCGCAATGTTAGAACCAGAAGATTTAACCTTTTGTGATGGCATTGTTGCATTGTCATTTTTTTCATTTTCTACAAGGCATTCTTCATTGGAGTAATCCGAGGAACCCCCCTCTTACTGGGTCTGTTTCATTTGAATAAACGTATCAATCATGCGTAATGCCTTTTCTGTTCCCCCTGCTGTCCGAAAACTTTGTTCAATTTTTTCAATACCCGCTCGAAAGGCATCACTTGCTAGAACAGTGATAACTGTATCTCTCAACTGCTTCGCTGTGAGTTGTTCTTTATCAAGCGCTCGTGCAGCGGACAATTCAGTCAGTCTTTTCGCAACCATTGGCTGATCTTTGTCATGCGGAATGACCACCATAGGAACATGAAAATGAATGGATTCATTGACGCTGTTCATTCCGCCATGTGTCACAAACACATCTGCATGTTCCAGCACTTCAAGCTGCGGCACATAAGGCTCGATTAGAAAATGAGAGGGCGCATCTTTTATCAGCGACATGTCGATTTTTTCACCTGTTGCCATGACCACTTTCCCGTCAAAATCCGCAAACGCATCAATACACATATTAAAAAATACCTCTGTTTCATCAAGAACCGTTCCCATGGATATATAGATCACTCGTTCATTTTCAAGTGCTTCTAGCGGAAAATGATGTTGATCTGCTCGTTTCGGAAAGCTCGGTCCAATGAAGACAAACGAGTTATTCAACGCATCAACAGCCGGTTGAAAATATTCGCTCGTATACACTATATTCAGTTCTCCTCGGTTTTTCATAAACTGCATGAGGTGCTTCGGCTGCACACCAAACCGTTCATTGATTTCTTCTAACAGATGAGCGGCTTTCTCATCTTTTCTATATAGTGGTGTCTGAAAGTGTGCCTCTTGCAAGACGAAGGATGGATTGGAGCCAACGCCTGGAATCTTTAAGAAATCACGTACAAGCTCGCCTGCTCCAAACATGTCGAAGTAAACCAAATCAAATTGATGGTGATGAGAGAGTTTTTCTACTAGTTCTAATATATCTAATGACGTTTGCAACATTGCATGAAAGAAAGGCTGCATTGAATCTAGTTCTCCTTCATTTACACTTAATGTTCGGATATAATCTGGGTGTATATGTACGTGAGCGCCTAAGCGTTCAAATCGTTCTTGATAATGTATCGTTGTTACAGCATGAACCTCATCTCCTCTATCTGTCCATGCTTTTGTGATTCCTAATACCGGATTCACATGCCCTTCGGCTGGGAAATTAATCAATAAAATTTTTGCCATGCTACTTCCCTCCCATTTGTCATTTCTCATCCATGTTAACCACATACAGTCAACAGTCTCAACTTATACGCCTGTAAAAAGAGAAAATGAGTCTTATGGCCAATATTTCACGAAAATATCGTAAAAAAAGACAAAGCCCCTATTGAAGCTTTGCCTTCAATCATCATCATGTCCTAAGCAACTTTTTTCAGCGTAGCAAATTGCTTTTCCGGCGATAGGTCAAAACGCAAAAAAGCCCTCTATAACGGAGGGCTTTTACAAACGACCTTTCTTACACGTTAAGGATTATACGCGCTCGGAGGGATTCGAACCCCCGGCAGACGTGGTACCGGAAACCACCGCTCTATCCAACTGAGCTACGAGCGCATGATATGTTTAGAACGTCAGCATATCAAATTATAAGGGAAATGCTGCAAGAAAGCAATGATGAATCGTCAAGAAAAGATGATGTATTTTCTCTTTCCTGACACATACATTAAGATGATGGTTTGAAGCAGAATCATTTTGGGGAAAATGTTTAGGGGTATTTGATTTCAGGTCAGCATTTTGTTTGACCTTTATTGACCAAAAATGTATCATTGTATTACATACTTACCTAATAGGTGAAGGAGGAACATTATGAATTTAATACCTACAGTCATTGAGCAAACAAATCGTGGGGAAAGAGCTTACGACATTTATTCTCGTCTTTTAAAAGACCGTATTATTATGCTTGGTTCTGCGATTGATGACAATGTTGCCAACTCCATCGTGTCACAGCTTCTTTTCTTAGAAGCAGAAGATCCAGAAAAGGATATCTCTATTTACATTAACAGCCCTGGTGGTTCAATCACAGCTGGTATGGCCATTTACGATACGATGCAATTTATTAAACCGAAGGTATCAACTATTTGTATTGGGATGGCTGCATCAATGGGTGCGTTCCTGCTTGCTGCTGGTGAAAAAGGTAAGCGCTATGCCCTTCCAAACAGTGAAGTGATGATTCACCAACCACTAGGCGGAGCTCAAGGTCAAGCAACGGAAATTGAGATTGCGGCCAAACGAATCCTCTCTTTACGTGATAAACTGAACCAAGTACTTGCTGAACGTACTGGTCAACCAATCGAAGTGATCGAGCGCGATACAGATCGTGACAACTTCAAAACAGCACAAGAGGCACTTGAATACGGACTCATCGACAAAGTCTTGACCCGTAATACAGATGAACAAAAATAATGAACAAACAAACCGTCTGCTCTTTTGAATAGACGGTTTTTGTTTATGAATCACGTATTAAGATAACTCCGTCCATTTTTGCTGGAGGGATGGTGTTTGATAAGTGGTCATCTGCGAAATTAATTCTTCCGGCTGTGAAGAAGCATGTAATAGTTCAAGGTGTGATTCGTTTGAAAAACCCTCTTGAACAGTATATTTCACCATCTCAAGAAGCGGTTCAAAATAACCATTCACTTGATATAATCCAATTGGCTTTTGATGAATACCGATTTGTGCCCAGCACAAAACTTCAAATAACTCTTCATATGTACCAAATCCACCTGGCATGGCAATAAATCCATCAGCCAGTTCACTCATTTTCGCTTTTCGTTCATGCATCCCTGCCACCTCTATTAACTCTGTCAGCTCTTGATGGACCACTTCTCCTCTAAAAAGCCCTTTTGGCATCACACCAACCACTTGCCCACCGCACCTCAGTACCTCATCTGCAATGGCTCCCATCAAGCCAATTCGTGAGCCGCCGTACACAAGGCGGATTCCCTGCTCTGCCATATAAGCACCCAGCTCGACAGCCTTTTGTTTGTATACATCATTCACACCTGGATTCGATCCAGCAAATACACAAATCGTTTTCATCGAAACAGCTCCATCTCTTTCTATGATTTCATCACCACTCATTCTACTATAGTTTATTGTAAAGAAACAGCCACTTTATCTATATATAGTGTAAAATCAAAAATGACACACTATATAAGGAACTGTTCATACATGCAAACAACCGAGATTAAAAGTGGCCCAAACATTTCTATCAAACGAGAAATTCGGCACATGATGGACCATTTATCCGAATGGGCTTGCTCATGGCAGAAACGGGAGATCTCTTAAGGAACCTACTGCTTCTCGCTCATCTCTATTTTTCTGCTCACAATGCGCTTTTCCTATGAAAATGAGCGAACAAAAAGCACATGACACTTTCATCACGTGCTTTCCTGTGCAAGCTTATAGCTGCTGTGGTGATATCTCATCTGTCCGTTCAAAGAAATGCTGCTTCCCAATTTGATGAAAAAGACCTGTGCGATGCAGAAGATCTTTTGGCTGTGATTGCAACCCAACGATCATGAGCTTACCATTATGACGCTTTAAACGATTAGAGATATTCATTAGGACGGCTTCTGCTGACGTATCCATATAATTGACTTTATTCATGAGTAGAATGAGCGTTTTAGGCTTTGTCTGAACATGATCTAAAATGGAATTTTCCAATGAATCCGTCGTACCGAAGAATAATGGTCCTTCAATGGAATACATACTAATTCCCTTTTGATTGACCTGTTTTTCTAAAGTGGCTGCCGTTTCAATCTGGGAAACAGCCACATTTGAATAAATGTTGGTCGTCTGGCTCATTTTCTTGATAAAGGCGATAAATGCTAAAATGAGACCTGCGGTGACCCCAATCATCAAATCACCTATGACCGTTAACAGGAAGGTCACGACAAGTACAAGTGAATCCGCATTTTTCACTTTCACAATATTGATAAACTCTTTTCTCTCACTCATATTCCAAGCAACAAACATTAAAATCGGGGCCATGGCAGCAAGTGGAATCATGGATGCATATGGCGCAAATAGCATTAAGATGAGCAATACAACGACGCCATGCACAACACCTGAAATCGGGCTTGCTCCGCCATTTTTAATATTCGTAGCTGTACGGGCAATCGCCCCAGTTGCCGGAATTCCCCCGAAGAGCGGTGCCGCCATATTGGCGATCCCTTGTCCGACAAGCTCCTTGTTGCTGTCATGTTTAGAGCCTTTCATGTTATCTGCTACCATTGCTGATAATATCGACTCAACCCCACCTAACAGCGCAATCACAATAGCGGGAGGCAATAAATACAACATTTTTTCAATGGTCAATTCAGGAAATGCAAAGCTAGGTAGCTGACGCGGAATTTCACCATATGCCGAGCCGATGGTTTCGACCTGTCCTTGAAAAAAGAGAACAGCTACAAATGTAGAAGCTAATAAACCTAATAAAGCACCAGGTATTTTGGGAATGTATGTTTGTGCCACCAAAATCACAATCAGCCCAATCAAAGCTGTAAGAATGGCGAGGCTGTTTGTTGTATCAAGATGAACCAATATCTCTCTCATATTGAGGAAAAAGCTTTCATGCTTTTCAACACCCTTTAATCCGAGGAAGTTGGCAATCTGTCCTGAAAAAATGATGACAGCAATGCCTGCGGTAAAGCCGATGATAACTGGACGAGGAATAAATTTCATGAGCTTCCCAAGTTTGAATATTCCGAATAATACAAGCATACAGCCTGCCATAAAGCCGGCAATCAATAAATTTTCAACGCCGTATTGGCTGACTATACCGAATAAAATTGGAACAAACGCCCCAGTAGGCCCACCAATTTGATATTTAGAACCACCAAACAATGAGATGAGAATGCCGGCAACAATCACAGTATATAAACCATATTCCGGACCGACACCAGAAGCAATGGCAAACGCCATGCCTAAAGGAATTGCCACAACGCCCACGACAAGTCCAGCGATTAAATCGCGTCTAAATTTTGATAAATCATAACCTTCAAATCTTCCGTAAAAACGCATGGTATGTGTTGGCCTCCTTTAAGAATTTGTAGACTGTTTAGGCAAACTGCGGATTGATCTGCCCGTCTTTCACAACGATATCAAGCTTTCCTGTAGCAGGATGAATGACTAGTCCATGCACAGCCACATCATTTGGCATGAGTGGATGCTGTGTTACTAATTGGACACTTTGTGTCACGCTTTCTTCAACAGAATGAAAACCTGTTAGCCAGCCCTTTAAATCAACACCCGAATTTTCGACAATGTTCAAGCATTTCTCTTCTATCCCACGTGCTTTTACTTTTTCAAGTAAAGGACCTGCAGCAAGTCCAGCCATTCCGCACTCATGATGCCCCACAATGCAAACTTCCTCCGCTTTCAGTTCATAGATAGCAAGTAATATACTTCGCATCACACTGCCGAAGGGATGTGATACAATGGCTCCTGCATTTTTAATGATTTTGGCATCTCCGTTGCGAAGCCCCATGGCTTGCGGCAATAGCTCCAAGAGACGTGTATCCATACATGTTAAAATCACCAATTTCTTTTCAGGAAATTTCCCTACTTTGTAAGGCTCATAATGCTTCTCACTCACAAACTCACGATTATGCTGAAAAATTTGTTCTAAGGTCGATCCCATTTTGTCATCTCCCATCTTTTTTGAGTAAGGTGATTTCCGCCTGTCCCCCTTTTCTCTCGTGTGCTCTCAAGCATAGAGAAGAAAAATGATAGAAAAAAAAGAAAAAAATGAGAAATTGATGAGAAAAAATGTAAGCCTTTTCTCTATTTTCTTCTCTTTTTCGCTTCATCGTAATAGACGTAATAGACATGCAGACTTCTTTTCAATCCATTGTTCTCAGAAGATCAAAAGACGATGAAATGGTTTAGTAAAAAAGAATCGTCCCTAGTCATATAATTCAAATCAATTTTCTGCCATGAGGTCTCGATCTATTTTCCGATTTGTCAGATCATCTCTCAAAAACCACAGGAACTTCCTATGTCTCTGTAACGATAGTGAAGTTGTAGCACCTATACAGAAAGCATCAGATGGCTTACAAATCTATTTTTTCACTAAGAAAATGACTGTCCTTCCGCATTAATTCAGTATATTAAATATTGAGTAACTAACATTCAAACGTGTACTGCAGAAATTGTTGCTTTATAATAATTAAAGAAGAAAGATGCACATCATGAAAGGAGCGAGTTGATTGTGACACCACATATTTTTGTCGCTAAACCCTTACCTGCCTCTTTTGAGGAATTGCTAAAGGAACACTGTACATATGAGATCTGGCAATCGAAGGATCCGATCCCAAGAGATATTCTTTTTGAGAAGCTGCAGCAAGCCGATGGACTTTTGACATCTGGAACGAAAATTGATCAAGAACTATTAGATCACGCACCGAAGCTAAAGGTCGTGAGCAATTCTTCCGTTGGCTATGACAACTTTGATTTACATGCTATGAGACAAAGGGGCGTGATCGGAACGCACACTCCTTATACACTCGATCATACAGTAGCTGATCTTGCTTTTTCGCTCATCCTCTCATCTGCTAGAAGAATCGCAGAGCTTGATCGCTTCATACGCGATGGAAAATGGACGAAGTTTGTGCAAGAAGAAGATATTTTTGGAATAGATGTTCATCATCAGACGCTTGGGATTATTGGAATGGGGCGTATTGGTGAGCAAGTAGCAAAACGAGCAGCACATGGTTTTGAAATGAACGTGCTCTATCATAACCGGAGCCGGAATGAAAAAGCCGAATCAGCTTATGGCGCAGTTTATTGCTCACTCGATGACCTGTTGAAGCAAGCAGATATCATTGTCTTGATCACACCGCTTACAGAGGAAACCTATCATATGATCGGGGAACGGGAATTCAAGCTGATGAAGCCCACGGCTCTATTCGTGAACATCTCCCGAGGAAAAACAGTGGATGAGGAAAGTCTTATTCAAGCTCTCCAGCAAGGCTGGATTAAAGGGGCAGGTCTTGATGTTTATGATCAAGAGCCACTGGAAAAAGATCATCCTTTCATGAGCATGAATCAGGTGACACTCGCCCCCCATATCGGTTCCGCTACTAAGACAACAAGAGATCTCATGCTCAAAAGAGCCATTCACAATGTGATACATGGCATTGATGGCAAAGCTCCTGTCGATATAGTGAAAGAGCTTGCCTCATCTTAAGGCGCAGAGATATGCGACTTTTTATTGATCTACCAAAGGAAGAATCAGGAGAAAAGTCTCATTTTAACAAATCTACTTATTCTTTACATTCACTTCATTTTCGGGTGCTATAATATGAGGTAGACAAGCAACAAGAGGACAACATCTTATTTCCTGTATAGGAGGATGAAGATGAAAAAATTGAGTTCTTTATTTACGATGATTACTCTGATCGCTGCTATTTTGTTTTCTGGATTCACCCCACAGCATGCTCATGCAGAAACAGCTCTTCCGTCAAATGACGCTCAATCAGTTTCAACTCAACTTGCACCAGACCTGCATACACTTGCAGTCATTAACACGTTTGATGGGGTTGCAGACTATTTAATCCGCTACAAACGACTACCTGATAATTATATAACAAAATCTCAAGCAATTGCTCTTGGGTGGGTCGCATCAAAAGGGAATTTAGCTGAGGTCGCCCCAGGGAAAAGCATTGGGGGAGATATCTTCTCTAACCGTGAGGGACGACTTCCTTCAGCGAGCGGACGAACGTGGCGTGAAGCGGACATCAATTACGTCTCTGGCTTCCGTAATGCTGATCGTCTTTTGTATTCAAGTGACTGGCTCATTTACAAAACAACTGACCATTATGCGACATTTACACGTATCCGCTAAAATGATCAAAGACAGTCCGTTTTGTGAATTGCACCCCAAATAGTTAGATACAATCTAACATTTGGAGGTGCTTTTCTATTGGCGACATTTATGAATGTAAGCAAAAACAATAAGGCTAAACGAAAAGGCACGAGTCCGGTCCAATACCGAACTCGTGCCTGAAAAGCTGTCTAATCAGAACCCGCATCTAAATTTTGGGAGATCGCTTCATTTGTAGGGTGTCTTTTTATGATGTTGGCGGGATAAGTGTTTGTACGTAGTTCTCAAAAGATTGTGGAAGCGACTTTTTTGACACATCTCCATTTTCATGGATGATGACATGATCCTCTGTGACCACAATACGTCCTGTCTTCGTTAGCTTTGAGGCAAGCGGTCTTTTGTTAAAAGGGGAGGCTTCGTTCTCATAGATCTCATGTCTTATTTTATACAATGTTTGCTCATTCATTTCTTTCAGTGTAAATGCATAGCCAGTTTCAGCGCCTGATCCCCTGTCTAATTGAAGCAAGTGTGTACCTTTGGCTGTTTCTTCTTCTTTGACTCGAAAACGAAGGGAAGGTGTCTCTACCCATTCTCCTGTAAAGGGCACAGGACGAAGAGGTAAGTTCGCACCGAAACCTGCATCCATGAGGAAACGCTCGCTCTCATGTGTTAAAACAATGGCCACATGTGTTCCATCAATCACCCAAGTAGCAGCTTCTTTGTTATACACTGTTCCTTGTATCAACTGAACAAATAAGCCCGCCTCTTTTAACACATAATATAATAAAGGATTGAGGTCATAGCAAAGCCCTCCTCTGTTCCCTTCAAGGAGATGCACTTTCAGTCCATGCTGATCCAAAGCATAAGATTGTTTGTTAAGCACCGATCTATTCTCGAATGGAAAGGTATACGCCATCTTTCTTAATAATGAGGGCAGATTGTCAAAGGAGATCGAATGACCTTCATGTCCAACTTTCTTTAAGAAAGCTGATTTGATCATAAGCATTCCCTCCTAAAAAACTGAGCCTTTTGAAGAGACTCAGTTTTCTCGATTGATAAATTCCGTTAGAGCATCAATGGCTTCCTGTTCATCAGCCCCGTCTGCTATAAGTGTGACGGTAACCCCAGAGCTGATCGCAAGGCTCATGAGACCCATAATGCTTTTCGCATTGACCTTTTTCCCATCTTTCTCAAGGAAAATATCAGCGCCAAAGCGATTGGCTTCTTGAACGAACAAAGCAGCCGGACGTGCCTGTAAACCTGTTTTCAAATTGATTGTGATCGTTTTTTCCACCATTTGATCTGCCTCCTTCTTTTGCTTTCCTATTTCAATGTAACGGCTTGTCCATTTCGAAGTTGTTCTGCAATTTGATCTAACTTTCTCAGGCGGTGGTTAATGCCTGATTTGCTAATCTTGCCACTCTCAACCATTTCTCCAAGCTCCTTCAACGTGACTTCTTGGTAGTCGATTCGTAGTTTAGCAATTTCTCGTAGCTTATCTGGCAGTGCATCGAGTCCTATTTTTTCATCAATGTATTGTATGTTTTCTACTTGACGCAGCGATGCACCGATGGTTTTATTCAAGTTTGCTGTTTCACAATTAACAAGTCGATTAACAGAATTTCTCATATCACGGACGATTCGCACATCTTCAAAGCGAAGCAATGAGTTATGGGCCCCAACTACACTTAAGAATTCCGTAATTTTTTCGGCTTCTTTCATATAGGTAATGTAGCCTTTTTTCCGCTCAAGTGTTTTGCTGTTAAGATGGAATTGATTCATTAGTGCGCAAAGGGCATCGTTATGTTCTTTATACAGTGAAAATATTTCAAGGTGATAAGAAGACGTTTCCGGATTATTCACAGAACCGCCAGCTAAAAAAGCACCTCTCATATAAGAGCGTTTGCAGCATCTTTTTTTCACAAGTTCTTCTGAAATATTGCGCTCAAATACAAAATGTTCCCCTAATATTTTCAGATCCTCTAAAATGGACTTCGCTCGTTCTACCAGTCTGACAATATACACATTATTCTTTTTTAATCTCATTTTTTTACGGACAAGTAGCTCGACTGTCACATCATATTTCTTTTTTAAAAGGGTATAAATACGTCTTGCGATGGCCGCATTCTCTGTCTGTATATCTAAAATCAGTTTTCGATTAGAGAAAGATAATGAACCGTTCATACGGATGAGGGCAGAAAGCTCCGCTTTTGAGCAGCAGTCCTTCACGTCCAAATTAGTCAGCTCTTTTTTTGTTTCGGATGCAAATGACATCCTTGCCACCCCCATTCCTATTTTTTCTGATGCAATAGCTCGACTAATAGCGAGGCAACCTTCAGCGTGTCGTGACGGATCACATTCTGGTCATATGTAATGATTTCTCCAGGGATGACTTCCAGTCCCATTGCTTTCAGTGCATCTATGTCGAACTGCACAGGCTGTGCCTGCTCTTCGGCGTATCTTGCTTTGATCTCATCTGGAATTTCTTTATTGTTAACAAATATTGTATCAATAAAAGGTTGCTCCATATGATCATTTAGTGCTTGCACATGATCAGATGCACTATAGGAAAGCGTTTCCCCTGGCTGCGTCATGACGTTACATATATATACTTTTTTCGCCTTTGAGTGAATGACTTCTTCTCCAATGTGCGGTACAAGCAAGTTTGGCAAAATACTCGTATACAAGCTACCCGGTCCAATGACAATCAAATCGGCCTCGCGAATGACTTGGATGGATTCCGGGAGCGGCTCAATTGTATCTGGTGTGAGGAATACGCGTTTAATCCTTTCACCATAGGTTGGGATTTTCGATTCCCCTGTCACCACTTTTCCGCTTTCTAATTCAGCATGAAGAACAACACTTGAATTAGCTGCCGGCAATACTTTACCTCTTACATTTAAGACCTTACTCATTTCTGTGACAGCATGAAAAAAATCACCGGTTATATTTGTCATTGCCGCAAGAATGAGATTGCCGAGAGAATGGCCTGTTAAGTCATTCCCTTTGTTAAACCGGTGCTGAAATAAATCTTCCACAAGGGGTTCCACATCAGATAGTGCGGCAAGTACATTTCGAATATCCCCTGGAGGCGGAATATTCAAATCATGACGCAGTCTACCTGAGCTTCCTCCATCATCAGCAACCGTTACGATGGCGGTAATGTCCACCGGCTTTGTTTTTAACCCTCTGAGTAAAACAGATAAGCCAGTGCCTCCACCAAGAATGACGACCTTTGGAAATGTAGTCATCTATTTTCTACTTCTCTTTTCAATGTCCCGGTGAGTAACATGTGTATAGTAATCATTTTTAAAATACTCGGCTAAGTAGTTGGCCAAAGTGACTGAACGATGCTGGCCTCCAGTACAGCCGATCGCAATGACAAGCTGGCTTTTCCCTTCTCGCTTATAGGATGGAAGCATAAAACTGAGAAGATCAATTAATTTCTCTAGAAACTTCTGTGTTTCATTCCACTTCATCACATAGGAACGCACTTCTTCATCGTTTCCAGTCTGAGGACGCATACTCTCGATATAGTAAGGGTTCGGTAAGAATCTCACATCAAATACAAGATCTGCATCAATCGGCAGACCGTATTTAAAGCCAAATGACATCACATTCACTGTAAACACTTGCCCTTGATTGGTCGCAAAGTGCGTCACAATTTTTTCTCGAAGCTGCTTTGGTTTCAGATCTGATGTATCAAAAATCATCTGAGAGCGCCCTTTCAGCTCTTCTAACAGCTCACGCTCAATGGAAATTCCCTCAAGCGGAAGACCTGTTGTTGCAAGTGGATGTGAACGTCTCGTTTCTTTGTATCTTGAGACAAGCACCTTATCGTTTGCATCTAAAAACAAAATACGGGGTGTAATCCATCCGATATCACCCATTTTATCTAAAGCTGCAATTAAGCTATCAAAAAATTCTCGTCCCCGTAAGTCCATCACAAGTGCAACCTTGCTCATTTTCGAACTTGATTCTTTCATTAACTCTAGGAACTTAGGCAAAAGTGATGGCGGTAAGTTATCCACACAGAAATATCCTAGGTCTTCAAAGCTTTGAATGGCGACGGTTTTCCCCGCACCTGACATTCCTGTAATAATTACAAGCTGAATATCATCCTGTGTGTGCGTATTCATGCCTGCTCCCTCTCCTTCTTTATGAAAACGGTTCATTTATTAGTCTCCTTGAGGATCTAACCGATAAGCAATCAGCTCAAAATCTGGGGTGTACGTAAATGTGCCATGGAGAAGTCCTTTTCCCTTTAGCATGAAGTCAAGAATATGACGATCACCAGGGGCCATTGGTAGGTGAGGCACGTCCTTCACATCATGCCATTTTATAATGCCTTCCTCCGACTCTGACACGTTTTTTCCGGTAAAGGAATCTGCCATAAAGCTAAACATCATCCATTCCTGTACGATGTGGTCGCCTTCTTTCATAATAAAGGTGAATACACCTTTTAGCTGTGGATTTAAAATGTAAATGCCTGTTTCTTCTCTATATTCTCGAATGACTGAATCCTTGACCGATTCTCCGCTTTCCATTTTACCACCTGGAGCTACCCACCAGCCCCGTCTTGGTTTTTGTAGCAAGAGAACTTGATCTTCGTGATGCAGCACACAATTGGTTACTCGTTGCACCAGTTGTCACCTACTCTTTTATGTCTTTTTATTATTATACAGTTTCATCTTAACTCCCACAATGAACATGCCCAGTCTTCACTGAAAACAGACAGATTTTCGTATGAAGAATGTGGTGCTATGTTTCTTTACTCTTTATTTTACAACATCTAGCGATTCTCCATGCGTCATTTGTGAACATCTCGTGAATTTCTTGTTTTATGCAAAAAAAAGGACACGGATTCACATCCGTGTCAAACATGTATTCCTTATAAAAGGGGGTCAATTACTAATTTCATGATAACGAATAATTATTTCACACGTGTTACATTCCAGTTAAAAGCCCATGACGCTATATTAAGGGTTTACGACACCCTGCTTATTTCATGGCTTTAAGCTTCTCTGAAAGCTCTTCCACGTAATGCTGCGCACTCTGTGCTGCAATACTTCCATCACCCGTTGCTGTGACAATTTGGCGAAGTGTTTTTTCACGAATGTCGCCAGCTGCGAAAATGCCTTCTACTCTTGTTTCCATTCTTTCGTTTGTTTCAATGTAACCTTCTTCATTCGTAATACCAAGATTCTCAAATGGTTTAGATAGCGGCAACATACCGATATAGATAAAGACTCCGTCCGTTTTGAAATCTTCTTCTTCACCCGTCACTGTATCAATTAATGTCACGCTGCCGACTTTCCCATTTTCTTCATTGATTTGTTTAACGGTTTTGTTCCACTTGAAGTCGATCTTCTCATTATCAAAGGCACGTGCTTGTAAGATGCTTTGGGCACGAAGTTTGTCACGTCTATGGACAATCGTTACCTTTGAAGCAAAGCGAGTCAGGTAGACACCCTCTTCCACAGCAGAGTCACCGCCGCCAACGACAACAAGCTCTTTATTTTTAAAGAATGCGCCGTCACATACTGCACAGTAAGATACACCACGACCGCCAAGTTCTTTTTCACCAGGTACACCGATTTTTTTGTATTCAGCACCTGCTGCAATGATGACTGAACGTCCTTTGTACTCTTTTGAACCAGTTTTGACAATTTTGTATTCTTCACCGTCTACTATTTCTTTAATATCGCCATAAGCATATTCTGCACCGAATTTCTTCGCATGCTCAAACATTTTATTTGAAAGTTCTGGCCCTAAAATGCTTTCAAAGCCAGGATAGTTCTCGACATCTTCCGTATTTGCCATTTGACCGCCTGGAATCCCTCTTTCAATCATCAGTGTTGAAAGATTTCCACGTGATGTATAAACAGCGGCTGTCATTCCGGCAGGACCCGCTCCAATGATGATGGTATCGTAAATTTTTTCTTCTGACACAACTGTCACTCCCTCTTCAATTGCTACTAGCATTTTCTATTAGAATGCCCTTGGGTGATGCTTCCATTCATAAACGGGTGCATCATTTCTACACTTAGTATTTGTTCCTTACCCATATCCTATAAAATATGCGAGTCATTAGCGAATCATTTGCTCATATCTTCAAAAAAAGAAAAAGCTTCCTTAAACTGCTGTTTAAGGAAGCCTGATTGCGGTTATATAACGAGTAGTGGTTTATTCAACGACTCTTCTGACAACACCATTGAAATATCTCTTCCAATAAGGGTTACTCATCGAATCAATTGAAACACCGTGAGAGCTGTTATCGTTTAAGAATGTACCGTTTCCTAAGTAAATGCCGACGTGTCCATTTACTTTATACGTATCAAAGAACACAAGATCTCCACGTTTCATGTCAGATGCACTTACAGCTCTTCCTTTACCTACAAGCGTATCTGTTGTTGTTCCCCCAATTGGTCCAAGGTTGATCCCTGCTGATGCGAATGCCCAGCGGACGAATGAAGAACAGTCAAAACGACGTGCGTCAATATCGGCCTGTGATCTGCCGCCGCCCCATTTATATGGCGACTGACCAATAATTGTAGAACCTGTGCTAATCGCACCTTCAATTCCGCCTACGTTATTGCTAACGGGTGATCCACCGCCAGAAGATGGCTTTTCACTTGGTGAACTGCTGTTATTTGAAGAAGACGGACTACTACCATTCGTTGAGCTGTTGTCTTCCGTTTGAACACTTGCTTGACGCTGCTGTCTTTGAATTTTTTCTTCTCTTGCTTTTTGAGCAGCTTCTTTTTCAGCTTGTTTTTGTGCAGCAATTGTTGCGTCTTTCTCAGATGCAATGCTGTTAAACTGACTGCTAAGCTCGCTGATTTCAGATGATGCATGACCTTTTTGTTTTTTCACTTGCTTGAATAGTTTGTCTTTCTCATCAAGCTGTTTCGTCAAGTCAGACTGAAGTGCTTCAAGCTTTGCCAGTGTATTTTGAACATCTTCTAGCTTCGTGTTTAATTCGTTTTCAGACTTTTGAAGTTCAGCTTTGTCTTTTTCTTGTTCTTTAATGATTTCACCGTCAGCGTTGATAAGTGTAGATACTGCACCTGCACGGCTAATGAAATCACTGAAACTTTTTGCACCTAATAATACATCTATGTATTTAGTAGATCCGCCGCTTTCCTGAAGAGCACGTACACGCTTTTTCAGGAATTCGTTTCTTTCTTCAATACGCTTTTCTGTATCAGCAATTTCTTTTTTTAGCGCTTTGATTTCTTTTTTCGTTTTTTCGTTTTCAGCTTGCTTTTCTTCGATGAGATCACTTGTCTTTAAAGCCTTCTCATCAATTTCTTTCAGCTTTAATTCAAGCGCCTCTTGTTTTGCTTCAAGTTTAGAAAGCTCGTCCTTTTTCTTTTGAAGGTCCTTGTTTACCTTTGCTTGTTTACTGTCTAATTCTTGCTTCTTTTGTTCAAAGTTTTGTGCATGTGCTTCATGAGTAAATGGAATGAATAAACTGCTCGCTCCGATTACCGAAGCTACACCGAATGTAATAAACTTTTTCACGAATAGTTCCTCCTTTGACAATTTCCCAAGCGACATAACAAAGCAGCAAATTCTCTGCGACCAATCTGTGCTCACTATGTCTTTCTTTCTGAATTTCAGCAAGATGTTGACCAGATTGTTTCTATCACTAGGTGTTCAATTATGTATAGTAAAATACCTAAATATAAGTCTTTGTTTTTAATCCACGAGATTCATTATACATGACACATCGACAAAATGAGCTAATATTTTTATTACATTTATGTTTCAAATACATGTCGTGTTTGTCATACTTCGCCAAATCCTTGCAAATCCCACCTTTTTATCCAAGAAAAAAAGCATGACCTTGTCGGTCATGCTTCTGATATATATATCTGTCTACCTATTTAGTCTATTAAAGTATAAATAATGCTCTCATACTTGGACAGCGTTTGGACGCTGATCTGAAAAGAGGCGGCCACTTCTTTTTTGGTGACATTTGTTTCCTCTTGTTCGTTCATCCATAGATAATAAGAAGCTGCTGCCCATGCAGGAGCATTTCTCTTGTACGTGCCAGAAGCGCGCGCCTGCTGAATAATGTGGAATAACCAAAAATATGGCATATAACTGTCAGGCTGCACTGCCTTTTCTAAAGCCGTTGCCGCCTGTTTTGCAAAGACTGCATCTTCTGAAAAGGAATGTTTTTCCATTTGATCTTCGTGTAGAAGCAGTTCAATGAATTGCTGTTCAAAGACTGTTTTTACTGCGCGGGCATCAAGCATAGATTGTAGAACGTCAAGTTCGCCTTTTTGTTTGCTGACATAGTACGCAGTCAATCGTTCCTCGATAGAAACCATTGGCTCGAATTCCTCTGTTTTATCCTGCCACGGCTTAATTTCATCTGCATCAATATCTTCTTCCACCATCTTATCCCAAACCGTTTGTGCCAATGTTTGGTGCCCAGTATGGTAAGCAGCATTTGCGAGCCAATACAAGAACGTACTATCTCCTTGGAATCCTGTTTTATACAAAGAGTAGAGCCATTTAAAGGCCCATTCGAATTCTCCCACCAAGGCAAATGTTGCACCAAGTTTATAACGCTGTTCACTTAATATTGGATACACGTGCGTTAATTGCTTGGACAGCATCTTTACCTTTTCTTCTTCTTTTTCATAATGATAGAAGACAAGCTGATTGCAAAGGGCATGCAAATTACCAGGGTTACCATGAAGTACCCGGTTCAACATGTCTTTCGCTTGATGAATTTGTCCAGAATAAAAATAGGCCAATGCAAGATTATTATACGCTGACCAAAATTCTGGGAATTCGACAATCATCTGCTCTAGCATTTCAATGGCTTCTTCAAGCCTGCCGCTTTCTAACAAATGGTTGGCATGATCTTGCTTCATAATCAGGTCATCCTGATCATAAGGAAAATCTTCATCCTCTTCGCCACTCATATCTAGCAAATCGAGCAGCTCATCATTTTCATCCGAAAATTCTCCATCCTCTTCCATAGCCGCATATGCTGTTGCTGACTTATGCGCCTCTTGAAACAAACCGAGATTCGCATAATTATTTGCTTTAAAGTAATGACACGCTGTCATGTTTTCATCAACGTGTTCAAGAATGAAATCTAGCAGTTCATTTGATTGTTGATAATGACCCATTTCAGTATAAATCATGGCAAGTTGTGATAGCATCTCCACGTTTTCGGGCTCAAGTACAATCGCACGTTGAATTAGCTTACTTGCCCTTGGCAAATTTCTTTCTTTATATGCTTTTAGACCTTTATGAAAAAAGTAATGCCCATCTTGAAATAGCTGGACAACTTGTGTGTGATGATTTTGAGAAGTGTATTTACTCACCGATACCCTCCATTCGAACAGTGTACCGAGTGTAGTATAACATACTTCACCGGCAGTCACATAGAACAAAAGAAAAGAGGGGGTTGTTTTCTTTTGACAATCAAAAAGCCAGGCAAGTCCTTGGCTCTCATTTCCCTTGATGACGCTTTGTCAGTACTTTTAATACATCATCAAGCGGTAATTGCTGTTCACGTAATAAAACAAGAAGGTGATAAAGGAGATCGGCTGTTTCCCATTTAAGTTCTTCCTGGTCACGATTCTTCGCTGCAATGATCACCTCTGAAGCTTCTTCTCCGACTTTTTTCAAAATCTTATCTACGCCTTTTTCAAATAAATATGTTGTATACGCACCTTCCGGCATCTCTGCCTGACGCGTGGCAATGACCTGTTCAAGTTCATTTAAAATAGCAAAACGGTCTTTTCCTTGACTTTGAGGCTTCACGCCTTCATCCGAGAAGCAACTGTAACTGCCTGTATGGCACGCTGGACCGCTTGGTTCGACCAGCAAAAGCAGGGCGTCCTTGTCACAGTCATAACGAATGGATTTCACCTTTTGGGTGTGTCCGGACGTCTCTCCTTTGTGCCACAGCTCGTTTCTCGAACGGCTAAAGAACCATGTCTCTCCTGTTTCCAGTGTTTTTTCATAGGATTCATGATTCATATAAGCAAGCGTCAACACTTCCTTACTTTGTGCATCCTGTACAATTGCAGGAATCAAGCCTGACTCGTTAAATGTTAAATCGTTTGCCTTCTTCATCTCACCTTCACCCCATGTTCTCTCAAGTATGCCTTGACCTCTTGAATCGATGTTTCTTTGTAGTGGAAAATAGAGGCTGCCAGTGCTGCATCAGCTTCTCCTTTTGTAAATGCCTCAAGCATATGCTCCGCATTGCCAGCACCACCTGACGCAATCACTGGAACTGTCACGGCTTCAGAAACAAGTTTTGTCAGACGGTGGTCAAATCCTTTTTTCTCACCATCCGCATCCATACTTGTCAGTAAAATTTCACCTGCACCTCTTAAAACTGCTTTTTTCGCCCATTCGCTTACTTCCATATCCGTTTTCCGTCGTCCTCCGTGCGTATACACCACATAGGCTTCTGTCTCTTCATCATATTTGGCATCAATGGCCACAACGATGCATTGTGAGCCAAAAAAGTCTGCTCCCTCTGAAATCAACTCTGGTCTTAAAACAGCAGCAGTGTTCAAAGACACCTTATCCGCACCAGCTCTCAATATACGCTTCATATCATCAAGGTGGTTAATACCGCCGCCAACAGTAAATGGGATGGCGAGTGTAGACGCTACTTGTTTGACGACATCAATCATCGTTTTCCTGCCTTCATGAGAGGCTGATATATCGAGAAAGACTAGTTCATCTGCGCCTTCCTTATCATAAATTTGCGCCAATTCTACCGGATCTCCAGCATCTTTTAAGCCAAGGAATTGAATGCCCTTGACGACTCGTCCTTCCTTCACATCGAGGCATGGAATGATTCGTTTTGTCATCATATGCTGCTCAGCCCTTCAAATGCTTCTGCTAAAGTAAATTGCTTAGTGTAAAGCGCCTTGCCAATAATGGCCCCTGAAACACCTAAACGGCTTTGCTTCGAAAGCTGTTTGAGATCAGCTACAGCACTGACACCACCAGAGGCGATCACTTGTTTGCCAGTGGCTTCTGCTAATCGAACAGTACTTTCTACATTGGGACCTGATAGCATACCGTCCATTTGAATATCGGTAAAAATAAATACTTCTGCCCCTTCTTTTGCCAGCTCTTTGCCTAGTTCTTCTGCCTTGACCTCTGAGGTTTCAAGCCATCCTTCTGTTGATACAAAGCCATCTCGTGCATCAATACCGATTGCTATTTTCTCCCCATATTTGGCGAGCATTTTTTTCACAAAAACAGGATTGGATACGGCTGAACTGCCAAGGATGACTCTAGATACACCGTTGCTTAAATAAAAATCGACATCTTCTTCAGTCCGTATGCCGCCGCCGATTTGCACGTGCACATCTAAGGAGGAAGCAATCGCAAGCACATGATCGTGATTGACTCGTTTACCCGCTTTTGCACCATCTAGATCAACTAGGTGAATCCACTTAGCTCCTTCATTCACAAAAAGTGTAGCCATTTCTAGGGGTGAATCTCCATAAATGGTTTCTTGATCATAGTCTCCCTGAACGAGCCGTACACATTTCCCGTTTCTCATATCAATCGCTGGATATAAGATAAATTCACTCATTAATTCACCCTCTGTTCATTTACTAATTGAATAAACTGTTTTAACAATGCCATGCCAGTCGTACTGCTTTTTTCAGGGTGGAACTGCGCACCAAACACATTTCCCTTTCCAACAATAGCTGGAACTTGCACACCATATGTGGCACTTGCCAATTGCTCATCCGGATTCATTTCACTGACATAATAGGAGTGAACAAAGTAGGCATAACCTTCCGGAACACCATCAAACAACGGGGATGGTTGATGAAACGTAAGCTGATTCCATCCCATATGAGGAACCTTTAACCTTTGTCCGTTCTGATCACGATCTTTCAGCAGAATGACACGTCCTTTTAACAGACCTAATCCTTTCGTCATTCCTGCCTCTTCACTTTCTTCAAACAGAAGCTGCATGCCAAGACAAATACCGAATAACAGTTTTCCTTCCTGAACGACTTGGTGGATAAATGACTCAAGCCCTGTCTGCTTCAATAGTTGCATCGCATCTCGAAATGAACCAACACCAGGCAAAATATAAGCATCTGCCTTTTCTAATTCTTCAACTTCGGACGACACGATATAAGGTGCGCCTGCTCGTTCGAGTGCTTTTGATACGCTAAACAAATTTCCCATACCATAGTCAATGACGCCAATCATTAAAGCATCCCCTTTGTTGAAGGAATCCCTTTCACACGTGGATCAATCGTTGTTGCCTCATCAAGAGCACGTGCCATCGCTTTAAAAATTGCCTCAATGATGTGGTGTGTATTGGTACCATAATGGACAATCACATGAAGGTTGATTCGAGCTTCAAGCGCAAATTTCCAAAGAAACTCATGAACAAGCTCCGTATCAAAGGTACCAACTTTTTGACTTGGAAACGAAGCTCTCATTTCCAAATGAGGGCGATTACTTAAATCAACAACCACTTGCGCAAGGGTTTCATCCATTGGAACAAAGCTAGACCCGTAGCGTTTGATTCCTTTTTTATCACCAAGTGCTTCCTTAAACATTTGTCCAAGCACAATGCCGATGTCTTCCGTTGTGTGGTGATCGTCTACTTCTGTATCTCCCTTGGCATCCACTGTTAAATTAAAGTGGCCATGTTTTGTAAATAAATCAAGCATGTGCGTCAGAAAAGGAACATCCGTTTGAATATCAGCTTTTCCCTCTCCATCAATATCTAGCGCTAACGAAATGTTTGTTTCATTTGTTTTTCTAGCTGTTTGTGCCTGTCTCATTTTGATTCCTCCCGCTTTCTCGCTTCAATCGACCTTGCATGAGCCTCAAGCCCTTCTAATCTTGCAAAAGCGGCAATGCTTTTACTATGTGTCTCAAAAGCTTTCTGGCTATATGAAATAATGCTCGTTTTCTTTTGAAAATCTGTGACGCCAAGCGGACTAGAGAATCTGGCTGTTCCATTTGTTGGCAGTACATGATTCGGACCAGCAAAATAATCACCAACCGGCTCGGGGCTATAGCGACCTAAAAAAATCGCTCCTGCATGTTTTATTTGGCTAAGAAGCTTTTCTGGGTACGCCGTCAGCACCTCTAAATGTTCTGGCGCTAATTGATTGACCACTTCTACCGCACTGTCCAAAGAAGCCGTCACGTAAATATGACCATGATTTTGAATGGATTGTGCTGCGATAGACTTCCTTGGCAAAGTATCTAGCTGTGATTGAACCTCAGCCTGCACTTTCTGAGCAAGTGTCACAGATGGTGTGACAAGGATACTGGATGCTAACGCATCATGCTCCGCTTGCGAAAGTAAATCGGCTGCCACTTCATGAGCAAGTGCCGTTTCATCTGCTAGGACAGCAATTTCACTTGGACCGGCAATCATATCAATATCGACTTGTCCAAATACTTCCCGCTTCGCAAGTGCCACATAAATGTTACCTGGACCAGTAATTTTATCGACAGGCTGAATGTTTTCAGTTCCATATGCAAGTGCCGCAATCGCCTGAGCACCGCCCATTTTATATACTTCTGAAACCCCCAGCTCCTGCGTTGCAACAAGCACCGCATCAGAAAGACGGCCATCTTTCCCTGGTGGTGTGACAAGTACAATTCGTTCAACACCCGCCACAAGTGCAGGAATGACATTCATTAACACGGAAGATGGATAAGCAGCCGTTCCACCCGGTACATAGACACCGACAGCATCAAGCGGCGTCACCTTTTGACCAAGCATCGTCCCATCCTGCTGGTGGTAAAACCAAGAAGAAGACAGTTGGCGCTCATGGTATGTTTGAATATTGCAAATGGCTGTTTGGATCATCTGTATCACCGCTCGGTCTATGCGTTCATAAGCCTCTGCTATTTCATCCGCAGTGACAAGCGGGCTATCAAGGGCAATGCCATCAAATTGTTTTGTAAAAGAACGAACGGCCTCGTCCCCGTTTGCTCTGACTTCTTGAATAATGTGCTGAACAGCCAGACGTTGTTCTTCTGTTCCAGTATCTAAAGAACGCTTGAGTGAGAGAGTATTTTTCTCATGTTCTTGTATATAAGTCATGTTCATCATGATTTCTCTCCTTCAATAATTATTGCAAGGCGCTGGGCCATTTCATCGATTACAGCATCCTTCATACGGTAACTAACGGGATTGACAATCAAACGAGACGTAATCTCACAAATATGCTCGGTTTCCACAAGTCCGTTTTCTTTTAACGTTTGACCAGTGGACACAATGTCCACAATACGATCGGCGAGACCGATGAGCGGTGCCAGTTCAATAGAGCCGTTTAGCTTAATGATCTCCACTTGCTCACCCTGTTCTCTGAAATAAGAAGAGGCTACATTTGGATATTTTGTTGCCACACGGGGTGCAACACTTCCCCATTCAGCTCCTGGCAATCCAGCAACGGCTAAATGGCATTTGCTAATGTTTAAATCAAGTACCTCATATACATCACGGGCTTCCTCAAGCATGACATCCTTCCCTGCAATGCCGACATCCGCTACACCGTGCTCTACATACGTGGTGACATCCATTGGTTTGGCTAAAATAAAGCGAAGGTTTTCTTCCGGTACATCAATAATCAATTTTCTCGAATCTTCAAATTCCTCGGGCAGTTGATAGCCTGCCTGCCTTAACAACCCTGCTGCTTCTTCAAATATTCGGCCCTTTGGCATTGCCATCGTCAACACTTTACCCATTTTGCTCTTCCTTTCTAGCCCCAATAAAATAAGTCACTCGCTCAAACGACTTGGTCATCTCATCAATATTTTCAATACCTGCTAAATCTTGCAGGACAATTTTCTTGCCATTTGTTCGTTCTTTTTCAGCAAATGCAAAGGCTTCAAGTCTTTGTTCTTTACTAAATATCACAGCCTCCTGGGGTTCATTGATTTCTTTTGCATCTAGTGCTTCAAGAAGGCGGTCTAACCGAAGACCAAAACCTGTAGCTGGCGCTGGTGCATGAAAACGAGCAAGCAATTGATCATATCTTCCACCACTTCCTATGACTGAACCAACATTATCTGCAAATACTTCAAACAAAATTCCAGTATAGTAACTCATATGACTCACCATGCTTAAATCCAAACGGATATATTCGGTACAGCCATAATCTTCAAGTGTCTCCCAAAGCGACTTTAATTCAGTGAGTACTTCTTTTCCCTCATTAGAGACAACGATCTCCTCTGCCTTTTCTGTGACTTCCTTGCCACCACGCAAATCCAAGAGCTGTAATAATCTCGTTTTGTCGATAGATGATAGTGGTAATTGTTTCACATGCTGCCTGTATCCTACATAATTTTTTTCATATAAGAAACGGCGCAGTACATTCGCTCTTTCCGTATTTCCTAGCACTTCTATAAATAAAGCCTCCGCTAAAGCGACATGACCGATGGCAATTTTAAAGGAATGAAGCCCTGTATTTTTTAAAGCAAAAACGACAAGGGCAATTACCTCGGCGTCTGCACTAATCGAAGCGTCACCAATTAATTCAATCCCGACCTGTTCAAACTCAGACGGCCTTCCGCCTTCTCTTTCCTGCGCACGGAACACATTTGCTGCATAACCAACTCGAAGCGGATACGCCTGCTCATGAAGCTTTGAAGCGGCAACTCTCGCAATCGGACCTGTCATATCAGGTCTAAGCACAAGTGTATGACCGTTTTGATCAAGAAGTTTAAATAGCTGTGTATCTGTAATCGCCGATTGAACACCGACTGTATCGTAAAACTCAAGTGTTGGCGTCTCCATAAAACGATAACCCCAACCATTCATCACCTCTGTTAATGAACGTCTCACTTTTTTCTTAGTTTCATACAACCCTGGCAATGAATCCCGCATACCATATGGTTTTTCAAACATAAACATGTACTTTGGCACCTCCAGCACACTAAAACAAAAAATTCCGAATCCTTTAGTTCGCTAATATGATAATATGCTAACAAAATAAAGCAATTAAATCAATCATTTTTATTTCTCCCCATTTTCATTCATATTTCGTTTAAATATTACATTCAAATGACACCTGTTACTTTTATACGTGTTCTTTGGAGGAACATGCTATAATACATAAAAAATCGAATAACACAGGAGATTACAGTGAAGTTCATCCAGACATTTACCTTAACTTTGTTGTGCGCATGTCTTGTTTATTTAGGGTTTATTTACTTTTCACAAACGGACCAAGTAAAGAAAACAGCTTCGCCAAGTGAGGTAGGCAAAAAAAACGATACAGCACTGTCGGCAGACGAAACATCGTCAACGAAAAAAAAGAATTCATTACACAAATCATTAAAAGGAAGTAAAAAAGCCATGGATGTCATCCTCTACAATCAAATGGATGATCCACAGCTTTATAACGGGTGCGAGGTCACTAGCTTAGCTATGCTTCTTCATTACAGCGGTTATGAACAAGTGACAAAAAACAGATTAGCTAATGAGATAGAGCGCGTCCCACTTAATTATGAGAATGGATTAAAAGGAGACCCTCATGAAGGGTTTGTTGGCGATATGGAAAACGGACCAGGCCTTGGCGTTTACCACGAACCAATTTATCAACTTGCCAAAAAATATGCAGGTCGTCAAGTTGTCGACTTAACTGGAAAGTCAGTGAAAAAGGCCATTTATCAACCACTTGAAAAAGGCTACCCTGTATGGGTCATTACGACATCAACATTTCAAGAAACAGACAACATGGAAACATGGAACACACCTAATGGAAAAATAGATGTAAGCTTTAGCATGCATAGCGTTGTCATCACAGGTTACGATGACGAACACATCTATCTCAACAATCCTTATGGACAAAAAAACCAGCAAGTCGATCGTGATCAGTTCGAGGCTTCTTGGAAGCAGATGGGGAGCCAAGCGATTATCATTCAAGCATAAACCCCCGATTCAACGAAGCGGGGGTTTATATATTCTTATTCTGCTTCAGATACAACGGTGAAACGTTCTCCAATATGTTCCGCTTGTTCAATTTCATCGACAAGCGCAATCGCATAATCTGCATAACTGACATAGCTGTCACCTTTTGAATTCACAATGAGGTGATCTTTTCCTTTTACATAGGCACCAGTGCGTTTACCTTCTGCGTCAAAGAATGCAGCCGGACTAAGGAATGTCCATTTTAATCCTTCAGTCTTTTGCAGATCTTTTAGATTTTCTCCTTGCTGTGAAGCAGTTGCGAAGTATTCTTTTGGAAACTCTGGTGTGTCAACAAGTCTAGTTGTTTTGGCTTCGTCTACAAATAGACTGCCTGCCCCGCCCACAACGATCAAACGCGTTTCCGGTGCATTCTTCAGTAAGTCGATTAATTTTTTTCCAGCTTCCACGTGCAAATGCTCTTGTCCAGCAGGCGCACCAAACGCATTTACGATGACATCAAAACCTTTGACATCTTCCACCTGCAGGTTGAATATATCTTTCTCTAAAACCGGTACAGATCCATCTGTCACCTTTTGGGCATTACGAACGATAGCTGTTACTTCATGCCCTCTTGATTTAGCTTCTTTTAAGATTTCTTGTCCTGCTTTACCTGTTGCGCCAATGATACCAATTTTCATTTTTCTTACCTCCTAAAGTATGGGTATATTTCCTTTTCCAACAAAAAAAGTGTAACAAAGATGGTTACAACAGAGGTAAAAAAAATTGAATACGTCATCCAATTTTTTTTATTAAAACCTGCGTCAGTTCACTTAATTTGATCTCAGCAAGCACTTGCTCCATCGCATTTTGGGCACGGCACAAAATGATTTCTAGAACCGCTTGAATGTTTGCACCGATAGGGCAGTCAGGATTTGGGCTTTCGTGGAATTGAAATAATTCTCCCTCATCTACCACTTCTACCGCTTTATACACATCAAGCAGTGTCATTTCGTCTTCACTGCGGTTCAACTGAGAACCACCTTTGCCAAGACTTGTTGAAATTAAGCCTGCTTTTTTTAATTTACTCATAATACGGCGAATGACCACTGGATTAGTATTTACACTTCCTGCAATATCCTCCGACGTCTGTAATGATCCTTTTTCAAGTGATAGCAAGGCCAGAATATGGACAGCGACAGTAAATCTGCTGCTGATTTTCATGTTTTCTCACCTCTGTTGTAATCATTATAGTTACATCTTATCAGAATGTCAACAAAAAATCTGCCGAGCTACTCAGCAGACGTAGGTTGACGCGCTTCCATCTCTTCTTTTGTATAAATAATGCGCATTGGATTCCCTCCCACAAAAGAACCTGTGGGGACATCCTTATGAACAAGTGTACCTGCTGACACAATGGCACCATCACCGATCGTCACTCCTGGCAATATCGTTGAATTTGCCCCGATCATCACTTCATTTCCAATATAAACTTCCCCGAGCCTGTACTCTTTAATCAAATACTCATGGGTTAAAATTGTCGTATTATATCCGATCACACAATTTCGACCGACACTGATTTTTTCAGGAAACATAATATCTACCATGACCATTAAAGCAAACGCTGTATCCTCCCCGACCTTCATGCGAAGGAATATCCGATAAATCCAGTTTTTCAATCCCATCCAAGGCATGTACCGTGCAATTTGAATAAAGATAAAATTTTTCATGACCTTGATAAAGGGGACCGTGCGATAGACTTGTCTAAGGGAATTGACCCCTTTTACTGGATAACGGTCCGTTTTTCTCAAATTAATCAGCTCCAACGATCGCCAGCAGATCACTCATTTGCTTTAACATAAAATCTGGGCGATATTTTAAAAGGGTCTCTTCTCCCTTAATCGACCAAGACACACCTGCAGTTTTTGTCCCTGCCGCTTGACCAGATAAAATATCATGATAATTATCGCCAACCATCACCGCTTCCTGCGGATCACTGCCAAGCTTCGATAGCGCCAGCAGTACCGGTTCCGGATGCGGCTTCTCATTCACTACATCATCAAGTGTCACAATGACTTCAAAGAATGACTCTAAACCCGTCAGCTTCAATCCCATTTGGACAGTATCACGAATTTTAGTTGTGACAATCCCAAGTTTAAATCCTTGATCCTGCAATACTTTCAATGTATCTAAAACAGTCTCATACTCAGACACGAGCAAATCATGCTGTTCATGATTAAAAGTGCGATACATCTGAATCATGTCATCAGTGAGTTCCGGGTCCATAGCGGAGAATGTATCATACAACGAAGGACCAATGAACTGAAGAATATCATTACGGCTATATTGCCCAGGATAATAATGATCCAATGTATGCTGAAATGAGGCGATAATTAATTCATTTGTATTAATTAATGTACCATCTAAATCAAAAAGTACTGTATTGATCGTTGATTCGTTCATATTGCTTCCTTTCTAACAGCTGCGTGTTCCCACTTCCGCCAAATAAAACTAATGGCAGCTGTCAATAAAATGGCAGAGATAAGGCGAATGAAAAGGAGTGGCCACACTGGAATTCCAAGTGGTATAAAAACCAGCGTATCTTCAACCACTGCATGACAGGTGACAAGGAAGATGAAGGCAAGGGTTAAATCTTTTTTGCTGACACCGTCCTCTTCGACTGCTTTCATCATCACACCTGCACCGTACGCCAGACCAATTGTCAGACCTGCTACCATGGTCATGGACGTATTCTCCTTCATCCCAAGCATTTTCGTAAAAGGAGATAACCATCTTGACAACGCATATAGCCACCCCATGTCTCTCATCAATTGTATGATCACCATAAGCGGAATGACAATACAAGCAAGCTGCAGTACACCAAGAACGGCTTTCTGTAAGGCAAGAAGAAGAATCATGTACCAGCTTGAAGGCACATCAGCCGTTTGGGTTGCTGAAAGCAATCCATACTGCGCCGTTTCTTGTCCCCCTTGCCAAACGAGATGAATTACGATAGCTGAAACAGCTGCAAGACTAATTCTCACTAACAAGATAACAGACACCCTCAGCCCTACTTTTGCGGCCACTGTCGATTCAATCATTAAATTATGGCAGAAGGATAGCATCACTGCCAGAATGAATACCTCTTTGACAGGTAGCTCTAACGTTAAAATAGCAGCGATACCAGCATACAAGTTCAGCATATTCCCTAATACAAGCGGAACCGCCGCTTCCCCTGACAGACCAAACAATCCCATAAACGGTCTAATGAATTGTATGATCCAATCCATCACAGGTGTATGTTGCAAAATGCTGACGAGAATGGTGACCGGAAAAATAACTTTTCCAAGTGTCCATGTCGTCGATAATCCTGCTTTCAAGCCATTTTTCCAAGTTTCCCCCATCTTACCCCTCCTATTCATTCGACGAGTTATTCTCTTTATACGGAATAGATGCGTAGCCTCTTATTCTTCTATACACAATTAGCAAAATGGCCATTGCAAATATTGCGATTGAAATCACTTGTGCAATACGTAGATGCTCTGTCAGCATTAAACTGTCTGTTCTCATTCCTTCAATGAAGAAACGGCCGATAGAATACCAAATTAAATAAGACAAGAAGATTTCGCCTCTGCGTAGAGAAGTTCTGCGTAATAAAATTAAGATCACAACACCGGCAATATTCCATAATGATTCATATAAAAATGTCGGGTGATAATATGTTCCATCAATATACATTTGATTAATAATAAATTCAGGTAGATGCAAATTTTCTAAAAAAGCTCTTGAAACAGCCTCACCATGTGCTTCCTGATTAATAAAGTTCCCCCAACGCCCGATGGCTTGTCCTAGCAAAATACTAGGTGCTGCAACATCAGCGATTTTCCAAAAGGACACTTTTCTCAACCTTGTAAACACAATGGCCGTAAGCACTGCCCCTATGAGCCCTCCATGTATCGCAATCCCGCCATTCCAAATCTTAATGATTTCATTTGGGTGCTGCTGGTAATAATCCCATTCAAATGAAACATAATAAATACGTGCACAAATAATCGCAATTGGAATCGCAAATAATATCAAATCTATAAACGTATCTTTATTGATCCCTCTTTTTTCACATTCTCTTAGTGCGAGCCATAACCCAAGCAAGGCTCCAACACCTATGATCACACCATACCAATGAACCGAAATAGGTCCAAGCTGAAGAGCTATCGGGTCAATGGGTTTAATTGCATCATTCATATAGACAACTCCTATTCATCCTGACTATTATCTTCAATAACATCGGCAAGTTTACTTGTAAATTGCTCCGCTGCATTATGTCCCATTCGTTTTAATCGGAAATTCATCGCAGCCACCTCAATGATGACCGCTAAGTTTCGTCCTGGACGAACGGGAATCGTCAGCTTTGGCACATCTGTATCAATGATTCTCATTTTTTCTTCTTCAAGCCCTAAACGATCATATTGCTTGCCTTGTTCCCAAAGCTCAAGATTCATGACAATCGTAATTCTCTTATAGCTTCTGACCGCGCCTGCTCCAAACAAGGTCATGACATTAATAATACCTAACCCGCGGATTTCAAGAAGGTGTTCGATTAGCTCAGGTGCACTTCCAACTAATGTATCCTGATCTTCTTGACGGATTTCCACACAATCATCCGCAACAAGCCGATGCCCTCTCTTCACTAATTCAAGGGCTGTTTCACTTTTTCCTACTCCGCTTTTCCCAATTAACAATACACCTACACCGTATACATCCACGAGCACGCCATGAATAGCTGTCGTTGGTGCTAGCTTACTTTCTAAGAAGTTCGTTAAGCGACTAGAGAGCCTTGTTGTTTTCAAACTTGAGCGTAAAACAGGCACTCCATTTTTATTTGATGCTTCAATCAATTCCTTTGGCACTTCACGATCTCGTGACAAAATAATAGCAGGTGTAATATCTGTACAAAGAGACATCATTCTCTGCTTTCTTTCGCGCTCAGGAAGCTGTTCAAAAAAGGAAAGCTCTGTTTTCCCTAAAAGCTGAACTCTTTCTTTTGGGTAATATGTAAAATATCCAGCCATTTCAATACCCGGTCTGGAAAGATCACTAATTGTAATAGGACGATTAATCCCTTCTTCCCCACTTACCAGTTCAAGATGAAATTGCTCCATTATGTCCTTTGTACGAACTTTCGGCACGTTTCTTCCTCCTTTTATCACAGGCGTTTCAGAAATACAGCTCTATTTTATCACTTTCAATGATGAACCCAAAACAGTATTTTATCCTGATCCTGTCTCATCCTATTCAACTGGTATAGACAACTATACTTAAAAAAGGTAAACTAAAGTCAAAAGACAGCGAATAAGGAGGCATCAATATGAGCAACTCTTTATTGCTCTCCAATATTCATATTGTGACAGAGACACGTATCATTCAAAATGGTTTTGTCGGTTTACGCGATGGCAAGATTGACTATATTTCTACATTGCCTCCGACAGAAAATTATGAAAAAGTATATATTTCCCGGGAAAACTTTTATTTACTTCCCGGAATGATTGATATCCATATTCATGGCGGATATGGTGCAGATATGATGGATGCGACACCAGAAGCCATGAATGTACTCGCTGACAACTTACCATCAGAAGGAACGACAAGTTTTTTAGCAACAACCATTACCCAAAACCATCATGAGATTGAACATGCACTTAAAAATGTCGCTCTCTGGAAAGAACAAAATGAAAGAAAAGCCGGAAGTCAGGCACAATGCCTAGGTATTCACCTTGAAGGTCCATTTATCTCTAAGCAAAAAGCTGGGGCACAGCCTGCTCAATGGATTATACAGCCTGATCTCCCGCTTTTTGAGAAATGGTTCGATGCATCTAAGCAGCTCATTCAAATCGTTACGTTTGCACCTGAGGAAGATCCTGATTTTGCTTTTCTTTCATTGCTTCGAGAAAAAAAATTGATTCCTTCTATTGGACATACGAATGCACATAGTGACATGATTGAATTAGCTGCAAACAATGGTGCACGTCACATTACTCACCTTTATAATGCGATGAGTTCTTTTCAGCATCGTGAGCCGCATGTTGTAGGTGCTGCTCTAACGAACGAAGACTTGCATACAGAACTGATCACAGATGGCATTCATTCTCATCCACTCTCCATTAAGCTTGCATACCTTGCAAAAGGCAGTGATCGTTTGATCATGATCACAGATTCGATGCGGGCAAAAGGACTAGGTAATGGAACATACGAATTTGGCGGTCAAACTGTCACAGTTAGCGGCGAGAAAGCACTGCTGCCAGATGGTACACTCGCAGG
Source organism: Bacillus sp. NPDC093026 (assembly GCF_044754665.1). Taxonomy (NCBI): domain Bacteria; kingdom Bacillati; phylum Bacillota; class Bacilli; order Caryophanales; family Bacillaceae; genus Bacillus; species Bacillus sp. NPDC093026. The sequence continues at coordinate 474,009 of NZ_JBIVPN010000002.1, read as the reverse complement.
ATCTATATTAATGATGAAAGACGGCGTAAAACGGATGAGACACATTACAAAATGTGAGTGGACAGATATCGCCAAGATGACCTCAACAAATGCAGCGAAACAGCTTGGACTCGATCATCTCCTTGGATCAATCGAGATAGGGAAATTCGCTGACTTAGTGATTTGGGATGAATCTGGAGAACTGATTTTGACCATCTGCCGTGGACAAATAGTCTGGGAAAAAAGGGAGGACAATCACGAATGAACATCATTGAATTTGCGGATAAAGACCAATTGGGAAGAGAAGCCGCTGCCATGATTGCTCGTACAATCGAAGCTAAACCACATGCAGTGCTCGGTCTTGCAACTGGCGGTACACCTGTCGATACTTACAGGGAGTTAATTCGGCTTCATCGATCCAAACAATTGTCTCTCAAACAAACAAAAACAGTGAATTTAGATGAGTATGTGGGACTTGATTCAGATCACGAAAATAGTTATATGACGTACATGAAACGTCATTTATTTGATCATATTGATATCCCGAAGGATCAGTATTACTTGCCAAATGGTAACGCATCAAATTTAGATTTAGAGTGTTTGCGATATGAACAACTCATTCAAGATTTAGGCGGCATCGATCTTCAGCTTCTTGGTATCGGGCAAAATGGACATATCGGCTTTAACGAACCTGGTACACCATTTACCTCAAGAACCCATGTTGTCCAGTTAGATGAGAACACACGCCAAACAAATGCAAGATATTTTTCTTCTATTGATGAAGTGCCAACATATGCGATTACGATGGGTATTGAGAGCATCCTTTCAAGCAAGAAAATTCTTCTTCTCGCATCAGGAAAATCAAAAGCGAAAGTGATACAATATTTAGAAAAAGCTGAGATACACCCAGACTTCCCTGCATCCGCCCTGAAACTTCATCAAGATGTAACAGTTTTCATTGATAGAGAAGCTGGTTCACTACGCTAAACACGAGAGGGTTTTCACATGTTTATTGATAAGCAATCACCTATCCCTATGTACCATCAAATTATGGAAAACTTGAAAAAACAGATTGAGAATGGAACATTAGCACCTGATACACTCATTCCTTCTGAAAGAGAATACGCCGAACGTTTTGGGATTAGTCGAATGACCGTCAGACAAGCCTTATCAAACCTTGTGAACGAAGGATATTTGTATCGTCAAAAAGGAAAAGGCACCTTCGTTAACCGAAAAAAGTTTGAACAGACGCTTCAAGGCTTAACAAGTTTTACAGAAGACATGAGACAACGCGGGCTCAAAGCTTCCAGCCAACTGCTCGATTTCAACAAAATCACATGCCCAGAGCACTTGTTATCAGTACTTCAACTGTCAGACAGTGATTTCTTATATGAATTCAAACGAATACGCCTTGCAAATGATGAACCGATGGCCATTGAAACGAGCTATATACCAGAAAAATTCGCAGGCTCTTTAACGAAGGAACATCTAACAGGTTCTTTATATGAATATATGGAAAACAACACAGGTCTTGCGATTGCGCATGCGAAGCAGGAACTAGAAGCCAATGTTGCAACAAAAGCAGAAGCACACCTGCTTTCAATTTCTACTGGTGCTCCTGTGTTATCTATTGCAAGAACGACTTATTTTCAAAACGACCTTCCATTCGAGTATGTTCTTTCCGTTTATAGAGGGGATCGTTACAAGCTCATTCATACAATGGAAAGATAAACTGTGCTCCTAAGTTGGAGCACAGTGATGTTTATTTATGAAGAAATTTTGTTTGATCGTTATCTTTTGTATGGATTTTCCATATTGGTGAAACAGCTTTCCCTTGGAAACGGTCTTTTGCAACTGTGTACCAATAATAGTCTTGATTTGGTTTTAACCCTTCCCACTCAAAGCTGGCCTTTTTGCCGCTTTTCACACCTCGTACTTCTCCAAGAAGTACGTTTGTATACACATTCAGCTCAAAATAGTTGGTCTTGACTGACTTCATTTTTGGCGTCAAATCCACATCAATTGAAAACTCATCTTGGTCTCCAAACGTTTTGGGATCATAGAAATGCTCTTGATTCATGTATGGTGAGTATGTTGTAAAATGAAGCTGATTTTTCTCTTGATCTGCCGTGATCAATCGCATAAACCCCTGACCGCCTTCAGGGCCTGATTGATAATCGGCGAGAATTTGATACACTTTCCGATCGACCTTTCCATCATGGTCATCATCTAGTTCATCTACCTTTCTGCTTGCACCGTGGTAGTGACCGCTAAATACTGCCACGATATTAGGATGACGCTTCACTACTTGGTGGAAGATGAGATCGCCAATCGGGCTTCGATTTCCACTCACTAACAAATATTCGTGGAAGTTTAAGATGACGATACGGTCTGGATGCTCAGAAATTACCCGATTTAACCAATCGATTTCTGCTTGCCTGATTCCCCAGCCCATATACACCATCATATAATCATTGCCGCCGGCGGAGATGAGGTCATAGTGCCCTCGATTATTTTGATACGATTCTCCGTAGTAAGGTTTTTCTGCAAATCGGTTCGCACCGAAGTAGTGGCCATACTCCGTATAAAAACCATCCTTGTGCCTCACATCATGATTCCCTGCCAATACACCATAAGGTATGTGATGCTCATCTAAAACACGCATAAATGTATCAGCATGCTTCCATTGTTTGTCCTTCGAATCATCCACTATATCGCCTGTATGGAACACATATTGGATATTTAACTTCTCTCTCTGATCTCTAATCCACTCAACCATTTTTTTGAAGATATGAGGATAACTTTTTGCATAATATTGTGTATCAGACATCCATACCATTTTGTAAGGCTTCTGTTTCTTGCTGATCTCATCTTGCACAATCAAATCAAATGTTTGATTCTTCATATACTGCCTGACCGACAGCAATCCTTTTAGATAAAACTCTTTTTGATCCTTCGCAAAGTGATGGGTAATTTTGTCCCACTTTTCCTGCTGATGATTCCAAGCATACATTGTCACCTTTCTGCCTGACAATGAACTTCCTTTCCAAACAGCCTCTACTGCATCTTTTTCACCTACATGATGATTTACCTTGATTTGAAAATGATGATAGGGAAAACGATGTAAGTCCTTTGTTTCAACAGCCTTACCATCAGCAAATGCAATGCGTTTTCTTTCATTGTCAGAAAAGATCATTTCTCCTTTTTGAACGAAACCTTTTGGTGGTTCTGTCTCTGCAGCATATTTAAATATATTCATCGTGGGACTTAGTGATGTGTGTTGATAGGCACGATAAAATGAATAATCCAGCTTGTCATTTGTGGGATCTTTCGTCAAAACGGTTTGCTTGGATGATCCTTCTTTTGTCATATCTGCTATTCGCTCTGGCGTTTCAGGGTGTTCATGGACAGTGGTGAATTCTCTTTTCAATGTAGTCATGTTCCCTGCCGCATCTTTTGCTTTCACCAAAAACGTATGTTGTCCAGGTGTTAATTCACTAGAAGACGTCTGATAAGGCAAAGAAATTGGTTCACGATCTAAGAACGCACGAACTTCCTCTATGTCACTCCATCGATCAGACACCTTTGCTTTTAACGTAAAAGCTCCTTTATATTGGTCATTTGCATGTATGTTTGTCTTTATTTTTGGTCCTGTATTATCCACTTTAACACGAACTGATGCATGTTCATCTTCTGTTTTGGCATGAATGAGATGCGGACCTTCTTTCAGCTTTCTAGTATCCCACTGGATATATGTTGATACATATGCTTGTTTGGGGATCTGAAATTGAAAGGATCTCACTTTTTTTGCTCCATCACTATCTCCCATCTTCCATTCTTTTCGCTGTTCTCCATCAATTGGATGGATTTGTTTCCCATTCGATAAAATCAATCTGACATTCTTCAGTTCAAAATCATCATGATTCTCTCCTGACAAACGATCAAACGGAGAAGATTTTGTTCCGGCGTGGAATGATATTGTTTGTAAACCTGACGTTTTCAGCTCCGCTTCTGGTATGGTCATTGTATAGGTTCGATACACTTTTGTCGAATCATCAAAAATCGAAAGTAAGTGCTTACCTATCGAGACACCGTTTTTAAAATATAGATTTGTCCCTTTGACATCAAAGGCGATATATGGATCAGCCTCAAGTGCAGAAAACGTATGTCGATTCTTCTTTCCATCTATCGTAAATTGAATCGGTTTTTTTAGATCTGACGTTGCCTTTAATGCGAATACACCAGATACCGTATCGCCTTGTTCTACGTTAAATCGAAGGCCGTGTGCTTTACTAATTTGCTCCACATCAATTAATTTTTTCATGGTGACTGTCTGATTCTTACCATCTGACGCTTCAAGTTGATATTCTAACTGGTCTTTACCAATCAATTCAGGTGAATAGATAATGTGATGAAACAACCGATCATTATGATCTTTTTGAAGAAGGACCTCTTTAAAATGATCCCTGCGATTGGTTCGATAGCGCAATTTGACTGTTTTGACTAACTGATCATCCTGTACATCCGCTTTAATCTCAATACCTTCCGTCGGTTTAATCGGTTTTCGATCGGTCATATCTTCAATAACAGGTTTATGGATATCTTGTGATATTTCTTTTTTCTCAGTAGGAATTTGCGCTTTTAACACTTTTCCAGGAGTTGGTTCTTCTTCTATTTTTGAAATTAGTTTCATTTGTGATGTTCCGTCCATTGGATACTTGAACAGAAGGGATTTATGCTCACTAAACAATGATGGTTTCAAACGAAATGTCGCAGATGACATCTCTTCACCAATATTCGATGTAATTGAGACAAGGCGAGCTTTGGAGTTGGACAGCCCCCTGCTCTCGACGACCGATAGATGCTTGCCCTCTCTTAAATTGCTTTTGTACATTTTATTAAAGTCCGCCACAGTCAAGTGTTCCTGACCTTTTCTTTTTAACCAAAATACATAAGGTTTCCCAGGCGAAATCGTCACCGGATTTAAATGAAAAGAATAAATTTCATCCATCTCGGTGTCCTGTGCAGGGTTGCGATAGCGTAGCTGATAATGTTGAAAAGAAATAGGTGAATGCGTTGTGTTGTAAACCTCTATAAATTCAAACGCATCTTTGCCTTGACGATTCTTTGAATTCACCACAATCTCCGTGATTAGTAAGTCTGGAATTTGTGAGAGATCCTCTTTATAGCCATCCAATTGGACAGATTGTTCTGCCGTTCTGATCACAGATTTTTGTGTTAGAAATTCAGTGTAGTAATGTACCTTTGAATTCCATAATTGATCTGGAGGAATTGTCGCAGTAAATTCTGGCTTCATCCCTGGCAAACGTTCCATTGGGATGAATCGGTATCCCAGTTCATCGCTTTGTTTATAGTATAAATTTGCTGACAACACTTGTTCTGACTGACTCATCTTTGCCCGAAACTGCAGATCACGGCCTTTTTCTTGAATGGGACGCACGTCCACATGAAACTGGTCAAAGATAAAAGGGGAAAAAGGCTTGTCTGTCATGTTCACTTGTTTTTGAACGAATGACCCTGCTACAGCAGGCTGACTGAAACAAAAAAGAATGATAAAAAAACATAAAAGCCACATATGTCTGCTGACGTTCACCATCATGCACCGCCTCCCTTCGGCATATTGTGTCTCCGAAAAGAGGTTTTTATGTCACGACGATTGGAGAAAACAAGACCAATTTACGCAAAAAAACCGTTAGCTTTTTTTCGCTAACGGCTCAATGATTCCTTTTTGTATTAACAGATGGAAAATTGATAAGATGACAGCCATCCAAATAGCCGTCCCAAAGCCATCAATGTTAAAACTATCTCCCATAAAACTAGATGTCATCATCAGTGTTATGGCATTAATGACAAATAAGAACAGACCTAGCGAGATGACCGTGACCGGCAACGTTAAAATGATCAAAAAAGGTTTTACTAAGATGTTGAGCAGAGACAAAATGATACTCGCAACAATTGCTGCACCAAACCCTTCAACATACACACTCCCTAGCCCTGGGAGGATGCCGGAATCAAAATACCCAGCAATGACAATCAAAAGTAATGCATTCACTAAAATATTGACAATCCATCTAAGCATTGATGTGGGCGCCTTCTTCCGGAACAGCCAAATACCAAATAAAATAGATGAGAAAGATTGGCATAAATGCTGTCATACATCCGATTATAACTGTTAAAATTCTAAGCAGTGATGCATCAACACTTAAGTATTCTGCAAGTCCACCAACAACACCGGCTATTTTCTTATCAGTTGCTGAACGATATAGCTTTTTCATGTAGAATCACTCCTTGTTTGATTGATGCTTTACTTGTATTGAACCTGTCTTTGTTTCTGCAAAAATAGATATACTGTGCATTTCATTTTGATTGGCTTTGATCATTTTTTCTTTTTGTAATGTTTCGTTTTTCTCTTTTATCATGACTGCATCAAGCAGATCGTGAGAAATTGACCCAAGGTTGCTTTTCAGTTCAGCAGTCACTGCACATGTCGGCGGAATATTTACATCTACACTGCCTGTTGTTGTTTTCGCATAGATAGAGCGGCACTTCTCATCTAATAGCTGAACCACAATGTTCCCGTTAAAGCTTTGGGCATCAATCGTTTCGCTCTTCCCACGTAGGTCAATGAGACCATTGATCGTTTCTACTTCAATCATACCACACTCGTGATCAGCCAGTTTGATTTGTCCATTTGCTGTTTCAATTCCGACTTTGTCTGCCTGTAGAGAGGCAAAAGAGACAACGCCATTCGTCGTTTTCGCAGCAAGTTCTTTTGTCATGAGCTTTTCCCCACGAATCGGTCCGTTAAACAACTTTACCTTGATCTTATCGTATTGTATACGCGGTACATATAATGTCACATTGACTTTCATTGTCTTTTTTTCTGTTCGAATAAAAAATTTGTCACCTTCGAGTCCACAATCCAGTTGATTGAGAAATTGCTGTCTTGCCTGCTCTCCGTCCTCAGTTCGGTAGATTTTCGCATGGCATTCTGCTCGAATATCACCATCATCCCAAGGCATCACATTTAGGCTACCGTTAGCCAGTTGAATATCTAAGTGCGACATTGAAGCATCTTTGAACTGAAAAATATGTTCAACATCTAATGACTGTCCAAAGTTTAAATCGAGATCCACATCTTTAACCTTTTTCACCGCAGAATCTAACCAGTTAAACAGCTTTGCCCCCAGATTTTCCGTACCGTTTCTTTTATTTTCTGGTCCAGTCTTTTCTTCATGAAAAGTTTGATCCGTTGTTGATGACTGGCTCTCCTCTAATTTTTCTAAAAGGATAATGGCCTCTTTTGCTGATAAAGTTCCGTCTTCTACCAGTTTTAAAATTCGTTCTTTTTCATTCATACAAAGCCCTCCTATGATTGTATTGATTGAAGCACTTTAATGCCTTGAATGATATTCCAAATGACTGAAATCAAAAAGCTAATGGCTATCACAATTGACAAGATGAACACCGTCATCACTGGGATAAGAGAATCATTCGCTTGCGTTACAAGTAAAAATGGAATTGCCCCAAAAATGAGGATACAGCAAGCTGCCACTGGAAGCAGATGAGACCAAAATGCCCGTTTCGCATGCCGTTTTGTTTCCTGTTGATCTACAACGAAATATGCCACAATCGGTACGATAAACGGCATAAAAAAAACGCTGAAATAACAAATAGATGCAATGATCGACTGATCTCTATTCATATATATTCGCTCCTTCATGATGAAAATCCCTTTCTAACTCATACGTTTATTGCGTGTAAAAAGTTTCAAAATCATTCGATTTACACATGACCTTAGACACAAATTATTTCTTTTTCCCTCGGAGTATAGATTCTTCATAGATTACCCTTTAAAATATGTTGAAAAGATGATGATTATCAATATAGGGGGTAATTATTTTGACAGATCATCACAACTCCAACAGCGCGGCACAAACGCTATTAGACCTCATACAGAAACAGAAAAATCTGAACAGCGATATGATGAAGGAACTTGAGGCGATTCATCCGTCTCATCCTCAATATGGTGATATCCGTTTTTTAAAAGTGCTGCTCGACAGCAGTAGTACCCATATTTTAAAGGATTTAACTCATTTAAGTCATTTAATGCCCAAAGAAGATGCACAATAAAAGGAAAACCCCCTCACCAAGAGGGGTTTTCAATAACTTCTGAATTCGTTTTCTATCCTGTCTAACACATATTCATGGTATGCGTTCAGATGTTCCTTGATGAGGCAATCATTCCTTATTCCAAGCACCATCTCATTCTAGGCTCAAACTATTTTCACGTGACACTTTCCGTTTCTTTGACTAATTGCTTCATTCGTTCCCGATCACGTTCCAAAATCGGTTTTAAATATTGACCTGTGTAAGAAGCTGCTTCTTGGGCGATTTGTTCAGGTGTGCCAGAGGCGATGATCGTTCCACCTCCTGCACCGCCTTCTGGTCCTAAATCAACCAAATAATCAGCGGCTTTGATAATATCAAGGTTGTGCTCAATCACAAGAACAGTATCCCCGTTTTCCACTAAGCGCTGCAGTACTTTTAATAATCGAGCAATGTCGTCAACATGAAGGCCTGTCGTTGGCTCGTCTAAAATGTAAAGAGATCGTCCGTTTGAACGGCGATGAAGTTCAGAAGCCAATTTCACCCGCTGTGCCTCTCCGCCAGACAGTGTCGTCGCAGGCTGTCCAAGTGTGATATACCCTAGACCAACATCATATATCGTTTGAAGTTTGCGCTTAATTTTCGGGATATTTTCAAAAAACTGAAGCGCATCCTCTACTGTCATTTCAAGAACATCTGCAATGTTTTTCCCTTTGTATGTGACCTCAAGTGTCTCACGATTATAACGTTTCCCGTGACACACTTCACAAGGCACATAGACATCAGGTAAAAAGTGCATTTCAATTTTAATGATTCCGTCTCCACGACAAGCCTCACAGCGTCCACCTTTAACGTTAAAACTAAATCTGCCTTTTTTGTAGCCTCGTACTTTGGCTTCATTTGTTTGCGCAAACACATCTCTCACATCATCAAATACACCTGTATACGTAGCCGGATTGGATCGTGGTGTACGGCCAATCGGAGATTGATCAATATCAATGACCTTATCTAAATATTCCATTCCTTTGATTTCTTTATGCTGGCCCGGTTTCGCTTTCGCTCTATGCAATTTTTGTGCAAGTGATTTCAATAGAATCTCATTCACAAGCGTACTTTTTCCTGAGCCAGACACACCTGTAACAGCTGTAAAGATACCTAGAGGAAACTTAGCATTTACATTTTTCAGGTTATTTTCTTTTGCGCCTTTTATTTCAATAAAGCGGCCATCCGGTTTTCTTCTTTCAATCGGAAGTGGGATAAACTTTTCTCCAGATAAATACTGACCCGTCAAAGATTTTGGATCATTCATGACTTCTTCTGGCGTTCCAGCAGAAATCACTTCTCCTCCATGAACCCCTGCCCCTGGCCCAATATCAATTAAATAATCTGCCGCAAGCATCGTATCTTCATCATGCTCCACGACAATAAGCGTGTTCCCAATGTCGCGCATGTTCTTCAATGTACCAATTAAGCGATCATTGTCTCGTTGATGTAAACCAATAGATGGTTCATCCAATATATAAAGAACGCCGGTCAGTCTCGACCCGATTTGAGTTGCTAGACGGATTCGCTGCGCCTCCCCGCCTGATAACGTTCCAGCAGATCGGCTTAATGTTAGATAATCTAATCCGACATTATTTAAAAAAGACAAGCGTTCTTTGATTTCGCGCAAAATGAGCTGTGCAATCTGCATATCTTTTTCAGATAACTTGATTTTTTCATAGAAATCAAGCGCATCAGCTACAGACAAATCTGTGATTTCACCAATGTGCTTGCCATTAATCAATACAGCAAGCGTCTCTTTTTTGAGACGATACCCTTTACACGTCGGACATGGCTGATTGGCCATGTATTTTTCCATTTGCTCACGGATATAATCAGAGCTTGTTTCCTTGTATCGTCGTTCAATATTACGAAGAACACCTTCAAACTCTATTTCATTCTCACGTACCTGACCAAAGTCATTTTCATATTTAAAATAAATCCGCTCAGAACCGCTTCCATATAAAATTTTATCAAATAAATGCGACGGGATATCTTTCACTGGAATGTCCATATCAATCCCATAGTGTGTACATACTGACTCAAGAAGCTGCGGATAATATTGTGAGCTCTGCGGCTCCCATGGCGCAATGGCATGCTGACGTAAAGTCAATTCTCTATTTGGAATGACAAGCTCAGGGTCTACTTCAAGTTTAGAACCTAACCCATCACAGCTTGGACATGCACCGAAAGGACTGTTAAACGAGAACATTCTCGGCTCAAGCTCTCCAATAGAGAACCCGCAATGCGGACAAGCATGATGTTCACTGAATAAAAGCTCCTCTTGCCCAATCACATCAATCATGACTCGACCTTCTCCTAGGCGGAGCGCCGATTCAAGTGAATCAGACAATCTAGCAGCAATACCTTCTTTCACCACAATACGGTCAATCACGACTTCAATGGAATGTTTTTTATTTTTTTCAAGTTCGATATCTTCTGAAAGGTCTTCCATCTGTCCATCAATTCTCACACGAACATAGCCCTGCTTCCGAATCTGATCGAGTACTTTGACATGCGACCCTTTACGCCCAGAAACAACAGGCGCAAGCACTTGTAGCTTTGTTCTTTCTGGATATTCTAAAATCCGATCTGTCATTTGTTCTATCGTTTGCGACGTAATTTCAATCCCATGTATCGGGCAGACAGGTTTTCCAATTCTTGCATACAAAAGACGCAAGTAATCATAGATTTCCGTCACGGTTCCGACAGTTGATCTAGGGTTCCGGCTTGTCGTTTTCTGGTCAATACTTATCGCCGGAGAAAGACCTTCAATGGCATCTACATCTGGTTTGTCCATTTGACCGAGAAACTGGCGCGCATATGCTGAAAGAGATTCAACGTACCGGCGCTGACCTTCCGCATAAATGGTATCAAAGGCGAGCGACGATTTCCCTGAACCAGACAAACCCGTAATGACAACCAGCTGGTCACGCGGGATATTGACATCAATATTTTTAAGGTTGTGCGCTCTTGCACCTTTCACCTCTATTCGTTCCATAGCCATCAGGCAATCATCCTTCCGCTTTTAGCTCTAGCAATAAATCTCTTAATTCTGCTGCTTTTTCAAAATCAAGCGCTTTTGCTGCATCTTTCATTTCCATTTCGACTTTTTCGATCACTTTTTCTCGTTCTTTTTTGCTCATTTTCGAGAGCTTTGGTGCTGCTTTTGTTTCATATTCTTCCGATTCTTCATGAACAATCGTTGCCTTAATGACATCTCTAATCTTCTTGTGAATGGTTTGTGGTGTAATCCCACACTTTTCGTTATACGCTTCCTGCTGCTCTCGTCTTCGTTTCGTTTCTTGAATTGCAATCTCCATGGATTTCGTTATATTGTCAGCATACATAATGACTCGGCCTTCTGAATTTCTCGCTGCACGTCCGATCGTTTGGATTAGTGATCTTTCAGAACGCAAAAAGCCTTCCTTATCTGCATCTAAAATTGCCACAAGCGAAACCTCAGGAATATCTAATCCTTCACGCAGAAGATTAATACCGATCAGTACATCAAATTTACCAAGACGCAAATCGCGAATAATCTCAATTCGTTCAAGTGTCTTAATTTCTGAATGTAAATAATTGACCTTAATCCCAATTTCCTTTAAGTAATCTGTCAGATCTTCAGACATTTTCTTCGTCAAGGTGGTCACAAGCACTCGCTCATTTTTTTCAACCCTTGCATGAATTTCGCCAATTAAATCATCAATTTGTCCTTCAATTGGACGAACTTCAATCACCGGATCAAGCAAACCAGTTGGGCGAATAATTTGCTCCACGACTTCTGGTGTCTTCTCAAGCTCATATGGTCCTGGCGTTGCAGATACATACACAATATGGTTAATGTGCTTTTCAAATTCATCAAAGGTTAATGGTCTATTATCAAGTGCTGACGGCAGACGGAATCCGTGATCAACCAACACTTGTTTTCTAGCCTGGTCTCCATTGTACATCGCCCGAATTTGCGGTATTGTTACGTGTGACTCATCGACTACAATCATAAAGTCATCTGGGAAATAATCAAGCAATGTATATGGAGTTGACCCAGGAGGACGTAATGTCAGATGTCTTGAATAATTTTCAATTCCAGAACAAAATCCCATCTCTCTCATCATCTCAAGGTCGTATCTTGTCCGCTGTTCAAGGCGCTGCGCTTCAAGCAATTTGCCGTTTTCTCGAAGCTTTTCAAGCTGCTCCTCTAGCTCTTTTTCAATATTGATAATGGCTTTTTCCATTTTTTCTTCTCTTGTGACGAAGTGAGATGCTGGAAAAATAGCGACATGTTCACGATCCCCTAGTATTTCACCAGTCAGTGCATCCACTTCACGAATACGTTCGATTTCATCACCGAAAAACTCCACTCTAATACAATGTTCATCTCGTGAAGCAGGAAAAATTTCAACAACGTCGCCTCGTACCCGGAAGGTTCCACGCTGAAAATCTATATCATTACGAGAATACTGAATATCAACAAGTTTGCGCAGCAACTGATTACGTTCAATTTCCATTTCTGTACGCAATGACAACACAAGCTCCCGATACTCTTCTGGCGAACCTAAACCGTAAATACAGGACACACTGGCAATAATGATGACATCCTTCCGCTCAAATAACGAGGATGTTGCGGAGTGTCTAAGCTTATCAATCTCATCATTTATGCTTGCATCCTTTTCAATAAATGTATCTGTCTGAGGCACATAAGCCTCAGGCTGGTAGTAGTCATAGTAACTAACAAAATATTCAACAGCATTATTCGGAAAGAAATCCTTGAATTCACTGTACAACTGGCCGGCAAGTGTCTTATTATGAGCAATGACAAGTGTCGGCTTGTTCACTTCTTGTATGAGATTTGATACAGTAAACGTCTTTCCCGTACCTGTAGCACCTAACAGCGTTTGATGCTGTTTCCCCTGCCGAATTCCCTCCACGAGCTGTTCAATCGCTTTCGGCTGATCTCCTTGGGGCTGATAGTTAGAAACTAATTCAAAGCGGTCACTCACATCAAAGCCTCCATTCGTTACGAAATCTATCTAATGAATATATTATCATAAAAGAACACAAAAATACGAACTAAAGTTCGTGTCCGAGTTGATTTTTATTTCCAATGAAATATTCCCCTTTTCTACCAATGTAAATGGCCCTCGAAAGGAACTTTCCTTCCAGTATGGAACAAGATGGAGCGAGATATTCCAACAGCAGACAGGAAGCGAAAAAAATAAAGCCGTACTTACTTAATAGTAAGCACAGCTTCCTTTTTAAAAAGGACACACTCCTCATGTACTTCGGCATCAATATCACAAATGATTTTTTTCAGCCTTCTCTCTCTTTTCAATTTCTTTTTTAGCCATAAACAATGCGCCAGCTACTAAAGAAATAATATCTAACCCTACGATAAAGTAGGTCTCTGTATAACCTTTCATATACGAGGCAAATAAAAGCGCTGCTGTTAAAGCAATGCCAACATAGTGATTATAAGTAGCCTTTGAAAATAAAATAACGAGCAGGAAAGGAAAAACAAGAGCAAATATGGCTTTTGTAATCACAAAAATCCTCCCTCTACTATGGTCTACTTCTTTGATTATAGTAAAGATTGACATAATGAACAATTCATCGTTTGCGATTTCACGTTTTTTGAAGACCTTTGATGCATGAATAGGGCACCTCCGTTCTACATTCATCTAGGGAGGAGGAAGCTTTGTTCATTTCCACCACTGTATGCTAAGAAGCTCACTCCGAGCAGATCTTGAACATGATTTTTTGAAGATAAAAAAATGCAATATCAGTATTCAATTATTGAATTTTAACTACAAATTCACTCCATTTCTTCATCCAAAATCTTCTTTTAATATCTTCCAGCATTGATAACTTCGATTTTTTTTCACAATTTTTGTGGTATGCTTTTTGAAAATAGAGGACGCAAAGGAGGAGAAGGATGAAACGTGTGAAATATTACTTGATCTACTTGTTAGCTCTGCTGATTTTCATAACAGGCTGTGGAAAAGACCAGCAATTCACACCACCTAGCAGCTCTCAATCGATCGCTGTTGTCTCACAATTGAAAAAAGCATCCTTTTCAATTATCGATTTGCAAAAGAGTAAGATTGTCTCTTCCGTTCATTTAAAACACCCACTGACTGACTTCATTCAAATCAACAATGATCTGATGATTGCAACAAGTAAAGAAGATCAATCTCTCATTGAAATTAACTTAAAAAAGGGAACAGCAACGGATTATATGAATATGAAAGAAGGGCTGACTTCACTTACATACGATTCTACATCGCACACCTTGTTTGTAGCAGATTCGGAGAAAAACGTGATTTATTTTATTGACACTCAACTTAAAAAAGTCAAAGCAACGGTGAAAACTGGGAAACTTCCCTCCTCTATGACGCTTTCTCCTTCAGGAACTCTGTTTGTTCTAAATGCTGAAAGTCACACCGTTTCAGTCATAGATACAGAAAAAGAAAAAAATATTCGAACAATCTCTGTGCTGGAACGACCTTCTGGTATTCATTTCGATGGTCATTCAATTTGGGTAGGGGGACACGGCAAACCCGGTAGCTTAAATAAAAGTATCTTCGCTTATGACCCAAAGACAGGTAAACAACAGCGTGAAATCAAACTAGGTGTCATGCCAGTTGCATTTTTTTCAGAGAAGGGTTCTTCCATTTTATATGTATTATGCCACGGAGACCATACGCTCTACAAAGTCGATACTGAGGCGAATAAACAACTTGCTTCTGTTGAAACTGGACAAAATCCAAATTATATAACGGCCGGTGCATCATCAATATACGTGAGTAATTTAGATGATAACTCAATATCAGTTATCGACAAAAACACATTTATGATGAAAAACCGACTGCATATCCCTTCAGGACCCTATGCAATCAAGTTGGAGGAAAAGAAATGAAAGAACAAATGCATATTTTAATAGTAGATGATGAGTTAGATATGCTTGAATTAATTGGCTCCTTTTTGCAGAAACAGGGCTTTCACATCACAAAAGCAAGTAATGGCATTGACGCATTAAATCAACTTGAAAATGAACCCGTTGATCTTATTGTATTGGATATTATGATGCCCAATATGGATGGATTTGAAGTGTGTCAACACATTCGAAAATCATCTCAAATCCCCATTTTGTTTCTAACCGCAAGAAGTAGTGAGGAGGATCGAATTAAAGGTCTTGAAATAGGAGCGGATGATTATATTATGAAACCTTTCAGCCTACGTGAGCTCTCTGCAAGGATTGAAACGACTTTAAGAAGAATTAGAGGACTATCCCTAAAACGAAGCCGAATGCAGATAGGTGAAATTGAAATAGATCAAGATGGAAGACAAGTATACCTTCATCAAAAGCCTATTAATTTAACAAGAAGAGAATATGATTTACTCATGTTTCTTCTGCTCAATCAAGGACAAGTTTTTTCCCGCGAACAGCTCTATCAGAAATTGTGGGAATCTCACTCTTCCAATGGCTCTTTGAGAACAGTGGATACACATATTAAAACATTGAGACTGAAATTAAAGGGCGCTGAACGATATGTGAAGACGGTTTGGGGCGTTGGTTATAAGTTTGAGGAGGACAAATGAAGCCATTATCTATTAAAAAGAAAGTGCTTTTATTCATCCTTGCCGTTATCGTTATTGTTGCAGCCTCAGCTCTGGCACTTACCTATTACTTATATCAACAATTATATATAGATAAACAGATTGAATCCTTAAGTCTACAAGGAAAAAAGCTGGCAGAGGTCTATCACACACACGGCAAAGATACATACTTTGCCGATAGAATCAAATGGGCCAATGAATCAAGTCAAGCAAATATTATTTTTACAGATGACCCAATGGAGCTTTCAAGCGGTATCCCTTTTGACACCAACACAAATGATAATCTCATCACTTTCAAGGAGCGTCAAAAACTGCTCCAAGGGAAAACTGTCGTGTTAATCAGAGAACACCCTCAGTTTCATCAAGATATTCTCGGTATTGCCATCCCTGTTTTTAAAAACAAGAATGATTTGTCCGGTGTGATTTTTCTTTCCATGCCATTGTCTGATGTTTATGAACCCTTTGTACAAATTAGGCTGACACTTGGACTATCTATTTTAAGTATCTTGCTACTTATTTTCTTTATTGGATATAAGAGCTCCAATCAAGTTGTGAGAACAATTAATAAAATGAAAGAAATTGCAATAGAAATGGAATCAGGCGATTTTTCAAAACGAATGGCTGTCACCAAAAAAGGTGATGAGTTACATCAACTAAGTCGTTCCTTTAATAAGCTGTCCTCTACTCTTGAAAAGGTTGAGCAGCAACGTAGGGAGTTTCTTGCTAATGTATCTCACGAACTCAGAACTCCTTTAAGTTATATGAAAGGATACGCCGAAGGAATTGAAGAGGGTGTCATTGATCAAAAGAAAGGAATGCAAATGATCCAAGATGAGGCTACACGTTTAAGTCGACTCGTTCACGACCTTTTAGATCTTGCACAGCTAGAGGGGGATTCTTATCCTCTTACGACGGAACCTATTGTCTTTGCACAGCTTATCCATGATGTTCTTGATCAAGTGGAATTCATAGCTAGTCAGAAAGGCATTACCCTCAAACGAACGCTTCAAGAGGATTGTATTATTTATGGTGATAGCGATCGACTTCAACAAGTGGTTCGAAATTTGCTGGACAATGCCATTCATTATACTCCTTCGGGGAAATCGATTTCAATTGAATTAAATGTTCAACAAAACGTTGCCGAATTACGAGTGACAGATGAAGGCAACGGAATACCAGAAGAAGATCTTCCACACGTATCAGAGCGATTTTATCGTGTGAATAAGGCCAGAACGAGAAAAGACGGTGGTTCTGGTCTTGGACTAGCTATTGTCTATCAAATTATTAAAAAACATCATGGCACTTTTGATATTCAATCTGAGCCAGGAGTAGGCACGATAGCTACCATTCGATTGCCAATGCAGCATTCAATGAAAATTTGATAATCCAGTGAGAAGAGCTTCCACAATGGCAGCCTCATTTTATATCTTTTAAAATAGATGTCAATATCAGCTAACAAACTGTTCGCTTCTTCATATTGAACCCGTCATCCCTCCATTTTCTCCTAACAGCTCTTTTTCAACAAGAGCTATTTTTTTATTTTCTTGAAAAATAAAGAATTGGCCTTTTTTTATTAACAATTTATTCATATTTGCTTGTTACACTTTTTTCAAGTTAAGAAAAAGGAGTGACATGCTTTTGACCAAACGTCTTCAAAAATTTGATATTTATTTATTTTTCATACTGATCTTATCTGCCATCTTAAACATTTATCATATTTGGAAAGATGATACGGTAAATGCGTATTATACAGCAGCCGTTACAAGTATGATGCAAAGTTGGCATAATTTCTTCTTTGCCTCCTTCGATCCAGCAGGATATGTCACGGTGGATAAACCACCGCTTGCCTTCTGGCTACAAACGATCAGTGCCAAAATATTTGGTCTACATGGCTGGAGTGTTATCTTACCTCAGGCTTTAGCCGGCATTGGGTCAGTTTATCTGATCTATCGTCTTGTTAAACCGACTTTCGGTCAGGTAGCGGCAAGATTGGCTGCATTGATCATGGCTTGTACTCCGATAGCGGTTGCTGTATCTCGTACAAACAACATTGACAGCTTGCTTGTCTTTATTCTTTTACTGGCAACAGGAATGATGTTTAAGGCGGTAAGACAGCAAAAAGTTCTTTGGGCGATCGCCTCGTTTGCAATGATTGGCATCGGCTTTAATACAAAAATGTTACAAGCCTATATGATCGTGCCCGCATTAGTACTTTTTTACATCATTGCTTATCGAACAACATGGAAGAGAAAATTGCTTTCACTGATGGTTTCAATGATTGTCCTTTTAGGTGTATCCGCATCATGGTCCATAGCGGTTGATCTCACCTCGAAAGATAAACGCCCTTACATGGGGTCAAGTCAAACCAACTCTGCTTTAGAACTAGCTTTTGGTTATAACGGACTTCAGCGGCTGACTGGTCAGCAGTCTATGGGCGGCGGCTCGAGTGAGGGTAAAGGTCAACCCCCTTCACAGCAAGGTGCTCAGCAAAACGAAAACAATTCATCAGCAGTACCTCAACCACCAACTGATGCAAATCAAAACAATACAGACAACTCAAACCAGTCTTCAAGCCAAGATCGACCATCTATGCAAGGACCTCCAAGCAATTCATATGACGCGACTCCACCTGAGATGCCTGGTGGAAACGGTGATGGTCCTCCAAGTGGCGGAGGTGGAAAAATGGGGAATGGCTCTGGCATGTTTGGCACAGGAACAAAAGGCCCGTTACGTTTGTTCCAATCCGAGCTGTCCGATCAAATCAGCTGGCTGCTACCATTTGCACTCTTTGGCACTGTTGGCATCTTCCTTTCAACTGTCTTTGAAAGAAGACGTCTCAACACAAAGCAAAAGGAAACGTTATTCTGGGTCGCTTGGCTCGTACCAGTTGCTGTATTCTTCAGTGTGGCAGGATTTTTCCATCATTATTATTTAATCATGCTTGCACCACCAATTGCTGTATTAGCCGGAGCAGGCTGGGTAGCCATGACTAGGCTGTTTCAAACAGAAACTGGCATAAAAAAATGGCTACTTCCGGTTGCAATTTTGGGAACGACAGCATTTGAAATATATATCTTATCCACCTTTACAAACACAATCGGGTATGGACTTAGCATTGCAGTCGGTATACTCGGGGTAGGCACAGTCCTTGCACTGCTCTTTACAAAAGGAAAAGAAAAGCTAAAACAATTGATTTCGCTCGTCGCTATCCTTGGCATGCTGATCACCCCGCTGTATTGGGCAAGCACACCGCTTCTATATGGAGGGAACAGCATGCTACCAGAGGCCGGTCCTCAGCTTGCGTCTTCAAGTGGAAGCATGAGCTCACAGGTGAATGAAAAGCTGATCAGCTATCTTGAGAAAAATAACACTGGTGAAGAATTCCTGTTTGGCACAACAGATGCAACCACTGCCTCTCCCTACATCATTAAAACAGGGAAAGCCGTCATGGCACTCGGTGGATTTAGTGGATCTGACAACATTCTAACGCTTAGTGAGTTTAAAGAGTTGGTCAAGGAAGGAAAGATCAAATACTTCTATATCTCCGGCATGAGAGGTGGAAGTTCAGACATTCTGACTTGGATTCAGAAAAATGGCAAAAAAGTGGCTACTTCTAAATGGCAGAACACATCTTCATCCACAACGAATCAACAAACGAGTCGTTCAAACAACCAACAGTCTGATCAAAATAGTCAGTCAAACGGTGGAATGGGTCGAATGGGTGGAATGGGAAGCGGCACACTTTACGAACTGTCTGTTGACTAATAAAGAAGGAGGAAATGGCTGATGGAAAAAAGTATACAGTATTCTGTTGTTGTACCCGTCTATAATGAAGAACTTGTAATCCATGAATCCTATCAGCGACTTAAGACTGTCATGGATTCGACAGGAGAAACGTATGAGCTTCTCTTCGTCAATGACGGCAGCATAGATCGAACAGCTGAACTGATTAAAGGATACTGTCAGACTGATCCGAATGTGAAATTAATTGATTTTTCTCGTAATTTTGGACATCAAATAGCGATAACAGCTGGGATGGATTATGCAAAAGGAAATGCCGTTGTGGTGATTGACGCAGATTTACAAGATCCTCCCGAATTGATATTAGAAATGATTGAAAAATGGAAGGAAGGCTATGAAGTTGTATATGCCGTCCGTACGAAAAGAAAGGGAGAAACTTTTTTCAAAAAACAAACGGCCGCTCTTTTTTACCGGATTTTACGTAAAATCACTGAAGTGGACATTCCAATCGACACCGGTGATTTCAGACTGATGGATCGTAAGGTATGTCAAGAAATGAGAAAAGTACGAGAGAAGAATCCATTTGTTCGTGGCTTAGTTAGCTGGGTCGGCTTCAAACAAACCGCTGTAGAATATGTACGAGATGAACGACTGGCAGGAGAAACAAAGTATCCGCTCAAAAAAATGCTCAAGCTCTCAATGGACGGTATTACTTCCTTTTCCTATAAGCCTTTAAAGCTGGCAAGCGTTACAGGTATTGCGCTTTCTGCCATTGGATTCATTTCCATGTTTCTTGTTTTATACTTAAAGCTCTTTACAAATAGTACGATTACTGGCTGGAGTTCTTTAATCGTCATACAGCTTTTCTTTAGTGGGATCATACTCTTTATGCTAGGGTTGATCGGGGAATACATTGGCAGAATTTATGATGAAGCAAAAGATCGACCGCTTTACATTGTCAGAGAAAGCTACGGACTTCAGTCAAAACCCCAGTCGGTTCAATCACCAGTTCATTTCAAACATTATAATCAACATTAAAAAAAGCGTGCGAGACCTGTTCAATAGGTAGGTCCTGCACGCTTTTTCCATTAAGCCGACGATGTTTCAAAACGCTCCCTTTTGATAAAGAAAGAAAGCGTAATGATGAGATAAATCCCCATTGTTACAAAGGTTTGTACAATTGGTGTCGTTGAAACAACACCGATAAAAATGGCAATAATTGCAATCACAGAAAACCACGTCGTGATCGGGTAAAATTTTACGCGATAGTCCCCTGGCGCTTTCACGCGGCGAGATTTCAAATGACCAACTGCAATAATAAACCAAATAAATAAGACCGTATAACTTAAAGACCCCATTAAGTAATGAAAGGTTTGACTTCCTACAAAAAGAGAGATCAACACAGCCGCATACAATGTAGAAGTACAAATAAGAATAGCTCTTACAGGTACTTGCTGCTTTGAAAGCTTTGAGAAGCCTTTCCATACACGACCGTCCATCGCCTGCGTATAGAGCACCCTTGATGAAGCATACAGACCAGAGTTCATAGAAGACAGAATGGCAAGTAAAATGATGCCGTTCATGATGTCACTCGCATATGGCACTCCAATGGATGCAAACACTGTAACGAATGGACTCACTTGTTCATTGTTCACCTGATTCCACGGGATTAAGCTGACAATGATAAAGAAAGGCAAGACATAGAAACCAATAATCCGGACAAATGTACTTTGAATCGCTTTTGGGATCACCTTTTCAGGATTTTTCGTTTCCGCTAATGTGACACCGATCATTTCGGTTCCGCCATAGGAATAAACCACGACAAGCATCGCTGCAATTAGTCCACCAGTGCCATTAGGGAAAAACCCACCGTGTTCGGTTAAATTGGATAAGCCGGGTGCTGTATGCTGTCCGAATGAGACAAACAACATGGTTAAACCAATGATCATAAATAAAATAATCACGGCAATCTTAACTGAAGTTAACCAATACTCTGTCTCAGCAAACATTTGCACAGAACAGACATTGATTAACGTCACGGTAAGTGAAATGATTAACACAAGAATCCAAACCGGAACTTGTGGGAACCAGTAACGAATAAAAATTGCAGAGACAATGGCTTCTGCTGCAATGTTCAACACCCACATCTTCCAATAAATCCAATCTAAAAAGTAGGCCGGATATTTACCTAATACAGGTTCAATCAAATCGCGAAACGTTCTTGCTCCAGGTCGTGCGACTGTCATTTCGGCAAGTCCTTGCATAATAAATAATAAAATAAGACCACCCATCATATATGCCAAAATGACAGCAGGACCTGCAATATCAATGGCAGAACTGCTTCCTTTAAACAGGCCAGCACCGATTGCACCGCCAAGCGCAAGCATCATCATATGCCTTGACGTCATTGTTCGTTTTAATTGCACTTGTTCCTTTTCCATTTTCTATAACTCCTTTTAAATTTGAATCTTCAGACAAATATAAGATGAAAACATATAAAAAGGCCAGCCATCTCCTTAAAGAGACGACTGACCCTTGCAACCGCGTTACCACTCTTATTCATTCCAGCTATAGCTGAATCCAACTTAAAACCCGATAACGGAGGTCACACGTAAAGACTTACTATCTATCCATTCAGTCTTACCGCTCATTGAGCGAGTTCAACGAATCCGTTTTACTGCGTTGCACCGACCCGCAGCTCTCTTCAAAAACGGATGTTCATTTACTACTCTCAAGTCAAAGCGTTTATAATCAACTTTTATATTTATCAAAGATTTTATTTTTTAAATATACTGACTAAACACGCTGTTGTCAACATCCTTTTTCAGACAAACAACCCTTTAACGAACCCAAACCGCTACTTCATCCATTGGTCGGCGTGTTTTGCCTCGCTTCGGTTCTGTTACTCGATAACCAAAAGCCACCATCACCGAGATATCGTACTGACCATCCTCAAGTAAACCTTCTTCCTCAAGAATGCGATGGATATCATCGTAGCTAAAGCCTTCTACTGGACATGAATCAATGCCGATTTGCGCAGCTGCTGTCATCATGTTTCCAAGTGCAATGTACGTCTGTTTCGAAGCCCAGTCAAATAGTGTACGGTCATTCTCAAGCAAATGAAGATCGTTCTCTTGGAATTGCTTGTAGCGTTCCTTCACCATGTCAAACGTCTCGTCTGTCATACCCTTGATTTGTTTATTGATATATTCCGCATATGCTGAATCATAGCGCGCATCCGTTCTCGCCAAAATGATGACAAAATGGCTGGCAGTTGGAAGCTGCTTTTGCGCGCCCCATGTATACTCTTTTAATCTTTCTCTAAACTCTTCATTTTGAATCACGAGGAATTTCCATGGCTCAAATCCTACAGAACTTGGAGAAAGTCTTCCTGTTTCTAAAATAAAAGCAAAATCATCCTCTGGAATCTTTTTCGACGGATCAAACTCTTTTGTCGCATGACGGAATTCATGCGCTTCAATGATTTCCTTTTTTAAGATTTCTTTATCCCTCATATTGTTCATCCTTTCTATTTAACGCTTTTTCTTCAACCCAATTTCTTTCCATTTTTTTAAGAAATAGTGATATTATACCTCTATAATAAAAGAACAGCTTACCTTGATTCAAGTAATTACATTTACAATAAAGTCTTTGATACACAAACTCTCGATCTCATTGTGTAGAAACATTGATATGACGGTCTTTCTCGACTAGAATGTACCTATTCAAAGTTAACTCTAGGTAATAGTGGTGAGAAAGCTTTTTTAAAATCCAATATAAAATAGTCGTACTTCACTATACAAGCGCATATGCACCATGGAAGCCCTACGCCTCAAATACATGGTTCAAATGAAGAAGAATCGTTCATACAAACGAACAGTCTGTAAAGTTGCGCCTAACATTTTAGCTTCTAACTTTAAAGCTGAAAAGCCAAATGAGAAATCGGGTCCAATAACAATTAAAAACGAATAAGGCATGAGTGCGGTGTTGAACCGTACTCATGCCTCAAAAGTACTAAAAATTTGAACATAGGCAGCAGAATAGCATCTTTTAGCCTTTCAGATAATTCTATACCGTTCATGCACAAATACCTAAATCCTTTTCATTTTTCTTGAAATAAGATTTAGAAAGCATCATCAACGGGTCTAAAATTCGATTTAAATGTTCGTAACCTTGTTCTTGAAAAGCATTCATTGAATCATTAAAGTATTTCATTGCAAGTGATTATTCATTGTTAGGAAATAACTGAGTCCTAAATTATATAGTGCAGATGCTTTTAATCTTTTCGTGTTACTGTCAAAGGCTTTCACTAGTACTTTTTCGAAATGAGATAAAGTAGCATTCTATTGCTTGAGCTATATGGTGCATGGACATATGGGTTTGCTTTTCAATATCATCACTTACAAGAGAGAGCTTTTTTTCTGCTCTTTTATAGAAGGTAATGGCGTTAAGGTATTCATAATTTTCAAATTCAACAGAAGACTTTACCTCTTCCTATAATGACATATATTATCATTTTATAGGATATTCATTACCGAAAAGATCACGCAACTTTTTTCTATTCAATAGATATTAGTCCGCTAAAGTCGCAAAAATAATGGATAAAGGAGAAAAGAAGATAGAAAAAAAGGTCACGAAAGCTTTTATTGAAGTCGGTGCTCTAAGAGATGTCGCTAAGACTCTAGCAAAGTTTATTATTAATCTTTTTTAACAAAAAATAAAAGTGCTAAATAGCGCTTCTTTATGGAGGATATTCATGTCTTTTTCTTATGTCATTTCGTTGACTATTTTAGTGCTCCTTTTAATATCTATCATCATCTATACTATTTTAAGAAAGAAAAATATTGTAGAGGAACCTCCCGGAGCATTTGCTGCTATTCTTTTTATTGTACTCATTTTATTTACCCTAAGTGTTGTTATCACAATTCCTAGTGTCATGCTTTATTTCGTCTCTTTAGGAGTAAACTTTCTTTTCGGAGAATATATAACTTATGATTCATTTTCTTCTTTGTTGACTTTCTCATTATTGGTAAGTGTTCTCTCCCTTTTTGGGTCGATATTTATGTTATTCATAGGGAAAGGCATCACATATTTATTGAAATTCCCTGAATGGCTGACCTACATCTTAGAATTTATTAGTTTATGGGGTGTTATTCATTTTTCCATTCAATTTGTACTCAACTTAAATTTAGTGAAAGTGTCGATTTGGAACAACGGTACTTTGATTTTATCTTTCTTTGTCAGCTTTTTATTTATTGGAATTGATTTCATATTCTCTGCATTTGACCAAGGAGACAAAAACATTGATCATCACGTTTAAACAAAAAACCCCTTATCCAATGAGGCAGGGGTAATCATTTCAATTCCTTGCTTCTCACGAAAAATTTGTCTCGTTTTCATTGATAACATAAGTGTTAGTCCACAACATTTCCCACCTAAGAAAAGGTTAGAAATGAGTGCGCCATCAACTCCAGTTTAGTATTTCCCGCTCATAAAAGATGACAAAGGGCTAAAATAAAAATCATTTTAGCCCTTTTCAGGATGAAATATCGGTCTGTTCTTGCATCGAGTCATCTTTCACAAATAAGATCCCAAGCTGATGATGCTCACCTTCATAAGAAGCACGTTTTTCAAATCTTGTCTGACCATTTAAGCCAATGATCTCAAGCTTTGTCAGGGCCCGATTGGTTTGAAGGGCTTCATAAAACTCGGAAACGGTTTTGACCTCAATTCCATTTACCTTTGTAATGACTTCACCGATCTCAAGCTTTAAATCAGCCGCGGGTGTATTCGGAATAGTTCCCAGCACCATCAGCCCTTGATTGCGCTTAGAGAAGTAGAAAGGCGCCGCATTGTCATTGACTCTCTGCTTCCAAGAAAGAAAGGCCCTTCCTAAAATGGCCATCACAACAGCTCCCCAAGCAATCGGCTCAAACCAAATACTTGCAGCACCTAATAATGCAACAGCCAGTCCGAGCATAAGAATACGCCGTGCAGTAATTTGAATGCTGACAATTGGCAGCGATCCTTGGATCCGTTGGCCGAAGCCAATAATATACGGAATACAAATGAATGAAAAACTCTGATCGTGCACTTGAAGCACCGGCCACCATGGCAGAGAGGATGTTAATTCACCTGCTGGCATCAGCAAGACAAGTGGTAGAAGCCATAGACGGTTTGCCCGCTGCTGTCCAATCAGAAGTCCTCTCGCACTCATCACCATTGCAGGCGATGTACGTAAATGTGCCGTTCGATATGCTAGAATACCTTCGGTTATTAATAGTAACCCTAGCAGGATAACAACGGCAGATGCATTCATCATTGAAAGCTGCGGCAGCCAAGAAGGGCTCACTTGAAAATGCATCAATCCAAATGCCACAATAAAACTGAAACCGAGTGTGTATGCAGACGAAAGCGCACTCGCCTTAAAGAATAGAGAAAAAACGATGGTCAGAGCTGCAACCAGCACGATGAATCCAAGCGGCAGGGCAATCCCTAAACCTACTGTTACAATGGATAGACAAATCCCTAGAACCCATCCCTTAGAATATGTAAATTTTAGTTCATCGTATACATCCTCTATTCTTGTTTGAAACGCTTTTCTCTCTCGCTTCACGCGGATATAGCCATACAATAGGCTTATCAATATCATGAAATAAAAAAGAGGATGGATGAAAAACAGACCGATCGCTTTTAATCCCACTCCCATCCATTCCGAGCTCATTATCGTTCACCGCCCAAGTCAAGCATTTTCTCTTATTCTATCAAATAAATCGTTGCTTGACATCAGGTTTATTTCTCCTGATTCATCCAAAGTGTTACATTCGACAGTGAAAAGTCCTTTAAATAGTGATTGACATCTACATCTAGTATGCCGCCAAGAAGCTGCATCGACCTTTTAATGTCGGTTAAGTTTATACCAAGTCTCTTGTGATTATCCATTAAATAATTGAAGTATATCTCAGCACAGTCTTCATCAATTTCGTCGACTGATTCTACTGTTGTGTAATTGACTAAGTATCTGCTTAACAGCATGAGCAGACTTAATGCCTTTGTAGAGGAAAATGTCACATTTTTCGTGCGACTCTTAAGTTCCTCTACCAACTCGTAATATTTTTTCTCTCTCACAATACTTGCCCTTTTCAATTGTGTACCCCCATTTACTAGTTCTTTTAAGAAAAGCGCAAACCTCGGTACAGCTTAATGCTCAAGCTGAATATCCGCAAAAAAATAAAATAAAATATTTTAAATGAGTGCTACTTTATATTGTAAGAATTATTTATGTAACATACAACTTTCAAAAGTTTCATTTTCATGGCATGTTTAAATCAACAGAAAGTCTCTTATATAAATATGTTATCGGGTAAATTTGAAGGAATGTTATGTTTTTTGTAAAATAAATGAATATATTTCTCGATATAATTTATTTTTATGAATAAATTTTTACATGTTTGTGACACTTATGAACCAAAAAATAAAGAGGCGAATAAAGGCCTCTTTATTTTTTGAGATATAGTGCTTTTAGTGCAGTTTGTAGCTGAAGATCATTCTTTTCGTAGGATTTCACTTCATCGACCTTCTGGTTCATCAACTCCGCTGTCTTCAAATCAATCACACCTGTTTTATCAAGATGATATGTGCTTTGAAGAGCAAGTACTGCTTTTTTCGTTTCTTCATCAAAATATCCATCGAATCTGCCAGGGTCAAACGCAAGTGCCTTTAATAGCGTCTGCGCTTGTTTGACTTCTTCATTATTCATATCCAGCTGAAGGGGCTCCTTTAACTGAAGCGGGCCGGCCGTAAAATAATCTGGTTGATGAATAGCGATTGTCGGCACCACACCTTTTTTGTGTATCCAATTCCCTTTTGGTGTAAGCCACTTATAAAGTGTCAGTTTGATGTTGCTGCCATCCCCCATCGGAACTGCCTGCTGTACAGTTCCTTTCCCGAAGGAAACGTCACCTACGACTTCATAATTCCCCGCTTCTTTCATCGCACCTGCGAGAATTTCAGAAGCTGATGCACTTCCTTTGTCAATGAGAACGTTGACTGGATAAGGCTTTTTCTCTTTCCGTTTTGAAAAGTATCGTTTCCTGTCGCCATTGCGTTCTGCAATTTGAATATAAGGCTGGTCTTTTGTGATAAAATGCTTCAATATTTCTTCTACACTTTGTAGATATCCACCAGGATTCCCTCTCACATCAATCACAAGTCCCTCTATGCCCTTTTTTTCGAGCCTGTTCAGACTTGAGGTGAAATCCTTCGCTGTATCTTCAGAGAAGCTAGATATCGCAATATAGCCTGTTTTATGACCCTTTACATCTTTGATAGAGGCTGAGACGGTTTCAAGCGGGATTTCTTCTCGTTTAATACGGAATGTTAAATCCTTTTCCATTCCGTTTCGTCTAATTTTAATCGCTACAGACGTTCCTTTTTTTCCTCTTATTTTCAACACTGCGTCATTTAAACTTTTTTCTTTCATCGATTCTCCATCAATGCTGATGATTTCATCTTTCGGCTTAAGACCCGCTTTTGCTGCAGGGGATTTCTTAAAGGCTGATACAATAATAATCTTCCCTTCATCCATCCCCACTTCAGCACCAATCCCTTCAAAAGATGAGTCAAGCGAATCAGAAAATTGTTTCGCTGTTTGCTTGTCCATGTACACAGAGTATGGATCATTTAATGTCGAAAGCATTCCTTGAATCGCACCTTCAAGTAGCTTTTTGCGATCGACCTCCTCCACATATTCATTCGAGATAAGGTCATAGGCTTTCTCGATTTTCTCCATTCCGTCTTCTTTAGCCCGATCACTTGATTGAACTTGTCCAGCCATTGCAACAGGTGTTGCCGGCGACTCCGCATGAGTCCCCTCCTTATGTGTAAAAACACTTGCGCTTCCTATTAAGATGACACTTGCCATGATTGATGCGATTTGTTTTTTCATATTTGGCCTCCTTCTTCAACTCTTCCTAATGACCTGAGTTATTATATGCCAGAAGAAAGCATTTCATGTAAGTACATTCTCGCCGTGAAGACTTGACTAATCATTTCATTAAGTGTAATTTTTATTTTGTTATGATCGAGAAGGAGTCTTCGTCATGTATATTATATTGACTATGCTTTTATTAGGAATATTATTAGGTTTTGTAGGAGCTGGCGGGGCTGGTTTTGTCATCGCATTGCTTACATTGATTTTTGATGTACCGATTCATACAGCACTCGGAACGTCTTTAGCTGCCATGGCCTTCACAACATTATCTGGTGCATACAGTCACTATCGGGAAGGGAATATTCAGCTAAAATCGGGCTTGATTGTCGGAGCTTTAGCTTGTGTTGCCTCTTTTGCAGGAGCAAAGGTTGCACCATTCATACCAGAAGAAAGCCTGCATTATTTAACTGCTGGCATGCTCTTTTTATCCGCTGTTTTTATGATGATTAAATTATTTGTCCTCAATGAGAAAGCTGAGCAGCAGCCGCTTTCTTCACCTCAAATTTGGACAAGAGGCATTATTTTAGGGCTCGTATCTGGCATGCTGTCAGGGATGTTTGGCATAGGGTCTGCCCCATTTATACAAGTTGGACTTTTGATTATGCTGAAGCTGTCCATCAGACAGGCTGTCGGCACGACCATGCTTGTCATTATTCCGATCTCTATTGGAGGTGGGATTGGTTATATTTCAGAAGGCTATGTAGACTTTATCTTGCTAATTCAAATCTTAATTGGAACGGTATTGGGCGCATATATTGGCGCTAAATTCACTCGTCTTGCACCGAAGCTTTTACTGAAATCTGCAGTGCTTTTAACACCGATTGTTGCCGGATTGCTACTGCTATTTTAATTCAGCACCTACCTAAGCAAAAAGCCGATAACATGATGTTATCGGCTTTTTACTAACGTATATATTGAGCAGGATTCACTGCATTTGATTTTGCACCATTCCATAATCCTTTATGAATTTCAAAATGAAGGTGCTGACCGTATGACTGACCTGTATTTCCCATGTAACCAAGGAATTGTCCTTGCTCGACTCTTTGTCCTGTTGAAACACTTCTCGTTGACAAGTGAGCGTACACGGTTTGATACGTTTGACCATTCATGTTGTGCGTAATGAATACCACATTCCCGTAGCTAGACGAGTAGCTTGAATTGGTGACCGTTCCAGATGCTGCTGCCACGACAGATACTGTGCCTTTCGCAGCAATATCTAAGCCGTAATGCTGCCCGCCTGAACGTCCGCCAAATCCTGAAGAAAACCTTCCGGCAGCCGGTTTGATAAAACCTGAACTACTTGCCGGTGTATCTGACACATGATTTGAAGAGCCTCCACTGTTTGATGCAGGTGCAACTGCTTGCTTCGCTTTCTGGGCTTCTTCCTTTTGACGACGAGCTTCCTCAGACTTCACTGCTGCTTTTTGATTTGCTAAAATGTCTTTCTCATTTTCAAGCTTGCCAAGTTCATCATGTGCATGTTCTTTTTCTTCTGTCACATGCCCAAGCACTTTCCCTTTTTCTTTTTGCTGCTTGGAAAGTTCTTTTTTTAAAGATTCAAGCTCCTTCAGAGAGGCTTCAAGTCCACTTAATTGATTATTTAGCTCTGCTTCTTTTTGCTCCACTAGCTTTAAATCGTTTTCGTGTTCTGTAATCATGTCTTTATCGGCTTCTACAATCGTTGTGACAGCCCCAACACGACTCACAAAATCACTAAAGCTACGAGCACCTAGCAGCACATCTAAATAGTTGATTGTACCGCCACTTTTTTGCACTGAACGAATTCGGTCTTTGAAAATAGCTTTTCTTTTTTCTATTCGCTCATTGATGATCTTAATGTCTTTTTTTAGTTTTTGAATCTCTTGTTTGGTTTGTTTAACCTCTTTTTCCTTTGCAGCGACTTTTTCAGTTGCAGTACTTAACTTTTGGTCAATTTTTTCAATCTCTTGATTTAGCTTTGTTTCTTTCTTTTCAAGCGTTGCAAGCTCTGATTTCTTTTTCTTAAGCGTTGCTTCAGTATTCGATGTTTTCTTTTCGATTTGTTGACGTTTTTGATCTAGGTCTTCGTATGCGAAGGCACGATTTTCGTTCCCTGGAATGTATAGCCACGTTGTTCCAATAAACGCTGCCATTCCAGCCATCATCAGCTTTCTTTTCAAAACGATATTCCCCTCCCATGACAACTATCGACATGAAGATTCGACCGGATGAACAGGATCAGCCGGTCACATCTTCTATAGAAATCTTCGAATGCTGCCTTCAAAATAAGATATTTATACTTTCAAGAATTTACGGATGGACGTTAAGCTTCCCCACACTCCAATGATTGCCCCAATCAAAAGAAGGATAAGTGATATTTGATAGACAAACGGGTTATATGGAAGCATTGAGATAAATGAACCTTGGACTCTCGGCGCCACCCAGCCAACAACATATTGATACGTGCTAAGCAATAAGGCGATTGGTATAATAGAACCAAATACACCGAGCAGTAATCCTTCGATGAAAAACGGCCAGCGAATAAACCAGTTCGTTGCACCTACTAGCTTCATAATCTCGATTTCTTTACGTCTAGCAAAAATCGTAATTTTGATCGTATTTGAGATTAAGAACATCGCTGTAAACAGGAGCCCAATGATAAGAGCAATCCCAACGTTACGCGCAACTCCTACAACATTAAAGAGTCGACTGACCTCTTCTTTACCATAGGTCACTTTATAAGTACCTTTCAGATTTTCTAATTTTTTCGCTACTTTTGGTGTATCATGAGGGTCTGTTGTTTTCACAATAAATGCATCATTTAATGGATTTTCTTGATCAACAAGTCCCATGGATTGTCCATTTTCACCAAAGCTTTTAATCAGAGCTTTCAGTTCGTCATCCTTTGATGAGTATTTGACATCACTAATTTCAGGAATCTTTTCAATCTCTGCTTTTAACTCATTTTGCTGCTTTTTATTTGCTGTTAGATCAATTAACACTTTTACTTCTACTTCTTTTTCAGCGTTAGATGCCATGTTATTTAAGTTGAGCATAATGACAAGAAAAACCCCAACTAAAATAAGTGTGACAGTTACCGCACTAATAGATGCAAACGTCATCCACGTGTTCCTTCCGAGTGAACGGAAGCTCTCACGCAAATGCCGCGAGAGAGTTTTAATCATAAATTCCGTACTCCCCTCTTGCTTCGTCACGCACAATGATACCGTCTTCGATTGCGATGACGCGTCTCTTCATGCTGTTTACGATCTCTTTGTTGTGTGTTGCCATAACGACAGTTGTTCCGCGGTTATTAATTTCTTCTAATGTCTTCATGATTTCCCATGACGTATCCGGGTCAAGGTTCCCTGTAGGTTCATCTGCTATAACAACCTCAGGATTATTAACGATTGACCTAGCGATAGAAACCCGCTGTTGTTCACCGCCAGACAGCTGATCAGGAAATTGACGTGCTCTGTGCTTTAGTTGCACCAAATCTAGCACATCAAGCACTTTCTTTTTAATGATACTAGGCTGTTCACCAATTACTTCAAGCGCAAATGCCACATTCTCAAACACTGTAAGTGTCGGAAGAAGCTTAAAGTCTTGGAAGACAACCCCAATCTCTCTTCTCACATAAGGGATATCCTTTTCTTTTATCGACCCTAGATCTTTGTTATTAATTAAGATTTTCCCTTTAGTTGGCTTCTCTTCACGATACATCATTTTGATGAAAGTGGATTTACCAGCACCGCTGGGACCAACAACATACACAAACTCTCCTGGATGGATAGAGACGTTGATTCCATTGATCGCCTTTACGCCATTAGGATAAATCTTGTAGACTTCCTTCATTTCAATCATGTAATCACCTAATCTTTTCTTATTCGCTGTCGTCAGCATATTAATGATGTTTTTTGCAACTTTCGGCAAAAAACGTATGTATGGTCACGCACATACCCTTCGATACGCACAAGCAATTTATGTCCTTTTCATCCAAAAAGATGAAAAAATTGAAATCCTCTAAATTTCAACAACTCCAATTATACGTCATGAATCGACACAATGGTATTACATTTATATTTCAAAACGTATAAATAAAAGTAAAATAGAGCAATCAAAAATCAAAAAAACATGCCTTTTTACCCTTAAAATTTAATATAGTGCGCTTTCATACTATTCAAAAAACTTTTTTTATATTTAGAGAATAAAAAACCCCTGTCCATTGGGACTGATTCACTTATAGTCGGTTTTTCTAGGCTTTTTCTCAATTTCATGATCAAAACCATATAAACGGAATTCTAGCTACTCTGAAAAAGTACTTTCCATACTAATTTATTGCCTACCATTTTAAATTCAATTATTCAAAGTTTAAATTTCTCATAAAAAACAAAAAGCACTTGTTGCCTAAAAGACAATCAAGGGCTTTGCATTCATCTGTTTTTAAGTAGCATTTTTATAAATGGATATGTTATTGATCATTGTCGTTTTAGAGGTATCATAAGTATAATGAACTCTCACAGCCTCCAAGTACTTAGCTCATAAAAATACTCTGTGCGCTCTATACACAACCCAAAATGAAAATCCTCTGCTACTAAAATGAAATCCCCATATCCACTTGAAAATTTCGTTTGCTCAAGAAGTTGATTTAAATGAGTAAAACATTCATTCACACTCAATAACAGCGCTTCAATTTCATGCTCCCGAAAAAATATCAGTCTACCTTGTTTAGGAGTTACTTTCACCCTGCTGACGATTTCCTTTAACATTTGTGTAGACTTTTCAATATGCTCTCGATAGTTATCTCCATGTATTTGAATTTTATGTGCTTTCGAGTGAAGGAAAGTAAATACCTTCTGACAAAACAATTGATTTTCTTCGATATCTAAAAAAGGGTTTTCTGGAATTGTCATATAGCTTTATTCGTTCAATAAGTGCTTTCTTCTGCTTTTTCTTTTTAAGGGTTTCTATTTTTGTTTTTCGGTTATTCCTCATAGGAGGTCACCTCCATAAAACATATAAATACCATGATGCTCTTTCGAGACGAGAAAAACAGAGAAGCAACTAGCGATATTAACCTGTTAGTAATCATGTACATACAATTTTATTTCCACCAGTTAAAGGTTAAATTTTTTGGATTTCGTAATAATCTAATTCAATGCATCTTCTAATGTTTTCTTTTCATGTTCTAACATACCACTTATTATAATGCCACAAACTACCTTATCTTTATCTAAAGCAAATCCTACTGTATCATTTTGTAAAATAAATAAAGTATCATTTTCTGAAAATGAAATTAATACATTATCTATCCCTATATATACGTCTAATTTACCTTCTTCGTCTATATAGGTCATATCATTATATTCTTCTACTTGAAAATTTGGTACGCCTTTAATTATATTCATATCTTTCAGATCAAATTTCAAACTTTCCATTTTGTGTACATTCTCACTTAATGTTAGTGTAATTGAACGAAGGCTGCCTGTATATTTCCCTATGCCTATTTCAATTAGAGATTTCTTGAAATCTCCAGTTCTCCAATATATCGTTGGCTCTTTTGATATATTCCAACTACCGAATTCTATATTAATCGGTGTATAAAGATCATATTCAATATTTATAGGCTGACTATCTTTATATTCTGTTACTTTTAACATTATCATGTCTCCTTCTAAGGCATATACACAGCATGCTTTATTACTGGTAGTAATCCGTCTCCACGGGGTTTACTAAATATTAATTCTCAATTACCTATCTTCATAATTTCTTCATATTTAATTCCTTGCTTAGTAGCATTGTTAACAGAGTTTTGGAAACTCGACAATAAAGTTTGACTATTTATCGGCATACCATGTGTAGTCGCATCTCTTGTTATATACTCGACCATATGTTTTGTTCCATTTGGATGTACCCAGAACTTTTCACCTGCTGTTGCTAATTCAAAGGATTTTGGGATTTTTGTACCTTCATAAAGTGGTTGAGTAATTTTTATATTCTTCCACACTGTACCATTATCTACATTTTTAACAGTACTCTTAACCGCCATCTTATCATTAAACCCTTTCGCCCCAAACGGCAAAAGCATTCCCAGCGCCGCATTCATACTCGCTTCCTGCTGTTCTTTCGAGATTTTGTTTCCAAACATGTCTCTGCCAGTGATGGCTTCGCTGAAGCCGTTGGCGGCGGTGAGACCATATAAGCCTTTTTGAGATGTTTTTAGGACGTCAAAAGATTTTTGTGACGTTTTATAAATGTCAATCGCCCTGATTGCGGCTGAAGTGGCTTGGGTGGTTTTGTAGATCGCTTTCCCGCCTTTGAAAATGCGTCCTGCCCAGCCGACGATTGGGATGTAGCCTGCCGCTGCCATGCCGCCTGCGGCGACTCGCTGTCCTGCGGTGAGATGCTTGCCTGTGATGGGATCAATACCTGTTGCGGCACGTTTGGCATCATTCACACCTGTTAGTTCATTGACGATATTTCCCCCATAATCGAGGGCTTTTTCATACCAAGGGCGGTTCGCCAATGCTTCTTGTTCTTTCGCAATCTTGCGGGCTTCTTCTTGTTCTTTTTTGATTTTGAGATATTCAGAAGTTTGCTTCTCAATATCGCTTTTTGCCTTGTAGATTTCGCTATTTTGATACGCTTTCTTATCAAAATTCATCGGTGAAATGGTTTTTCCGTCATTTGTCGCATTCATCATTTCGGCGTACAATGCCATTGTAGCCTGCTCTTCAGTCTCTGACAAAGCATATTCATCTTTTAGATGTTGGTCTAATTCGTTTAAATCGTTTACGGTCTTTTTCCGTTCGTCTTCGGCATCCGTTATCTTTTCATGAAAGATTTGATCATCAAACACATCAAGGGAGATGAGATCATCTATATCCTGAAAAATGCTTTCCAGTGCCTTCTTTTGATCAGATACAATGCTTTTAGCGTTTTTTAACCCCATCTCTACCTGATTTTCTAGAAAGTGTTCATCAATAAAAGTATCACCGCCAAGATTGGCATCTTCAAGTGTACCCGCAACACCTTCGTGAAAGGCTTTTTGTTTATCTATAAAGCTAGTAAGCATGTCCACATTTCCAGCAAGCTCTTGATAAAAACTTTTAATATTGTCGGCACCTTTTCCCGTGAAATCATCACCGAGATTGGCTACACCTTGTAATGCGTGCTTCAAATCTATCATTTGTTCCCGGAGTTCCTGATAGTGCTTCGCTCTTTCTTCCATAGCGCTTGTTAGTGCTTTGGCATCAAGTATTTTCCCCAGAAGAAATCACTCCCTCTTATTCTGAACAAGGGCAATTTTACCAATGAAAAGATTGTCATTAAATAGGGAGAAAGATACAAAAACAGCACTCGAAATCATATGAGTGCTGTTGAAAGGTTAAATGTAGCCAGCTTTTTTAATTGATAGTATTTATTTTTTCAACCTCAGCTCTTCGCACACCTCCAATTCTTTCAACACATGCGAAGTAAAATATGTCATTCGAATACTGTCATGCTCAAGTTTCATCTAGACTATTTTCTAGTGTTCTCACAATCTGGTGTCATTACTTTCGTTGAGTTTAGTAAAAAGGACCGTTACACCATTTCTTTTGTTCTCTTCTTTTACGCTTGCCGAGTAGCTGACTCTTGCCCTCATACAAAAAACACCTCCAATTTCTTTTCAGGTATTCTATACCCGATTTTCAACTTAAAGGTGTTTTTTATCAATCTCAGTCCATTAGACAAAGATTTTATTTTTTCTTTGCGAGCCACTTTGCGACTTCTTTTGCTTGTTTTTCATCAACCATCCCGCTTGGCATTGAACCTTTACCGTTCTTTGCAATATCTGCGATTTGGCTCTCATTATACTTTTTACCGATTTCTTTCAAGCTTGGTCCGCCTCCGCCTGATAAATCTTTCCCATGGCAGCCGATACAGTTTTGCTGATAGATCTCCTCACCACTGCTAACAGTAGAAGCACTCTTACTGCCTTCTTTGTCACCGCTACTTGAATTCCCTCCACAAGCCGCAAGAACAAAAAACATTGCGGCAAATAGCAGGGCTAATCCGCTCTTTTTCATCTATTTCCCTCCCCAACAATCATTTGGTCAACGCTATTATATCCTTGTTTACGCCCTTTTAAAACCCTCACCGAGAACCTCTTTAACGTCCATTACAATAACAAATGCTGATGCATCAATCGCCTTGACGACTTGTTTCAACTTTGTGAATTGTGACTGACCAACCACACACATGAGAATAGGCCGGTCATGATCTGTATATCCTCCAACTGCCGAGATCTTCGTAACACCACGATCGATTTGGTCAAAAACAGCCTGCCGTACCTCATCCTCGTGTCCTGTGATAATCATCGCCATTTTTGAGTGACTAAAACCAGCCTGAACGACATCAATCGTTTTACTAGAGATGAACACACCAATTACGGCATACAGACCTTCTTCGATCCCAAAAACAGTCATTGCAGCCAACACAATGAGCCCATCCATCATCGCAAGACATGTGCCTAACGAAAGTCCCGTATACTTATTGATGATTTTAGCGGCAAGTGCCGTTCCCCCCGTTGATCCATTGCCAAGGAACACAAGTCCAATTCCGATACCAATCACCACTCCTCCAAAAATCGCCGCAAGAAGAGCTTCATGTGTCACCTGCGCAATATTCCTTGTTAAAAACACCATCAAAGGTAAAAAAATAGAACCAACAAGAGTTTTCACTCCAAATGTACCGCCTAGTAAATAAAAACCGGCGATAAACAGTGGAATATTCAAGCCCCATTGTACATAGGCCGCTTCAAATCCAAAAGACTGCATAATGGTACTAATACCGCTTACACCACCGGCGGCAATTTGATTCGGTAATAATAACGTATTAAACCCAATCGCCACAATGGTCGACCCTATTAAAATGAACATATAATTTTTCGTTTCAATCCAAAATTGAGAATGAACCTGCTTCATGTCTTTCTTCCTCCGTTACTTCTTGAATGCACACCTATTTTAAGCCCTCCTATTCGGATTGTAAATAACAGCCAAATACAGTACTAATGGATTAATACTTTAACACAGAGATGGATCAGCGTATCCGTTAGTTGGAATGACATGAAATAATGGTATATTTAATAAGTACATGAGAAAGAAGGGACATGCAATGAAAAGAATACTGAAAATCACCAGCATCACATTACTCACACTAATCATCTTGGCTTTTGGTGCTTTTTATATATGGAGCCGCTTTACATACAGTCCATCTCAGGAGCTAAAAGAACAAGTCAGCCTCGAACAAGTTCAGCATACAAATGGCGTCTATACATTTGAAGCTCAAAAAAGAAATGCAGGCATCATTCTTTACCCTGGTGCAAAAGTTGAACCTCTTGCGTATTCCTATATAGGCAATGCTTTAATGAAAAAAGGCTATTCCGTCTTTATTCCTGACATGCCTTTTTCCTTCGCCATCTTCAACACAGATAAAGCGCAGGACATCATAAAAGATCATCCAGCCATAAAACACTGGTATATTGGTGGACATTCACTCGGCGGCACAGCAGCCGCAATGTATGCAGAAAAAAATCAAAACAAACTAGACGGCTTGTTTTTTCTTGCCTCTTATCCGGCATCAGATGAACTCAAACAGACATCCTTTCAAGTACTGTCCATTTCAGGAGAAAAAGATGGGCTAGCCACACAAGAAAAGATCAATCAATCGAAAAACAAGCTGCCTTCTCAAACGATTTATCATGAGATAAAAGGTGGAAACCATGCTCAATTTGGTATGTACGGCAAACAAAAAGGTGACCAGCCTGCTGATATACCAGCCATCACACAGCAAAAGGAAATCATTCAAACCATGCTCGATTGGTTAAAACCAGCAAAGAAGCTCCCATAATGAAAAATATGGAAGCTTCTTTTATGTTTACTTTGCCGTCACCTCTAAAAATTCCTCGGCATCTGCCACAGCTAAAGAGATGGCTTCTTGCCAAAATGCTTTTTTTGTTAAATCCACCCCCAGATGCTTATACGCTAAATCTTCCACAGTCATTGAAGCAGTATCTTTTAATAACGCAATATATTTCTCTTCAAACGCTGTTCCAACCTTTAACGCTTTGGCATAAATACCTAACGAGAACATATAGCCAAATGTATATGGGAAATTATAAAATGGAACACCTGTAATATGAAAATGTAACTTAGACGCCCAGAAATGAGGATGGTATTCACCTAATGTGTCACCAAAGGCTTCCCTTTGTGCTTCTACCATGAGCTCATTCAAACGGTCAACTGGTACCACTCCGTGCTTACGCTCCTCATAAAAACGCTGTTCAAATAAGAAACGTGATTGAATGTTCATAAAGAACGCCACACTGCGTTGCAGCTTATCTTCCAATAAACTTAGACGCTCTCCTTCTGTTGCTGCCTCTTTTAATGAAGCATCTGCCACAATCATTTCTGCGAAAGTAGATGCAGTTTCAGCTACATTCATCGCATATTTACGGTTCAGAACACGAACGTCCTGCATCACTTCTTGATGGAAAGAGTGACCTAGCTCATGAGCCAATGTCGCTACATTCGACGGGCTACCTGAGAATGTCATAAAAATGCGTGATTCCCCGCTGTCGGGGAAATTCGTACAAAATCCGCCTACTCGTTTATTAGGCCGATCTTCCGCTTCTATCCAACGTTCATTAAATGCTTTTTCAGTAAATGCAGCGAGCTTCTGACCAAATCCAGCAAAATGTTTGATAATGAAAGTAGCTGCCTCCTGATAGGAATATTTCTTCGTCTCGCTTCCAATTGGTGCACCAACATCAAACCAGCTAAGCTTTTCGATCCCTAGCATCTCTGCTTTTCGGTGTAAGTAATCAATGAACGGCTGTTTATGGTCTTCAATCACAGACCACATCGCATCAAGCGTCTCCTGCTTCATTCTGCAAATATCAAGCGGCTCTTTTAAAATATGGTCCCAGCCTCTTGCTTCATACACTTGTAAACGAAAACCAGCTAGATGATTTAGCGTGCTCGCAAATAAATGTTCATCTTGGGTCCAAGCTTGCTCGAGATGTTGATAGACTGTCTTTCTCACATCTCGATCTGAATCGTCCATAGCATTTTCCGCCTGACCAACAGATATCATCTGTGTTTCGCCATTTTGCTCAAATGGAATGGTTATTTTATTTACTAGACTAGAATAAAGCTCCTCCCAAGCATGATACCCATCTACAGATAACTGTTGAATCAAGGTTTCCTGTTCAACAGGTAATTGATCTTTCACACGCTCTCTGCGTTCATTTAATATGTAACGAATATCTGAAAAGACCGCCGAATGGATTAGTTCATCCCAGTCGTTTTGAGGTATCGCACCAAGTGATTGATCAAGCAAAGCAAGAATCGTCCCCAATTCAGCTTCAAGCTTGGCAATGGCTCCCCGCAGGCTGGCGGCTTTCATGTCTTTTGTGTTTTGAGATTGTAGACAAGTTACAAACGAACTTGCTTGAGAGAGTTTTTTAAATGTGATTTCATAAGTCTCAAGGACAGAGACTAATTTGTTTTCAAAATGTGTTTTTTCTTTTTGAAAGGCTTCCACCTTTTGGCGTAATTCATCTAACAGCTTCTGAATGTTTTGTAAATATGAGATAAATTCTTGTGACGAGCTACCGCCCTTGAAAAAATAATCTAAATCCCACGTTTCTTTTAATGGTTCTAATCCCAATGTATTTCCCCCTTTATTTGTTCATTTCATCATACAAAGGATATAGAATCAGTATGGCGTATGTATTCCTTTATATTCAATATATTTTCTCACAATCAAAAAAACCCGGCAAGAAGCCGAGTTTTTATGATAATTTCGAACGTAAATAAGCATCGATGAATAAATCTAATTCTCCATCCATCACCGCTTGTACATTTCCCATCTCTGTATTGGTTCGATGGTCTTTGACGAGTGAATATGGGTGGAATACATAAGAACGGATTTGGCTACCCCAGCCAATTTCTTTCTGTTCTCCTCTAATTTCATCCAGTTCCGCCTGCTGTTCTTCGATACGTTTTTGATAAAGTTTCGATTTCAGCATTTTCATCGCACGTTCTCTATTTTTAATTTGTGATCTTTCTGTTTGACAAGTCACAACGACATTCGTTGGAATGTGAGTAATACGAACAGCAGAGTCAGTTGTATTGACGTGCTGACCACCCGCACCGCTTGCACGATACGTATCAACCTTGATGTCCTCCGTACGGATATCAATATCGATTTCTTCATTAAATTCTGGCATCACATCGCAGGAAACGAATGATGTATGTCTACGACCAGATGAATCAAAAGGAGAAATACGAACCAAACGGTGCACACCCTTTTCTGCTTTTAAATACCCGTAAGCATTGTGCCCTTTAATCAGCAATGTAACTGACTTAATACCTGCCTCATCACCAGGAAGATAATCGAGCGTTTCAACTTTAAAGCCTCTGCGCTCTGCCCAGCGAGTGTACATTCTTAGCAACATAGAGCCCCAATCCTGTGATTCAGTTCCCCCTGCACCAGGGTGCAGTTCAAGGATCGCATTGTTTTTATCGTAAGGCTCACTGAGAAGAAGCTGCAACTCGAATTCATTAAATTGCTTCGTCAAGTTTTTCAGCTCTTTTTCAAGCTCTTGATGAAGCTCCTCGTCATAATCATCTTTTAATAAATCATGCGTCATTTGCAGCTCTTCATGTGATTCACTCAGCTCATGATAGGTATTCACATCATCCTTGAGTGCATTGGCTTCATTGATCACACCTTGCGCCTGCTGCTGATCATTCCAAAAATCAGCCTCTGACATTTTCGCTTCGAGTTCTGCTATTTTGGCCTCTTTCGTTTCGAGGTCAAAGAGACCCCCTAAAATCGGCTAGCCTGCTAGCCATATTTTCAAGCTCTTGTCTAATTTCTACTAATTCCATTTTTTTCACCTCATAGATATATGGTGATCGACATGAAGAGAAAGAGGCTTTCACCTCTTTCTCTTACTTATTCTGTCATCCCATGACAATTTTTATATTTCTTGCCGCTTCCGCAATGACAAGGTGCATTTCGTCCGATATCAACGACTTTACGTACCGGCTTCTTTTTCACTGTTTTCTCCTCATTACCTTCCTGAGGCTGAATTGCTGTGGTTTGACCTTGAACGATTTCCTCACGTTCTAGGTTATTTTGAATTTCTGATTTTAGTATATATTTGGCCACATCATCTTCAATGGAAGCGATCATATGTTCAAACATCGCAAACCCTTCCATTTGATACTCACGAAGCGGATTTGTTTGTGCATAAGCACGTAAATGAATACCTTGACGCAACTGATCCATTGCATCAATGTGATCCATCCATTTCGAGTCTACTGCACGAAGCACAATCACTTTTTCAAATTCACGCATTTGTTCTTCGCCAAACATCTCTTCCTTCGCATCGTATTTCTCTTTAA
The DNA here is from genome assembly GCF_044754665.1 of Bacillus sp. NPDC093026. Taxonomy (NCBI): domain Bacteria; kingdom Bacillati; phylum Bacillota; class Bacilli; order Caryophanales; family Bacillaceae; genus Bacillus; species Bacillus sp. NPDC093026. Next base: position 432,072 of record NZ_JBIVPN010000002.1, on the reverse strand, counting down.
TACGATCCATGATAAAGGATGTGATTTCATCCGCTTCTTTGCCGAAGATATCTTTGACCGTCATGGCACCTTCATCTAAGTAATTCGTGTTGATTAATTCGACAAGACCGTCTAGTTTCCACTCTTCTGGAAGCTCATCTTTTGGTGTGTAAGAACCAACCGCTCGTTCAATAGAAGATTGAATCATATTCAATACAATTGACTTCAGATTATCAGAATCAATGACTTCAAAGCGCTGTTTATAAATGACCTCACGCTGTTGACGTAGCACATCGTCATATTGTAAAAGCTGTTTACGAGAGTCAAAGTTGTTCCCCTCAACACGTTTTTGAGAAGACTCCACTGCCTTGGACACCATTTTGCTCTGAATTGGTGTCGAGTCATCCATGCCGAAACGATCAAGCATAGCCATTGTGCGCTCTGAACCGAATCGACGCATTAATTCATCTTCTAGTGAAAGGTAGAATTGTGTAACCCCTGGGTCTCCTTGACGACCAGAACGACCACGAAGCTGATTATCAATACGGCGTGATTCGTGACGCTCTGTACCAATAACAGCAAGTCCGCCGAGCTCTTTGACACCTTCGCCAAGCTTAATGTCCGTACCACGTCCTGCCATGTTCGTTGCAATCGTTACGGCACCTTTTTGACCGGCTTCCTCAATAATTTGTGCTTCACGCTCATGGTTTTTTGCGTTTAGCACTTGATGAGGGATTCCTTTATTTTTAAGCAGTTTAGAAATAAGCTCAGATGTTTCAACCGCCACTGTTCCCACAAGCACTGGCTGACCCGTCATGTAGCGCTGAGCGACATCCTCAGCAACCGCTTTAAATTTGCCCTCCATCGTACGATAAATTAGATCAGGTCTGTCTTCACGTACAACCGGTTTATTCGTCGGAATTGTTACAACCTGCATGTTATAAATGTTCCGGAATTCTTCTTCTTCTGTTTTTGCTGTACCTGTCATACCAGATAATTTTTCATACATCCGGAAGTAGTTCTGGAAAGTAATTGTTGCAAGTGTCATGCTTTCGTTCTGCACTTCAAGGCCTTCTTTAGCTTCGATGGCTTGATGTAGACCTTCACTGTATCGACGGCCTTTCATTAAACGGCCTGTGAATGAATCGACAATGACTACTTGACCATCTTCTACAACGTAATCAACATCTTTTTGCATCGCAACATGTGCCTTTAAGGCTTGAGCAATGTGATGGTTCAAAGCAACATGTTTCACATCAAACAGGTTATCAATACCAAATGCTTTTTCCGCTTTCGTCATTCCGCTTTCTGTGAGCTGAACACTTTTTGTTTTAATGTCATACGTGAAATCGTCTTCTATTTTTAATGTTCGGACAAATGCATTCGCTTGTACATAAAGCTTTGTCGATTTTGCTGCTTGTCCAGAAATAATAAGTGGTGTTCTTGCTTCATCAATTAAAATTGAGTCAACCTCATCAATGACGGCATAATGAAGCGGCCTTTGAACCATTTGCTCTTTGTACAGCACCATGTTATCTCGTAAATAGTCAAATCCCAGTTCGTTGTTTGTTGAATACGTGATATCAGCAGCATACGCTGCTCTTTTTTCATCTTTGTCTAAGCTGTTTAAGTTCAATCCAACCGTTAGTCCAAGAAATTCAAAAATTTTGCCCATTTCCTGTGCATCACGACTTGCCAAATATTCGTTGACTGTCACGATATGGACGCCTTTACCAGAAAGAGCATTTAAATAAACAGGCATCGTTGATGTCAACGTTTTACCTTCACCTGTTTTCATTTCAGAGATGTTGCCTTCATGAAGCGCAATCCCACCCATCAACTGAACCTTAAATGGGTACATTCCTGTCACACGGCGAGCTGCCTCGCGAACCGTTGCAAATGCTTCAACCAATAGGTCATCCTCTGATTGTCCTTTTTCTAGCCTTTCTTTAAATTCAATCGTTTTATTTCGTAAAGCCTCGTCCGATAATTTCTCAAAATCTTGAGCGAGAGCTTCGATTTCATTTGCTTTTTTTTCATATCGACTGATCGTACGTTTCGTAGGATCGAACACTTTGTTTAAAATTCCAAGCATATAATAACGCTCCTCTATTTCATGCTATTGTTCGGCATGTCCAGTAAGTTTGACAGGTCCATATTTACCTTCATTTATCATACCATACCTTCTATGATTTCCAAAGAATTTGCAATGATTTAGGACAAAAAACCCGCTCCTGATGAAGGGAACGGGTTTGCTTCATTTATGTTGTTTTAGGATCAGCAGAACCGGCAGTTTAAGCGTTTGGTTCAATGAGTCCATATTTGCCGTCATTTCGGCGATAAACGACATTGGTCAAATTTGTCTCAGCATTTGTGAAGACAAAGAAACTGTGACCTAGCATGTTCATTTGGAGAATGGCCTCTTGGCTATCCATTGGTTTTAAATTGAAACGTTTTTGTCTGACGATTTCTGTTTCATCAATTTCTTCGTCATCTTGAACCGCTACATCAGCAGCACCATTTCCTCCAGCAAACAAATGCTTTTTCACACCTTGCTCTCGGAATTTACGGTTCACTTTTGTTTTATGTTTTCTAATTTGACGTTCTAATTTACTGGCTGCTAAGTCTATTGCATTGTACATATCCTCATTATGCACTTCAGCTCGAAGTGCTAGATCAGTCATTGGAATGGTTACCTCCACTTTAGACTCTTGATCGTTGTAAAACTTCAAGTTCACGTTGACTGAAGCATCAACATCTGACTCAAAATAACGCTCCAGCTTTCCAATTTTTTTCTCGACATGATCTCTTAGTGCAGGTGTTACTTCGATGTTTTCTCCTCTGACATTGTAATTCATATAAAGAACGCCTCCTTTTAAGTTAAGGATATGTAAACTTATTTCTACTTTACCCTCCTTTTCTCCTGCTCAAACGTAAATTAAATGTGAATTTTTATTGAAATTTGTCGAATTTTGCGCTGCTTCAGCTTCCCTTATCTTCTGATGAATATATATTCGATTTATGCGTGAAAAAGACCAAATCGCATGTAAATGTGCGATGAAGACAGAGATTTCAAATCCTCTGTTATTGCTTTCAAATCTTCGTTGACAGCAGCGATTTTTCTGCCGCCGACATGTACTCGGTCTCTTCAGAGTTACGTTTTGCCCCTTTTTCAATGACACCAATCGTTTGGGAAATTTCCTCTGTACTCGCTCGATTAGTAGCTAACAGCTTTTCCGCCATTCACAGATTCCTTAATAGAGCCCATTTGTTTCACAAATTGCTGAATGTGAGGTGCACCTCAAAGCCTTTTCAGTCACTGAAATTGAGTGACCCGAAACATCAGGCGCTTGTGTTAAACTGCATTTTGCATACGTGGTTGCGATTCTTAATGGCATAAGCCACTTTTGCTACTGCATCCGATTGTTCATGTGAAGTTTCACAGACCTGTTCAATGTATTTAATATCTTCATAGAGTTGCTCCTTCTTGTGCCACAACATATGTCTTCATTTGGGCTTCCGATTTTTGCAAAAGCACTTTAATTCTAGTGATGTCTGATACGACTTCACTTTTTTGAGTAGACCTTTATGAACCTGATCTGTTTTGTAATAGATAAAACTCCCTAGAAGACTGATCGACAATACACAAAACCTAAATAACAATTGATTTTTTAAACTCATAAATCCCTTCAAATGATCAGAATTCAAAGAAAATTAATGAATGACATACGGCCTCATGCAGGCATGTATGTCATTCATCCAACTTCTATATTCAGGTAAAAAGTATGCATTAAGGAATGTTTGGAAGTGATTTGAAGGGAATGTATAGAATGCTAGTATATCGAAACTTAAAAAAATTTGATCAAACGAACGAATCGTCTGTGCAAAATGCTCATTTTCTATAATTGAAAGTAGAAGAGGATGTGTTGTCTCTAAATGAAAGAAGGCATGGATCAGATCATTAAAAATCCGATCCCCTTCTGTTTTTGCAAAATTCTTCGCCATTTCATCTAAATATTTTAGACCCTCTTCTATGGTGTATAGAAGCTCATAATATGTGCTTAATAATATATAGTCATCTGAACGATACGCCACAAATCTCACCTATTTATTTCCGTTTATCGTAGTATACGCCATCACTAGTGATTGGTTGATATGGATTTTGATAGTTCATCTGTTTTGATTTTTTTCTTTGAATGGCTTGGATATCTGCTTTTATCCCTTTTTGAATCTCAGTTAATTGCTTCGCCATCTTTTGATCCGTTTGAATGATTTCTTTGATCTTCTCTTTTTCTTGTAATGAGAGTTCATGCTGAATGTCTCTCATCAATTCGTCTCTTTCAATTAAAAAGGCGTCAAAGTCTTCAACCAATGTTTCGCTCTGTGGATTTGATTCTATTTCAGCAGCCATTTTTAATGTTTGTCCATAAAGTTGATCAACAACATTCATAGAGAACCCCCGATGGATTGATGACGACCTTTTCGATCTGTTTGAATTACTTGTTTCCAAGCATCACGGAAATCGGTCACGTATTGTTCTACTTCACTCAGAATCTCTGCATCATTCTTGAGATTTGCATCAATGAGCCTGCGATAGATGTAATCATACATACTTGCCATACTCTTCGCTACATCATAAGAACGATTTAAGGTGACATTTAATTCTTGAATGATGTTTTGGGCCTTTTTCAAGTTCAAGTTTCTCGTTTCAGCATCCTCTTGGTGAATGGCGTGCTTTGCTAGTTTGATGAACTTTAAGCATCCTTCATAAAGCATAAGCGTCAACTCAGCCGGTGTAGCGGTCTCAATAGAATTTTTCTGATAGGCGGCATAAGGATTCTGTATGGCCATATGTTATAAACCTCCAATTTATTGTCCAAGCAGTTGAGAAAGATAGCCAGATTGGTTGTTTAGCTTTTGAATCGCACTATCCATGGCATTAAACTTTGTATAGTAACGGTTTTCGACAATTTTTAAGCGATCTTGGAAATCACTCATTCGTTTCGTCAATGATTCAAGGTCCTTGCCAAGTCCGTATTCCTTTAAATCCATAGATGCACTGCCGGCTTTCGTTTGGATACTCTTCGTGAAGGCCGTTAAGGAATTTTTAATACGATAAATAATTCCCTGCTCCTTATATTGCTGCTGAGCCTTGTCTTGATCTTTCGAATCAACATTTAAAGAACCAGAGATAAACATTTGACTAACCTTTTGAGGATCTTCTTCAATAGCTTTTCTTAGTTTCTCTTCATTAATTTCAAGCTTTCCGCCATCTTTATACTTTGCTGATGTGGTAATTCCGATTTGTGTAATGTGAATATTGGAATCGCCAGTCTTAATATCCGCATAAAAGTCATTTCTTAATTTAGAAGTTCCCGATCTTAAAATGGAATCACTTCGTAACAAACCAGACTTGGCTGTTTTTTCCCAAAGCTCAATTTCCTTGTCAGACATCGCTTTTTTCTCTTCAGCCGTTAATGGTTGATAGTCTCTATTTTTCTTTTCATTGACTTTACCATTGACCTGCTCAACGAGTTCATTGTATTTATCAACAAATTGCTTAATTTTATCATAGATCGTATCGACATCTGTTGAAACGTTTAAGCTAACAGGCTTATCGGTCGTTCCTTTTAACTCATATGTGATGCCTGCCTGCGTAAATGTATTATTGTTATTTTCCATTTTAAGACCATTTATTTCGTATTGAGCTTTTTGTCCTTTAGTCGTAGCAACAAGTTTGTTATCACCATCTACCTGGAATCCTAGTTGGGTAAGGAATGAAGCAGAATTACCATCAGTTGCTTTAATACTTACACCTTCACCAGTTGTTCGTGAAGTAAGGGCAATGGTATCCACATAGTTTGTCCCATCAGAAATTTGACCTTTATAAGCCGTCACACCAAGTTGTGAGTTATTCAATTTTGATACAATCGTATCAAGTGTATCAGTTTCTGAAGTGTTGATCGTCACCGTTGTTGGTTTGGTTGAATCTGGTGTAGTCACTTCGAAAGTAAAAGTACCGTTTGCTGGAGTAAATCCAGATGTTCCAGACGATTTGAAAACGGAAGCTGTCGCAAGCTGAGTCACATAAATCATGCCAGAGGTAGCATTTGTCGTTCCAGTCGCTGTCACAGCAGATTCATTGGAGCTTGACACTTTTTTTGCGCCATATGTACTTGGACGCGTGAGGGCTAAACTGTTAATCAAGTCATCTAATTCTTTGACTTTTGAATTAATCTCGCGATAGCTGTCTCTTTGCCATTCTAGTGTCTGTTTCTGACGTGTCATTTTATCAAGCGGAGCTTGTTCGGTTTTCATCAACTTTGACACGATCTCGTCAATATCAAACACATTTGAAAATCCAGTAATTCGATTGACCATTGTGTATGTTCTCCCTTCATTTACATTCTTTTATCTACAAATAATCCGACAATTTCTGTCATAGCCGCATAAAAATCAAGCCATTCTTTGGAAGGAATTTCTCTAATGACTTCATCTGTTTGGTTATCCACTACTTTGACATAATATTCATTAAGCTTTTCATGTAATTCAAATTGAAGATGGAACTGAGTAGGTTCAATGAGCTTGTTTGCTCCTTGAATCGTTTTATCAATTTCCTCCTTTGAAACTGACCTGCCATTTTCTTGTAAATCTGCGTTTACAGTGTCATTTTGATTATTAGAAACACGGGTATGATATGCATCGATAATTGAAACTAGCGGTGTCAACTTACCAACAGACATAGTTATTCAGCTCCTGTGCTTTAATCTACCTTTTATATCGGCTTTGATTTTTTAAATTAAATATAGATGAGCCGATTTGTTAAAGTTTCATATAAATTGAAGCTGAATGAAAAAAGCACATTGAAAGCTCTTCTACGGGAAAGGAGTGAATGATTAGATAAAAAAATCCTCACTTTTTTTGTGAGGATAATTGAGATAGAAGATCTGAGGACAAGCTTGCAGCGCGACTATTCTCTTCTTGGATGGATAGATAAATTTCTTTTCTGTGAATATCAATATGCTTAGGAGCATCAATTCCGATCTTCACTTGATCTCCTTCAATTGAAATAATCTTAACTTCAATATCATCGTCTATTTGAATCGACTGATTTAATTTACGAGACAGGACTAACATGATGAAGCCACCTCTAACAAGTGTTTTGTATGATAGGCTGAATCATGTAAAATTACCTGTTTGGCTTTCATATTTTTCAGGTTTACAATAATAGGTGCTTTTAAATTGGCTGTCGTTTTCTCAATAGAAGATTCCATTGTTAAGATGACCATCACTTCAACATCATTTGCATCTTCAATACCAAGTATGTCAACAACAGATTCTTCTAGATCAAATTCGTATTGATTGAAGAATAAAAATGGACTACTGACAATAAAACCCAAATTTGCGTTTTTTAATGATTGGAGAACTAAAAAGGGAGATTCTTCTGATAAAGGTAAAATAACAAATTGCTTTTGATCTAGAAATCCTGGTATCCCATTAGAGAAGGTGATGATCTGCTCCTCTTTAATTGTCACTTCACCATGATATTTTGTTTGAATGATCATAATTCACGACCTTTTTCATTTTCTTAACTATACCTTATCACCATTTTAACCCGTCTCGTCAACCTCTATTTTCAATTCAGGGTATTGTAACATATCAATATTTAATTTACCTGGATAGTAGGTAACGATAGGTTTATGTGGCGTTGCCTCAATCACAGCTTTTTGCGGCTCAATGTCAATTTGAAGCTCAGAAGGCTGATAATTCACTTTGACACTAAAGAATGAAGGAATGACACCAATCGTGAATTCTTTTGCGGAAGGGCCTCCATTGATTTTGGCAAATTCAGCAATTGCATTACCACCATCCTCAATTTTAATGAGTTCGCTTCCCTCCTCCGCTCTTCTTCCCATTCCTTCTCCAACGGCACGTTTCCCCTCTGCCGCCCACTCCTCAGAGCGCCTAAAAATCGACTTTATGTCCATATCTGCAAATGCTTCTGATTGATCAATTGTTAATTTTGAGGGTGTTCTTGTGATATTCATCACTGCCTTAGGTTGCTCAATTTCAAGGTCCGCTCTAGGCTGTTCTATTACCTGTCTAGAAGGCGTTGTCGACATTTGCAACTTTGCATATTTTTGTTGCATTAACAATCTAGGAATTTGCATATGTTCACCTCCATGATGCAAAAAAGCACCCAAAGGATGCTTTTTATTATCTTAAGAAATCGACAAGCGACGGCTGAATCACCTTAGCTGTCGTTGCTAAAGCAGCTCTATTCACAACTTCTTGTTGTAGAAGATCAATAATGGCTTTTTCACTTTCAACATCTTCATTATCTGATTTCGCATTTTTCAGCACTTCGTATTGTGAAGTCAAACGACTGCCCACTAAGTCAATACGATTGGATCTAGCTCCAAGATCTGAACGCTCCGCACTCATGACCTCTTTAAACTGGTCGATATCCCCAAGTGCCCCATCTGAATTAGTAAATGTTCCATTTTTCAATGAGTTTTCTAGGTCATTCAGCATTTCGATAACATTTTGACCACTGGCAGACTTTCCACCAAACGCTGAAAGTGGATTTGAGTTCACATTCAAAGTAATACCATCTGAAATGTTAGACTTCACTGCATTTGCTTCGGTATAATTTTCAAAGTTAAAAGTATACGTACCGTCCGCATTTTCCACAACAGGTTTTACATTTGTGTTTGTTCCATTAAATACATACTTACCTAACATCTGAGTGTTCATCGCATCAATGATTTGTTTCTTCATCTGACCAATTTCCACTCCGATTGCCGCTAAGTCTTCAGGCTGCTTTGTCCCGTTAGTCGCATCAATTACTTTGTCTCGAACATCTGACATAATATCAATGATTTCAGTAACACTTGTTTCTGATGTATCAATCCAGTTTCGAGCCTCGTTTAAATTATTCTTATATTGTTCATTTCGAAAAAGGGCCGTACTATATTGAAGACTTTTCACTGCCGCAACGGGATCATCCGACGTTTTCGTGAAACGTTTTCCTGTTTGTGCTTGTTCATTTATTTGAGAAAGACGTTCATAACTTTTACTAATATTGCGAAGTGAGTTTTGAGAAATCATACCCTGCGTGACTCGCATCAGTTATTCCTACCTTCCTACGACACCCATGCCGTTGATTAGTTTATCTAATACTTCATCTTGTAATGTCACAATTCTTGCCGCAGCATTATACGCATGCTGAAATTGAATCATGTTAGACATTTCTTCATCAATTGAAACAGCGCTAGTCGACATTCTACGTTCATTGGACGAACTTACAAGGGCAGCTGAGTTGCTTTCAAGCGTCTTATTTTTTTTCCCTTGTATACCCATTTCAGCAATAACGTTCTGATAGTAATCCTGAATTGTCGTTGTGTTTCCACCAATTGATAGTTTTAAGTCTTGGATATTTGCTAAATGAGTGGCATTCGAACCATCACCTTTAGTTTGATTAAGTGATGCGGCAATATTATCTGTTGATGCTAAAATTGTATCACTGACCTTGATCCGAGCTGCTACTCCTTTATTCAAATCATTATTATTCTCAATATCAAAGAAATTTTGTCCGTTTTCACCATTTAACGTGTACCCTTGTTTATGCACTTCATTGAATTTATCCATGAATACTTGCGCTACTAGATCTAGTTCTGCAAGCATCTCTGGATACATTCCTTTTTCAGTTCCATTAGACATGTAGCCATAAGCCTCAACAAGTGCTTTCACTTTACCATTTACTTGTAATTGATCTGCTGCAATTGTCGTTGTTCCGAATTGAAGAGAATCTACAAGACCTGTCGTATTGTCATAGGAGATCTGCAATTCAGACTTTTCGTTGGTAATACCGTTCAGAATGGTTCCACCAGATTGTCCATTTGCACCTATGATGTCAATATTGACAGTGCCTTCAGCAATTTTCAGCGCATTTCCACCAGATTGGTTGTAGCTCACCTTAATATCAACAAGAGAGGATAGTTGATCTACAAGGGCATCACGCGTGTCATAAAGATCGTTTGGAAGGTAACCATTTGGCTCAACCTTTGCAATCTGTTTGTTCACTTCATCAATTTGAGTCAAGAGTGTGTTTACATTTTTTGCAGTTGAATCAAGCTCTGTTTTCAAATTCTTTTGTATCGTTGTTAAAGAAGAATTTAGTAGGCGAAATTGATCTACCAAAGCCTGTGCACTCGTTTTTACAACAGTACGTGCAGATGCTGTATCTGCACTTTTCGTTTCAGAAAGGACCTGTAATGATTTCCAAAGATTATCAAAAGCTCTGTTTAAGCCTTCATCTGTTAAATCATTCATGACTCCTTCCATTTGTGAAAGGGCATCAGACTTCGCTGCATAGTAAGACATGTTGTTATTGTGACCTCTATATTGAAGGTCTAAAAAACTGTCTCTAATTCTTTCAACGGTTCCAACTTGAACACCTGTTCCCATTTGTCCATAGGTCTTGCCATCATACACAGAAATAACTGGATAAGGGTTATCTGATTTAAAAGTAACTCTCTGTCTTGAATAGCCATCCGTATTTGCATTGGACACGTTGTTTGATGTGACATAAAGCCCTGCACGCTGGGCTGTAATTCCTCTTTTTGCTGTTTCTAAACCCATGAATGTAGAACCCATTGGTATCCTCCTTGATTACGCCTTTGAATCAAACAAAGCCATATGCTGTTTAGGCTTCGAACTTCCAAGACCGTTTTGTCCGTAATTCATATTGTCTTTGTTAGGGTTAACGAGATCGAATGTCAGTGAAATAAATTGAAGTGACTGCTGAATGAGCTGTTTATTTAATTCATTTGCATCTTTCAGTTCCACCATGATGTCAGTTAATTTCTGAAATAGCGAAATGAGCTCCTCTTTATCCGTACCTTCAGCCTTTTCAATACACGCAGTAATCGTCGGTGATTGATCATTCTGTAAAAATTGAACCGTCGCTTCAATCCGCTTTTCTTCTAGTTGAGAAATGGCCTGAATATATTTTTGCTCAAGATTTAGAGTCTCTGAAAGAGCATCAATCTCATTACTTTTCAGAATGTCTGTTTTATCCTTAGACAGCTTTAGAAGCTGTTCGTGTAATCCATAGAGACGATGCAGCTCTTCAATAATTATTTTAACTGACATTCACGCTACTCCTTTTATTATTGTTGTTTATAAAAATTCAGCATTTTATCAGCGATGCCTTTTGTATCAACTTGATATGTCCCAGCTTCAATGCTTTTTTTAATTTGCTCTATTTTTTCTTGGCGTTCTTTCATTAAATTTGGCACCTTTTGCATTTCGATTGCCTTTTTAGAAATTTCTACTTTATCGGTTGTTTTTGGTTGATTCGATTGCAACGTTTGTTTCTCATATGTTTTCTTGTAAGGATTTACTGGTTGTGTTCCATATCGATTAATTTTCACGGGATTCCTCTCGCTTTCCGTTACAGTCTATCTTGATTCTATCTATTTTATCGACCAAACTGCAACTTAGTTTAGGGAATCAGTCATTTTTAGGATTAATGGCATAATAGGTGTCTTTTTTCCTGGATTCGATCTCCTTTTTACGCGCCTCTTCTTGGTTCATTTGACTGATTTGAGAATGAATATCCTGTTCACATTGGCTGCATAGCTTGTTTTTCCTAATCGGTTTGCCACATCTTTCACAAGGATAGTTGATATTCGGAAATTGACTAATTTGAAGTCTTTTCAATCGAATAAATTTTAAAATTAATTCCTCAGCTACTTCTGTTGCTTCTACTATTTCAGCAATTGTCGATTGTCTATTACTTTGCTTCCGCAAGAATTTATAAACGATATCAAATGAACGCTCTTCTTCTTCAAAGCACTTGTTACAAACCGTTTGGATGGTCGTTTTCAAAAATAACTGATTACACTGTGGACAGTTTGCCAATTGATTCATAACCAAAACCCCTTACGTTATATTCTTCTATTATTATCGGTTGATTATCATTATTTTTAACTGCGAATAAACGTAAAAGAGGAAACACTTTTCGCACCTGAATTTTTTAAAATTCTTGCCGCATCATAGATTGTAGCACCCGTTGTATAGATGTCATCAATTAATATAACATTCCTTCTAACTATCGTATCCGGTTGCTCCAAACGAAATAACCCAGTTTGATATAAACGTTCATTCTTACTCTTCTTAGACTGCTTACTTTGATGACTCTTAACGAGTGGCTGAGTCATAGGCGCACCAAGTAAGGAAGCCAGCACAACAGATTGATTGAATCCTCTTTCCTTTAATCTCTCTTTACTTAAAGGAATTGGAATTAGTAAATGGTCTTTCATTGAAAACGAGCGCTTAAATGCTGCTTGAACATCTTGCTTAAACAGCTCAGCTAAAGCAGTATCACCTCGAAATTTGAAACGAGCCAGAATGTCTTTCATAAAATCGTTATAAGCATAAACAGACCTATTTTTCACAAGAACTTCAGTAGAATCAGCTCTTTCATTCCAACGGATACAATCTTGGCATAATTGATCACTTGTCTGTGCTCTTCCGCATTTGGGACAAATAGGACCATGAATCTTCTCCAGATGATTTATACATGCCAGACATATACAGTCTTGATCTGATAGCAGTAAAGATTTCCATGTAAAAGCAGTTACAAAATGCCCGTCACAGATTGGACAAATCAATTAATCTCTCCCTATTCGCCGCTCGTTGAATGGCGCATCTCGGATAAGCTGTTACTTTTGAGACCGCTCCTATAAGAATGGCCAGTATAGTTGTATTTTTTTGTTTATCCACCATCTCCGATTTACTGTAAGATATCTTGTCTATGTCTGTTATATATTGTGGTTTTACTTGATTTAATGAAATGGCTAATACATCTTCTAGACATTTTTCACAATGACAAATCATATTTAATTGGTTGAGATATTGATAGAGTGATTCTTTTAGTCGTATTTCTTTTGCATTGAAAAGCATATCTCTCTCTCCTACCATTTGTGTATTGTGAATATAAAGTACCATGATTTAGTTGATCCCACACTTTTTTTCAGATAACTCGCTCATAGCCGTTTGATTCATTTGTACAATATGCTTCTTAGCTTGTTTCATATTTCTCGTTACACCAAAATGAAAAAAAGAAACATCTCCCTTAGAATATTGAGGATGCCTACCTGCTCTTCCAGCAATTTGAACAAGTGCACTTTCTGTAAAAATAGCAGATTCTGCACCTAATACACCCACCTGAACATTTTGAATGGTCACACCTCTTTCCAGAATAGTCGTTGTAACAAGTACATCGTATGCATACTCTCTAAATCGTTTGACTTTTAATTTTCTATCTTGATCGTCAGCAGAAACACCCTCTACATTTAAGTGAAGCCCTAGAAGAATAATCGTTGCCTCCTTCATCATGGCGATCGAAGGAACAAAAAGTAAAATTCTTCTCTTTTCTTTGATATGATGTTGTATCCACTTCGTCACAACAGACGGCAACTGCTTCTTTTTTATCTTCTTTTTCCACTGCCCTATCCATTTAAAAGACGGGACAGGCAAAGGTTGTTGATGGAAACGAAGAGGAATCTTCACAGCTTCTAATTGTCCATTAGAAACGTCTCTTTTCATGTTTCGGGATGGTGTGGCACTTAAATATATCTTGACCCCTTTTTCACGAATGGCCTTTTTTACAGCAAACTGGAGACGCTCATCTATTGAATAAGGAAATGCATCAACTTCATCTATGATTATGACATCAAAAGCATCCTTGTATCTAAGAAGCTGATGTGTTGTAGTGATCATAAGTGGCGCTAATTGAAATCTCTCAGGACTCCCACCATAAAGCACAGCGATATTCAATCCTTGAAATACTGTTCTAATCCGCGGTTCGAGTTCAAGTACAACATCTGTTCTCGGCGTTGCGATACATACTCGCCGACCTATATTTAACGCATACTCAATCCCATGAAAAAGAACCTCTGTTTTCCCTGCTCCACAAACAGCCCAAACTAATAAGTCAGACCTGCTTTTTATTGCTTCAATGATCTTTTCAGATGCTCTTCTTTGCCCTTTAGACAACTCTCCTTTCCATGTTAATGTTGCTTGGAATGTTTCATCACAATTCGGACCAACCCATTCATAAAGAACATTGCATTCTGTTGCTTTTCCCATCATGATACATGATCTGCAGTACACACATTCTTTTTTACAATTTTCACATGGTGAGAAGGCAAAATATCGCTTATTTGACACACCGCACCGGCAACATCTAAAACCGTTCGACCCAATCTCAATAGCGGGAGTCCATTTTATTAAGCCCTGTTCCTCCAGCCAATCAAGACTGAGCTGTGAGCAGCGACATTCAAAAGTAAGCAGATGTCTCGATTGTAGTTGCTGTCTAAGTTCCATTGCTTTACTCATATTCATTTCAAACAAACACCTTTCAATTGATGTTTGCCTATTATGTACGAAGACTTGCCCTTTCGTCCAACTACAAAAATGGAAAAACAAATCCCCTTTTCTAATAGAAAAGAGGATTTTTAAATCTACCTTATTACCCAGCCAAGACCAATTGATCCTTCGCCTAGATGAGTACCAATAACAGCACCAAAGTAGCTTTTATAAAATTCTACATGAGGATATTTCGCTGATAAATGCGCAACCAATTCATCTGCTTCTTCATCTCTATTTGCATGGATAATTGCTGCTCTCATAGGGACTCCACGACTTGCATCTTCATCAAATAATTCCAAAATACGCAAAATGGCTTTTTTACGTGTACGAATCTTTTCAAAAGGTACAATTCGCTTATTGTCAAAATGAAGAATAGGCTTTACCTTTAAGAGACTTCCAATAAAGGCTTGCGCACCATTTAGTCTGCCGCCTCTTTGCAAATGAGTTAAGTCGTCTACCATAAAATAAGCTCGTTCATTTTCTTTCAGTTGATTTAAGTGTGCAATGACCTCTTCGGGGAAAGCTCCTTCTTGAATTTTTTCAGCCGCTTCTAATGCATAAAAGCCCTGAACCATGCAGCTGGTTTCCGAATCAAAAGGGTAAATGTCAATCCCTTCAACCATATCGTTCGCTGCGACTGCACTATGATAGGTTCCGCTGATTGCGCTTGAAAGATGGATACTAATGACAGCATCGTAAGTCTTACTCAGCTTTTCATATAAGTCTACTAATTCACCAAAAGCGGGCTGAGAGGTTGTGGGAAGATCTTTATGTTTTTTTACTTCTTCATAATACGTCTTCCAGTCCATCTCTATTTCTTCTCGATACGATTCGCTACCAAAGATAACATGAAGGGGAATCATATGTATTTGATGTGCGTCACGTAGTTCTTGCGGTATATAAGCAGTACTGTCTGTTACAACGGCTATTTTCATTCTTAAATACCTTCCTTATCCGTTACTGTTTTCCAATTTTAAAAAAACACCTTTGGTTTTCATTAGATTTATAATAGTAATCAAAAAAGCTTGCCTAATCAATAGGCAAGCCATTTTCTCCGCAAAAGACTCCTTGTATCGCAAATACCTTCT
Organism: Bacillus sp. NPDC093026; assembly: GCF_044754665.1. Taxonomy (NCBI): domain Bacteria; kingdom Bacillati; phylum Bacillota; class Bacilli; order Caryophanales; family Bacillaceae; genus Bacillus; species Bacillus sp. NPDC093026. Next base: position 416,563 of record NZ_JBIVPN010000002.1, on the reverse strand, counting down.
CACAATTAAACGACGTGAGAAAACCGAAACAGTCGAAAAAGGAGTGCTTGTCCGGAATATTATCTCATTTCTACCCAGCCGTTTTTAATAGCCACTACAACAGCTTGTGTACGGTCATTTACATTCATCTTTTGTAAAATGTTACTCACGTGATTTTTCACTGTTTTCTCACTAATAAAGAGCGATTCACCGATTCCTCTGTTGCTCTTACCATCAGCTAACATTTGGAGTACTTCACATTCACGTCTTGTTAAGATGTGCAATGGTCTACGAATCTCCGGATATACCTCATGCTGAGGATGTGCGGAAACACCACTAGTTGCCAAGCGCCGGAATTCATTTACTAGATTATGAGTTACTTTCGGATGTAAATAAGAACCTCCGTCAGCTACTACTTTAACAGCTTCAATGAGTGTATCTGCATCCATTTCTTTTAACAGGTAGCCTCTTGCCCCTGTTTTTAATGCATGTGTTACATAGTTTTCATCGTCATGAATAGATAGAATAATGACTTTTGATTCGGGATAAAGCTCAACTAGCTGCTTTGTAGCCTCTACTCCATTTACATTCGGCATATTAATGTCCATAATGACTACATCCGGATGATAATGCTCTACGATACGTGCAGCTTCGTCACCATCGTCTCCTTCTGCAACTACTTCAAAAGTCGGTTCAAAATCTAAAATCCGTTTGACACCTTCACGGAATAATTGGTGGTCATCGATAATTACAATATTTACTTTAGTCACAAGCTACGCCTCCCCATGTTTATTGTTCTACACCTGATCTTTATGGTCAATATGTCTTTTGGCTCTATTTTACAATTTTATTTTGTAATGTTAATGGCACTCTAATCATGATGAATGTCCCTAGACCTATTTTTGAGTCAATCGTCATTTTACCTTCTAGTAAGTCTACGCGTTCTTTCATGCCAAGTAAACCAAACGATTTGTTTTTGTTCGTTTTGACATCTTTCATATCAAAACCTTTTCCATCGTCTTTGATAATTAATGTGGCAAAGTCTTTCGTTACTTCTACTTTTACAGAGATTTCCTCTGCCTCAGAGTGTTTTAAAGAATTTGTTACAGCTTCTTGAGCTAGTCTAAAAAGTGCCACCTCGAATTGAGAAGGAATTCGTTCACTTTCTGTATCACCAATGCATTGGAATGTAATCTTTGTTTTCCCATCATACTCTTCAATTGTGTTTAAGTATTTTCTTAATGTTGGAATGAGACCTAAATCATCTAGAGCCATCGGTCTTAAATCATAAATGATTCTTCTCACTTCGTACAGTGCATTTCGAACATTTTGTCTAAGACTTCTAATTTCCTTAAAGCCTTCCTCTGTACCGCGGTCTCTAAAAATCCGTTCTATTAATTCAGAACGCATCATCACGTTTGCAAGCATTTGTGCAGGACCGTCATGAATTTCCCTTGAGACTCTTTTGCGTTCTTCTTCTTGGGCTTCAATAATTCTTAGACCAAAATCTTGTTTTGCTTGGGCATCTTCAAGCAAAACGCCCACTTGACGCAAATCTTGATTGAGATAGTTGAGAACGACAGTGATTTGACTGACAAGTGTTTCAGAGCGTTCGATAACGTCTTGTAAGCTTAATAATCGTCTTTCAAGATCGTCTCTTCTTTCTCTTAACTGTTTTTCACGCTGCTGTATCATGGTGAGTTCTACTTGAAGATTATGTGCTTTTTCGTAAGCTTCTCTAATTTCATCTTCGCTGAATTTGTTGAAATTCCTGCTGACCTCAGATAAACGGTTTCTGGCATGCCTCGTATGGACTTCTAGTTTATCCCCAAAGTCGATCACTTCGTTCACTTGCTGCTTGATTTGCTTGAGCTCTTCTACTAGGCTTTCATATTGCTGACGGGACTGCTCGCCTATTCTAAATACTTCGTCCTTGCTGTCATCCACTGTACTTAGCATTTTCATGATGATTGAATCCAACAGTTTCGGATCCATTTTTGCTGTTGTCATGGATTTTCCCTCCCGTAACAGTGATGTCATCTTTTTTTATTATAAATGTCATTGATCTGCATTTTATGTCGAATTATAATGAAAGAATGCGTATAAATCATGAAGTTTTTATGACAACCCTTTTTTCGCTCCCTTCATCATAACAAAATACGCTGTAAAATTCTAAAACCAATGCAAATTTTCTCTAGACTTACAATTTACTAGTCAGGAGGGTATGTCTTTTGCTGAATCGCTATCTTACAGTAAAAAGTCGTGGCGAGCATGAGATCGTCATTGAAAAATCACGTTTTATTTGTCATATACAACGTGCTGTCTCAGAAGAAGAAGCACAAGCATTTATACAGTCCATTAAAAAACAACATTGGAATGCCACACATAATTGTTCAGCTTATCTCATTGGTGAAAATGACATGATTCAAAAGGCAAATGATGATGGTGAACCAAGCGGTACTGCCGGTGTGCCAATGCTTGAGGTGTTAAAAAAACGTAAGCTTAAAGATACAGTCGTTGTTGTGACTCGTTATTTCGGCGGTATTAAACTAGGTGCCGGCGGCTTGATCCGCGCATACGGAAAATCTGTATCTGAAGCATTAAATCACGTCGGTATTGTTGAGCGTTGTTTAATGCGTACAATGCACACAACAATAGATTATACATGGCTAGGAAAGGTAGAGAATGAGCTTAGAGCCTCATCTTTTCAGCTAAAAGAGATACATTATGCAAAAGACGTTATTTTCGAGACTTATGTAGAAGAACCGCAAACAAATTATTTTATTGAATGGATGACAGAGCTTACAAATGGAAAGAGTGTTACAAAGGAAGGCGAACTTACTTATTTAGAAAAGGACATTGGTTCGATAAAGGAGACAGATGAATGGCACAACGAGTAAGAGTGCGCGTACGAAAGAAAAAGAGCAAGAAAAAAAGGATTTTCAAACGTATTTTGGTTTTATTTTTGCTTCTTTTCATCTGCCTAGGCGGATTTGCAGTATATAAAATCGTCAATACACTTCAAGCTGCTGACAAAACATATGATGAACTAAATCGCGGTGAAAAATCTAAGCTCCGTGACGCTGTTATTGATATTAAGAAAAAACCTTTTTCTGTTCTATTTGTTGGAATTGAGGATTATGCTACAAACAACGAACATGGTCGTTCAGATTCACTCATAGTTGCAACAATCAACCCTCAGGATAAAACCATGAAGATGGTCAGTATTCCTCGTGATACACGGGTACAGCTTGCAAGTGACCCAACAGGAAAGAAAGTAAAGATCAATGCAGCCTTCGCTAAAGGTGGAAAAGACGAAACGATTGAAACTGTCGAACAATTCTTGCATATTCCAATCGACAAATATGCAACCGTGGATTTTGACGGCTTCAAAGATGTCATTGATGAGGTTGGAGGAATTAATGTAGATGTTCCATTTGACTTCAATGAAAAAAGTGACGTCAAAAAATCAAAAAAGATTTATTTTAAAAAAGGAATGATGCATTTAAACGGGGAAGAAGCACTGGCTTACGCTCGTATGAGAAAACAGGACCCACGTGGTGATTTCGGGCGTAACGATCGTCAGAAACAAATTTTACGTGCAATGATCGATCAAATGTCGAAGCCAAATAACATTGCTAATGTGGATAATATCGCAAAAGAAGTGAGCGATCATATCACAACCAACTTCCGTATCACAGAGGGACTTGCTCTTCAGCAAATCTACAGTGGTTTCAAAGGAGACGACACAGAAACACTCTCAATTAAAGGAACTGACCTTTATTTAGGACCAAATCGAACGTACTTCTTTGAGCCAGATCAAACCAATTTGGCCAAAGTGCAAAATGAGTTAAGAGCCCATTTGAAGCTGCCTGCTGAACCATCAACTGAAACAAATTCACAGACTGATTCTTTTGGTGAAACAGGAACAACGGATTCAACGACTTCTCGTACAAATTCATCGACACAATGATGAAACAGCCCGCTTCCTATGAAACGGGCTGTTTTTTTAGTTTCTTTTGACCATGCGTTTATAAAATTTCGTAAAAGGTTTGAACTCTTCGTTGACCAAACCAGTGATTTCTGCAATCACTTGCATAAACATGACAAGTAAAAAAATGATAATCAGCGACAACCAAATGGTGGCACTTGATAGCAGAATCGCACTTATGCTGAAGACCAAGCCAATCATGTAAATCACAATGACAGCCATTCGATGAGACAAACCAAAAGCCATCAGTCTGTGATGAATGTGAGATTTATCAGGGGCCGAAATCGGCTGTTTATTCAATATTCTTCTAATGATCGCAAAGGTTGTATCAAAAATCGGCACACCTAAAATAATCACAGGAACAACAACACTAAATAAAGTGACACTTTTGTATAAACCTAAAAGCGACAGCACTGAAATCATATACCCTAAAAATAACGAACCTGTATCCCCCATAAAAATCTTTGCAGGATGAAAATTATAAAAAAGAAAACCAATTGTACTGCCAATGACAACAAGTGATAAGGAAAGGATCAGTACTTTGTCAGCAGAAAATGCCATTACTGCAATGGTCGTTAAACCGATAACGGAAATACCGGCAGCAAGTCCATCCAAACCGTCAATTAAATTAATCGCATTTGTAATACCGACAATCCATAACACAGTCAGAGGATACGCCATCCACCCTAGCTCTAGTCTGTCTGTTAAAAAAGGAACAGAGAAAAAGTCCATTTTTAAACCCGTGCTTACAATCAAACAAGCAACGAGTACTTGTACTAAAAATTTGAATTTTGCACTTAAATTATATTTATCATCAAATATACCTAAAATGACGATGAGTACGGCACCAACTGAAATAGCTGTAATTTTATTATGTAGAAACAGCCCGCCTGCTAATGATCCAGCCACTACTCCAATAAAAATTGCCAAACCACCCATTCTAGGCATCACTTTATCATGAACTTTTCGTTTATTCGGCTGGTCCACTGCACCAATCTTAATTGCAAACTTTTTGACGATTGGTGTCACAATTAAAACTGTAGCTAGAGAGACAAAAAACGCTAATAAGGCGCGTTCGTAATCCATAGTTCAGTCTCCTTCTAAATTGAAATCTGTATTTTGTATATTGGCCGCTCTTTTCATTATACAATTGAATATAGGATGATCACAAGCTCCTCCCATGAAGAAGGAACAAATAAAAACGCACAATCCCTGAATGGAATTATGCGTTTTCTTTAATATTCGTTAATTCCACCATGTTTGTGAACAGCGCATGCCAATCTTTTTTCTTTGCTCGGCTTTGTCTTAGATGTCGATAGGTTATATCGTCTTTTTTGCTGATCACTTTCAGGCAGGCTTCTACAAAGGCAGCAGGATCTTCGCCATCTAAATATTCATACACATCATTTTCTTTTAGCCTTTCCGTTGACGGAAGATTTAAACCGACAACAGGTATTCCTGCAGCTAAAAATTCATATAGTTTTAACGGAAAAACAGCTTTATTATAAGGAGACTGTTTATACGGCATCATGCCTACATCAATCAGTTGCATATAGGCAGGCACTTCTTCTGGAGCAACAGCCCCTGTCCAAATGACATTGGGCAATTTGAGCGCATGCCGAAAAGATGGATCTCCATTTGTTCCATCCGGACCGACAAATAAAAATGTCCAATCTGGCTGCATGTGTGCAGCTTGCTCAATCAATTCAAAATCGAGCTTCGGCTTAATTCCTCCGATAAAGCCAAGAACCGTTCCTTTTCTTCCCTCTAACACATCTTCTTTACTAGGTAGATTATTTTTAGCAAATACATCGTACTCCACACCATTTTCTACCGTGAACACATCTTTCGGTTCGCCCATCAGCCGCTTTTTGATTTGATCATGTAAATACTGCGAAGAGCATGTAATGCTGTGCGCATATTTAATAATTCGATTCTCTGCTTTCACAATGACACGCTGTCTCATATAAGACAGGATGTTGTTTTTGCCACTAATTGGCTCTCCCCAAAGATCACTACAATCGTACACAATATGTTTCCATTCAAATAATGAAGATAAGAGCGGAAAGCCAGGGAAGGTATACCATAGACAAACAGATACTCCCTTTTTTTCCTCCTGTCTCAAGTGATCGAGAAGAGGGGAAAGTTTATGAATATAAAATATATCTTGATATCGACCGAAACGAAAAAGTTTGCTCTTGAGCACATCAGAGATCGTGAATTGCTTCATTCGATCTGTTATGGGTTGAAAGGATTCTGTATGCCGGGCTTTAGACGGACATACCCAAATGACTTCTTTTGTTTCTGGATCAGAAGCTAGAAATTCTGCTAAGCGATGCCGCCTATATCTCAGACCATCCTGTCCCCATTCTCCTGTCGCTACGATAACATGTATGATCGAGTCTGCTTTCACCTTCATCACCTTTTTTCTTTGTTTATAAGCGCTTCTTCACCGCATTAGTGGCATAGTGCATAAAACACCAAGACGCTTTGACAAAATGAAGTTGCTCAATTTCTCTGTAGACAAACCAAGTTTTTTTAGCTGCTTTCCATTTGTTACTAGAGATTGAGTTTCCAACAATGCGATATTCACTTAGCGGTTCACTCATTCCATAAGCCGTAAACCCTCTTTTTAAAATAGACAGCCATGTCGCCAAATCTTGTCTTGTTCGAATGTTCGGCATTTCAATAAGACCCACTTGTTCACGATCCAGCATCACAGTCAAACAACCGATAATTGTATTTTTCAACGCTTCATTGTAATTCAACTGGCTAGGTGCAGTGACTGTTTTTTGTAATGGTTCTCCATTTTCTGCAATGACGTCATACGCTGTGAATGTGAATGCATGACCATTTGACAGCATAAAGTTTACTTGTTTCTCGAGTTTCGTCTTTTTCCATTTATCATCGCTGTCTAAAAAGGCGATAAAGCGTCCTTTTGCCTGCTTGATTGCTGCATTTCTAGCAATGGCGGCCCCGCCATTTTCCTCTAAATAAATGACGTTGATTCTGTCATCCATTTGACTTAATTCCTCTAAAAGCTTCCTTGTTCCATCTGTTGAACAGTCATCAGCAATGATCATCTCCCAATTTGAATAGGTTTGAGCAAGGACGGAATGAACTGTTTCCGTTAAATAACGTTCCGCATTATACGCCGGTGTAATGATTGATACTAACGGTTGTTTGTTCACCTAAGACTCATCTCCAGTTCTTCATCATTAAGATTCTTTGAACAATTCGGGTAATACAGCAAACAACAATGAGATGCTAAAGCCGATGACAAGTCCAAGCAATGCACGCTTTTTCGCTGACATGCCCTTGTTGCCTTCATCAAGTAACTGAGCTGGGTCGACAATCTTTGCCTGTTTCATTCCGAGCTTCGTAGACTCCAATTCATATAAGAATCGTTCTTTATCTACCTTGGAGTCATTACTGACAGGCTCATCTTCAAGAGCGGATAATCTTTTTTCAATGACTTGCTGTCTTTTTGTAAATAAGATTTTGTCTTGTTTTAAAAACGTATCAGACATCTGCTTCACAACAGCAAGCGCACGATCATATTCGGCATCTGTAAACGATAGTTGTAATTGAGTATCTGATTGATTGGTGAGTATGAGGCGGCTTTTCACATCTTGCCTTTCCTCTTCTTTTACATCACCGAGTGCTTGTTTGAGAAACGCATCGCTTTTTAATAGAGACATCACTTCTTCCATGTTGTTATACACTGCATCGTCGTATTTACCAAGTGTAAGAGTGACAGATGCGGTATAACTCGACTGTTCCAGTGTCCCTTTTGCGAAAAAGAAACCAAAAGCTGCTAATAACACAGGCAGCAAAATCATCCATACGATGTGCTTTCTGATTCGCTTACCTACTCTTAAAATGAAACCAGACATGTTCATTCTCCCAACATTTGCGTATTTGCCTTTTTTCTAGTGTTGCCATACAAGCCGTTCATCACACATATTTTACCAATACCTTAAACGCTGTTTATTTTTCAACATATTCACCGCTGCAATCACGAGCCCTAAAAACACCCAGTGAAAATATAGATTCGAGACGGAACTTGGACTGATACTTGATACAAGAAAACTAAGCATGGCAGCAAATAAACCTTCAATGATCATTTTTGCTGATCTTGTATCTGCCATTTGGTATTGTTTGTAAAGTGTCACCATGAGATAGGCGTACACTGAGATATAGCCAAGCATCATCGCAAATCCGAAGTTCGTCATGATCTCTAACAGCCAATTGTGCACTTCAACGACTTGATCTGTATCAAAGATCGAAAAGTGGGCTAAGTAATACGAAACATTTCCCGCACCTACCCCGAAGCCATATGAATTTGCGAAGAAATGCCATGCATTTTTAATTAAATTCGCTCTAGCGATGTTGGACGGGAGTGGTTCACTAAAAGAATGTGCCACTTGTGAAGCAAGAAACAAATCATAAAAGACGGAATAAATCTTGGCTGAAAAGACAGCGATAAAGACCACACCGAGTCCGCATAGTGCCACGAGAGACCACTTTTTCAAAAGGCGCGGCATGAGTAGCCACACATAGACAGCAACTCCCGCAAATACTCCCAGTAAGCTGGCACGTGATTCGGTTAATAAAATGAGATAAAGAGCTGAGATCGCACCCAATAAACCAAATGCTTTGACATATCCGTTTTTCATTTGACGCATGCAGGCAAAATATAAGAAAAAACTGATAGATAAAAACGTCGCAAAGTCATTTTGATTAAAGAAAACGGATGTGGGATAGTGCTGTTTATACACTGGGCCAAGATACAATGATGTATTCGGCAAATGGTTTAAGGTAAAGTGGTTATAGAACCCGATCCCCATGACAAATACTGTCATCATTAGCCAGATGGTATAAAATGTCACGAGCTGATCCATACGTTGGATGTACATGACAACGATAAAGACAAAGCCCATCCCCATTGCTAAAAGAGACATATACTTTAAGCCATCTGTGACTGAATGAGCCCACAGCAGTGAGAGGAGCCCATAAAGAAACCATGCAGCGAAAAACCCGAGAATACCTTTCACTCGAATATTCTGCCACTGCGATATGTATGTCCCCTTCTCTCTCATCCGCCAAATAAATAAGGCAAAGACTAAGATGAGCATCATGCGATAAAGAAAAAGACTAAAGAAACCGACACTTATTGAAAAGAATGCATTATTGAGAAAGGTGAATGCAATGAGAAGATAAATGGCTGACATCCATATTTGTTCACCATTCATGTATCGTTTGATCAAGACAGCAACTATCGCCAATATGACAAGTAGAATAGGAATTGCCATCATCTTCTTTAACCCAATGGGCTGCATAGATGCTGTTTGTACAAGCCATATCCCTGCAACTAAAAGAATACATCCAATCATGATTTGCCATGCTGTTTGTTTCACACTCATACCTGTTTCCCTCCTAAGCCATCCATCCGATTTGAGGGATTAAGCCTTTACTTCCTGTTCATAGTAGGAGATGGTACGAGCCAAACCTTCTTGTAAAGAAACGACAGGCTCCCATGCTAAGACTTGTTTTGTTTCCTCATTCGCCAATGTACTGTGCACAATATCTCCCGCACGCTGTGGCTTGTAAATCGGTTCAAGATGAGATCTCGTTACACGCTTCATCGTTTGAAACAGCTCATTTACTGTGATGGAATGACCACATGAGATATTTAAACAAACGTTTGATTTGGCTGTTAAAGCCGCTACATTTGCTGCTGCGAGATCACCTACATAAATAAAATCTCTTGTTTGTTCCCCGTCTCCAAAAATGTATGGCGCCTCATGTTTTGCAAACTTGTCAGCAAAAATAGAGACAACACCGCCTTCGCCAAGAGCATCTTGGCGCGGACCGTACACATTGCTGTATCGCAAAATACAATAATCTACATCATAGAGCGATTTCGCCATTTCTAAGTATCGTTCAACCGTTAACTTTGATAAACCGTAGGGCGAACTTGGCTGCAATCGATGGGCTGTATCAACTGGAAGATAAAGAGGATCTCCATAGACAGCTGCCGATGAGGCGAACACCACTTTCTCGACACCTATTTCAGCAGCTGCTTTTATGACGTGAAGAGAGCCTTTTATGTTGACTCCCTCGTCATATACGAAATCTTCCACTGATACTGCTACACTTACTTGTGCTGCAAGGTGAATGATATAATCCGGGGCCATTTGTTTTATCACATCTATCGTTTCAGGATTTGTTATATCTGCCTCAATGCATTGAACGGGAAGATGTGCAATGTTTTGCTGAGATCCTGTTGAAAAGTTATCAAGCACGATGGGCTCGTAACCTTTTTCTATTAATGTCTCAACCGTATGTGAACCAATAAATCCGCTGCCCCCAGTAACCAATACTTTCTTCATCCAAGCTCCCCCTATTATTGTGCCTTAGATACCAATTCTGCTTCCCATACGCCTGGGCGGCCAATAGACTGGTAAATAAATCCTCTTTCTTTCATTTCTGCTGGTTCAAACAAATTCCTTCCGTCAATTAAAATTGGTGATCGAAGAAGTTGCTTGATTTGCTCTTTATCCATCTTTTTCACTTCATCCCATTCCGTTAAGATGAGACAAGCATCTGTATCTTTGACTGTTTCATAGAGATCGTTGCTAAAGACTGCCTGCGGACCAAGCTCTCTTTCGGCTTCCACATAAGCAATCGGATCATAGGCTTTCACAAAAGCACCAAGCTCTCTCAGCATTGGGATAATATCTAATGCCGGAGCTGATCGTATATCGTTTGTATTTGGTTTAAATGCGAGCCCTAATACGGAAATGGTTTTTCCTTTAATATCACCGAACACACTCATTAGTTTGCTGACAAGGTGTGCTCTTTGGTTGTTATTTGTTTCGATAACGGATTCTATCAGCTTGAACCGATAGCCCGCTGTCTCTGCTATTTTGAGAAGAGCCATTGTGTCTTTCGGGAAGCAAGAACCCCCAAAGCCAATGCCTGCCTTTAAAAATTTATGCCCGATGCGACTGTCTAATCCAACACCTTCGCTGACTTTTTCAACGTCTGCACCTACTCGCTCACAAATGTTTGCGATGTCATTGATGAACGAGATTTTCGTCGCGAGCATGGCATTTGCGGCATATTTGATCATCTCTGCGCTTTCTAAATTGGTTTCAACTATCTCGGTTTGAAATGGTTCATGCAATTTTTTAATGATATTCGATGCATGAGTGCTCGTAGATCCGATGACTGCCCGCTCCATATTCATTGTGTCACGAATCGCAGAGCCCTCACGAAGGAACTCTGGATTTGATACAACATCAAAAGGATATTTACTACGTGATGCCTTTTCTACGATGGCTTTGACAAGACGCCCTGTTCCAACAGGTACTGTACTTTTATTGACAATCACTTTGTAACCATTTAGGTGTTCACCAACTGTTTGAGCGACCGTTTTCACAAAAGTTAAATCAGCTTCCCCCTGTGCTGTCATTGGTGTTCCGACTGCAATATAGATAATCTCTGATTCTCGAATCGCAGCTGGAATATCTGTAGTAAAGCACAGTTTGCCTTCTTCCGTATTCTTCTCAATTAATTCCTTTAAGCCCGGCTCATAAATCGGAACGATACCACTTTTAAGGCTGTTGATTTTCGTTTCATCTATGTCACAGCATATGACGCGATTTCCTATATCAGCAAAACATGTACCCGATACTAATCCGACATATCCTGTTCCAATCACAGCAATTTTCTTCAACATTCTTCATCCTCTCAGTAAAAGCATATTGACCGTTCCAAACTGTTTATCTATTAGTCTTTGCACAATTCATCATGTTTAAACAATGGATATTGATCGATTCAGCACATCTTGATATTGTTCAATGAGGTGCTGGACATTTTGTGATGATGAGTATTGCGTATGAACGATTTGATACAGATCGTTCTTCACTTGCTCAGTCCATTTATTTTCATAAAGGTAGGCATGAATGGCCTCTTTTAGCTGACTCGTTGAACGCGGCTCAATGAGCAGGTGTTGATATGTGGAAAATAATGATGTGAGACCACCAACTCTTGTTGCAATGACAGGCACTTTTAAGGCTAGCGCCTCAAGCACAACTGTCGGCATTCCCTCACTGTAGGAAGGAAGAGCCAATAGATCGGCTGCCATTAAGTAATCCTTCACCTTTTCATTCGGCACTTGTCCGGGAAGCAAAATGGATGAACCTGCCCGTTCAGTCAGTTCCTTTGCAATTGGACCCTTTCCCACAAAGACCGCCTTCACACCACTCATCCCACTGACAGCATCAGCTAGTTCAAATAGCCCTTTTTCTTTGACTAAGCGGCCAACAAACACCACCAGTTTGTCGTGAAGAGGCAAACCTAACTGCCTCCTTATTTCTTCTTTCTTCTCTCGCTTATCGGAAAATGACTTGAGCGAGATACCAAGTGGAAGGAATTGAGCGTCCACCTTCGTCATTTCCTTTGTCTTTTCTGCAAGCTCCTGACTCACTGTGAATACAGCAGATGCCTGTTTCACCGCTGTCTCAAAGGCTTTGAAAGCCCCTTTGCTATAATGCGGATACACGTTAACATCACTGCCATGCAAGGTAAGAACATATGGGATTTGTGTCTCCTCTTGAATGACAGCGGCAGCTCCTCCTGACGGCATGGAAAAGTGCGCGTGTATGAAATCAGGAGATAGCTGATGACGCTGAATCGTATGAAGTACAGCAGCCGCTATTCGTTTACTCGGCTGAGCCCATTTCAGTTGACCAGGCAATGCTGTATACGGTGGTCTGTAAACGGTCACGCCACCTCTCAATTCCTGTTCTGGCACTTCTCTTTTCTGGCGATAGGATGCCTTTAGCATCCTTAAAATGGGCGGATTCACTGGATTGGGACAAATGACTGTCACTTCTATTCCTTGCTTGAGAAGCTCCTGCACTTGTGTTTCGTGAAATACACCCTCACTCGGATTCCTCTCACTTGGATATACACTTGTCAGCCATAGAACCTTCATGACGAACGACCTCTTCTCAATAGTTTGCCTGCAATCCGTGGATACATTTTTAAAAACAGCAGGCTATATAAAGCAGCGCTTAAAAAAACGGTCAGTATTAATTGAATTAGGCTATTTGCAAGAGTCAGCTTTAACCCTTGATGAACAGCAAATGCACATACAGCCATTAATAGCGTCATCACAGTAGGCTTTATGAGCGATTTCATGTACACCTTCAATTCAAGCTGGATGACATGGGCCATGAGCCACCTCCCAACAAGAAAATTCAGTAAGCTGACACCTGAATAAATCCATGCCACTGTGACTAGATTGCCTGACCTTACTCCTGCATATAACGCACATCCATATACAATGAGCATACCCGTATCCCAATAAAAGGCTAAATCCGCCCTTCCCTTTGCAAGAAGAATGGAACCGTTTGGATTCATCAACACACGAAGAAGACCTACGATACATAAAATATTTAGGACAGGAACAGCCACTAGCCATCTCTCTCCAAACACGACTTCTATAAAGCTATCTGATACGGCAACAAGACCGATTAATAATGGAAAACTAATGAGTGCTAGCATATTCGTCATACTCAGAAAACCTTCACGTAGCACCGAGTGGTCACGCTGACTTTTTGAAAACACAGGAAATGCCACTCTCGTCACAATCGGATTAATTTTCAGCACGGGTATCGTCACAATTTGATAAGCCAAGCTATAAATACCTAACGCCTCTGCCCCAAGAAACCGGCCAATTAAAATCATGTCAATGTTAGAGCCTGCTCGATTGACAAGTCTAGACGCCAACTGAAAGGCACCGAACGAGAAAAATTCTTTCACTTCCCCTAATGCAAAGACCGGTGATGGATGCCACTTTTTCCAATAAGCCGCTGCATATAATAGACCTTTTCCTGATTGCAAAACCACTTGAGACATGACATAAGCGACGATTGGATTGATTAAAAAGGCAAGCACGAGCAAAACAACTAGCGATAAAAGATTCGCAAAGGTTTCAATTGTACTTAATGTCTTAAACGCTAAGTCTTTTTGCAGCATGTACTGATATTGCTGACCGATTGGCGCAATCAGAAACATAATAGATAATAGTTTGAGTAGACCTTCTAGTTCATGTCGAGAATAAAAGGCGGCAATGATCGGGCTTACAAGGATGAGTAGACAAAACAATACGACCCCTGTTAATAAGTTCATCCAATATAATGTAGATAACTGGCGATCAGTTGCTTGTTCCTTTTGGATAATCGCCGCTCCGATTCCTAAGTCAAGTAAAATCTGCGTAAATATTGTGACAGTTGTGATCATGCCAACGAGTCCAAATTCTTTGAGCGACATCACATTTCCTAAAAAGGCGAACTGTCCGATTTGGATGAGGGTAATGATCACCGCGGACAAGCTTGTCCATTTCGCACCACTTAACATGCGATTTTTTATACTTGCCATTTCTCTTCCCTACTTTACTTATCTGGCTCCGTCTCCAGTCATAATGACTTTTAACGTTTTTACCATAATCTTCGTGTCGAGAGAAAATGTCAAGTTTTGAATATACTGTAAGTCGTATGATAATTTTTCACTTGGACTCATTTCATATCCTCCATTTACCTGCGCAAGACCTGTCAGACCTGGCTTGACCGCCAGCCTTTTTGTAAAACCTGGAATGGTTCGATTAAATTCTGCGGTAAACATAGGTCTTTCCGGTCTTGGCCCGACAATACTCATTTCTCCTTTTAACACGTTGATAAATTGTGGTAGCTCATCAATTCTTGTTTTTCGAATGAAGGCTCCAATTTTTGTGATACGTGGATCATTTTTTTGTGCCCATTTCGCCCCACCGCTTTCTGCATCGGTTCTCATTGATCTAAGCTTCCATAATTTAAAGTAAACACCGTCTTTCCCGACCCTTTCCTGCATATAAAAGGCTGGCCCTGGTGTTTCTAACTTAATTAAAAGGGCGAAAAGCAAAATGATTGGCGTACTCAAAATCAATCCGATGAACGAGAAAACTAAATCTATGAAACGCTTTGCAAATAAATAGCGAACCATATGTTCTGTTAAGGCAAAAGAGTGATTTCGTCTCACTTCAAATTCTCTGTAAAGATTCATCGCTTTTTCTGCGCTCACTGACCTGCACCTCACCATTCAAATAGTTGTTGTGTAAAGAGATGTTCTATGAAAGTCAGTTTATCAGAGCAACATTAAGCAAATGTAAATGCGTTGTTAAGTCTTGTAAAAGTGTGTTAAGAATGTGCACGTATATCAAAATTATGCCCTTTTGTACGTAAAAAAGACCCGCAATTCTAGTATGATTCTCTCTTACTTAGACAATGGAAAAACTCTTGGATACACGGATAGGTGGAGGGGGTTTTTCATGGCGCAAAAAGAACAACAGTTTCAGTACGATACGAAAGAATTTAAAATGAAGGCTGTCAAACTGTATTTAGAAGGAAATAAAAGCTATCACACGTTATCTGAAGAATTAGGTGTTCGAAGTTCAGCCCAGCTCAAAAAATGGGTGAAAACATACCGTGAGGGCAAGTCTTTTGAAGATCAAAGAGGAAAAAATACAAAGGCAGACAATCCTTTTATTGGATACCTTAAGACAACGCTTAAAAGTCTGGAGGGAGAACAAGATGAATTAAAGGAACAGGTTGAAGGACAAGCTCATTGAAAAGACATTCAATTCTATTATCACGATAAAAAAATGAAACCAGTGCGCTCCGGTATTGTATCTGAGCGCACTGGTTGCTATAGGCTTTTTATGTTTGTCTCACTTTATGCGGGCAGTCCCGTTTCCCATTCCAAGGTACTTTTTTTATTTTGCCTTCACTGATTCTATTGTTTTCAGTCTAAGTGTTCCGTTTGCATCTTTTGTATACGTGACTTTCACTTTTGATTCCTCTTTTAAGTTATTCACTTGTTTAGAGAAAGTATTGCCAAATTGAATGGCTACTTCTTTCCCGTTAATGTTCACTGCAATTGTATGTCCATCAGCCAAACCGACATATGTGCCTTCCTTGGTGACTTCATTTTTCTTATTTGTTGTGGATTCTTTTTTCGTTTTAGACTCTGATTTTGATTGATTGTTGGTTGTTTCTTCTTTCTTGATTTCTTTACTTGAGCTTTCTTTTGAGTCGTCATTGGATTGACCTGATTGGTCTTCCGTTTGAGCAGTCGTCTCTTTGCTTTGATCGTCTGCTTTTTCATTAGCTGACTTCTCTTCATTTGTTTGATCTGATCCGTTTTTTTCCTTCTGATCAGTGGCTTCAGATGTTTCTTTTTTGCTGCGGTTAGTAGTACTGTCGTTTGATTGATTTGTTGTGCCGCATGCTGTAAGCAGTACACCTAGAAGCAAAATAAGAAACGGCATCGTGATTAATTTTTTCAATATTGTCACCTCTTCATGATTTGTCGATTTGCTGTCGATGGCAGGTAAACATGTAAAAAATCCACCTTATGTTTCAATTATAACAAAAATAACCTGAAATGAAATATAATTTTAACTTGACATACGAAGCACCATTTTCATTTTGACCCAAAATAAGTTGATACGCCATTCGCAATTCCAGATGCCAGCTGTAATTTGTTCGTCGAGGATTTTAACACGTTGGCGTCAATTGGACTTGTGACAAAGCCAGTCTCCAGCAATACACTTGGCATTCTGGAATATTTAATAACATAGAAACCTGCTGTTTTTACGCCTCGATCTTTTGTGCCAAGTGCATTGACCATCCTTGGTTGAATTCTCTGCGCTAGCTTTAAGCTGTCTGTTGCGGCGTATGAGGTATCATAATACGTTTCTGTTCCATTCGCACTGCTGTTATCGTTCGCATTTGCATGAATGCTAATGAACACATCTGCATTGGCATTCGCTCCCTTTTTCACACGTGTTTGAAGAGAATCAAATGTATCAGATGTTCTTGACATGGCAGTAAGAGCACCAGCTTGATTTAACTTCGTTTGTAGTTTTAATCCTACTTCTAAATTGACGTTTTTTTCGAGCAAACCATTCCCTATCGCCCCAGCATCCTGTGCACCATGACCTGGATCGATGAAAATCGTTTGACCTAAAACTGGATTTTTTAGCTGTGAGATGACATTTGTGCTAACTGTTGATGTACCACCTAACACATGAAATGTCGATATCTTTTTAGCCCCTATGATACTTCTTGTTGCGTTTGGCACCGTTTGATCGTTCGTGAGAAGAAGCGTTTGCCCCTGCTTGGCCGCAATGCTTGCAGCGGCTGCGGCATCCGCATAGGCATAGCCATTACTCATATACGTATGACTTGTCTTCAGTGGATATGTCTTAGCTATTCGAGCTGCAACCTCATAGCGATTGGCTCCGCTGATTCTTGTTGGCGAAGGAAGTTGACCATAGGCCGTTTTGTTGACACTGGATTCCCCACCGATCACAATGGTTCGTTTCACCGCTCTATTTTTTAATAAATTTGCCGTTTCATGACGAAGCCCTTGCTCATCTGTTAATAAAATGGGATATCCTTGTTTTGCTGCATATGGTGCAATCGCCACTGCATCTGCATAGGCAGAACCGTTAACGATGACAGCTCCATCAGCACTTTTCATTCGCTTTGCAATGTGAAGAGCCAAATCATAGCGATTCTTTCCAGTAATACGTGATACTGATAGATTCATGGCTTTTAGCTGCGTCACAACTTTCTCAGAAACACTCGCTGTTCCGCCAAGTATGATGACACGGTTCGTTTTCAATTGCTGAAGGCCTGTCCTAGTGGCTCCTGAAAGACTGCCGGCATTCGTTAATAGGACGGGGGCATCTTGTTGATAGGCAAAAGGGACAGCACTTACTGCATCTGCGTATGCATCTTTCCCTACAAGAAGAACTGTAGAAGCAGTAGACCAGCCTTTTTTCGCTGTATTCACCGCCACTTCATAACGATTGTTCCCATCAATTCTTATCGCCGTATTTTGAGCAAATACAGGTGGTGTATACAAGCATAACACGATGACAGTAAGTAAGAGCCATTTGATTTCAAAACGCATGAAGTCACCCTCCTTAGAATGGACCCTTCAGACCTTAGAACCAACTTCAATGAACACTTTACAAAAAAAGCTGCCGAGAGACTTTCTCGAACAGCCTAAGAGGAGTATCTCAGGCACTCCTCATTTTTTCTTATCTAAAGTAGCCTGAAACGCCGCTTGAAATAGCAGCCGCTAATTTATCTTTATAGGTGGCGGATTTCAAAATATTTGAATCAACAGGGCTGGAAACAAAACCTGTTTCGAGCAAGACACTCGGCATCTTAGAATATTTGATGACATAGAAGCCAGCGGTTTTTACACCGCGGTCTCTCGTGCCGAGCGCACTGACCATTTTTGGCTGAATGTTTTGCGCCAGCTTCAAACTGTTTGCAGCCGCATATGTTTTGTCATAATACGTTTCTGTTCCATTTGCACTGCTGTTATCGTTTGAGTTTGCATGGACACTAATAAAGATATCTGCTTTTGCATTCGCACCCTTGTTCACACGTGTTTGGAGACTGTCAAATGTATCTGAAGTTCTAGACATCGTTGTGATGGCACCAGCATTTTTCAGCTTAGTATTCAGGCGCTTCGCAACATCTAAGTTCAAATTCTTTTCATATAATCCATATCCAACAGCACCTGAATCTTGTGCACCGTGACCTGGGTCAATGAAGACTTTTTTTCCGACTACAGGGTTTTTCAATTGAGATACGACGGTTGGAGTCACTGTATTTGTACTGCCTACTACAGTGAATTTTGTGATTTTCTTGCTACTAATCGTCGATCTTGTTACTTTTGGTAAAGTCTTCTCATTTGTAAGAAGAAGTGCTTTGTTTTGTTTTGCTGCAATCCCTGCTGCAGAAGATGAAGTGGCATAGCCAAATCCTCTTGATACATAGGTATTATTCGTACTCATATTATACTTCTTGACAATATTCGCAGCCACGTCATAACGGGTAGAGCCTTTAATTCGCGTTGGAGATTTCAACTGATTGTAAGCTGCTTTTGTGACATGATTCTCTCCGCCTACCACAATCGTTTGTTTCACATTGCTTGCTTTTGCTACAGAAGCGATTTCAGAACGAAGTCCCTTTTTATCTGTATATAGGATCGGAAATCCTTTTTGGGCAGCCACAGGTGCAATGGCGATCCCATGTGCATAAAATGAACCTTCAACGATCACTACACCTGCAGGGGTTTTCATTTTTTTGGCGATATTTGCCGATAACTCATATCGGTTTTTTCCTGAAATACGTTGTGTTGAGATGCCCATTTTCTTTAATTGATTGACGACGTTGTTAGACACACTAGATGTGCTTCCTAAAACGATGACAGTCTTTGTTTTTAATGACGTTAATCCTTTTTTCGTATCAGCCGAAAGACTATCGCTGTTTGTATAAAGAACTGGTGCATTTTTTTGGTAAGCAAGTGGAATTCCAGCAGTTGCATTTGCATATGCTGTTTTCCCTACTAACACTACTGTACTAGCAGTTCCCCAACCTTTTTTCGCTACATTCACCGCTACAGCATATCGACTCCCACCATCTATTCGTGAGACTGAATTGTCCGCTGACGCAGTTGGAACTATAACGAAAAGTGCGATAAGGCTGAGGATGACTGTTTTCAACATTGATCGCTTCATCTAAATCCTCCTTTAACCTTTAATAGTTTGTTAATTTTGTACCTGGATAATAGAACGAGAGTATGGAAGAATACGAATTACCAGATTCCGCTCTAGCTTTAGCCCCATATTGGCTCATACCAATTCCATGACCATATCCTTTTCCTGAAATCGTGAAATCATTTTTATTATTTTTCACTGTCGCAAACGTACTCTTTATCTTTGTTGCGCCCATGATCGATCTAAATTCCGTCATCTTCATGTTCGCAGTTGTGCTTTTATTTACTGTATACGTACCCTTTTTATTTTTAAGGTGGTACGTCAACTTCATCGACACAGTCTTTGCACGATGCCCTTTTGTTTTTCCTGAGAAGGTAAGGCTTGAGATCGATGCAATTTTCATGTCAGTTGCTGCTGTTTCTTTGTTTTTCAAAAGCCATGATTTCAGCCCTGCTAAGTCGGTCGCATTTGTCTCTTTTGCCGTGCTCCATTGGGACGATGCTGTACTTGCACTAAATGTGTTGCCTAATTGCTTTTTGGAAAGCTTGAATGTCCAAGCATTGACGGGATCTTTCGTGTCGGCTTTTGCTACTAAGTACGGCAGCGCATTCCCCCACACTTCTTCACTCGCCTCTGTATATCCGCCATTACTAGAATAATAGGTCGCTGAAATTAATTGATTATGGTATGTCAGTACCTTTCCTTTTGTAGCATTGACAGCTTTGGTGGAATTGGTATACCAGTTATAGCCACCATACACTTGGAAGGCTGTTGTATCAGGTACGACTTTTCCAATACTTTTCACCGAGTACGTTCTTGCTGCAACAGCCTGTGCTTTTAACGCTTCGACATGCCAGCTTGCAGGCATTTCATTTGGCACAACACCTTTTAAATAGTCTTCAAAAGGAATATTTTCGAGAGTCGGTCTGATATATCCAGATTCAATTGCAAAATTTACATTCCCTAAATACGGTTTACCCGCAATTTGAAGAACATTTTTCGTTGAATATTTCTCAGGAACAATTCTTAATGTGTTATATGTCTTAATGCCTTTTAACGAAATGTTCCCGTTAGCAATATTCAATTGATAGTTTTGATTTTTCTTCAGGTAGACTTGTTTGGCTAAAGATTTTTTCAAGCTGTCTTGAATAGCACTTGTGCTACCTGCAAGATGGTAAGCGTATGTACCCTTTTCTTTCAGGAGCGATTTTAATGAAGCTGTAATGGAATCTGGTTTCACATATACAACCGTGCTGTTAGATTTAGCTGCCAATTGTGACAGCGGCATTGCATAAATAAAGCTGGAGGCTTTCGCCAAATACACTTTATCTGCATTGATGTTTAGCTTTTTGATGATATTCACAGATAATTCATAGCGGTTTGCACCGCTAATTCGTGTGACCTGTGAGGTTTTTTTGAGTTGATTCTCCACTTTTTGTCCAGTACTTTTTGTACTACCAATGATGATGACTTTACTTGGTAGTTTGTAAGACGGGATGGAATCTTTTTTTGTTAACAAGATTGGATACCCTTTTCTAGAAGCATAAGAAGCAATTGCAATCCCATTCATAAAGGAGTTACCACCGACAACAACGGCTTGTTTATAGTTCCCCATTTCCTTTGCGATTTTTTGGGAAATTTCAAACTTGTCTTTTCCACTAATCCGTCTGACTTTGCCATACTTTTTAATGGATTTCTCAGTAGCTGTTGAAATACTTTTCGTATTACCGATAATCAGGATGTTATCCGGCTTCATTTTCTTCAGCTGGTTTTCGGTTGTTTTCGTAAGCCTTTCAATGTTCGTATACAAAATAGGTGCGCCCAGTTTGTATGCTAACGGTGATACAGAAATGGCATGATCAAATGCATCTCGGCTGACCACGACAACAGTTGAAGGATTTTGCCAGCCAGCAGAAGCGATGCTATTGGCTACTTCATATCGATTTTTTCCATCATACCTTTTCGTGACAGCGACATTCGATCCTGAAAGCTTGTATTCTCCAGTTGTAGATAAATCCATACTTTTTAAGTTTCCGATATTATTAGACAATTTCACAGAAATTGTCGAACTAGCCATGGCAGACTGAAGGGGTGCTATGATTAAAGTCAGTGTCATGAGAACGATAAGGGTAACGCCTGTTTTTTTCAATGTCTTTCATCCCGCCCATCTTTTTTACTTCTGTTTTTCAATCTTCTGAATTTCTTTTTGTCCACTATCGTTGATAGAGTAAGTGATCTCTACTTTGTCACCTGGTTTAAATTCACTTAAAACATCTTTAAAATTATCCGTAAACTCATAGCTTAATGTCGTATTCACTTTTTTCACTTCGACTGTATGTGTATCAGCCATTCCAATAAATTCAGCTTTTTCTTTTAACAACTGAGGGGTTGTACTGCTTGTCTTGTCTTCCCCAGAGGATTGCTCAGCCGTTCCGCATGCTGTTAGCACGATACCAAGTAGCAGTATTAAGAACGGTAAAACGACGATTTTCTTCATAATTTTCACCTCATGTCTTTGTATCGTCTTATAACTTTATATTTTAAAGTAAATTTAAGGTTTTTTGAAACCTTTTTTTTGTTACAACGTCTATATCTAGGTTCAGAGTAAAAAAATTACTTGTCTATCAAGTCTAGTAAACCTATAATCATGGAAGAATCATAGAAAAGGTGAGGGACATTATGAGGGCTGAGAGAAAAAGAAAGAAGAAAAAGCTTCTTTGGATTATTTTATCAATGATTGGCTTGTTCGTATTAGCAACTGGTGGATATGCATATCATCTTTGGCATACAGCTGCTTCTACAGTCGCAGGCATTCAGGAAAACTTAAAGAAGTCAGATAAGCGTGACAAAGATGTCGATTTAAGTAAAAAAGACCCAATTTCCATTTTAGTGATGGGTGTCGATGAACGAAAGAACGACCGTGGTCGTGCAGATACATTAATTTACATGACGGTCAACCCAAAAAAGAAAACAACCGAGATGGTCAGTATCCCCCGCGATACGTATACAAAAATTGTCGGGAAAGGAACAATGGATAAAATCAACCACTCCTATGCTTTTGGCGGCACACAAATGGCAGCAGATACGGTAGAGGAATTGCTTGATGTACCTGTTGATTACTTTGTGAAAGTGAACATGGAAAGCTTTAAAGATATTGTCGATACACTTGGCGGGATCACCGTGAATAGTACGTTTGCATTTAGCTATGACGGACATTCATTCGGGACAGGGGAAATTAACCTAAATGGGGATGAAGCCCTTGCCTATACAAGAATGAGAAAAGAAGATCCAAAAGGGGACTTCGGCCGTCAGCAAAGACAGCGCCAAGTCATTGAAGGAATTATTTCGAAAGGTGCCAACATTTCTTCAATTACAAAATTCGGCGATATGTTTAAAGTCGTCGAAAACAATATGAAAACGAACATGTCCTTTGATGACATGTGGGCTATCATGAATGATTATCGTGATGCAAGACAACATGTCAAACAGCACGAACTAAAAGGAACTGGTACAAGAATCAACAACATTTATTACTATCAGCTTGACGAAAATAGCCTTGAGAATGTGAAGAAGGAATTAAAAGAAAGCTTGGATCAGTAAAAAAGAAGACTACGGTGATGTAGTCTTCTTTTTAATTATTTATTTAAATGGTGCTGGTTTTTCTTCACTGAATCCAAAACGATGAAGCAACTCTTCAACAATCCGTTTCGACGCTTGTCCATCACCATATGGGTTGGATGCCTTAGACATCCTCTCATATTCACATGGATTTTCTAATAGCTCTTTTGCCAACTGATAAATGGTCTCTTCATCTGTGCCCGCAAGCTTGAGCGTTCCTGCTTTGACACCCTCTGGTCGTTCTGTTGTATCACGCAGTACAAGAACAGGCTTTCCTAGAGAAGGGGCCTCCTCTTGTACACCACCTGAATCGGTCAAAATAAAGTGAGAGGCAGCAGCAAAGTTATGGAAATCAACAACTTCAAGCGGTTCAATTAAGTGCACGCGGTCGAGATCGCTGAATTCTGTCTGAGCTGCATCACGAACTGCAGGATTTAAATGAACAGGGTAAACGACCTGAACATCTTCGAACTCTTCTACAATACGCCTAATCGCTCTAAACATGTTTTTCATTGGCTGACCAAGATTCTCCCTGCGATGAGCCGTCAACAAGATCATTTTATCTGTTCCTATTTTCTCTAAAATAGGATGGTGATATTGTTCTGTAACAGTCGTTTGCAGGGCATCAATCGCTGTATTACCTGTGACAAAAATCGTCTCTTCTTTTTTATTCTCTATTAATAGATTCTGCTTTGCCTCATTCGTAGGTGCAAAATGAATATCGGCAATGATGCCTGTCATCTGGCGATTCAATTCTTCCGGAAATGGCGAATATTTATGATGGGTTCTCAAACCCGCTTCGACATGTCCGACTGCTATTTGATGATAAAAAGCGGCTAGACTCCCAGCAAATGTTGTCGTCGTATCTCCATGAACAAGCACAATATCAGGCTTTTCTTCTTGAAATAACTGATCTAGCTTAAGTAAAGCGTTTGATGTAATTTCAGATAACGTTTGGCGTTGTTTCATAATGTTTAAATCATGATCTGGTGTAATAGAAAAAGCATCAAGCACTTGATCAAGCATCTCTCTATGTTGAGCTGTCACTGTCACAATAGAATGTATTTGTGGATGTTTATTTAGTTCAAGGACAAGTGGAGCCATTTTAATTGCTTCAGGTCTCGTTCCGAATACAGTCATTACATTTAGTGTTTTCAATAGTCGATGCCTCTTTCCTTCTCATACATAATGTCTCCATTATACAAAAAATATCTTCAAATGATAATCGAACCACATTTACAAATTCATAAACCTTTTACATAATAGATTGCTGATATTTACAATTTTCATTTAAAATGACTTTAACCAACACAAAAGAGTTTGTTTACTTTTAAAAGTAAGGTAGAATTTAGTAGTATTCTCTTAAACCATAGTATTTAAGGTAGGTGCAAAATTCATTGAAAAAAGTACGTAAAGCGATTATACCCGCTGCAGGACTTGGGACACGTTTCCTCCCTGCAACAAAGGCCATGCCTAAAGAAATGCTCCCAATCGTTGATAAACCAACTATTCAATATATTATTGAAGAAGCCGTTGAATCAGGAATTGAAGACATTATTATCGTAACTGGCAAAGGAAAAAGAGCCATTGAGGATCATTTTGATTTTGCGCCTGAGCTAGAGCGTACCCTTGAGGAAAAAGGGAAAAGCGAGTTGCTTGAGAAAGTGAGAAAGTCCTCAAACATTGCAGATATTCATTATATTCGTCAAAAAGAACCAAAAGGACTTGGGCACGCTGTTTGGTGTGCACGTAATTTTATCGGCGATGAACCATTTGCTGTTTTACTTGGTGATGATATTGTTCAGGCTGAAACACCTGGACTTCGTCAGTTAATGGATGAGTATGACAAAACACTTTCGTCTGTCATTGGCGTGCAACAGGTAGCTGACAGCGATACACATCGTTACGGAATCATTGACCCGCTCACGCAAGAAGGACGACGTTATCAAGTGAAAAATTTTGTTGAAAAGCCGCCGCAAGGAACAGCACCATCGAATCTAGCGATTTTAGGCAGATACATTTTTACACCAGAGATTTTTATGTATCTCGATCAACAAGAGATTGGTGCAGGCGGAGAGATTCAACTGACAGATGCCATTCAAAAACTAAATGACATTCAGCGCGTATTTGCCTATGACTTTGAAGGAAAACGATATGATGTCGGTGAGAAGCAAGGTTTTATTGAAACAACTCTTGAGTTTGCTCTTCAAGATGAAGACTTGAAAAAAAAGCTCATTCCATTTATGAAACAATTGCTTGAAAAAGAAGAAGTGAACTAAAAAAGCTGCCGGCTTCGGCAGCTTTTATTTAATCGCTGAAATAGTCAACGTATGCTGTTCATTATTAATCACAAACAGATTATTTTTACCCTTCACAACGAATTTCGTTTGTTTCTCATTTCTCCAGACATTCTGTTCTGTCAGCCCGAGTGTTGAAGGTGACACTGGCATGATCTCTCGAAACACAATGGTATCAGCCTGTCCTTGATGAATCACATAATCCGTTTTTTCTGTGACCAAACGCTGAATGTTTTCTCCTTGATCACTTTTCACCGAGTTCAGTGTATGCATTCTTTGCAGAAGTACAGATTCTTCTTTCCCAAGGAAAGAAAGTAAATACTCATAAGATGCAGCTGATGCAGGTGATACATAGGAGTTAAACTGTCCCTGCTGAATAGAGAGTTGTTTTAATTGGTCTTCATTTTTCAGAGCAGTCGGTTTCACAAAGTACGTCTGATTAGCTGTCCGTATTTTTACCGTTTGCTTGTTCTCCGCAACAACTTGTACTTGTTCACCAAAAGGTAAAGTGAATGCTGCTTTCTTTTTCATTGCTTGATCTTTGTAAACAGTCATTGGATCAGCCATGACAATGGCTTGTCTGTCCACCTTTTTTAAATCAGACGCCCCTTGATTGTGAGGACTCGTTGACTGAAGCACCTCTGTTTTATTTGATGAACTAGCACCAAATGTCACCAACGTACGAAGCGGACGATCCGAAAACATCGAAAGGGCAAGTAAGATGGTCAGAATGGTTAAAATCGTCACTTGAAAGGCCGGTCCAAAAAATGAACGGCGCTTCCCGTCTTCTTGATACCGCGTGACCTTTTCTGCCTTTTGTACACCTTTTCTTCCTTCTTTATGTTTCAGTTGATATTCCTTTTTTTCTTTCTTGGATAGCTTGTTAAACCAGTCAACAAACTCTTTGTATTCTTTCACGACTTTTTTCGTATCGTCAAACATACGCAGCTCGCCATAATGCATCCAAGCGACCCGGTCACAAATTTTTTGAATTTGACTGATCGAGTGACTGACAAAAAAGATCGTCTTTCCTTGCTCTTTAAATTCTGTGATACGATCCACACATTTTTGATAGAAGGTTTGATCTCCAACTGACAACGCTTCATCAATAATGAGGATATCAGGATCAATATGTGCTGAAATCGCAAAACCTAATCGAGATTTCATTCCACTTGAATAGCTTTTCACAGGCTGATCGATAAAGTCGCCAATATCCGCAAACTCTACAATTTTTTCATAAAGCTCGTCTATTTCCTTATTCGTTAGTCCCATCATTAAGCATTTTAATCGAATGTTGTCTTTGCCACTCAATTGGTTGTTCAGTCCTGCCGCAATGGCAATTAACGAAGGCTGCCCATCCATATCAATTTCGCCGCTCGTTGGGGGAATAATTTTCGCAAGAAGGTTTGACATCGTTGATTTCCCCGAGCCATTGATTCCAACAAAACCAATCGTCTCACCTTCATATACATCAAAGGACACATCACGAACAGCGAAGAAACCTTTTTCATTTTTATTAGGAAAAAACAGTCCTTTGATCTTATCTGACTGTTTTTTATATAGCACGTATTGCTTGGATACGTTTCGAAACGAAACCTTTAGTTTCATCGTATAATCTCCTTACTTTTTAAAGAAAATCGACAAATTTATCCCTAAATTTCATATGAAGCAATGAACCAACTGTTAAGAGAAGAAGCGTAAACAGCCAAAAATAAAGCGTGTATTTGACATCATGGAAGAACCATTCGCCCTTTAATAAGCTATTTCTAAAACCTTCAATAATGTAGAATAACGGATTGAGTCTTAAAATATCACCGATCCATGCGTTGTCTCCAGTTAGCTTTTCAGAGATATTCCAAAAAATCGGCAGTAAAAAGAAAAGTAAGCGTGTCACTGATTGTAATAAAAATTGATAGTCTCTCACGAGTACACTAATCGTGGAATTAAACAAACTAAACGAAAACATGAACGCGATCATACATATGAGATAGTAAATATATTGTATCCAATGTGCGTCGGGATATATGCCGTAGGAAATCAGCACAATAAAATACACACCCATCATGACAAAGTAGCTGAACAAGTTGGACATAATCACAACAGATGGCAGTGCACTAATCGGAAAATTCATTTTTGACACCATATTAATGCGTTTAAACACACTATTTGATCCATCAAGGATTGTCGGACTAATGAAAAACCAAGGGATCAATCCGGCAAGCATCCATATAATAAATGGAACCTCCATGCCACCAATCACAATTGGCTGTCCCCCACGAATCCCCATACCAAAAACAAACCAGTAAGCCAACATTTGAATCAATGGATTTAAAAACTGCCATAAAACGCCTAAATAATTCATCTGATATTTTGATTTTGTTTCATAAACAGCAAGTCGCATAATCAGTGAAAATGAGCTG
This sequence comes from Bacillus sp. NPDC093026, assembly GCF_044754665.1. Classification (NCBI taxonomy): domain Bacteria; kingdom Bacillati; phylum Bacillota; class Bacilli; order Caryophanales; family Bacillaceae; genus Bacillus; species Bacillus sp. NPDC093026. Next base: position 388,624 of record NZ_JBIVPN010000002.1, on the reverse strand, counting down.
ATTTGCTCCTTTAATATCGTCAACATTGCGTTCATTCTAATCTTCCTTAGAAAAAGTTTTGAGTACTATTAAAATTTAAAAGCACCGCTCATAATTGTAACAGAAATTAAAAAATTTTTCACTTTTCATAAGCTTTAGCAACACGTAGACTTTATTTAAATACAATAAAGTCTCCAATAACAACGGCACACTATTATACCTGTTATATGGAGACTTTTTATGTTTAAATTATTTTCTCATTTGATTTTTCTTGGGTACAATCTTGTTTATTAAATAAGTTCAACATCGCAATCCATTTTTCACCTAAAGAATTAAAGGAATATCTTCTTACGTTTTTTCTTGCGAGTTTACCCATTTCTTTTTTTATGTCTTCATTTTCTATTAAATACATTAAAGCATCTGCAAAAGCATTAATATTTTCTTTTTCAACTACAATTCCATCTTCATTATTTTTTATAATTTCCGCAGGACCAGGACAAGCAAAACTAACACATGGAACTCCAACAGACATAGCTTCTACAACAACCATACCAAACGATTCTTGCCTAGAGCTCAAAGCATAAATAGATGATTTACTCATCTCCTCTAGTATATTATTAGTTTTCGGCATGAGAAAAACATTATTATATAATTTTTTCGAAAATATCAAATTTCTTAATGTTTCTTCTTCTTCTCCAGCACCAAAAATTTTCAATTTCCAATCAGGATGTTTATTTATAACAATTTCAAAGGAATTAATTAACATATCAAATCCCTTTTCATAAACATAACGCCCAGCCGCAATAATTGTTTTTTCATTTAAATCTGAACTAAAATTTGGCATTTTAGTAGCATTCTCAATTTTAAAGAGTTTAGTATTACTTCCTTGCAGAATTTCTTTATATACAGCAATTTCTGAATCCGTTAAGCAAATTAAAGAATCCAATTTTCTATAGTATTTTTTTATTTTTTTCTGCAACCTTGGATGATAACCATTATAATATTTATGTTCTTGACCTATTTTAATTAAATCTTTCGAAGCAAAAATCGGAGATAATAAATTAAATGAAGGGATTGTAGTTATAAAAACTCCCTCATCTATTTTTCTAATAGCATTTATAATTTTTAGGTCAACAAATAAATTAAACATATGATATAGCTCTTCATTTTTGTCAATTAAAATGCTAGGTATTTTCATTAACACAGTTTTTATCACTTTCTTATATTTAGGAGTATTTTTCCCAAATAGCATTCCTCTTCTGGCATCAAAAATTGGCTTAAGCTTTATTCTCTTATCTAATTCAAACATTGGAGTTGCTCTTGTTTTACGAACACTAATTATTTCTACTCGATATCCTTGATTAGCAAGAAAATTAGCAGTATTAGCAACTGTCCTTACAGTTCCGCCCATTCCATAAATGTTATATACAAGAAATGTAATTTTCAATTCTCTGTCCCCTTTTGTTCTTCTTTGACAGATAATATTTCTTTATAAATTCTTTCAGAATTGTTCCTGTCAAAGTATCTATAGTATTTCTTAGATTTAATTTTATACCTTTGCTCTGCCTTGAATTCTCTTTTTATATATTCCTTTATCAAAGCAATTAAATCTTCACTTGTAGTAGCAGTGGGACCTAATAAATCTGTTCTCATATTAACGTAAGACCCTCTATATTTTAAATAATCTTCTAAATCAAATTGATAGAACATAACAGGTTTATCTAAATAATGAAAATCAAATATCACACTTGAATAATCAGTAATCAGCAAAGAACTTTCACTAAGAATACTTTTTACAGTTTGATCTCCAACATTAATTATTTCAATATACTTGTCAAACCCGTGAAAATATTCATTAAATTTTCTTTGGAGCTCAATATGCATAAAAAACTTAAGTTTTATGTTATTTTCTGTTATAACTTTTTTAAGTTCCTCACTCTTTAATAATTCTGCATAATTTAAGTAAAATGGAGATGTTGCAAATTCTGCATCGTCAATCCATTCTCTCCAAGTAGGCATAATAACAATTTCCTTTTGCTTTTTCAGACTACTCATATCTTCTAATGTATCAAATCTTGAAAATCCAGTTACACAAACTTGTTCTGGTGAAAAACCCATTTGCTTAACAAAGATATCTTTTTCAGATTCAGAACAAACAATAAATTTCTTTATCATTCCATTGTAAGATTTGCGATTAAATTTTAATTTTTTCATTGCAGTAATTCCATGTTGAAGGTAAATTACCGGTTTTTCATTTCTGGACATTTTATTATGGACAAATGTCGGTACGACATCTCTTATTCCATGACTTACTATTAAGAACTCGCTTAAGTGATAGTAAACGTAATGTTTAAAACTATCGTATTGAATGACGTTTTTATTATATTTCTCTAGCACATCGCCATTTTTATTATCTTTTACACTTATATAATAAAAGCTCTGTTCATTTTTGTTGTGATACAAGTATTTAAAAAAAGCAATACCATTATCTTGTGCAACTTCGGCTAGATTTTCCCCAATGAACCATATTGGCTTAACCTTTAAATGTTTGATGAATTTAGAAACTAACTTTGCACCATAAAACTTTATTTTTTCTAAATAACTCTCATAAGCTTTGATATCTCTTACTTCTATATTCAAATTATTATCTCTAGTTCTAAATACAGCTAAATGTTTTTTCTTTTTCACTTTAATCGAACCAGATTTGAATGTTGAAGGAAACAACTGCTCTCTTCCATCTTTAGGAGCTAACCTAGATAAAAAATTTTCACCTTCTTTCGTAGTAGTACGAATAAATAACTCCCACTGCTCATCTTTAATTTCATCTATACTAAAAGTTGACTTATCAATTTGAAAAACTATGGAGTTTTTTATAACATCATTATTGTCTATAGATAACTCTATTTCTTTTTTATTATTAATTAAGATTAATTGAGTTCGATTAAATAGTATATCGTTACTACTTATATGAACAATCAATTCAATTCTCTTAGCCGACTTTTTAATAGAATAACAATAAGGTTTTATTGTATGAGTTAAAGTTAATTCAAAAGAGTTATCTACATTAAACTCTGGATGAATTGCATATTGTTCGTTTACATTAAAGGTTGGATAAATGTGTGATTTATATTTTTCCTTTTCTCCATGGTTAAACGAAACAGGATAAACTAAAAGTTCTTCACCTAACTTAAGGGTAGCTAACAAACTATATTCCTTTTGATATTCAATTTCTGCTTTAACATCATTACAATCAATTTCGATTGAAAAATGATAACAATTGTTATTAATTTTACTTTTATAATTAGTCTTTATGTTTTGATTATTTTCATCTAAAAGGATCATTTGTTTCAATATAACTTTGGATGTATTTAAATCAATCCAACCTTTAATTAGCATTTTACCTTCATCTATACTAATTGTATGTAAATCCGCAATATAGAAGTCTTTTTTTACTAACAAAGCTAGTCTATTATCTTTTGTTAAGTAAAACCTTGCACATTTAATCTCTTTATTGTTATATATTGTTTCAGGTAAGGTTACAAGACTATTTATAAATTCTTGATTTGAACTAATGGGAAACTCTACAGTACAGTCATTAATATTATAAATTAGAAATATATCCCAAATACCATCATCAAACATTTTGTTGCATTCCATAATGTTTAATTCTACTTTATAAGTATTATAACCATTATTAATTACAGGAAATACCTTTTGGCTATAATTATGTCTACTTCGGAATACTACAGAAATCACACTGTCTTTCTGGGTAAACATAGTATTAAATACAGAAGTGAAATGAATTTCCATTTTATTATCTTTTAATAAAACATTATTCACAGTATTTTTTAATAACTCTCCAGTATAATTAAACGGATCTATTTGGAGGTGTCCAAACTGATTTCTATATAGTCTGTACACCCTTGGTTCCCCTTCTACACTAGTGAATTCAGAATAATATTCATCATAGGAGTTAAGTGAGAAAGTAAAATCATTTTTTTCATCATCTTTTAAAATTAGACCCATACTCCAAGGTCCTTCATAAGTTATAGTATTAGATAAGCTTATTTTCAGCTTTACCTTTTTTTCTTTACAAATAAGTTTAGAGGGCTCTATTGTTAACCTTTCTTTCGTAAAATTATTTTCCAAATATATTTCTTTTACCGCATTATTATATGTCAATAGAGGATTGTCTTTAAAATCAAAAATTAATTCTGTCGAATTTCTAAATGAATGAACATCGCTGATTACTAAGTTAATGTTACTTTTTTTCTTAACACTGAAATAACATGTTGATAATTCTTTTTCACAAGAGTTAATAGTAATCAGATTATTTTTTATTTTGTCTACAAAAGTTTCTGTTAAACTATTTATTAAATTTATTTCTATAATATCTTTATTTAATATGAATGAGAAAATGATAGAATATTCGGACTCATCTAAAGGAAAATAATCTTTTGCAATTTCACAAGCGATTTTATCTTCTACAATTTCAGCTTTAAAAGATAAGATATATTCTTCTAAGTTATTTAGATTTATCAATTTTATTTTATCTATATATGAAATAATTTTTTGTATAGTGTAATCTCCATTATATACTATGTGGAGGTGAAAATTATCTTCCTTCGATTCCACATTACTTAGTTGAAAACTATTTATCACTTCTACCTCGCCTTTCTAATCTCTTTATAAAGATCCTAACTAGATTCAAAAATAGGTTGGATACAAAAGTTGCATTTTTTTAAATATTATATCATACACCTTTACAATAATGTACTTCAATATCCATTTTTAAAAGGACGAAAGAACCACTTTTTGAATTTTAAGTAAACTAGACTTTCAATTAATAAAAAAATCAGCACTTTTGGATTTGATTCCTCAAGAGCTGATTAAAATTAAATATTGCTTTTAATTAGTCGACTCGAACACCACTTCCACCACCCGCTTCGACGACTCCCCGCTCTCTAAATAGCAGAACTTATCATAAAACGGTGCAAATGAATCAGGAAGTGTGAAATCGGCTTTTTCTGTTTCTCTTACCCAGTCTACGACACTTGCTGTGTCTTTCACGAGCGGGCCAGGTGCTTCTTGTTCAAAGTCGAAGTAAAAACCTCTTAATTTGTCACGGTATGTCTCAATGTCTGGAACATAGAACAGCATCGGACGCTTTAAGTTTGCATAATCAAAGAAGACAGATGAGTAGTCTGTAATGAGTAGGTCTGAAATCATATAAAGATCTCTGATATCCTCGTAATGAGAGAAGTCATATGCAAACCCTTCATACGGACTTAAATCAAAGTTTTCAGCGACTAAATAGTGCATACGAAGGATAATGATATATTCATCCCCGATGGATGCTCTTAGCTCATGAAGGTCAAGATCTAAATCAAATTTATATTCTCCTTTTTTATAAAATTGATCGTCTCTCCAAGTTGGTGCATATAAGATTAATTTTTTATTAAGTGGCAGGTTCATTTTTTGTTTGAGCGTTCTCATCGTTTCTTCATTGTTTTCATTATGAAGGAAGTCGTTCCTCGGATATCCTGACTCGATCATCGTTTTTTGAAATTGGAACGCTCGAGTAAAGATTTCAGTAGAGTAAGCATTAGGAGATATTAAGTAATCCCAATTAGATGCTTCCTTCGTGAAGTTCTTTTTGTATTTTTTCGTGTTGGTTCCAGGCATATGCACTTCATCCATATCCATTGCAAGTCGTTTTAACGGCGTACCGTGCCATGTTTGCAAGTATGTGGTATGAGGAGGTTTTGGAACCCAGAGCGGCAAACGGCTGTTCACAACCCAATATTCTGCTCTTGCCATGGCAAAAATCCATTTGAGTGACAAACGATTGATATAATATATGCCCTTTTCTCTAAATGGCGCTTCGTGCCCTTTTTTGACGCTCCAAATCAACGTATATTCAGGGTGGTTTTCTTTCATATATTCATAAATGGCACGCGGGTTACAGCTGAATTGTTTCCCATTAAAGCTTTCAAATACAACGGTTTTCTTTTTCACGGACAGTTTACTCGCCAGCATAAAGGTCGTTTTAAAGGTTCTGGTCACAAGACGATTGCGTACTTTTTTTATTTTCCCGATTTGCTTTTTGAATCTCTTCCACTTACTTTTGAGATAGTATTTGGCTCGTGTTTTCATGGTGTAATCATTAATTCGTATACCTAAGGTTTGTCTCTTTTTCTTTCGATATACTTCATAACGAATCGGTACGTCATTTCTTTTATGAATTTGGACAAGCCCTTTGAGTTTATTTGATCGATCTCCAAGCACAAGAGAAGATGTCGTTAACGTTTCCTCTACTCCGTTCACTTCGCAATGAAATTCAAGATAAAAGCGGTATATGAAGCGTTCGTGCAATGAATACGTCAATTCTTCTAAAGGAACTTCTGCAAAAAATTGATAGAGTTGTGGTACTTGGCCATCATCACGGTATTGAACGACTTCGTCTTTTTTATGCTGGATGTCCACTGGGAATCGGTGTTCAACTGGTTCATCTCCATTTTTTTTCAAGAGCAGCTTGACTTCTTTGATGCGATAAGGATGCTCTGCACTAAGAACACCTGCATATCCAGATAAGGATAATGTACAAGAGTCCTTGAGCTCAATTTGATTGAATTTAACAACTTTCAACTCACGCTTAATTTTGAATGAGACATTGCCTTTGTCTGTGCGATAAGGAATGACATACAACATTGCTTCCTCATTTTCTAAAAAAGCCAACTCCGGTGTCTCAATTCCCATTTTTAACCGTCTTTTATAATAAGGGGTCTTCTCTTCTGATTCCGGAACTGAACTTATCTCCGTTTCTTTTGATTCTTCATCCTCTTCTTCCAAATCCGAATCATAGGCAGAGTCTTCAAGTTCATCTTCATCCTCTTCCTCGTTTGTATTGAGGTAGTCCGTAACATATAAGTTATACGTTTGTCCTTGCTCCAACGAAAGTGGAAACGATGCTTCACTCAGCACCAATTTAAATAGATTTTCTTCTTGATGAACAAGCGGAAGAAATATTTCTTGCTTTGATACTCTTTCTCTCATGAACAAATAAAATTCTCTATCTGTTAATGGCATGTCATCATGAATGCGAACAAGCATTTCTAAATTCTCTTGATGATTTTTTAAACCTTCAACGACACTCTTTTTTTGAATTACCTCTTCAATCATTAATCGCTTATCTCCTCTGTTCAGAAATCTTACCGTTGTATTGTTACTTCACTTTCCATGAATAGTTTCCTTGTTTTGTTTGATATGACCATCCATCTACTGTTGATGGCTTGCTAGTGAGCAATTCTCCATCTACTTCGAGGCGTTGCAGGACTTCGTGCCCTTCCTCTGTTTGAAAGCGAATATAAAAATCAACATATTTCGTATGGTTACATTCAATGTTTTTCTTTGTTTGAAAATGACCGATTGGGAAGCTCACTTGATTGTTTTCGTCTATCGTTTGTGAAATAATTTCAGCTCCATTGACACGATCATATCCTGCAAAATCAATTTTCACATGATCCGTATTGACCATTTCTCCTTTCACATCAAGCTGAAGATGAAGGACATGATGTTTAGAGCTCAAATCACTCAAGACAAATTTCGTGCGCTCCATGTAATTGCGTAGCTCGTCTTTGCGTACTCTGTTTTCCAACATATGTTGGAGAGGTGCGCTCCAAGCTGCCTCTTCATCAGATGATATGGTGTAAAAATACAATTGTTCTCCCAAAATCTTCTCTACCTCTTCTTTATGCTCGTTATGTCTGAAAAAGACTGCATCCACATGCTGCTTTCTTACATGCTTAAACAATTCTTCATATTCAGCATCTAACTGATGCAGGTCTTCCTTATAATGAGCATTATGGACAAAAGCAGCATAATAAGCTGTGTCAGGTTTGTCTATTTTAAATAGGTGGCGGTCCTGCTTTCTGTCATCTGCAATAAACAGTTTAAGCCGGTCATTTTGTGATTGAATGGTTGAAATCCATTGTTGTGTTATATCCGTTTTCTTTACAAATGTTTGAATTCCTGTTTTTTTGAACCAATTGATATGACGGACTGGATTCTTATTTGCATCACCAGAATAAATCTTTTCCATGTAGATGTCACCGTCACCCTTGATCAATTCCTCCATGTACAGTGCACCTGTTTGAGGGACAAAGCTCTGAACTCTTCGCAAAGCTCCCTCCCAATTGTATTCTTCCCGCTTCACCAATTGTTGCTGTTCATTATATTGATCAATATAATGAATAGGGGATGAAGGCAGCTCATAGGTGGTAACACGAATCGTTGTCTCATCCGTTGGTATGACGGCTTGATTGATCGAATGCGTCACTTCACCTAAGATAAACTCTGTATAGCGTCTTTTACTCCCGCTCTCAGGTATTATATAGTGTTCAAATAAGTTCAAGATTCTTGTATATGTCGGCTCAATATCAACTTTCTCCTGAAAACTGAGTATACGTTCTTTCGCATTGGCATCAAAATGCAATGTCAATATAGATACACGCATCCGTTTTTCGGCAAATGGTTTTAGTCTCTTGTTGAAAGACGTCGTAGTAGCTTCATCAGATCCTGGTATCTCACCTGTCATAAAGTAGTAGTCCATATCAGGAAGTTCTGTTGATGTCATCGTTTCATCTTGTTTTTCAGATTGATCGAATGCGTGTTCAACTTTTTTCTTCATCCAATTTTGAAACAAAGGAAACTCTCCTTAAAAAAATGATGACTTGCTTATTGTATTTTACATGAAAAAGCACTTCTCACCAAAAGATAAGAAGCACTTTTTTCAATCTATTAAAGTCCAGCAATTTCTTCCTTAATTTGTGTGGTGGAGATTCCTTCCGTTCTCTTCAGGTAAACGACTTCACAATATTCTTTTAAGAAATCGAATTTACCTTCCCAGTCGTCTCCCATAACAAACACATCAATGTCATGTTCTTGTACATCTCGGATTTTTTGATCCCAGCTATTTTCAGGTATGACTTCGTCTACGTAACGAATCGTTTCTAAAATTAGCTTTCTATGCTCGTAGCTGTGATAAGCCTTTTTTGATTTTTGTAAATTAAACTCATCTGTAGAGATGGCCACAACTAAGTAATCTCCAAGTTGCTTTGCACGCTCGAGCAACTTGATGTGCCCCCAGTGTAATAAATCAAATGTCCCATAAGTAATAACTTTCTTCATTGCAAACATTAACTCCTTTCTCCATTCCTTATTCGTCTGCTTTTTTCAAGCAGTCATGTTTATCCGTCAACCTATTATTATCAATCATGTTTTCTCGCTCTTCGGAACCTCATTATATCACAATGCCCATGAAACGTTAAGCAGATGTAAAGACAAACGATTTCCAATTGGCTGGATGGTGTAGTAAAAGTCCGAAATATCAGTGTTTCATCGTGTTCTAAACATATCAATTTAATAAATTGTCACTAAATTTAAAGGTTTGTAAAGTTATTGTTAATATTTCATGGAGCAACTGTGATAAAATGAATAGTAGCCTAAGAATGAATTTACAATGAACGTTATATATAAAATGAGCAAAAAAGGAGGTCTACACAATGCAAACAGAAGTTGTATCCAACCTTTCTTATGTGAACGGCGACTTAGATGAATTTATTCACTATATCAATCAGCATCATATATCTCAACGAAGAGGGGCCATGATTGCGACAGTAAATCCTGAGATTGGTTATGCAGTCATGAAGGATCATGCGTATCATCAAGTGGTCTCTTCTGCAGATTATGTATTACCAGATGGGGTGGGCGTTGTCTTGATGTCACGTATCACCCAAAGTCCGCTCAAATCACGAATTGCCGGTTTTGATGTGTTTATATCTATGCTTGATCTTGCAAACAAGCAGTCTAAAAGAATCTTTTTATACGGTGCGAAGAAAGAAGTGCTTGAGGCTGTCAAACAACGGATTAATGCGGAATATCCAAATGTGGTCATTGCGGGCAGCAGTGATGGCTATCAGGCTGATAAGCGTTTCGTAGCAAAACAAATTGCACGATCAAAAGCAGATATGGTGTTCGTTGCTTTAGGGTATCCGAACCAAGAAAACTTTATTTATGAATTCCGCCATTTATTCCCGCAAGCTGTTTGTATAGGTTTAGGCGGAAGCTTTGATGTGTTCAGCGGAACAGTAAAGCGTGCACCACGCTGGATGATTAAAACAAATACTGAATGGCTATATAGACTTGTTGTTAATCCGTGGAGATGGAAACGTATGCTGAATATTCCAAAGTACGCATTTGCGGTCATGAAAGAACACAAAGGGAAAAAGCACTACTATCCTGAGCAAGTAAAGGATCAGACGAAGCAACTGTGAGAGACTGATTAATGATGAATATACGCTCGATGATGACCTCATGTTATGCTGCATTCGTATCTTTACTTGGCTCGTTGATGAGCGGCGTAAAACCACGTGAAAACCAGGTGACACTGCTTGTTTCTTTTCACGAGAATGCAGCTGCTCTAATTCATGCATATCAAAAACAAGCGACAATGCCTATGAAGCTGACTGTCCTCTATACGAAACATGCTTCCACTATAGAAAAGGGCGAGCTTCATATGTCATTTCGCTATTTTAATGAAAAAAATCCCTTCCATCTCATCAAATGCATCTATACTTTGTTCAAAAGTAGGGTCGTTGTGACGGACAATTACTTTCTCATGACGAGTGTGTTAAGAAACCGCCCTTCCACTACTTGTATTCAAGTATGGCATGCAAATGGCGCTTTGAAAAAGTTTGGCCTTGAAGACGCTTCAAACCTCCACCGAAGTCCACGTGATATTGAACGATTTAAGCGAGTGTATGCATCATTCGATTATATCGTCACTGGTTCTGATCAAATGCGTGAGATTTTCAAAAAATCATTTGGCGTGAAGAATGATGATCGTTTTTTACCAACAGGCGTGCCGCTCACTGATGTGTATTATAATGACGATCGTCCATCTTCCTTTTATACAGACAACCTCCCGCAAGGTAAAAAAGTGCTACTATATGCACCTACCTATCGGGACTTCGCGATGGATCGTCTTGTCCTACCGTTTTCAAAAGAACAATTACAGACGCAGCTTAACGGTGACTATATTCTGCTTGTGAAACTGCACCCTGCAGTCAAACATCTAGCGCAGGCAGAGACAGATTCGGAGTGGATATTTGATGTATCGGATAAGCCGCTCTATCCTCTGCTCTATGCCTGTGATGTACTCATTACGGATTACTCGTCGATTGTGTTTGAATATGCACTGCTTCAAAAACCCGTACTGTTCTTCACATATGATCTGGACACGTATCGAGAAAAACGCGGATTAGTCAATCATTATGAATGCATCATTCCTGGAAAGGCTTGTCTGACTCAAGACATGCTGTTGAAGGAACTTTTAGGTTTGAAAGAGGCAGCAAATAGAGACAAACTAAAGGCCTTTGCTGAAGAATGGAATCAATATTCAAAAGGACAATCAAGCGAGCGGCTGCTATCATTTATTGACCAGCAGCTTTTACGCAAAAAACGTCCGGCTTCTCATTAAGAAGCTCGGACGTTTTTTTACTTGTTATAGACAGGAATATCATAATACAGTGTATAGTTATCAAGTAAATGATACAAACTGTACATACGGGCAACTTGCTTATAAGCCCACCCAATATCGGTTGCATATTGATGAGAGGCAGTAGCTGACCAGCGCATTTTATAAAGGGTATCTTGTTTGTATGTGGCGTTATTGATATAGCTGTCCCCTATGAATTTTGCTCCACCAATAATGGCGGCCTCTGGCGTGAACCACTGCTGTTCATACGCATATTTAGCACCAAAATAGTTCGGATTGCTATCGTACGCACCAATTCCATACATGTTATATACTTTCTTTCCATTAAACATTGTACCATTCGCTAAAATAGAGCTTCCGTTACCAGTTTCGAGTAAAGCATGAGAAATGAGATAAACCTCGTTTACGTTATAAGTCTTAGCTGCTGTGATAAAGGCTTGTCCTTTTCCTGCAAGAATTCCTTTACCCGCTAAGATTTTTGTATTGACTTCATCCGGATTGAGATTCGCAGCTTGCGAGAGTTTCAGGAACTGAAAATACGATTCGGTGCCTTCTTTGATATTCGCTGGGTCTACATACTGTAGTACTTCTGTTGAGCTTGCATTTCTCCAGCCAAGGTTGATCTTGATCCAGTTTCCTTCTTTCCCGATTTGATTCACTTTTGTACCTTTATTTAATTGTGCCACAATATTGTTTGCAGAACTTGCATCAGGTGTTGAACGTACGTTTAATCCGTCTGTGTTCACTGTCGACGTCGCTTGATCGACATATGTAGCATATACATATGCCGCGCCATCCGTTTGCGGTGACACTTTCATTTGTTTATTCACCATTTCATTTACAGTCAGATTATAATTCGTTTGCATGACCATTGGACCGTTTTTGATTTTTGTTGCTGTGGCTGTCCAGCCATATTGGCTTTTTACGAATGCAATGGCCGCATTTGTATCTGGCCATCCTGTGAATGGCTGTGTGATGATGATTTTGTATGCCGGTTTCGTTGTTGTTGTATAGACGGCAGATTCATTCCGTTTTTTGAAAAATGCCATACCTTGATCCCGTAATACGGCGGTCGAAATGACACCTGTTTTGATTTGATATTGTCCATAATCGGTTGCACCCGTTTTTTGAACAGTAGCCGACATTTTTTGTTTCGTCAAATAGGTAAGCGCCTGATTTATTTTCGTTTGATTGACGGTCGGCTCCGTTGTTAAACGATATTGCTTCACCGCTTCCGTCATCGCTTTTGTGCTGCTGGCTACACCATTTTTCTTCATGATCTCTTGGGCCTGCTTTACTTTACGTTGATCATATACAGACGATGTGATGAGGCGATATGCTCGACTAGCCGATTGACCCTTACTTGTCGTGATTGAACTTGTGATCTTTTGCGCCTTTAAGTATGCGACACCTTTATTTATTTTCATTTGATCTGTTTCTTGATGCACAACAAGTTGATACGTACTATCAGATGACTGACCGGTTTTTTTCGTTGTGGCGACTACTTTCTTCTTTTGAAAGAAAGCAGTGGCTTTTTTCGTTTGGTCATCCCCTAGAAGAGCCCCAGTCACTACTTGATAGGCCTGTGTTGAAGAGATTTTTTTGGATGTATAATGCCATTTCTTTTTCTTAAAAAAGGTCACGGTTTTTGAGTAAGACGTATCGTCTAATTGATTGAGCTTCACGATATAATGTTTGGTCTTACCCACTCGCTGGACAATACCTGATGCGCCAGTTTGTTTCTTGATTTGAGCCGCAGCTGATGCTGCTTCTTTGTTGTCTTTAAAATAGCCCGATTCCATGCTATATACACTTTTACCGGCCCCAGCCTTTTGAATCTTCCCGCTGATGTTCGCTTCTTTTTGCAACTGGGCAAGAAGTGTTTGTGCTTTAGACTGATTGGCTAGTGCAGCGGTTGTGACGATATAATATGGTTTACCTGTCGCCACCGTTTGAAGTACTGCTTTTAAACCGGACTCTTTTTGTAAGCCCTGTAATATCATATTGGCTTTACCCTGTCCGACAATGTTACCTGATACAAGTTGATAAATGGTGTCAGCTTTACTTTCCGATTGGTATGTACTAGTAACACCGGCTTGCTTTTGTAATTCAGTTTGAATATCCTTGACCTTCGTTTCAGAATCAATAGTTCCTGATATCACCTGATAGAAAGGTCGGCTTTGATTGACTACTTCATAGGAGCTATTTAATCCTGATGTTTTTGTTAGCTCTAAAGAGAGCTTTTTTGCCTGATTTTCATCATTGATGAGATTAGAAACAACCTTTTGCAAAGGAAGACGGTCACCAACTGGAGAAACGGTTCCGCTTATTCCCACCTCTTTTTTTAGTGCTGCTGCACTTGCGCTTGCTGCAGCTTGCGAGTCATATCCAGAGGCAGTAAGCTGATAGGTCGATATATTTCCGGAGGTTTGATAAGTGGCTGTCCAATTTTTGTCCTTTTTCAATGTTTCAACTGCTTTTTTCACTTCTGCTTCTGTTGTAAATACCTTTGAGGTGTTGATGGTGTAAATCGATTGATCGACATAGGCGGCTGCTTGCACTTCTTTACCCGTGTGTAGTGTCATACCAAAGGCGGCGGCTGCGAGTAACATAATCTTGATGTTTTTTTTCACGTTCCTTGTCCCTCTCTCACTTTGCATAATAGTCTACTAATCTATTTATCGACAAAAACAAGTGCACTTTCAACTCATTGATTCAATTGAAAAAGGAGTGCCTCTCTATTTGAAGCCCTCTACTTTCTTTATATATGTGACACAATTAATTCACAAGTTCCTTCCATCGAAAAACTGCCGACTTCTGCTGGCAGAATAAAATGAGCTCCTTTTTGCAGAGGATATGTGATCCCCTCATGCGCTAAAGAGCCTTCCCCTTTTATCACACTGCACAGCAAAAAAGGATGGTCTTGAGAAATCTCTACTTTTTGATCAATTTCCCATTTATACACGGAGAAATATTCAGCTTCAACAAAGGTTTTAATGGTAATCCCTTGAAGTGTTTCAATTGATTCGTCTGCATCAACATCTACATGAGGAACCGTTGTGACATCAATCGCTTGCGTGAAATGCAGTTCACGCTCATTGCCGTCTTGATCCTTCCGTTCATAATCATACACTCGATAAGTTGTATCAGAGCTCTGCTGAGTTTCAAGGACAAGCGTTCCCTCACACAACGCATGAATGGTACCACTTGGCACATAATAAAAGTCGCCAGGTTTGATCTTCACTCGTCGCAAAAGACCTTCCCAATCTCCACTATTCATCATAGTCACAAGCTCAGTTCTTGTTCTTGCATTGTGCCCATAAATTATTTCTGCACCTTCTTTGCAGTCAATGATATACCAGCACTCTGTTTTCCCAAGCTCTCCATTTTCATATCTTTCAGCATAATCATCATCTGGATGAACTTGAACAGATACGTCTTGGTTTGCATCTAAAATTTTGGTTAAAAGCGGGAAGCGATCGCCCTCTATTCCCCCGAACAATTCCCTATGATTGTCCCATAGTTCGATCAATGTTTTCCCTTTATATGGACCATCTTTCACAACACTTGGCCCGTTTGGATGAGCAGAAATTGCCCAGCATTCTCCCGTTTGATCAGAAGGAATATCATAACCAAATTGATCTCTTAAGGCTGTACCCCCCCATATTCTCTCCTTCAATTCAGGCAGTAAAAATATTGGTGACTGCTTCATTTAGGCTGACTCCCCCCTTTGCTAATCCTTGCGGTACATGATCTAAACGAGCAAATCTCAACTTTTATTATGACGCTATCTAAAGAGAAGTCAATCCTTTGAGTGCACCATATGAGAACGATCACTTTCCGAGAAGAATAAACAAAAGTGTCAGCAGTCCTCGCAAAATAGCACCTGCCATTTCAGATTTTTATTTTAGCTCTTTGTCCTCTTTTTAGTCCTTGAAGTCTAGGGAAGACCCGAGTACTGGAGAAAATTGAACATTTGTGAGCATCAGCACGTAGGGTCTGACAACGAATGCGAGGGTTTGTCTACACGCTGATTGATTTGATAGCCTGTTAGATTTGCAAAGCGACCACGACCGATTGTTGATCAGCGATTGTCATCACAGCAAATAAAACTCGTTCCATTCTTACATAAAAAAAGAGCTGCTTAAAGCAAACTCCCTCAACCTCTAACATTCCTTTGTCATAAATATCCGATTGACTCCTTCTATTATGTGAGATTAATGAAGAAACAACCGGCATCATCCAACCGGCTGTTTGTGTAAACATGTACATGCATGATTAGCTCCTTTCACGAGCCCACCATGATTTTTGAGAGGATGCTACATTTCATCAAGATGAAGAAAGAACAGCTTTTAACTCTTCTTCTGTACTGCTTTCGAGCTGGCTGCCAACACCTACTGCTATCGCGCCTGCTTCTAGCCATTTAGGTACATCTACTGGGTGAATGCCGCCTGTTGGAATGAATTCAACCTCCGGAAACGGACCACGCAAGTTTTTCATATAAGACAAACCGAACGAACCGCTCGGAAAGAGTTTTAACAGACGGTACCCATCTGCTTTTGCCTGCATGATTTCACTTGGTGTCAGCACCCCTGGAACATACAATGTATCGTGAAATGATACATGCTCACCGATCACAGGAAGATATCCAGGGCTCACCATAAATTGAGAACCTGCCTGAATCGCTGATTGTGCTTGTTCAATTGTCGTAACTGTCCCCGCTCCCACAATCAGTTCCTGCTCCTGCCTAAAGGATGCAATGATTTGTTCAGCATTTGGTGTGGTATACGTCACTTCTATGGCACGAATCCCCTTGTTCTTTAAGCGTTGAATCATATCAATGCCTGACGCTTCACTATCCGCTCTGACCACTGCAATGAGTTTACAGGCTGCCAATTGCTCTTTAACGATTAAACTGGCTGCTTTCCCCATGTACATCATCCCCCTTTACATGCTCTCGTCTGTTATGCCGTTTGGCCTGCTGTAAAAATGCTTGAAGTTCCTCACGGGTTGGCAGTCCATCCATATCTCCAGGAGACATCACCGCCAGCGCCCCAATCGCATTGCCCCTTGTAACTGACTCTTCATATGATAAGCCGTCAAGCAACGCACTCATGATCCCAACAGCAAATCCATCACCTGCACCGACAGTATCAACGACATGATCAACTTCAAAGCCTTCAACGATGCCTTGATGAGCTGCACTTTTAAAAAATGCACCTGCTGCGCCGAGCTTAATGACCACAAACTTTACGCCTTTTTGTAAATAAGCATCCGCAATCGCTTCCGGCTCCTGCAAACCGGTGAGCTTTTGTCCTTCTGCAAGACCTGGAAAAAACCAGTCCACTTGAGAGGCAAGTTGATTCACCGTATGAATCATGTCTTCTTCCTCTTCCCATAGCTGAAGTCTAAGGTTTGGGTCAAATGAAATGGTTTTGCCTGCTTCCTTCATCGCTTGAAGTGCACGAAAAGAAAACGCTCTCATTTCACTGGATAAGGCAGGAGGAATTCCTGTCATATGAAGGTGTCCCGCCTTTTGAAAATAGTCTAAAGGAAAATCATTTGGGTTCAACGTGCTTGCGGCAGAACCCTTGCGATAGTAAGTAATATCAGGATCTCCATCTATCACTTTCGATTTTAGCAATATGCCTGTTTTGGATCCATCATTTGACCGGAGCACTGCCTCTGTGTCGACTCCTTCTTTTTGAAGCTCCTCTAAAATAAATGTGCCGAGTGAGTCTGCCCCAACTTTGCTCATCCAGCCAACATTAAACCCTAATCTTGCCAAGCCGACAGCTACATTACTTTCTGCACCTGCAAGTGCTTTTTGAAACGTGTTCACCCTGTGAAGCTCTCCAACTTCTTTTGCGTAAAACATCGCCATTGATTCCCCAAATGTGACCGCATCTAACGCTTTCATCATTTCTCCCCTTTCTTGGTACCGGTTTCAAATCGCTTCAAAAAGAAAGAGTATGCACAGATGTATACTCATTCTCTTTATATCTCGATTGATTATAAAGATTTTCTCTCTATAATTTCTCCATCCAGTTGAATGGTTTGTGGAGCACTTTCATCCCCTTCAAGCCGCGTCATGATTTTTTGCATGGCTACTTTCCCCATTTCATGTGATGGCTGGGCAACGGTCGTAATCCCTGGTCCAATCAGTTTATACCATTCTGTATCATCAAAACCAGCAATGCCGATCTCTTCTGGAATCTTGATGCCAAGCTCAACCAGCTCACTAATCAGCTTAAGCATCAGTAATCCATTGCCTGCTAGAATCGCTTTTTTTTGATTGCCTGATTGTAAAAAACGACGAATTTCTTCTCGTATTTGTGCCTTTTGTTTCAGATTGATTTCTGCAATAATCGGTTGCTTGTTATCATTTTTACTAGATGCTACCTTTTCATATGCTTCTTTTCTTTCTTCACGAGGACTGATACCATCCACCGGTTCAGTGAAGAAAGCGATTTGTTCATAACCCTTCTCATACATTTGATGAAGGAGGCGGCTTGTAATGTCACGGTTATTTGTTGTGACTGTGTCAACCTTTATTTCAGGTAGTTTACGGTCAACGAGTACAATCGGTACGCCGCTTTTCTTAAAATCTTGCAGGATATCATTGTTTTGACCTGTTGTATTAATGATGAGCCCTTCAATATAGTGCGCATTCAGCTTTAAGAGCATTTCCCGTTCCTTTTCTGGACGATTATCTGTGTTACAGACCATGATGCTGTACCCGTATTGATCACAGATCTCTTCGACACCACGAAGCGTTGCTACCGAAAATGGGTTGGTAATGTCTGCAACAATAAAGCCAATGACCTTGCTTTTTCTCACTTTCAGTCCTTGAGCAAGCTGACTCGGGCGATACTGGAGCTCATCTATGGCTTTCTTAATCTTTTTTACTTTTTCAGAAGAAATTTCATTTGTTCTGCCATTGATATACCTGGAAACAGTCGATTTTGAGACACCTGCATGAGCAGCGACTTCATTAATCGTTACTTTCGTTTGCTTTTTCTCTTTCATTCAAAAACTCCTACGGTCTATCATCTGTTTTAATTCGAAACCGATTTCAAATAAACTTAACAAGAGCATACCACATATTTGCTGATATCAGAAGATTTTTTTAACTGATACTGTGAAAAAAGATCATCCTTTTCATTGAAGAAAGCGATTTCAAATTAACGGTTGACGCCACCCTCTTTTTCCTCTAGAATTTTCCTTGAAACCGATACCAAATAAAATGTCATTTTTCGTTTCAATGAAAGGGAGGCTCTATCAATGGAAAATCGTTATGCTGTACATCCCGAGCAAGTCAAACGCTTTACTACCGAGGAACTTCGCAGTCACTTTCATATTCCTTCGCTGTTCGTTAGTGGTGATTTAAAGCTATATTATTCACATGAGGATCGTGTGGTTATTGGTGGTGCTATGCCCAAAGCGGTTCCCATCAAGTTGGATGCTGGAGACTTTTTGCGTACAGACTATTTTCTTGAAAGACGCGAGATTGGAATTGTGAATGTGGGTGAGCAAGGAACAGTCACTGTTGATGGAGAGTCCTATGTGCTAGAGCATAAAGATTTTTTATATATTGGACTTGGACACAAAGATGTACAGTTTGCTAGTTCATCAGGCAAGCAGGCAAAGTTTTATCTTGTTTCTGCAACAGCTCATAAGGCATACCCTACCCAAAAGGCAGCAATTGCTGAACTAACGCCAAATCACTTAGGAGAAGCGGCGTCTTCAAATGTGCGAAATCTATATCAAGTAATTCATGCAGATGGTATCCAAAGCTGTCAGTTGATGATGGGGATTACCCAGCTCGAGCCCAATAATACTTGGAACACCATGCCTGCCCATATTCATGACAGACGTATGGAAGTTTATTTATATCTTGATGTAGAAGCGGATGCACGAGTCTTTCATTTTATGGGGGAACCATCTGAAACGAGACACCTCGTCGTTGCAAATGAGGAAGCGGTCATCTCCCCTGCATGGTCCATTCATTCTGGTTCAGGCACAGCCAATTATTCATTTATTTGGGCAATGGCGGGCGAAAACTATACGTTTAAAGATATGGATTTTGTCCCGATGGACCAGTTGAGGTAACGCAATGACCACAACATCATATATAGCGACCCTCTTTTCACTTGAAGGCAAAACAGCACTTGTGACAGGTCCTGGAACAGGCATCGGTCAAGGCATTGCAGTGGCACTCGCACGTTCTGGAGCAGACATCGTCGGCACGTACCACCACACACCGCTTGATGACACAAAAACGCTCGTAGAACAGACAGGCAGATCGTTTTATGCGTATGAAGTTGATTTTGCCGATCCTAAGTCCGCACAGCGGGATGTTGATGCCATTTTAGAAGCGCACGCTATTGATATTTTAGTCAATAATGCAGGAACAATTAGAAGGGAAAAAGCCGCTCACTATTCTGAAGAGAATTGGTATGATGTCATGAACGTGAATATGAATAGTCTCTTTTTCCTTACACAAAAGGTTGGACAGCAAATGCTTGAAAAAGGGCGAGGAAAAATCGTCAATATTGCCTCCCTCCTATCTTTTCAAGGCGGCGTCTTCGTTCCTGCCTATACAGCGAGCAAACATGCAGTGGCTGGTCTGACAAAGGCTTTTGCCAATGAATGGGCGCATCAGCATATTCAGGTCAACGCCATTGCACCTGGTTATATAGCGACCAATAACACACAAGCGATTCGCGAGGATGTGAATCGTAATGAAGAGATCCTCAAACGAATTCCTGCTGGGCGCTGGGGAAAACCAGACGATTTGGCTGGTGCAGCTATTTTCCTCAGCTCACCTGCTTCCGATTATATGAATGGACATATTTTAGCAGTTGATGGCGGATGGCTTGCGAGATAATATACATTTAGAGAATTCCTGCAAAGGGATTCTCTTTTTTCTGTTTGTATAATTATCCTCCTTAGGTGTCACTCTATAAAAAACAAGACATGAGGGTGAGGCATTATGAAAAGTCGTATTGAGCAAGATTTACAGACCGTCATCAAGCGCATCAAAAGCTTTGT
Organism: Bacillus sp. NPDC093026; assembly: GCF_044754665.1. NCBI lineage: Bacteria > Bacillati > Bacillota > Bacilli > Caryophanales > Bacillaceae > Bacillus > Bacillus sp. NPDC093026. The sequence continues at coordinate 368,034 of NZ_JBIVPN010000002.1, read as the reverse complement.
CGGGAAAAGCGATGATGTCGTGTTCCATTCTTTTTCATTTGGTCCTTCTGCTATCTCCGCATGTCTCGTGTACATACAAGGACTCACGGAATTTGAAATGCTGTCAAAGCAAATCATTACTCCAATGCAAAAAGAGCTAGATGTAACCGAAGTCGATCACACCACATTCTCTTACCTGTCTAAGCAGTTCTTTGGCATTCAAAATAATGTGCTGGAAGATATGAACCTTGCGATCGAGCAGTTATATAGTGGCAGGGCCATTTTATTTGTAGATGGTGCCGCTCAAGCACTTGCCCTCCAAACAAACCTTTTTCAATTCAGAGAAGTAGAAGAACCGCAATCTGAAGTGCTTGTCAGAGGACCACGCATTGGGTTTATTGAGAACCTTGAAAAAAACACAGCTTTAATCCGCGAACGGGCAAACGATCCAAACCTTGTAATTCAAAAGATCTGTGTGGGCACGCGTAATAAAAAATCTGCCGCACTCGTGTACGTTCGGGATATTGTTGATCCAACGCTTGTTGAAGATGTTGTTTCTCGATTGAAAGATATTAAATTGGATGATATTCCCGAAACAGGCTACATCGAACAGTTGATTGAGGATAGTCACCTGTCTATTTTCCCCCAGATTCAAAACACAGAACGTCCTGATCGGGTAATTGCATCTGTTCTTGAAGGGAAAGTGTCTATTCTGCTAGATGGTACTCCTTTTGCTCTCATTCTTCCTATGACGTTTGCCGCGTTGATGCAATCACCTGAGGACTATTATCAAAGATGGACGAGTGCGACTTTATTGCGTTTACTCAGATATATAGGTGTACTTTTGACTGTTTTTTTACCCGGTCTTTACATCGCCCTTGTCTCCTATCATCCAGGCTTATTACCGACACGAATGGCGCTCACCATTGCAGGAAGCCGGCAAAATGTACCGTTCCCCCCTGTGGTAGAAGCCATTCTCATGTCCTTTACCATTGAACTTTTGCGAGAAGCAGGACTTCGTCTTCCTAGAGCCATTGGGCAAACCATTGGACTGATCGGCGGAGTCATCATTGGTCAGGCCGCTGTTCAAGCAAATATCGTTAGTGCCTTAATGGTCATTATCGTCTCGTTGACAGCATTAGCCGATTTCACAGCACCATCGTATGACTTTAGTTTTCCTTTGCGAATCCTTCGTTTTATGGCCATTTTTAGCTCAGCGATGTTCGGTTTATACGGATTAATCATGTGTTATTTATTTGTGCTTTGCCATCTTATGCAAGTAAAGACATTTGGTTTTGACTATTTTACACCTGTTCTGTCTTCACCATTTTCAGATTTAAAGGATACTTACGTTCGTTTGCCTGTTGGTCTATTTAAATCAAGACCGAAAACAGCTAAAACAAAAAATATCAAAAGACAAGGGGAGTAAGCGATGTACAGAGCTGAGAAGCTATCATTGTTACAAGTCACCATTTTATGCAGTTCTACAATGATAGGCGCTGGAATTTTAACCATTCCACGCAGTTCTGCCAGTTCAGGTTACCCTGATGGCTGGATCATTGTATTATTACAGGGAGCTCTCTTTGCTTTTATTGCCTTTTTACTAGGATGGATTGCAGAAAAGAATGCACCTGATACCATCTTTGATTCCAATATAAAAGGCGCTGGCGCCATCGTTGGCACAATCTTTAATTTGATGATGATCGCTTATTTATTGGCCATTGTCGGTTTTGAAGCACGTGTACTTGGCGAAGTGGTTCAGTTTTTCCTGCTTCAATCCACTCCGATGACAGTAATTATCATGATTTTCTTACTCGTGGCTATCTACCATTTAAGAAGCGGCATCTTTCCAGTGATAAAAATAGTGACGTATTTTTATCCTATCACGATGGTTATTTACATTGCTTTAATGCTCTTTAGCCTCAAAGTGTTTGATTTTGATTATTTACGTCCTGTGATGGCGCACGGCTTAAAAGATTTTAGTAAACTCTTTTCACAAACATTCATTCAATTTACAGGCTTTGAAGTCATCCTGTTTATTGTGCCGCTTATCTACAAAGACAAATGGTCAAAAGCGAAATGGGCAGCAGCGATAGGTGTCGGGATTACCTCGCTTATTTACTCCCTTACCCTCTTTGTCGTAATTGGCTCGATGACAGTCGGCGAAACGAAGTCACTCACGTGGCCGACGGTTTCACTCATACAAGCTTTAGAACTTGAAGGGGTATTCATTGAGCGATTTGATATCTTCTTACTTACGATCTGGACATGCCAGCAGTTCATTTGTATGCTCGGCTTTTTCCAATTTGCCATTAAAGGCTGTAACACTGTCTTTAAGACGAGGAATTTAACGAGACTGCTGTGGGTGCTGTTTTTGATCACATCTGCATTATCCCTTTTTCCGAAAAATCTTAATGAGGTCTTTTACTATTCAACTCTACTCGGTTATTCTCTGTTCGCTTTTTTAGCCATTCCTTTTATAACAGCCCTACTGCTGATAATTCGCAAAAAATGGGGAGGTCGTTCTGCATGAGACTATGGCGTCTACTATTATTCTCCCTGTCCTGCTTTCTTTTTCTCCTATCAGCAGGATGCTGGGATATAAAGGATATTGAAAAAGTGTCATTTGTACGCGGAGTCGGAATCGACGAAACAGAAGATCAAGGTGTAAAGCTCACTTATCAAAATCTTGTTCCGAAAATGGGCAGTACACAAGAAGCAGACTCACCTGGTTATGTAAATGTAGTATCAAAAGGAAAGAATGTGCTAGAGGCTGTCAGTAATGTCTCATTGAAGGAACCGCCTATATACAGTGATCATCTCAAGATTTTCTTATTCGGCAGAAGTCAAGCAGAGCATCATGATATCCAAGGCACTCTCAATCACTTTATACGAGATAATGAGGTGCGAAGAAGCAGCTATCTCCTTGTATCTCGAGATGATGCATCGAAGGTCATCAATCAAAAATTAAAATCGCAGCAAAAAGTACCTGTCGAGCATATCTTTGAAACATCAAAAAATCGGAACTTTAACGGGAAAATTTTGCTCCCGCTTCGCATTGGCAGGGCGTCTGATTACTTTCAAATGAGTATTAGCTTTCTTGTTCAAAGTGTCGATGTGATCAACAACGAGCTTGTCTATGATGGAGCAGGAATTATTCATGGGAAAACGCGAAAGCTGATAGGATTTATCTCAGCAAATGATGTGCAATCTTTAAACTGGGTTACAGATCGTATTTCAGGTGGTGTTGTGCCAGCAACCTACAAGGGGTATCCGATTACCTATGAAATAAAGAATGCAAAATCAAAGGTCGAACCCTACTTAAAAAATGGGAACATTTCGTTTAAAATCAGTGTACAATCAAGCGGGATGCTTTCTGAAGATCAGTATCCCCCCGAAAACTCATTTGATAAACATTACATCAAGCGATTTCAACATATTTTTGAAAACCAAATTGAACATCGCATCAAAAAAGCGGTTAGCCACTTGCAAAAAGAAGTTGGGGTTGACCCGATCTTTTTAAACCGCCAAGTGCGTATGAAATATCCTGACTTTTGGGAGAAACATCGTGATGAATGGGACGAACTGTTTCAAGACGCGACTATTGAGTATGATGTCAGTGTAGACATTTTGAACTTCGGAGCAGAAGGTGCAACGAAAAGCTTTAAATGGTAGTAGCAAAAAGGCGGTTACTCCGAGGGAGAACCGCCTTTTTTACGCGCCACGAACAGGAGCTGGTATAGATTGACCTGATCAGATAATGCCTTTGTCGCAAATCCGAGTGATTCTCCTAATCTCGCCACTTCATCAAAGAATAACTGTACGTTTTGATCAATATGGACATTGATTCGTTTTTCAATGATGATATCAAACAAAGCCTCTGGAAAAAGCGCACGCATCGTTTTCGGTGTGAAAAACCTGAGATGCGTTCGATCTAAAATTCCGACATCTTGATAAGTAAAATCCCCTGTCATTAATGGAAGAAGTACTTCTGCATGCAACATATTAGGTAAGCAGCAAATGATCACACCGCCCGGCTTCAGCGAAGCGTATGCTTGAGAGATCGTTTGCCACGGATCTGAAATATGCTCTAATACATCAGAAAACAAGATGGCATCAAAAAAGTTTTCCTTCTCTGACCATGGGTACTCATCAGCTGCCGCTTGTGTGACTTCACGGTAATATGCATTGGCTATCTTCGCTTTCAGTGAATCGACTTCTACCCCGTACATATCAACAGGCTGTCTATTGAGTAGCTCAAGACCCGTTGCCCCTGCCCCGCATCCAACATCCAGCACATTTTTGGCATCTTTAGGAAGCATTGACGCAAAGTAAGGATGAGGTGTTATCAGATTTAAATCAAGCCCCCATTTCTCTAAAAAACGATGCCGATTCTCAGCAAATAGTGTGGAAATATTCGTATCTTGGTTCGCATGGAAAGTGGCATGCCCGTGATGATGAACAAATGAATCATGCACAATTTGAAGTTGATACCCCTTCAGCAATGATCGCAAACAAAGATCGTCATCTTCAAATGACCCATATACAAATCGCTCATCAAACAACCCAACGTCCTCGATCAGCTCTCTTTTGACAAGTAGACAAAAACCAACCAGCCTGTGTACATACGTTCTCTGCCCTTTTCTTGCGGCTGTATATTCCTTTGCAAATGAAGGGAGTTGATCGACATCTGTATAAGAAGGCTGTACCATCTGGGGACCACTCACATAATTTGATACAGGTCCCACCATCCCGATCCGGTCTGAATCAAATAACGCTTCAATTAAAGGGGGTAGCCAATTCTCTGTCACCATCGTATCATTATTTAAAAAGAGAATACTGTCTCCTGTCGCTCTTTTTGCCCCTTGATTACATCCCTTTGCAAAGCCTTGATTCTCTTCATTTTCAATGACAATGACGTCTTCTAGCTCTCTAATATATTCCTTCGTGCCATCTGTTGAAGCGTTATCTACAATGATGAGCTCATATTGTTCACTTGGGGTATGTTGCTTAATACTGTCGATACATTTTTTTGTTAAATGAAGCTCGTTGTACGTTAACATGACAATACTTGTTTTCCCTTTCATCTCATTTCCACCTTTCACCCGCCTGTTTCATATGTATGTCAAATCAAGCAGGTTCAGAAGATAAAGGGTCTGTCTTTTTCTTCATTAAACGTTTGTTTAAAAACGAGGAAAACAAGCTGACTTTTTTATACCGTTTCACTTTCGTCCTTCACGACAGCACAATTTCTCAAATCTTCTTCAATTTCTTCAAGGCTTTCCCCCTTCGTTTCTCTTACCAAGTATTTCACAAACAAAAAGGCAGCTACTCCAATGACGGCATCGGGAAACAGCTTTGGCAGCATGACCCCATACCACAGGACCCCAACTTACTGCAAAGATCACCAATTAAAATTGAGCTCACCACAAGCCCTTCTGTAAAAGCATTTAACCCTAAATCTTCTTTCATATATAAGATAGCGCCAGAGATGACACCTGTATCATAACCATTTAAAGCGCCGCCAAGTTCGCCGAAAAAATAAAGTCATCCATTACGATTTTTCTTGACCATAGCCCCACTTTATATATGTTTTCTCTATGAAAAAACAATTTTCCTCACATTCTGATGTTTGAAACGTTTCAGTGTTTTATGACAAATATATTTCATTTGCGTATCAATGAAACTTTTTTAGATAAGAGAACGTCAATTAAGCGTTAGATGAAAAAAATGTCGCACGATATCCCGTGTTAAGGTATATTTGTTTTAGTTTGTAACCATCAGAAAGACGTCTTACTATAAAATTCATAGGCGAGGGTTTAAAATATATGGATCAATCACGAAGCAAACGCAAAAGGAAAAAGCGCTTAAAACCATGGGTGAAAGTCACTCTTTTTATATTAGGAATTTTGTTACTCACAACAGCTTCCGTCACAGGCTATGCCTACTATAAAGTGACAAATGCCGCCAAAAAAGCGCAAGTATCATTAGATCGAGGCTCACAATCTGTCAAACGCATAGAATCATTCGATCCTGGGAAAGACAGTTTTTCTGTCTTGCTGCTTGGTATCGACAGTCGGTCAGGAGAAACAGTGAAGCAGGCACGAAGCGATGCAATGGTCTTAGCTACCATTAACCGTACAAACAAAACCGTGAAATTATTAAGCATACCAAGGGACTCATATGTCAATATTCCAGGTCATGGCTATGACAAAATTACACATGCGCACGCATATGGCGGTGCAGATCTAACAGTTGAAACGGTCGAAAACTTACTTGATATTCCGGTTGACTTTGTCATTCAAAGTAATTTCAAAGCATTTAAGGAAATTGTCAATGAACTAAATGGTGTGCCCATCACCATTCATGATGAATACCTTGTGAAACAAATTCAAAAGGATACAAAAGGAAAAGTAGTACTTCAAACGGGAACACATACACTAGATGGCGATCAAGCTCTCGCTTATGTGAGAACAAGAAAAGCCGACAGTGATTTAATGCGCGGAAAACGTCAAATGGAGGTTTTAAAAGCCATTTTTGACAAATCAAAATCATTAACCTCTATTCCATCATATGACAATATTATTGATACGCTTGGAGATAATGTCACAACCAATCTTTCAATGAAGGAACTGGTCGGGCTCTTTCCGCTTCTTACTTCGTTAAAATCTGTTGACACGATTCAGTTGAAAGGTTCAGACTATCAGCCAAACGGCGTTTATTATTTCCAACTAGATCAAAATCAGCTAAATGAAGTGAGATCTCAATTGAAGAAGCAGCTTGAATTATCTTAAAAGAGAAGCGTCCTATGCAGGCGCTTTTTCTATTGTAAGCATTGATCATTGGGACATTTTTGTTTAGCCTTTATAAAGAGGGATTAAATGCCTCTCACTTCTTCATGAGAATGGAGGAAATCGTACATACTTTGATGAGAGGTTATTGCATGAGTGAAGGAGGAACACCGATGAAAAAAATGATCGCGATTGATTTAGACGGTACACTCTTAAATACAAAAAGTGAAATTTCAGCTAAAAATCGAGAGGCACTGATTCGAGCAAAGGAAGCTGGCTATATTGTCACCATCTGTACTGGACGAGCTACTTTCGACGTCAAAGAACTTCTTGGAGATTTAGACATCCCTATTATTGCGGCAAACGGAGGCACAGTCCATACAGAGGGATACAAACTGTTCAGCAGGATGCCACTCGACCGAGAAGCTGGAAAACGCGCAGCAAAGGCTTTAGTCGAGCGCCACATTTATTTTGAAGTTTATACAGATGATGCCCTCCTATCCCCATTCGATGGAAAAGAGAAATTGCAAGCAGAGTTCGATTTGATCAAAAGTGCAAATCCAAACGAGGACTTGACCGATTTATGGGAAGGGGCCATGACGCAGTTTAAACAATTTGGCATCAAGCCAGTGGACGATATTTGCCAGATTTTCGAAACGAATCAAGCGACCTATAAGTTACTCTGCTTCTCATTCGATATGAATAAACTGCAAGAGGCAAAAAATCTTCTCGGAGAAATACCCGAACTTTCACTTACCTCATCTGGAAAACATATTATCGAGGTGTTGCCGAAAGAGTCTGGGAAAGGACATGCACTCAGAGAACTCGCCGCCCATTATGGCGTAGACCGTTCAAACATTTATGCCATTGGCGACAGCCCAAATGATTTATCCATGTTTGATGAAGCAGGTCACCGGATTGCAATGGGAAATGCAGTTGATATCATTAAGGAAAAAAGCACGTATATCACAAAAGGCAATCATGAAGATGGCGTGGCCTATTTTATTGATGAGCTTTTACAGAATCAATTCCATGAAAAAAAGACGCTTGTATGATCAGCGCCTAGAATGAAGTCCGATATGATGGTTAATCGGGCTTTTTCTTTATTTTATTCTCACTGCTGTCTCATATTTATCCTTCCAGTAGGCGCTTGTTTTCATATTGGTAAGGACAACACCATTTGAGCTTGTCACATGAATGACTTGATCTAATCCTGCATAGATCGCCGGCGTCAAAGAGGCCCCATTAAAAAAGACAAGATCTCCGGGCTTAAGGTCTGAACGTTTTACAGGCGTGCCTGCCTTCACTTGTCCAGAAGCATAGCGAGGCAAATCAATTCCGAGCACTTGTTGATAAACATATTGTGTGAACCCTGCTGTATCAAAGCCTTCCTTCGGACTCGTACCACCTTTGACATATGGGACCTCACCAATATACGTCGCAGCTTTTGACACGACTGGGTCTTCTTTCGCCAATTTCAAATCGGTTAACCGTTTGACCCCTGTCCATTTCTCCTGCCAATACGATTCAGATAAATAGGAAATGGTGACACTTTCAGAACGGCTCGCATGAATAAAGCGGTCGCCCCCAATGTACATCCCTATATGAGATATTCCTGTTTTATAGGTATTGCTAAAAAATACAAAATCTCCGGGTTGGATTTGGTCTAATGTCACTTTTTCACCGACCAGCCATTGCTGTTCAGCGCTTCTTGGTAAATAAATGCCTAGTGACTTTTCAAATAAGTACTGTAAAAAGCCTGAACAATCGAAGCCAACCTTAGGGTCCGCTGCACCAAATACATAAGGAACGCCTAGATACGTCATCGCATCTTTGACAAGACTATCATCAGATATTCCCTGTGTAGCAGGCAGCCTTTTGGTCGCATAATAACGATCCATCCAATACTTGCTTTTACTGACATCCATTTTAGTGACACCTTGTGTGAGCGTGCTGTGAATGATCTCATGATTTCCAGCATACAAGGCTACATGTGTTGGAACATCTTTTGTTTCATCAAGACTTCGAAAATAAACAAGGTCACCAGGTTTTGCTTTTTCCAATGACACCTTTTCCCCAATCTGATACTGGTCAACCACCTTCCGCGGTAAATCAAATGATTCCGATTCTTTATAAACATATTGAATGAATCCAGATGCATCAAAGCCCGTTTTTGGATCTGTTCCTCCTTTTTGATAAGGCGTTCCAATGAGCGTCTCAGCTTGTTCCAAGGGTGTTTGTGTTTGAGCAGATACCTCTGATTGAGGCATCATCATAAGCCCTATCAGTGCACACCCTCCAATCAACAGTCCTTTCCATTTCTTCATCATATCTCTCCTTTTCTAATCGTTTTGACGTACTTTCTTCATTTTACACTTTTTTTAGACAAAAAAGAGCACGACTCAGCGTACTCTTTTCGCTTTGACTCATTATTTACTTTCTTTCGCTTTCGCTTTTGACTGTTTTTGTTGCTCAATCTTTTGCATTTCAACCGAAATCTTTTGTTTCTCATGATCTGAGAGACTATCACTAAATTTAAAGGCTGACATAAAGACAAATACTAAAATTAATGCAACAAACGGCCAGCTTGCTTTTAGAAATTTCATTTCGTTTTCTTCACTCCGTTTTCTTTTAATTTTTGAACCTTATCAGCATGATTGACTTCAAAGAAAATATGTCCGTCTTTTTCTTTCCAATCTACATTCGTGCCGTTGGTGAGCTGACGGATAATTAATTTTGACTCAAGAGACCCAGCCTTTAATGGAGCAGGCGTTGCTTCTTTTATATACATTGGAACAACTTCAAATGTGGCTTTTCCGTCTTGATTCAGATGATACTGAACAAGAGCGGAATCACGTGTTCTCGACCATCCTTGATCAAAAATAAAGTTCCCTAAACTATAGAAAATCGTCGTTCCATTGTAGACCTCCACCGGCTCGAGTACGTGCGGGTGTGCACCAATAATAATATCTGCACCAGCTTTTGACATCGCTCTTGCCAATTCTCTTTGTCTATCGTTTACTTCATTGTTATACTCCTGTCCCCAGTGAGCATGAACGACCACGATATCTGCTTTCTCAGCAGCCTGTGAAATCATCGGGATAAAGATAGATGGATCTGCTGGCAGAATACCAGACTGATGATTTGTTGCTTTAAAATCTTTACCGTACACATCTGTAAAACCAAGTGTTGCGATGTTAATTCCGTTGATCTTTTTGTATGAAATGTTCTTCTTCGCATCTTGAAGGTTACGCCCTGCTCCAGTAAAATCCATGCCGGCTTGTTCAAACGTATCAATTGTATTATTCAGACCCTTTTCGCCATAGTCTGCTGTATGGTTGTTCGCTATATTTAAAACAGAGAAATTCAAGTCCTTTAACGCTTGAACAGACTCTTCGTCTGTTTTCAAATGAATATTCTTTTGCGCCGCTGTCTCTTGATCTGACGCAACTGGGTGCTCAAAGTTCCCCGTTACATAGTCAGATACATCAAAATACGGTTCGGCATAGCGAAGGAGATGCTGTTTTCCATAGCGTTCGGTTACTTTCTCTACATTTCTTCCAAACATAATGTCACCGACAAACGAAGCAGTCAGGATATCTTCTGGGTTCTTTTCTACATTTGGTATTTGTGCTTTCCCGATAAATGAAAATAGGAATGTACAAGCAATAACGATCGGTAATGCAATGAGTACATGTTTATTCGTCTTTTTCTTTTGATTCTTTGTGATTTTCAGCAGCTTTTCCTGAAAGCTCAATTTTTTATTCATCATTGGACACACCTTATCTTAAAATAGATAGTAAACATACATGATGGCAAATGTTGCACCACTTAGAAGTAACGTACTTCCAAGGGTAATCGTAAGACCTTGCTTTTGAATTGTATTCGCAATCAATCCAGGTACGATGATTCCAATTCCGCGAAACTCTGCTATCTCAAATGGGACAATTGGATAGAAGAAATCAAATATGAGCTTTAAGGCAATCCCTGTAATCAACATCGCAGCAAACTTTCTGCGGCCGTATAAAATCATAAATTTTGATAAGCCAAAGCGTACAATGACATACGTAAGCAAGCTGACAGATAAGACGATTAAAATAAACACTGGTTGATTGAATACAAGCGCGAGATATCCAGGTACAACCAGTCCAGCGGGTACAATTCCTGTTTTTTCTGCAAAGATTAAACTGAGTAGAACTCCTAAAATTAACGAGATATAAAGATCTGATCCGAACATTTTCTATATTTCCTCCTAGCTGACAAGCTGCTTAATTTTGTATTCTTGAATTTTTTCAATTAACGGTTCGGCGGCGCCATGAATATTTCCGACTCCATAAATCACTCGATTATGAAGCTTTTTCTCAAGCATGTTTATAATTTCCTCTGTAGATTGATGTTCAAGGTTGTGTAATTGGTCAGCCGGAATTTTCCCTTCCTCATATGCCTTCACAATTGGTTCGGTCGTTTCACCAATTAAGACAAGCTCACTTGCTTCAATATAAGGAAGTACATCTTCTGCAAATTGAATCGTTCTGTCTACACGATCCGCACGGCAGTTCATAATGACAATCGGTTCATCTGTTGGATACCCTATTTCCTTCACACGCTTCCAAATGTTCAATGTAGATGCTGCGTCATTTGCTGCAAAGCCATTTACAAAGTGTCCAGGTGTTTTTGCATCCATTAATGGGAGAATTCTCATCGCTCCTGGATCAGGCGGCGCATTTAACATTCCTCTGAATGCCGTATCTTCATCAATTCCTAATGCTTGTGCGACCCCAAGTGCAAGCGAAGCATTATCTGGGAAAACCATATACTCAAATTTCCGTAAATACTCATCAGTAATCTTGGAATTATCGGCAACAATGACCTCTGTGTTGCGTTTTTTCGCAATCTCTTTAAAGAAATCTGTATATTCACTATCCGTAATAACCAAGTGTCCATTGTAAGGAATTGTTGCAGTAAAGGCTTCTGCTATTTCATCAAGAGTCGGCCCCATCACATCCATATGATCTTCAAGAACGTTTACGATCACGCCAATATTCGCTTGAAGCAGTTCTTCTTGAAAGATAATTTGATAATCTGGATTCACCGCCATACATTCGCTGACGATAGCATTTGCTCCTCTTTCAACTGTTTCTCTCATGACTTCCTTTTGCTCTCCGATATTCGGTCCTTGCGGTTTCCTTTTAATCGGTTTCTCTTCTGGCGTATCCCAATAAATCATTCTTGCATCTGTTCCCGTTGTTTTGCCGACAGTTTTATAACCTGCCTCCATTAAGATACCGGTTGTCAATCTTGTCACGGTAGACTTTCCGCGAATACCATTAATATTGACGCGCACCGGCAGGGCATCGATATTTTTCTGATGACGCTTCTTTTCAATAAAGCCAATCCCTAACATGATGACACAGGCTATAACGATTAACCACATCGATTATCTACATCTCCTTTTTTTATGAGTGTGATATGTAAATTCAATCAACAGTATATCTGTTCAGCATAAAATCACAATCGGTATTATGTAACATAATCTTTCACTTGATGGTATGCCAAATTCCTCTAATCAGAGGGCGGATTTGCCTATCTGTATCACAAATAGAAAGGTCAAAAGACCGAAAAAATCCAGCTTGTTTTTTCTCTTTAGATGAGAGAAAGCGTTATCATCTATCTTTAAAAAATCTTTTGTCCTTTTCTCCCTAAATTTTTCGACAATTAATAAGATGTATTTCAAATCAATGTTTTAAAATCTCTTCATGTCTATAAAGTCAGTCATATCAACGCTTTAACGGAATAGTGTGTGTTTTGGAATTTTTTCGATTTTTAAATGAACAGGTCTGAAAGTCATCCTCATTGGTCAGAACGCTACGCACTGACCTATGACAAAGGTCACCACCAAAAAAATCAAGTGATTTGCTTATAATAGCGTCACGAAAAATTGGTATAAAAAGGTAAATGCTGATCTAATAGATGTATCTCAACTGAACGATATCCGCTTCTTATGACCTAAGCAATGAAACAAAGTTCATTTGTTTTTATCAAGGTTCATCATTTCTTAACATTTTTAATATGTTTTTAGTTGAAATATGTCGATAGATGTCACAGATGACGAATAAAATCAGTACTTCAGCTTACACTATGGTTAAAAATTCTGTGAGAGGAGGCTAAAAATGCCAAACACAAATGAGCAAACACGCTTGCATTTTCTATCAGGCAACTTTGAAGAAAAGATTAGAATTTTGAAAAAGACATTTCAGCACAGTGGAGATTTTGAATATCGGGAGTTCATGGTGAATGAAACGAAATCTGTGTTGTTCTTTATTAAAACCAGAATTGATGAAGGCAAACTGAACGATTTCATCATCGGAAATTTGCTGGGCACTCCCGGCAAACAAGATTATATAAAGTCTCTCAGTACTCTTGAAACAGGCGATTTGACGCTCATCACAGACAGTATTATTGCAGGGAGCATTGCCTTTCTTGATGAAAACTCCTCACAGATCAAATTATTTGCCGTCGGGCAGCCGCCGCTGCGCTCTATTTCTGAGCCCTCTTCTGAGAGCATTATTACGGGTGCACATGACGGTTTTGTGGAAAGTTTAGATACAAACATTTATTTGTTACGTTCGCACTTAAATGATCGAAAACTTGCCCTGCAATATCATAAGATTGGCACAAAATCGGAGACAAAGATCGCCATCGTTTATATATCCGATATTGTGAATAAGGAAAAGGTAGAAGAGATAAACAAGCGGATTTCTTCTATTAAAGTTGACACTATCATCAGCCCAGGTTCCATTGTAGAAGCTATTGAAGATGATTCGTTTTCTATTTTTCCTCAGCTCATTGATACAGAACGTCCGGATAAGGTCAGGTCTGCGATCCTTGAGGGCAGAATTGTGCTGCTGATAGATGGCAGTCCGATGGTCATCATTCTGCCTGTTACTTTCTTTAGCTTCTTTCAATCACCAGATGATTATAATAGCCGCTGGATTCCGGCGACATTTATTCGAATTCTACGTTATCTTGCTTGTCTGATTGCTATCATTTTGCCATCTTTTTATATAGCCGTGATTGGCTTTCACTATGAAGTCGTTCCAGACGAATTAGCCATCACCATGAAGAATTCGATTATCGGCATTCCTTTCCCTCCCTTGATTGAGGCCATGCTGATGGAGATTACTATTGAACTGATACGTGAAGCCGGGGTACGTTTGCCAAAACCAATTGGTCAGACCATTGGAATTGTGGGCGGTTTGGTCATTGGTGATGCCGTTGTAAAAGCAGGACTCATATCCAATGTACTCGTGATTGTAGTAGCAGTAACAGCCGTTGCTTCATTTGTTCTCCCATCCTTTGAAATGACGGCAACCATTCGGATGCTGCGTTTCCCGCTCATGTTCATGGCATCAATGTTTGGTTTTATCGGGATTTCATTCGGACTATCAATGATGCTCATGAATTTATGCCGCCTAGAATCACTCGGAGTACCTTACTTATCACCAGTTGCTCCATTTAACTGGCAAGACTTAAAAGACACCATCATTCGTTTACCAATGTGGATGTACAAAATGCGACCTATTTACTTAAAGCCTCAAAAGGAAAGACAAACTGAAGATTTGAGAGGGTGGAAAAATAAACATGGAAAATAAAATATCTCCCCTTCAAGCTGTCTCTTTTATCATCCAATCTCAAATTGGTGTCGGCATTTTGGCACTGCCTAATTTGCTAATGAAAGATATGGGCCACGACGGTTGGATGGCCATTATCCTAGCATGCTTTTTTATCCAAATCATCAATACGATTTTCATTTACATCATTTATAAGTATCCTGATACATCTTTTTTCCAAGTGTTAGTCGATGTATTTGGCAAATGGATCGGGCGGATATTAGTTGTACTCTATACATTGTATTTCGCCTCAGTTTGCATTGTCGTTTTATCAATTTTCACAAGAATTATTGGCATTTGGGTGCTTCCACTGACACCAAACTGGGTCATTAACCTATTACTCATAACGTCGATCATCTATATTGCAAAGGAACAAATTACAGCTATCGTCCGGTATAACTTTATTTTGACTCCCCTTTTACTCCTGCTGTCTTTGCTAATGTTCTATTCGTTAAAAGGAACCAATATCGACTATCTCATGCCCTTTTTCCAAACAGATATATCGCAATTTCAGCTCGGTTTAAAGGATGTTGTTCTATCAATGAATGGATTTGAGATGATCCTTATTATCTCTCCATTTATGAAAGGTTCGATCAAACAACGGTATAAAGTGATGACCATTTCAAATATATGCACGACGCTTTACTACCTTTTTATTACATTGATTTGTTTTATGTTTTTTAGTCCGATTGAGCTTGATGTGATTCCAAACCCTGTCCTTTATCTATTAAAGACGATTACTTTTGGTGTCATTGAGAGGACAGATTTAATTTTTCTCAGTTTCTGGGTGCTTGTCATTCTTGCAACGCTAAGCAACTACCTTTATTTCTGTGCAAATGGTATGTCCACCATTATCAAAAAAAAGAAACACAAAACATATGTCTATTTTTTCGCCATTTTGATCTACGTCGCTAGCTGTTTTCTCTCAAATGACAACTTTAGAATTCAGCGCTTTAATGACTTTACAACCATTGCTCAATATTCATTTATTTATACACTCCCGATCTTTATGGCCATTATCATCTTTATCAAACATCGCAAAGGGAAGGTGAAATCACATGCGTCATAAGTATATGCTGACGCTGATTATGTGTATTTCTCTTACCTTCATGCCAGGCTGTTGGGATCAAAACTTATTAAAAAACATCTCTCTTGTCTTAACTTCCGCTGTTGATCAAGGAGAAGATAACAATGCGAAATTTTCTATCACCTATCGAAAAGTACAACAGTCTCAAGGCATGGAGCAAGGAAACACAGGCAGCTATCTAACCACCGTGCTCACAACAGAAGCACCCACTTTAAGAAAAGCAAGAAGCAACTTTAGCCGCATTGTCGATCAAAAAATTGATATATCGAAAATGCGGGTCATGCTGATAGGTGATGAGTTTGCCCAAGATCGTCTTCTTCCTTACTTAGATATGTTTTATCGTGATCCCAATAGCCCTTTACTCGCAAACCTCGCTGTTGTTGAAGGCGGAAGTTGTGTAGACGTAATTAACCAGCTACTAAAAGAAAAACTCATTGTCAGCGACTATTTAAACAATTTAATTACAACCGCATCAAGATCCTCACAAGTATCACCTAAAAACATTCAAAGTATCCGGTCCAAAATGCTACAAACAGGAGAGGACTTCACACTGCCGTTAATCCACTTTGATAAATCAAAGCAATTAATTAGTGTGAAAGGGGTCGCCCTGTTTGATAATGAGAAAAAGAAAGGTGAGCTGTATGGACAAGATGCGATTCTTCTCACTGTCATGGACGGGAAAATGGGCAATTATGCGAATTTCACGAAGAAAATCAGAAATGACATGGCATCGAAAGAGAACAATTACATCACCATCCAAGTCACAGATTCAAAGAGAGACATTCGTATTGTGAATCCTGATCATCGAGACTTAACATTCTCACTCGAATATGAATTCAATACGTCTGTCCTTGAATACCCTCCGGATAATTTAGATACAGATAAGAAGATTAAAGCCTTAAATAAGAGGCTATCAGCCATTTTGACAAAGGAAGCAGAGAAAGTCATCGCTACCTTACAAGAAACGAATTCTGACGTCCTAAGTCTTGGAAGAAAATACCGGGTAAGACACTATGATGAGTATATGAAAATGAACTGGACAAAGGATTATCAAAAGGTGAAAATCATTCCAAAAGTCAAAGTGAATATTACAAAAACAGGGATTATTAATTAAGAAAAGGAAGTGGATATCTTTCTTTTCTTTTTTTATTTTTTAAGATTGTCTTTTTCTCACTTTCATGATAATCTATCCATGTAAACGGTTACACATTTAAGAAGGGAGGCACTCCATTGTCTACAATTAAAGATGTTGCAAAGGCGGCACAAGTGTCCGTCGCCACCGTTTCACGCGTGCTCAACAATACTGGCTATGTACATGCAGATACAAAAGCCCGTGTGACACAAGCGATGCAAGAGCTGAACTACTTTCCCAATGAAGTGGCCAGATCCCTTTTTAAAAGAGAATCCCGATTAATCGGTTTAATCTTACCTGATATCACAAACCCTTTCTTCCCTCAGCTAGCAAGAGGCGTTGAGGATGAAATTCATGCCCATGGCTTTCGTTTATTGTTTGGTAACAGTGATGAAGATCACGAGAAGGAACTTGCCTACTTGCAAACCTTTAAACAAAATCAAGTAGTGGGTGTCATCGCTGTGACAAATGAGCCCGAGTCTGAGTTGTACAATGATCATGATTTACCTGTTGTGTTTTTAGATCGCACAGCTTCAAATGCTCCTTCTGTCTATGCAGATGCCAAAACAGGCGGAAAAATGGCGGCTCTGGAATTGATTAAGCGCGGTAGCCGTAAGATCACACTGCTAAAAGGACCTGCTCATCTCCAAACAGCACAACAAAGGTTTAAAGGTGCACTGGATGTCCTCACTGAAAAAGGTGTCGATTTTCACTTGATGTCTACTGCTTCTTTTTCCTTTCAGGAAGCTAGAAAAATCGCTACAGCTCTTTTCCAGTTATATCCTGAAACAGATGGCATCATTGCTAGCAATGACATCGTCGCAATTGCTGTGATGCATGAAGCTCTCCGGCTTGGGAAACCAATACCAGATGAATTGCAAATTATTGGATTCGATGATATCCCGCAAAGCGAACTACTCTTCCCTTCCCTTTCAACCATCAGGCAACCTGCCTATGAAATGGGAAAAGAAGCAGCAAAGCTATTAATCAAAGCCATTCAGAAACAACCGATACATCAACCAGTTATTCAAATGCCCGTCTCTTTTATTGAACGAGAGACAACGAGAAAGGTGGATTCACAATGAGTCAAATTGTTGTTATAGGAAGCTGTTCAATGGATCTTGTCGTCACATCGGACAAACGGCCGAATGCAGGAGAAACCGTCTTAGGCAAATCATTTAAAACAGTCCCAGGCGGAAAAGGAGCCAATCAAGCAGTAGCAAGTGCAAGGCTTGGCGCAGATGTGTATATGATCGGCAGAGTTGGGGATGATGCTTATGGACAGGATATTTTAAACAATTTACACGCACAAGGTGTTCGTACCACTTATATGAAACCGGTTACTGAAATGGAAAGCGGGACGGCTCATATCATTTTAGCAGAGGGTGATAACAGCATTGTCGTGGTCAAAGGGGCAAATGAGGAAGTCACACCAGACTATGTAAAAGACGCCCTTCATTCCATCGACGATATCAGTATTGTCCTCATTCAGCAGGAGATTCCTGAAGAAACGGTAGAAGCTGTATGCGCCATTTGCAACGAAAAAGAGATTCCAGTCATCTTAAATCCTGCACCGGCTCGCAAGGTGAAACAAGAGGTATTAAATCAAGTTGCCTACATGACACCGAATGAACACGAAGCTGCTCTTATTTTTGACGGTCTCACGACAGAAGAAGCGTTACGTCAATATCCAAATAAATTACTGATCACAGAAGGGAAAAATGGTGTTCGCTATTTTGATGGGACGCAAGAAGTTCTTGTGCCAGGCTATCCTGTTAAGGCTGTAGATACGACAGGTGCTGGTGACACCTTTAATGGCGCTTTGGCTGTTGCACTGACAGAAGGCAAATCATTATATGATGCACTTCTCTTTGCCAATTTGGCAGCATCAATCTCTGTGACGAAGTTTGGCGCACAAGGCGGCATGCCGACAAGAGAAGAACTGGAGCGTGCGAAATGAAAAAGAACGGCATATTAAATAGTCATATTGCCAAGGTGCTAGCTGACCTTGGTCATACAGATACAGTGGTCATCGCAGACTGCGGTCTGCCCGTCCCAGAAGGTCCGATCAAAATTGATCTTGCTTTATCTATCGGCACACCGTCCTTTCAGGAGGTCACCTCCCTCCTTCTTCAAGAAATGGCGGTTGAAAAAATCACTATAGCAAATGAAATCAAAAAAGCCAATGAGCGTGAACATACGTTTCTAAAGAAAGCGATTACAACCCAATCCTTAGACTATGTAGATCACGAAGCATTCAAAGAAATGACCAAACAAGCAAAAGCGGTTATTCGAACGGGTGAAGCAACCCCATATGCAAACTGCATTCTTCATGCCGGTGTCATTTTTTAAAAGGAGGAGCCACATATGAACATTGAAATGCATAACATCCATAAGGCCTTTGGAAAAAACACCGTTCTCTCCGGGGTCACCTTTGACCTCGTCACAGGTGAAGTACATGCACTCATGGGTGAAAACGGGGCTGGAAAATCCACACTGATGAACCTGCTGACAGGTCTGTATTCATTAGATCAAGGAACGATTAAAATTGATGGAAAAGAAACCGCTTTCAAAAACCCGAAGGAAGCGGAACAACATGGGATTGCCTTCATTCATCAAGAGCTAAATATTTGGCCTGACATGACGGTTTTGGAGAACCTTTTCATTGGCAAAGAAATCTATACGAAACTCGGTTTCCTAGACACGAAGAAAATGAAAACGCTTGCCCAAACACAACTGGATCGATTATCAGTCAACCTATCACTTGATCAAGAAGCTGGAAGTTGTTCCGTTGGTCAAAAACAAATGATTGAGATTGCGAAAGCTTTAATGACTGATGCAAAAGTCATCATTATGGATGAACCAACGGCTGCTCTGACAGAACGTGAAATTGAAAAACTGTTCCAAGTCATTAAATCATTAAAAAAGGAAGGCGTCTCCATCGTTTATATTTCTCACAGAATGGAGGAAATCTTCACGATCTGTGATCGAATTACAATCATGCGTGACGGTAAAACTGTCGATACGAAAGCAATACCTGAAACAGATTTCCATGAAGTCGTAAAAAAAATGGTCGGACGAGAATTAACCGACCGCTATCCAGAACGCACACCTTCAACAGGAGATGTCGTGCTAGAGGTCAAACATGCAACGAAAAAAGGACTCTTTCAAGATATCACGTTCTCTGTAAAAGCAGGCGAAATCGTTGGTGTTGCAGGTCTAATGGGGGCTGGACGGACTGAAATAATGCAGTCACTGTTTGGTCTTAACCCTCTTGATCAAGGCGAGATATGGGTGCATGGGAAAAAGGCTGTGATCAAAAAACCAAGTGATGCAGTCAAGCTGGGTATTGGTTTTATCACAGAGGATCGCAAGGATGAAGGATTGATGTTAGATGCATCTATTCGGGAAAACATCGGTTTGCCGAACTTAGAAAGTTTCTCTCCAAAGGGATTGATTGACAAGAAAACCGAACAGGAATTTGTGGATCTCCTTATCAAGAGACTGACGATTAAAACCGCTTCCTCTGAAACCTCTGCACGAAGCCTATCTGGAGGAAACCAACAAAAGGTGGTTATCGCCAAATGGATTGGAATTCAGCCAAAGGTTCTAATTTTAGATGAACCAACAAGAGGTGTAGACGTCGGAGCAAAACGAGAAATTTATCAATTAATGAATGAACTGACCGATCGCGGTGTTGCCATTTTGATGGTGTCATCTGAACTCCCAGAAGTTCTCGGTATGAGCGACCGTATCCTTGTCATTCATGAAGGAACCATCGCCGGAGAACTAGACAAAACCGAAGCCACACAAGAACGAATTATGACATTAGCTACAGGAGGGAAGTAACATGAAACCACTTACTTCAAATGGACGGTTTGACAACATTATGCAAAAACTTGGACCATTCTTAGGGCTCATCTTCCTTGTTGTCATCGTTTCTATCTTAAATCCGTCATTTTTAGAGCCATTAAATATCTTAAACTTACTCAGACAAATCTCCATTAATGCATTGATTGCCTTTGGCATGACCTTTGTCATTTTAACTGGGGGGATTGATTTGTCTGTCGGTGCGATTCTTGCGCTGTCCAGTGCACTGACTGCTGGCTTTATCGTTTCCGGTATGGACCCGATTCTAGCCATTATCATTGGATGTATCATTGGTGCCATCCTTGGAATGATCAACGGTCTTTTCATCACAAAGGGAAAAATGGCCCCATTTATTGCCACACTTGCAACCATGACCATTTTCAGAGGTTTGACGCTTGTTTACACAGATGGAAACCCAATTACAGGACTAGGCTCTAATTATGCTTTTCAGCTATTTGGCCGCGGCTATTTCTTAGGTATCCCTGTTCCAGCTATCACCATGCTTCTCACCTTTATCGTATTATGGACTCTGCTTCATAAAACGCCTTTCGGCAGAAAAACGTATGCCATTGGCGGTAATGAAAAAGCAGCTCTCATCTCAGGTATTAAAGTGCCGCGTGTGAAAATCATGATTTATTCACTGGCAGGTTTCATGTCTGCTCTGGCAGGTGCTATTTTAACATCTCGTTTGAACTCTGCACAGCCGACTGCTGGTACTTCCTACGAGCTTGATGCGATTGCAGCCGTTGTTCTTGGCGGTACAAGCCTATCAGGCGGAAGAGGACGAATAGTCGGCACTCTTATCGGTGTACTCATCATTGGCGTATTAAACAATGGAATGAATTTACTTGGTGTATCATCATTCTATCAATCTGTCGTCAAAGGGATTGTGATCCTGATTGCAGTCCTGCTAGACAGAAAGAAATCTGCTTAAGGAGGTAGCTGCTATGAAAAAATATTTGATTCTCATCATGACTCTCTCGTTGTTCATGCTTTCTGCCTGCTCACTTGAACCACCAGAGTGGGCCAAGTCATCAGAGGGTGGCAAGAAAAAGGATATCAAAATTGGACTGTCGATCTCGACTTTAAATAACCCATTCTTTGTTTCTCTAAAAAACGGGGTGACAAAGGAAGCGAAAAAACTTGGTATTGAAGTGGTCATTGCAGATGCGCAAAATGATTCAGCCAAACAAACAAGTGATGTGGAAGACTTAATTCAGCAAGGTGTCGACGCACTGCTCATTAATCCGGCCGATTCTTCTGCGATATCAACATCTGTCGAATCAGCAAATGCGTCGAATATTCCTGTGATCACATTGGATCGTTCAGCTGAAAGCGGGAAAGTGGAAGCTCTCGTTGCTTCAGATAACGTAAAAGGTGGCGAGATGGCAGCTGACTTTATCATTGACAAGCTTGGAAAAGGGGCTAAGGTTGCTGAATTAGAAGGTGTGCCTGGAGCTTCGGCTACACGTGAGCGCGGGAAAGGCTTCCACCAAAAAGCTGACAAAGACCTTGATGTAATAGCAAAACAAGCTGCTGATTTCGATCGGACAAAAGGATTGAACGTCATGGAAAACCTGCTTCAAGGAAATCCTGACATCCAAGCAGTCTTTGCACACAATGATGAGATGGCACTTGGTGCTTTAGAGGCAATCCAAAGCTCAGGTAAGGACATCCTCGTCGTTGGTTTTGACGGAAACGAAGATGCACTGAATTCAATCAAAGCAGGGAAGCTCTCTGCGACTGTTGCCCAGCAGCCAGAGCTCATTGGAAAACTTGCAGTTGATGCTGCACATGACGTATTAAACGGGAAGAAAGTACAAAAAAACATTGCAGCCCCGCTCAAATTAGTACAAAAGAAGTAAACATGGAACCCCCGATTTCAATTCGGGGGTTTTCACCTTATTCTGGTCTTTTGAGCACAAAAGACTCGCCTAAACGGGCATAATCATTTCCGGCTAAACGCGCGACAGGCTTTAATAACTTCGTTGAAACATATCCTTTCTCCACATCGTACACGGCTTTATCTACATGTGCACAAACGACCCGGCCAATGATATGGTCAACCGTGATGTCACCTTCATCATTTTGAAAGGTCATGTGCTTTTCTAGCTTACATTCAAAACGAATGCGCGCTTCCTTGATACCTGGAACTGCCACAGCAGTGCTTTTTACTTGGTGAAGACGGGTTTGATTCAACTCACTCTCTCCCTGTGGTAATGTAGCGGCGGTCTCGTTAATATCCTGAATGATGTCTTCATCACTGACATGGACCACAAACTCTTCCCTGTCTGTGATATGCTGCGCTGTATCTTTCATCTGCCCATTTCGTCGTCCAATAGAAACGGCTATGAGAGGTGGATTGGCACTGATGACATTAAAGAAACTAAATGGTGCGGCATTTACCACATGTTCTTTTGAAAGACTAGTGATAAAAGCAATTGGTCTCGGAACAATGGAACCAGATAATAATTGATAAGCCTCTTTTTGTGACAGCTCATCCATTTGCAAAGTAATCATCTCAAACGCCTCCTCTTGATCTATCGTCATCATAACACATTCATTCCTTTATGAAGGCTACTCCGCCTCTACCCGATTCAGAATGTGATGGACAAGGTGGAATAAAGCAGGATTATGATTTTCACGTCTATATGAAATCGTCCACTCTGCAAGTAGCTGCTCATGTTCAATAGACCGATAGACGACATCAAGGTTGAATAAGCGACGAGCCGATTTTGGAATAATAGCAATGCCGATACCTGCTGTGACAAGCCCAATGACCATTTGATATTCCTCTGCTTCCTGTACAATATTAGGATAGAATCCGTACTTTTCACAGAGCAAGACAAAATGTTGATAAAGAGACGGCCATGCCTCCTTCGATAAAGAAATAATTGGTTCATTTCGAATGTCTTCTATAGTCACTGCTTCCTTTTCAGCCAGTGGGTGATTTTTTGGAATCGCAAAAATACACTCACTTTGCTTCACCTTCCGGCTGACAAGCTCATCATGGGGAGCGGTTGGATGTAAGAACCCAATGTCAATCTCACCATTCAAAAGCTCACGTAGCTGCTGCAGAACCGAAAGCTGCTTCAGCTCAATGCTGACAGAGGGATACATCTCCCTGAATTCACGAACGACTGGGGGTAAAATATCATAGGTCGCTGTCCCAACAAAACCAATAATGATTTTCCCAAGCTCTCCTCTTGCTGTATGACGCGCATGGTCAACAGCTTTATCGAGCTGATGCAACACCCCTCGAATCTCATTTAAAAATACCTTTCCAGCAGCGGTTAACTCCACCACTCGCTTAGACCGATGAAACAAAGGAAATCCCAATTCTTCCTCAAAATGCTTAATTTGCTGACTAAGTGGAGGCTGTGTCATATTCAACCGTGCGGCCGCTCTGCCGAAATGCAGCTCCTCTGCAACGGTGACAAAGTATTGCAAATGTCTCAGTTCCATCCTTTCACTCCTCTAACACTTATTCGTAAAACATATTAAAACCACGTTAAACATATATTGGAAAATTTATTTTATGAAATGTATAGTAAATCATATCATGAAAATATATTTTCATAAAAAATTTTACTTGCCGAAAGGAGTGCGGGATACATGAATTGTCAAACACAACCCCTAACAAAACGAGGAGCAGAGTTGATTGTCGATACGCTGATTGCTCAAGGTGTCACCCATGTTTTTGCCATTCCAGGTGCAAAAATTGATGCTGTATTTGATGCATTGAAAGATCGAGGTCCAGAGCTTGTATTATGCAGACATGAACAAAATGCAGCCTTTATGGCAGCTGCTGTCGGTCGTTTAACTGGCAAACCAGGCGTTTGTCTCGTCACATCAGGTCCGGGTGCGTCCAATTTAGCAACAGGCCTTTTAACAGCCAATACAGAAGGTGATCCTGTTGTAGCAATCGCCGGAAACGTCATCCGTGCGGATCGGCTGAAACGAACACACCAATCACTCGACAATGCGGCATTATTCAAACCAGTGACAAAATATAGTGTTGAAGTACAAGATGTAAAAAATATACCAGAAGCGTTAACAAATGCTTTTCGTGCGGCACAAAGAGGTCAAGCTGGAGCAGCATTTATCAGCTTTCCGCAAGATGTCGTGACAGAACATACCACACAAACACCTGTGTCTGCTCACCCTTCTCCAGAACTAGGTCCTGCACCGGATGCACTCATTAGTTCGGCAATCGCCAAAATCCAAAATGCACACTTACCTGTTGCCATTGTAGGGATGAAAGCTAGTCGTCCTGCTGCTGCAAAAGCAACAAGAAAATTATTGAAAACACTTGGTATCCCATTTGTAGAAACGTACCAAGGAGCTGGTGTTCTCTCAAGAGAGCTTGAACATCAATACGTTGGCAGAATCGGTTTATTCCGTAATCAACCGGGAGACCTTCTGATCGAACAAGCAGATGTGATATTAACTATCGGCTTTGATCCAATAGAATATGATCCAAAGCATTGGAATATAAAGCCACAGCAGCGCCAAGTCATTCATGTGGATGACATTCCAGCCGATATCGATCATTTCTATGAACCAGCTCTTGAACTTATAGGTGATATATCAGCCACGGTTGAACATCTAGCACATGACAGCGTTCCACTCTCACTATGCGAAGATAAACAAGAGTTACTGGCTGAATTGCAGCAGCTATTAACTGAAATAGAAAAAACACCAGAAAGAGAAAGTCAACTGTCTCATCCACTTGATGTCATTCATACGCTAAGACGTCTGATTACTGATGACACGAAGGTGACCTGTGATATCGGATCACACGCCATTTGGATGTCACGTCACTTCCGTACCTATGAGCCGAATACATTATTGATCAGTAACGGTATGCAAACACTGGGCGTTGCGTTACCTTGGGCAATTGCTGCCTCTATATTAAATCCTGACGAAACCATTATTTCTGTCTCAGGTGATGGCGGCTTTCTCTTCTCTGCTATGGAATTAGAAACAGCCGTCCGAATGAAAACAAACCTTGTCCATCTCGTTTGGAATGACAGCACATACAATATGGTCGCATTTCAGCAGGAAATGAAATATGACCGTACGTCCTGTATCGAATTCGGACAGATCGACTTAGTGAAGTATGCAGAAAGCTTTGGAGCAACAGGGTTACGAGTCAACTCACCTGAAGAGCTTTCAACTGTGCTTCAAAAGGGTATAGAAATAGAAGGACCCGTCATCATCGATATTCCGATTGACTATCAAGACAACTCAGACCTCGCCAGTCAAAAATGGCCAGAAGTCTTTCGTGAAAAACGAACATTGAAAGTAAGATAAGCCTTCCATAATATGTACGTCAAAGGAGTGAGAAGATATGGATATTATGCACCCAATGAATCAGCATAAAGAAGCAAGACAACAAGACAAAAAACAAGAGGTCTATCAAGTCTCGACTATGACCTCTTTGCTGGAAGCTGTATATGATGGTGATTTCTCACTATCTCATATTCCTGAACACGGTGATTTCGGCATTGGTACATTTAATCAATTAGACGGAGAGCTGATCGGTTTCGACGGAGCATTTTATAGACTTCGTTCTGATGGGACTGCAACACCAGTAACAGATCAAGATTATTCACCATTCTGCTCTCTAGCATTCTTTGAAACAGATATCGTTCATCGCATTGACACACCCATGAATTCCAAAGAATTAGAGGAGGAAATAGATCGCATTTTACCAAGTAAAAATGTTTTCTATGCGATCCGCATTGATGGGGCTTTCAAAAAGGTTCAAACTCGTACTGTTGAAAAACAGGAAAAACCTTATGTCCCTATGGTGGAAGCGGTCAAATCACAGCCGATTTTCGATTTCGAGGATATTCTAGGAACGATCGCAGGCTTTCGTACACCACAATACGCCCATGGAATTGCAGTGAGTGGATACCATTTACATTTTATTGATGATGATAGACGTGTCGGCGGGCACGTGTTTGATTACTCCGTCGATCAAGTCACCATCCGAATTTCACAAAAGAGGCATATGAATTTACATCTGCCAAACACAAAGGATTTTTTACAAGCAAACATTGATCGTGCTGATCTTGCACAGCAAATTGCCAGTGCTGAAAGCAACCCAAACCAATAAGATGAAGAGCACCCCAGCGCAAACTGGGGTGCTTTTTTATGCAATTAGAATATTAGACTTCTTTTATAATTTCATTTCGTCGTCAATATTAAAATAGTTACTTCTAATCGTAAGTAAATATGATAAAATACCAACAGAAGAAAGGTGGGAATATTGTGTCAAATGAATATACCATTCCGAACTTGACATTAGATGAAAGAGATAAGCAAATTTTATCCATTTTACATGAAGACGGGCGCATTTCATATACAGATCTCGGTAAAAAAGTAGGGCTATCACGTGTTGCTGTCCAAGCCAGAATACAGCAGCTCATCGACACAGGAGTCATTGAAACATTTACCGCTGTGATTAATCCTGCAAAGGTTGGGATTCATGTGTCGGTCTTTTTCAATGTGGAAGTTGAGCCGAAATGTTTAGAAACTGTTGCCCTGCAGCTTGAACAGGAAACAGCCGTCACAAGCCTTTATCATATGACTGGACCAAGCAAACTGCATATGCATGGCATTTTTCAAAATGAACAGGAAATGGAAACGTTCCTCACAAAGAAGTTGTATCCGCTTGAAGGCGTTGTCAGTGTAGATTGCCAGATGCTTATTAAACGATATAAAAGCCGAATGGGCATGAAATTATAGAAAGGGAGTTGAACAACTTGAATTCATATATAGAAATGATGATCGCCATGGTACGAACAGGTATTCTCGGCTTTGGCGGAGGACCTTCTGTGATTCCCCTCATCCGCCATGAAGCTGTGATGAAATATCAGTGGATCAGTGATGACGAATTCGGAGAAACACTCGCCATTGCCAATGCACTTCCCGGACCGATCGCGACCAAGATGTCTGCTTACCTTGGATATAAATTAAAGGGTGTTTCAGGTGCTATCGTCGCAACAGTAGCCCATATTTTACCGACATGTCTAGCTATGGTTGCACTCGTTACACTTGTCAGCATCTTAAGTTCTGCACCTATTATTCAAAACATGATTGGTGCAGTGACACCAGTCATTGCCGTTCTTTTAGGCATCATGGCATATGAATTTGGTCAAAAAACATTAAAAGGGTTTGGCATGGTATTCGGGGTCGCACTGTTTCTTGTTGCGTTTATCGGTCTTCACGTGCTGACCATTCACCCAGGGATTATCGTCATCATCTTTTTATTCTATGGTGCATTTCATTTGAACCTAAAGAATCGCTGGAAAAAGAGAAGAGAAAAGAAAGGAGTCTCTTCATGATGCTGATTCTCTTTTTATTCTGGGCATTCTTCTTATCAAATCTACTGGGATACGGGGGAGGACCTGCGTCAATTCCCTTGAATTACGAAGAGATCGTAAGTCATTTTCATTGGATGACAAATGAAGGATTCTCTAATATGCTGGCTTTGGCCAATGCGCTGCCAGGGCCTATTGCCACTAAAATTGCGGCATATGTGGGCTATGATGTCATGGGCTGGCCAGGGTTTATTGTGGCGCTGCTTGCCACCGTGTTCCCCTCCGCAGCAGGCTTCATTTTATTGCTTAAGCTCATTGACCACTTTCGTCAATCTCCTGTCGTCAAAGGGATGACATTATCCGTACAGCCTGTTATTGCCATGATGATGCTATTATTAACATGGGAAATTGCCGGCGATGCTGTGAAAGCAATCGGCTGGAACCAATCACTTGCCATTGCTGCGATCTCATTTTTCTTTATATCAAAGCTCAAAATGCACCCTGCCTTTCTCATTGTCGCCGCCTTTTTATATGGAGGATTGATCCTTCCGCATTAAAAAAGCCGATATATGACAAAGGGCTAAAATGGTTTTTATTTTTGCTCTTTGTCCTCTTTATTAGCGTGAATCGAAAACCCTTGAAGACTAGGAAGACCCGAGCAATTTATGCGGAGTGAATAAGACCTTCGTGAGCACCGATACTCGAGATCTGACAACGATTTTTTACATATAAACAGGTAAAATAGGTCGTCTTCCAATTGAATGATATTCGATACCTGCCTTTTCTGCCTCTTCAAGCGTATGACAGTTTCGTCCGTCAAAAATGATCGGCTGCTTCATCAATTCTCTGTATTTCTTTAACGAATATGACTGAATTTCTGCCCATTCCGTTAAAATACAAACCGCATCGGCGTCCTTAATCGCTGCTTCTAGAGTTTGGGCAAAGCTGACACCATCAGGCAGTTTGCGCGCTGCCTGATGCATAGCCACAGGGTCATAGGCAACAAGCTCCGCACCTAATTGGTGCAATTCATGAGCAATCGGAATAGACGGCGCTTCTCTCAAATCATCTGTATTGGGCTTAAAGGACAGCCCAAGAAGTGCGATTCGTTTCCCTTCTAGTTGCGATCCAAGCCGCTCTTGTATGTTGCGGATGAAACAAGTTCGCTGCTCATTGTTTACCTTAATCACGGCTTTTAATAGCTCGAAATCATGAGAGACATTCCCTGCAATTTGGACGAGTGCATTTGTATCCTTCGGAAAACATGAACCTCCATATCCAATTCCTGCTCTGAGAAATGAAGAACCAATGCGCTGATCGAGCCCCATCCCCTTTGCCACCAACTCGACATCAGCACCCGTTTTTCGACAAATCGATGCAATTTCATTGATAAAGCTGATTTTCGTCGCAAGAAAAGCATTTGATGCATATTTGATCATTTCTGCACTTTTACGGTCTGTTTTCACAAATGGAAGATGAAAATCAGCATACATTTCCTCTAGTCGGTCGACTACCTCCTTTGTTTCTGCCCCAATCACAAGACGGTCCGCTCTCAATGTATCTGAAATGGCTGAACCTTCTCTTAAAAATTCTGGATTAGAAGCCACATATAACCGCTCATTCCGCCCAAGTTCTTGATGAACATAACGATCAATCTGATCACAAGTTCCAACAGGCACCGTACTTTTCACAACGAGAACAGCTCCCGGTTTCGCTTCATTCCCCATTTCCTTTGCTACCTGAAACACAAATTGCAAATCGGCTTGACCATCCGCCTGCTGCGGTGTGCCAACTGCAATCATTAACACATCAGCCTGTCGGTAGGCTTCCTCTCCATTTACCTGAAAACGAATTCTTCCTTGCCCCATATTCCGTCTGAGTAGCTGGTTTAAACCTGGCTCATACACCGGTGAATTTCCCCGCTTGAGCTGCTGAATCTTGCGCCTATCAATATCAATACACGTCACCTCATGACCTGCCTCCGCTAAACACACCCCTGTGACAAGTCCAACATATCCACAGCCGGCAATAGCAATGTTCATGACACCATCAGCTCCCAATACTCCTTATTCTTGTAATGTCAGCGTATGCCAGGAACGGTCTTTACATTCATTAAAAGCATACAAAAACCCCCTGCTGTACATAGCAGGAGGCAACTTTATGAAACAAGACCATTTCGGATATGAGTAATCAAATTTTCAAGCATTTCTTTTGTTGTGACATCATTTGAATTTTCACCAATATCATGAGCGTACATCAAAATCTTTAAAAACTCTTCTTGATTTAAACCCTTATTATCCATGTCTATATCCTTTCGATTCCACTAATTTCATTATTATATGCTGTATAGTTGGTTTTTGCAATACCCTAATACATCATTCGACAGCTTTTGAAATTTATGACCATTTTCATGAAAAACTTTTTTATCAATCACCATTGAGCTATAATAAAAGAATTGGAATCTTTTACTTGGTTAGGAGCGGATCAAATGCTTCAGCACAACATCAACGAAGAAGAAATCAAACAAACAGCCGAACAGATCAAAGAACTTCTTCCTACAACAGATGAAAACAAACAACTCATCAAAAAAGCTTTGATTACTTATAGACAGGACAGCGTGTATCGTCTCAAGCAAGAGTCTGATACCGAATGGTCAGCTTATGTACATGATGTCGTGGCAGCAAAGGTTAATCTGCAACTATTGCTACCAATCATCAGTAGATGCACTTGTCCTGCTGATGGACTTTGTAAACACATTCTCGCTGTCTTCTTTTCGCTATACGCTCAAGTAGAGAGTGTGACCGGCTTTACAGAAAATTGGTCAGAAAAGGATGAGTTACAGCGTAGTAAAGAACTTATTCGACAGCACTTCCAAGTGAAGCGCCCAGACGAACAATCACTTCAAAGCTGGCTGACTTTTTTCCAAGAGGAATTTAACCTCTGGCTGAAACGGACACCGAAGCATCAGCAGACACCACAACATTTGTATTACGGTTATTTATCAATCCTGAAAAAACACGCACCTACTTCACCTGAATTCAAAAGTTTGTATGCGATTCATATGTCAATTGATGTGTGGTTAAGGTTACATGAGCTTATAGCATTTGGTCGACTCGATGCTGAAAAAGATTTTTACTCCATGAATCCATATATAGAACAGCTTATGAACACCATTTTTGATTCAGTTGATCATTTAAAAACATATGCACTTTCCTTTTCTCTCGATCCTTTTCTTGAAAACACGCCAACTGCCGTTCGGACACTTCTTCAAATCAATGGACCTTTCCAGCATGAACGAGTGGCGGTGTTTATGGAAATTTGGGGAACCATATTAAATAGAGGAAAATGGGTTAAAAAAGAAACCGAATTACTGAAGAACGCTCAAAAGCAAGTACAAACGGTAGAACGCGCTATCGGGCTTATGCATATGGATTACTTGTTGAAAGAAGATGAACATCTCTTTCAGCATTTACGTCTACTCAATGCAAATATGCTGCCAAATGTACTGAATTGGCTGAAGGATCTCACAAACCGCAAAGACTGGAAACGACTCAATATCTGGTACAATGAAATCTTTTACTTAATAGAAGAGTACTGTGACCTGAATCTTTCCTACAGAGAGCTACGAGGTGCAGTCAGTGATTTCTTCTTTTATTTAGATGCGTATTACAAGCAGACAAAGGATGCTCACTTATATGAACACTATTGCCAAATCTGCATGCCTTACGCCTTCACGGAGTATAGCCAGCTTTTATATGCACAGGAGCGATATGCAGAATGGATTGAAATTCACAGCCTTGTAGGTTTTTCCATCAGCGAACTGGAAAAGGAACTGATCAAACAGATTGCAAAAGAAGAACCAGAAGCCTTGATCCCATCATATCACCGTGAGATTTCACTGCTTCTTGATCAGAAGAATCGCAGTGCCTATCGAGAGTCTGTAAAGATGTTAAAAAAACTACGTACGCTCTATCATAAAACGAAAAAAACCGCAATTTGGGAAAGATATATAAAGCAGCTACAAAGTGCAACAAAACGGCTGCGTGCATTCCAAGAGGAAATGAAGAAAGGAAAATTGATTGATGACACGCCATAAACAAATTGTCATTCATGCAGAACAAACAGAAGATTTCTCTTTCACCATTTCGGCGCAAACAGAGGACGGACACCCTGTACCGCTAAACGAAATGAAAAGGCAGCTTTTCCAATGGCATGAATCATCTTTTTACGGAACTTTTTTAGAAGATGTAAGTTTTATTGGGACACCTGCCTTCCTGTTAAGCCCTTGGATGACCGTTGAATTGTTAGGAAAAAATTCATTTAATACCTTTAGTCATGTGACGTTAACAGATGAAACCGAGCCGCTTATGAAAACAGCCTCTACCATTTATGAATTCATTGAGGATGAAGATTTTGTTCCTGATTATCAAGCATGGACAGAAGGTGTACTTCGATTTAAAGATAAAGAAGGCTTATTAGATGGATATACAGCCGATTGGTTCTCCTATGCTGTACAGGACTACATTCAATATGATGATGCCTTGCAGCATAAATGGAACCGAATGACTGCACAATCACCTGCCCTTTCATCCTTCCAAGGACATTTTTTAGATGAGCAGGACTTCTTGGAGACGATTGGCTGGATCGAGGATGAGACACCTTTCACTGTCGGTCTGCGCTTAAATGAGCCAGAATATGACGGTGATGATTGGAAAATTGAAATGTTTTTGCGCGATAAAAAGAAGAACGATCTTCACTTTTTTGAAGGCTCAAGTTCTTTAAAGAGATCATGGCGTCCCTATCAAGATAAAATCACGAGAGAGCTTGAACGATTCAGTCAAATTGTGCCTTGGCTTTCTTTTACATCTGGCACAACACTGATGACAGAAGAAGAAGCGTGGCTCTTCTTATCTGAAGCAAGCGAAACACTAGTGAATATGGGAATTGAGATCCTAC
The DNA here is from genome assembly GCF_044754665.1 of Bacillus sp. NPDC093026. Classification (NCBI taxonomy): domain Bacteria; kingdom Bacillati; phylum Bacillota; class Bacilli; order Caryophanales; family Bacillaceae; genus Bacillus; species Bacillus sp. NPDC093026. The sequence goes on along the minus strand of NZ_JBIVPN010000002.1, from coordinate 335,218 downwards.
TTCCGTCATGGTGGCAAATCGTGAAGGAAAGTACGATGATGCTAAAAGCAAGAATTTCCTCTACACCAAGAGGCGATTCGCACGTCGGAATGGATGCCTTAATGGATTTCAATTGGCGTTTTGCTACAAATGGTATTGAGCTCACTGAAGATGAATTCAACGAGCTTGTACAAAGTAAACGCCGCCTCGTCAACATTCGGGGACAATGGATTAAAATCGATCCGACTTTCATCCAGCAAATGAAAAAATGGATGGAACGTGCCGAAAACGAAGGGCTGCATATGTCCGACATATTGGCACGTGAGCTGGCAAATCAAGAGGCATCATCAGCAGCAATGCCAGAGCTTTTGGACAGCTCGGCATTTGCCCATATCCAATTTGAACTTTCTTCTCAATTAAGAAGACTTGTCCATCAGTTAAATGATACACACGAGCTCCCTTCCTACGAAATGAGCGAGGCATTTAAAGGCACACTGCGTCCGTATCAGCAGCAAGGCGTGAATTGGCTTTTATTTTTAAGATCTCATGGATTCGGGGCATGTCTAGCAGATGATATGGGACTTGGTAAAACCATTCAAATGATTGCTTATTTCACCTATTTGAAAGAACATCAGCAAAATGCCTACCCATCTCTCATCATTGCACCTACATCTGTCTTAGGAAACTGGCAAAGAGAGCTTGAAACGTTTGCACCGGATTTACGTGTAGCGTTGCATTATGGCCCATCACGACCACAAGGTGAGAACTTTACAAAGGCATATGAGTCAACAGATATTGTACTGACATCCTACGGACTGTCACACTCTGACCGTGATGAACTGGCTTCTGCTCAGTGGAGTACCATTTGTTTAGACGAAGCGCAAAATATCAAGAATGCACATACAAAACAATCCAGGGCCATTAGACAATTAAAAGGACAACACCACATTGCACTCAGCGGTACACCGATGGAGAACCGATTGACGGAGCTTTGGTCCATTTTTGACTTCATCAACAAAGGCTACCTTGGCAGCCTAACAAGTTTCCATAAAAAGTTCGTCCTTCCGATTGAAAAGGATCGTGAAGAAAAAAGAATTGAACAGCTACAACAACTGATTAAGCCATTCTTATTAAGACGAACAAAACAAGATGAAGAGGTAGCCCTCAATCTACCTGAGAAACTAGAAGAGAAAGAATTCATCCCGTTATCTGCTGAACAGGCTTCTTTATATGAACAATTGGTAAAAGATACATTTGAACATATGGCATCCCTGACAGGCATGCAGCGTAAAGCAATCATTCTCAGTATGCTTGGCAGATTAAAGCAAATTTGTGACCATCCTGCCCTTTATTTAAAGGAAAATGGAACAGATGTAAAGCTGCTCCAACGTTCATTAAAAATGGATAAATTAGCGGAGCTGTTAAAAGCAATTCATGAACAGGAAGAAAGCTGTCTTATCTTCACACAATATATAGAAATGGGCAACATGATCAGACGGCTAGCCGAAAAAATGTTTGGAGAGCCTGTTCAATTTTTAAACGGAAGCTTATCAAAACATGACCGGGATCGAATGGTGGAACGCTTCCAAAACAAAGAATTTAAAATCTTAATTCTTTCCTTAAAAGCAGGAGGAACCGGACTTAACTTAACCGCTGCTAACCATGTCATTCATTACGATAGATGGTGGAACCCTGCTGTGGAAAATCAGGCGACAGACCGAGCCTATCGTATTGGACAAAAACGATTTGTTCATGTCCATAAGATGATCACAACTGGCACCATTGAGGAAAAAATAGATCAAATGCTCGAAACAAAACAAACTTTAAATGACCAAATTATCCAAAGCGAAAGCTGGATTACAGAGCTATCGACGAATGAACTAGAAGATTTATTCACATTAAGTACTTCAGCACAATCATCCTAATATAAGAGGGCTTTTCTCATGACGACGAAAAGTCCTCTTTTGATCATTTCATATAGAAGCATTTTCACGTTTATAAAAGTATATAAAAAGGGAATCCTCTCTTATTTATCCCATTATCATCGTTTAAAACCGTCACAATCATTTCAGTACCTGTTATGAAAATGAAATTGATTTAGCCCGAATTACTCTTACGTAGAAGACGCTTCATTCTATATAATTTTTCAAATACATACGTTCAGTCTATATTTAAAAGTTGACGAATCATATGAGCAACGCCATTCTCATCATTTGTTAAAGTCATCTGATCAGCCATTTCTTTGATATCTTTCCTCGCATTCCCCATGGCGACACCTACACCAGCTACTTGAAGCATTGAACGGTCATTTAAACTATCACCTATAGCTGCTGTATTGCTTAAAGGAATGCCTAGTCGCTCTGCTAACCTTGTCAATGCCTGCCCTTTGGACGCATCCTTTGAACCAATCTCAAAGTTATAATCTGCTGAACTGACCAGCGTTACATTTGGATCTTGTCTAAACATCTCCCATCCGGCCTTCAGTCGGTCTTGAAGGAAGGAGAAACCTAGGATGTTATAAAATAAAAGCTCCTGACCCTCACGAAACAAATCTTCATATGTATCAATATAAGCAAAACCTGACTGGCTGTATTGCACTTCTGCTGCTTGTTTTAAGACCGTCATATCTGTTTTGGGATTTGCACTTTTTAAGCGGTCCATTTCTATTGCAAGCAACTCTCTGCCATGATTCGGTGTGAAAATCGCCTCGTTCGTAAATACTTCATAGTAATAGTCACGTTCCTCAAGCCATGATAAAATCTGTTTGGCTTTCTCTTCTTGTAAAGAGGCTGAATAATACACTTGTCCTGATGGATCATGAATAACGGCTCCATTCGCACTAATGACCCATGTATTCATACCAAGCTGATCAAAGATGGACTTCACATCAAAATACGCTCTTCCTGTTGATACCACAACTTCAATTCCGCTCGCTACTGCTTCCTTTAATGCCTGTTCGTTTTCTGGACTCACTTTGTGTTCACTATTCAATAAAGTTCCGTCTAAATCCGTCGCGATTAATTGAATGCTTGCCATGGTTCTCTCCTTTTTTCTCCATTTTTAGCTGAAAATCCGTTTATAAAATCAATCATCATTATGTAATGAGCATCCCTAATTTGCAAGAGATGATCGGTTTAGCATGGTAAAAAGGGTATCCGGTCACCAGAAATGACCGGATACAATTACGAGGATTGGCAGGGGAAACATGACATGACATTGAAGCATTTGGTTCTATTACGCAGTGTGTAACAGGCAAAGTCTATCAGCCTTAGCTAGAGGGGGGCTGCTGACCGCTAGAACCTTACCTTTTTATCTCAAAATCTCGCCTCCTTTCCTTTCAACTAGCACCTAGTCTACTCGGAAACAAAATATAAGACAAAACGCTAAAATGGTATCTTCCATCTTTAACATCTTCTATTTACCATTTAATTATTGGTTTTTACTGCCTGAGCATAAAACATTATCTTCTTTTGCTTCAAGAAATACTTATTTTTAATCAATTGATAAAAAACATCTGAATGAATCCACTTACTAGAAGGCATATAAATATAATCCGAGCCATCCCATGCAAACCAATAAAAGTCAAGCTCCCCATCATCTATGGACAAATGGAATTCTAAGCAGTCCATCTGATCTTGCGTTACATCATGAAATATCAAAGACTGACCTTCTTCCATATACACATCACAAAACGAATCTTCCCATGAGTACACACGCATATTGCTTTTCGCCTTATCTTGGTCAAAATGTATTTCTCGAAGTTTATAGGATTCCATAAAACATCTCCTTTCACTTTATGGGCAGCGGTTTCATTTATACAGAAGTTGTATGCTATAATGATACTTACGAATAACGAACGCTTGTGAGGTGATAAATATTGAAAACCTTTAGGCTCATTGACTTAAAAATCGAACTTGATCCAAAGCAGGATAAAATGTCCAGTATACCCCTTAGCGACGGTTTAATCATTAATAAAGAAGACGGTGAAAATCACTGGATGATCGAGGCACTCATCCCAAAGAAACATAGACAGGTGTTTGAAGTGCTCTTTCAGCAGCACACAGAAGTGAAGATTCTCGTGACGATTACAAAAGAAAATAACCGACCTGTTCACCTATCTGTCAAAGTCAAAAACATCGTTGCCTTGGAAGAACACATTTCGGTCTTACTCGACGGTAAAATGATTACAAATCGTTACAGAACAGAAACCGAAGAAGTATTAAAAGACCTCGTCAAAGAGGGGCTCTCAGGAGAAAAACTGCTGGATGCTTTTAAACAAAACACGTAAAAAAGAGCGGATAGCCGCTCTTTTTCTATTGCATATCTTTTGATTGGCTCTGATTTTTCAATAAATCTCTAATTTCAGTTAACAGAATTTCTGTTTGATCTGGTGTTTCCACTATCTCTTCTTCCTGTACCTTTTTCCGTTTGAGTTTATGTAGATAACGAATAAAGATAAAAATGGAAAACGAGATAATGAGGAAATCAATCACTGTTTGAATAAAGTTACCATACAAAATTTGAGCAGAACCGACCTTGATCGATAAACGACTAAAATCATGCCCTCCAATGATTATGCCAACAAACGGCATGATCAGATCATTCACAAGAGAAGTGACAATTTTGCCAAATGCTCCCCCAATGATGACACCTACAGCCAAGTCAAAGACGTTCCCCTTGACTGCAAACTCTCTAAATTCTTTCAGCATCTGTATCACCCTCATTTTTTATTTCATGTGATGTTGTTTATCAGAAAAGCAAGTTCTTATCCAAGCTGAACAATTCCACATAAAAACGGCTCATGCAAGATGAACCGCCGTACATATCACTATACTTTAGGACCGATAGAAAATGTGAGTTCCGCTTCACAAGCGATCTCACCATCGACTGTCGCTACTGCTTTTCCTTTTCCAATAGGACCGCGGAGTCGCGTAATTTCGACCTCTAAGCGAAGCTGGTCGCCAGGCTTGACCTGTCTTTTGAATCGGCAGCCGTCAATACCAGCAAACAAACCAATTTTCCCCTTGTTTTCTTCTTTGCTTAGCATAATGACCGCACCAACCTGTGCCAGTGCTTCAACAATCAACACGCCCGGCATGACAGGATATCCTGGGAAATGACCATTAAAAAACTCTTCATTTGCTGTTACATTTTTAAGACCAACCGCTCTTTTCTCATCTTCAACCTCTAAAATACGGTCGACCAATAAAAATGGATAACGGTGTGGAATAATTTCTTTAATTTGCTGAGCATCAAGCATATCTTGATCTCTCCTTCTTTTATATATCGCTAATCATCAATTGATTCCTCTAGAAGTATATTATGAATGCTGTCATTTTTCAATGTCTGACCTCATCATATGGTAAAAGTTGACATAAATCATTACCTATTGTCTTCAAATATAATCCACTCTACTCTCATTGTTTTTTCACAAATATGGTAATATATATTACAACAATGATTGAATAAGAGGGTAAAAATGAATTTTATAAGCGATAAATCCATTAAAAAACTTCTCCATTCCTGGTATACAATGCTAAAGCATCGACATTTTTCAAAGGCTGAAGAAATCAAAGCCACTTTATCAAAATATAAACGAAAATTAGCAAAGAAACAGGAACTATATTTACATTATCAACTCATGCTATTCCGTCATCAACTCTGGATGAACCAGATAGAAGACTTAGAGAAACTCAAACATCAGCTGCTGCTTCACAAAGATCAAATGAACGAAGAATTACAATATTACTTTTACTTTTTTCTCGGATTATACGAATCTGTAAAAAGTGATCAAAACAGTGCAATTCATTATATTGAAATGGCAGAAAAGAGACTTCCTGCACTTAACGATGAACTCGAGGAAGCGGAATTCCACTTTCGCACAAGCGGTATTTATTATAACAACCGCTATTCATTGTTATCGATTCGTCATATTCAAAAAGCAATGGACATCTTTTCCAAATACGGGGATATCCATAGTATCTATCGATGTAAAATTGTGCTCGCACTTAATTTTAGTGACCAGAAAAAATATGAAGAAGCGGAAGCGATTTTTATTGATATTATCGAATACGTCAAGATGATCAATGACCAAGAACTGCTTGGCATCGTTTATTATGACGCTGGTTTTATTAAATCAAGACAAAACCGGCATAAGGAAGCACTTGAATACTTTAAAAAGGCGCTTCGCCTCCCAGCATACCGGAAATCAACTCATTCATATGTATCGTGCTTATATGAAACTGTGCGATCCTGTTTTAAAGAAAATTTAACAGAGGAAGGAAAGAAGTATCTCCAAAAGGGGCTAAACGAAGCGATTGCCTCTCAGTTTGATATATTAAGAATGAAGTTCCAAATTTTATCTCTTCTCTACAGCCAAACACCAAAGGCAGACGAACAAATTGCAACGCTCGTCACAAGCCTTGAAAGAAAAGAAGCCTGGATTGATCTTGAGGATTTGCTTGCAGACGTCTCAGATTATTATAAAAAAAAGGGCGACTTTGAGCGAGCCGCCTTTTTTATCATGAGAGGCTGACACAAGCCTGCCTTCTCTATTATCTCATTTGATTAATCAATCCTAGCATCTGATCGCCCATTGTAATGGTTCTTGCGTTCATCTGATAAGATCTTTGTGTCGTCATTAAGTCTGTTAATTCTTTAGACATATCAACATTCGACGTTTCAAGTGCACCTTGCTGAAGCTGGATGGTTTGGCGATTCGCACCATTTAGTGCTGTTAACGCACCTTGATAGTTGCCGTCTACTGAGAATAAATTATCTCCTTCAGAGATCAGAGCTGAAGAATTATTCACTTGAACAACACCAAGATTCACCTGCTGATTCGGTTGATTGTTTCTTGAAATGGCGGTTAGTCTTCCGTTCTTATCAATTGAAATATCACGGAAATTCGCATTCAAGACAATGGCTTTTCCGTTTTCATCAAGAATCGGATAGCCCTCACTTGTGACTAGCTGGACCTGATTAGGATTTGTACCAGGCTGCAAATAAAGAGAACCATCTCTTGTATAGCGAATATTACCGCCTGCATTGACCTGTAAATATTGTGATGGTGCCCCAAACGCAACATCGAGATCTCGACCTGTCTCTTTGATGGAACCTTGTAATGAGTTGATTGAGGCATTCACCATGGTTCCTGTGCCAAGCCTAAGTCCAGCAGGTGTCAGTCGGCTTTTTGTCACCTGTTCATTCTTTTCATCTACCTGGTTAAATTGCTGTCTGACAAGCTCTGAGAAGCGGGTATTTTTCGAACGATACCCTGTTGTTTCACTGTTGGCAATGTTATTGCTGATAATATCAAGCTGCTTTTGCACCTCATTCATTGACACTGCTGCATTGATCATCGTTCTTAGCATGCGAATCCTCCCTTCCTTTTTATTTTCTCTATTTATTAGTAAACTCTTCCAATTTCATTGACTGCTTTTTCTAAGCTTTTATCATACGCTTGAACAACTTTTTGATTCGTCTCAAACGATCTATAGGCCGTTGTCATTTCTGTATATGATTTGGTGACATCTACGTTCGACAGCTCTGATACCCCTTGACTTAACGTATAGGACATTTGACCGTTATTTACTGCACTTGGAAGGGGCTGGTTATTAGCCGTGCGGTACAAATCATTTCCTTCACGTGCAAGATTTCTTGTATCCATGGCTACTCGTACATCTATTTGTCCGAGATTTCGCCCATTTTCACTCACTATTCCATCCGCATTTACTTTGAAATTCTCACTTTGAACAGTAATCGGCTGACCAGTCACTGAAAGAAGTGCACGTCCATTAATGGTGAGCTGCTTTTGTTCATTTAATGTGAATGAGCTGCTTTTCGTATATCGAACACCATTTTGTGTATTGACTGCATAAAACAGAGCCGCTTTTTTGTTGGTCTCCGGATTCATTGGCACATTATTTTCTACTAATGCGACATCGGTTGTTTGATCAGTCGTTTTTAATGTCCCTTGTGTAAATTGCGGGATGAGTTCTTGCATATATGTCCCTGTATTGATTCCACCAATCGGCGTTTGCTGCGGGATACTAAAGCTTTTGCCTGAAGATGTTTGAAAACGTCCAGATTCCATTCGGCTTAGCAGCATTTCTGGAAATGCTCGCATTGCCCCTTCATCCGCTTTATACCCCGGTGTATTCGCATTTGCGATATTATTTGAAAGCATTTCTGTCCGTCGCTCCTGAGCGATCATTGCAGATGTTGCTGTATAGAGTCCTTTTAACACGTGCGCTCACCTCATTATGTTCTCTCATGACGTCAAACAATCTGTACACAATCTTCTACGATCTATATCGGCATATTTTAAAGTTCTTTAATCAAAATCCCCCATTCTTTCTAAAAAAGAATGAGGGATTTCATTAACTGAGTTTGCGCTTTGGCAACTTATCCATATTATCAAGCATCACACCTGTACCAACTGCCACACAGTCCATTGGGTTTTCTGCAACGAAAACCGGTACTTTCAGTTCTTCTGCAAGCAATTGATCAAGCCCGTTTAGAAGTGCTCCGCCACCTGTAATGATGACGCCACGATCAATAATATCAGCTGATAATTCAGGCGGTGTTCTCTCAAGAACTTGCTTAGCTGCCTGAACAATAGCAGATACAGATTCACGTAATGCTTCTTCTACTTCTTTGCTTGTAACGGTAATCGTTCTAGGTAATCCTGTCACCATGTCTCTGCCACGAATAGAGATCTCTTCGTGACGTGCGTCTGGGAATACCGTTGCAACTTGGATCTTAATATCCTCTGCTGTACGCTCACCGATCAACAGCTTGTACTCTTTTTTAATGTAGTTGAGAATTTCCAAATCAAATTTGTCTCCAGCCATTTTAATAGAAGAGGCGGTCACAATGTCACCCATAGAGATGACAGCGATATCTGTCGTTCCGCCTCCAATATCTACGACCATGTTTCCACTTGGCTGAAAAATGTCCATACCTGCACCAATTGCAGCTACTTTTGGCTCTTCTTCAAGAAATACATGCTTCCCGCCGCTTTTTTCAGCAGCTTCTTTGATCGCCTTCTGCTCAACAGATGTAATGTTTGTTGGGCAGCAGATGAGCATACGCGGCTTAGAGAATAACCCTTTGACATTTAATTTGTTAATAAAATGTTTGAGCATTGCTTCCGTTACTTCAAAATCAGCAATCACGCCATCTTTTAATGGACGAATCGCAACAATATTCCCAGGCGTACGTCCAACCATACGTCTAGCCTCTTCTCCAACAGCCAGTACTTTCCCGCTGTTTTTGTCAAGCGCTACAACAGATGGTTCATTTAACACAATTCCTTTTCCCTTGACATGAATCAGTACATTTGCAGTACCAAGATCAATTCCAATATCCCTAGCAAACATCTATATATATCCTCCTTGAAAAATCTGTTTCCATAGCAAATACCACATTCTGCCCTAATTATATATTCTATCATAATTTGCTGAAAAAAAGATATTTCTTTACAAAAGTCTTTACAAAATTTGTGGTTAGAAACTACCGATATGAGGAAGATATATATATCATGTTTATGAACAAAGAACTAAGCTTACTGTTTAACAGGCTCACCTTCTAAAATTTCTTCTTTTTTATACTTTAACTTGGTGGCTTCTCCCCCTCGAAGGTGTCGGATTGATTTATGATAATCCAGTATCTCCTTAACCTCATTAGCCAGATCTGGATTAATTTCTGGCAGCCTTTCTGTTAGATCCTTGTGTACAGTACTTTTAGAGACTCCAAATTCTTTCGCAATCACACGAACGGTTTTCTTTGTCTCCACGATATACTTGCCTATCTTGATTGTTCGCTCTTTGATGTAATCGTGCACACCACTCGACCTCCCTAAAATGGATGTGAGAAGTGTGAAATGAGATCCGTATAAAGACTATGCATTTTCAGCGGCACTTGTTCATCTTAATTTAACATCCATTAGGTAGTAAATGCCAAACACGACCCCTCACCTCAAACACTCTCTTTGTCAGGTTTGTAACAGTGTATTAGCATTGCATAGGGATTATGCTAAAAATGAAGATGGGACAAGGGATTTATCAGAAAATGCGAAACAGAAAATCATTTCGAGCACCGTACATTTTCACTTTACAAGGGTGTGAGTAACACGTAAAATAGGAAAGGTCATTTTATTTACCTAGCTAACTATTTAATAAAGGTGAGCATATGGATACGTTAAACAGAGAGTGTTTACATCAAATACATCAGAGCGCACGCCTGCTTTCTAAAAAGGCAAACGAGGCGCTCGCTGCTTATGACTTGTACATGTCCCAATGGACTGTGCTTTTTTGTTTGGACACATTTGGTCCTAAAACGCAAAAAGACATTTGGACGTATTTAAATGTCGAAGCTCCTACTATTACCCGAACTGTTACCCGATTAGAAGCAAACGGCTGGGTGGAACGTGTACAAGGAAAAGACAAACGAGAAAATCTCATCGTGATGACGGATAATGCGAAGGCAAAATTTGAAGAAATCAAACTTACGATGGAACGATTTGAAGAAGAATGTCTTTCAGACTTTACCTATGAAGAGAAACTACTACTCCATACACTTTTACACAAATTATCAACTGAATAGGGAGTGACATATTTCATGAACGAACGCATTTGGACGAGAGACTTTATCATGATTGTCCTGGTGAATTTATTTACCTTCACCTCTTTTTATGCCCTTTTGACATTGTTGCCCATTTACACAATGAATGAATTAAATGGAACAGAATCACAAGGCGGTCTGCTTGTAACTGTGTTTTTATTATCTGCTATTGTGACAAGGCCATTTTCCGGGGCCATTATTGAGAAATTCGGCAAAAAACGAATGGCGATTTTCTCTTCCACGGCTTTTGCCTTACTAACATATCTTTACATTCCGACTGATCATTTTCAATCGCTTCTTATGCTACGTTTTGTACAGGGGATCTTTTTCAGCATTTTGACCACAGTAGCCAGTGCTATCGCTGCAGATATGATTCCAAAAAATAAACGCGGAGAAGGATTGGGATACTTTGTGATGTCCATGAACCTAGCAGTCGTCATCGGTCCGTTTATCGCACTGAATCAAGTAGGGAAAGTAGGTTTCCATTCATTATTCCTTCTGTTTTCCATCATCGTGACCATCGGAGCAGCTTTTACAATGATGATTAGACAGCCAGAACCTGAAACAGGCGGAAGTGTCATATTCCGATTCACGTTTTCACACCTATTTGAAAAAGGTGCACTAAAAACAGCGACAGTCGGCATTATTATTTCATTCTGTTATTCGCCTATTATTTCATTTATTTCAGTCTATGCAAACTCTCTTCATCTCATGGATGCGAGCAGTTATTTCTTCATTGTGTTTGCAGCAGCTATGCTTGGATCACGCCCATTTACAGGTAAGCTTTTTGACAGAGTAGGACCAAATATTGTGATCTACCCGTCTATTGCTCTTTTTGCCGTTGGCTTGTGTATGCTGACAGCCATACACTCAGCGACAATGCTTCTTTTATCAGGCGCTGTGATCGGCCTTGGCTATGGTTCTTTAGTTCCATGTCTGCAAACACTTGCGATTCAACACTCTCCAGCCCACCGCACAGGCTATGCAACGGCTACATTCTTTACACTTTATGATACTGGTATTGCTGCTGGCTCATTTGTATTCGGCATCCTTGTCAGCTTTACAGACTTTTCCAACGTTTATCTTGTTGCAGGTATCTTTGTATTGCTGAGCATGGCTGTTTTTTATTGGAGTGAACGAAAACCTCAAGAGGCAAAAGCCAAAAAGGTTTCAGTCTCAAAATAGGATACTGTTTTAAACTTCACTTGAAACATGCTAAAATATAGGATATTTCAATTAAAACGTACAGACTCGTTTAAAAAAAATAGATGGCATTAAGTGAAAGTATAGGTGATGTTTTGAATTACGAATTGTTTAAAGTCATACACGGGATGGCTCATCATTCTAAGTTTTTAGATCAGACCATGATTTTTATTACGAAAAAAGCCATTTTAGTATATGTCCTTTTATTACTGATTTGCTGGTTTTTAGGTAATCATAATTTTAAAAAGCACGTCTTTTTCTCTGGTGTAACAGGCATCATGGCGCTCATTGTCAATTTTGCCATTACACTGTTTTATTATGTAGAGCGACCGTTTGTTGCACATAAAGTCGATATACTCATTCCACACTCGGCAGACGCTTCCTTCCCAAGTGACCATACAACAGGCGCTCTGGCTCTTTCATTAGCCATTAGGTCCCGTAATAAAAAGATTGGCAACCTCTTGCTCATCTTTGGTTTACTAACAGGTTTCTCACGTATCTGGGTCGGTCACCATTATCCATTTGATGTCTTAGCCAGCTTTATCGTGTCAATTGTGGTTGTCTTTATGATGAATAAATTAAGGAAATTCTTCGACTCTCCAATTGATCGCATCGTGACATTCTATGAGACAATTGTCGGGAAAGTATTCAGAAGGAAGCAAAAAAATCAAAGCTCTGGCCTTTCAAACTCCTAAGCGACTTGTGATAAAGTGATGAAGATTCTGCTCTATCCTGTCGCTTTTTTTATTGCTTTTCTCCCTTTCACCATATTTGAGAAATACAGACTCACCCCAATGCCGATGAGAGAAATGATGATCAATGTCCAGCCTAAACGCTCAAAGTGGGCTCTGGCAATCTCGTGACCAAACAGCATCCCAAGAATAGCTGATGAAAGAATGGAACCAAGATAACGACATGTTTGAAAAAGCCCAGAAGACGTGCCAACCATTTGCTGAGGGCTTGCTTTGAGCATCGCGGCTTGAAGCGCCACATTGCCAATGCCGTAACTAAAGCCAAACAAAGCAAGGATCACTCCTTTCCCCCATAATGGCGCAAGAATAAAAAAGAAAGTCATTGCAAAAGCCCCTGCCAACATCAAAACAGTGCTTGCTAAAATCGGTTGACGTTCATCACTGCGATCAACCCACTTACCTGTCAGCGGTGACACAATGATACTCACCCCTGACATGCACAGCATAAAAAGACCCGTCATCTCGACCCGCCAGCCCAATTCATCCTGAAAATAACTCGGTAGACCAAAAAAGAGACAATAAAAGAAAATATTTAAAATTATAAATTGTACATATACGAGTGAAAGCCGCTTCTCCTCTCGAAACATTCGAATTTGAATAAACGGATGATCCACTTGACATTCCCACCATATAAAAGCACCGGCACTTAATAGGCAGAGTACTCCCTGTGCATACTCAATGCCATCAACTAGTGACAATAAGAAAGAAAGTAACAGCACAATACAAGATGTAAAAAGGAGCATTCCTGTTAAATCAAGCTTTCTCACTACATCTCCTATTCGAAGCCCTCTTTTTTTCTGCTCCTTAGGAAACAAGTACATCCCAAGGGCAAAGCTGATGATGATAAAAGGCAGATTCACTAAAAAAATAGCGGGCCAGCCGCCAATTGTTATGAGAAATCCGCCAAGCGTCGGACCAAGCGCTGTCATTGCAGAAGCAAAGATCGACAACACCGCCATTGCAGACGCCTGTCTTACCTTAATATGATCACGAATTAATCCAACACCAGATGGATAGATGGCACTGCTGCCAATCGCCTGTAAAAGACGAATCACAATCAGTACCGCAAATGTCGGAGCAAACGGTGCACTAACTGCAGAGATGGCAACAAGAGCTAATCCAGATAAAAATAATGTTCTTCGGCTCATCACATCATCCCCAATTCGTCCGCTCACCGGCTGCGTGACAGCGCTGGCTAAATAGAATGTCGAAATGAGCCAAGAAACTGTCGTAAACGACAAACCAAACTCGTGCTGAATTTGATGTAGGGCCAAAGAAATCATCGAGGAATTCAACGGGTTTAGCATCGTACCAAATGCGATAGCGGTTAAAAAGATTTTACGGTTGTCTCTTGATACGTTCAATACACCGGCTCCTTCCTTACAATTGACTTCATCTTCGCCTGTCCTTTCGTTATTATGAGTTTCATTTTCCTTTTTTACCCCCTGTAATTCATGAGAAAGGACAGTTCTCTCTCGGAAAAGCAAGACATACATTATTAAAAAGCATGCTTGTTGGAAACACACACATATCTAAAGCCTACGATCTCCTTATCAGGAGCACGGCTAAGAAGGAGGAGAAGCATATTTTTAAAAAAAGACGGTTTTGGATCCCAGTTTTTTTATCGGTTGCAGTATTACTTCTGTCTTCGTGTAGTTCAAATGAAACAAATGGGAACGGAGATAAACGTAATTCTACAGCGAAAGGGTCCCCGATTTTGGAGGATGGAAAATTTATTTTTGCAGCATCAGGGGAATTTCACCCATTCAGTTATATGGTTGGAAACCATATGTCCGGCTTTGACATTGATGTAGGTAATGCGATTAGCGACAAGCTCGGCCTAGAGCCTGTACAGAAAAAATACAAATTCGCTGGCATTGTCGAAGGCGTCAAGGTAGGAAAATTTGATGCTGCAGTTGCCAGTCATACCATCAATGAGGAACGAAAAAAACACGTCCTTTTTTCTAAGCCCTACTATTACTCAGGTCCACAAATCTTTACAAGACCTGGATCAGATATCAACAGTGCTGAAGACTTAAAAGGCAAAGAAATCGCTGTCTCAAAAGGCTCATCCTACGCCGAGATTGCAAAGGAACATAGCAGACAGGAACCAAAATATTACGACAGTGATGTGGTCGCCTTAGAAGCATTAGCCAATGGAAAGCACGACGCTGTAGTGACTGATTTTGCCACGGGAGCAGAAGCGATGAAGAAAAAACTAACAATCGAAGCGCAAAAAAGACTCGGACAAAGTGAGCAAGCGATTGCTGTGTCAAAGGGTAATGAAAAGCTGATCAAAGAAATTAACGATGCAATCGACGCCCTAAGAAAAGACGGAACATTAAGACATATTAGCGAAAAGTACTTTAACGAAGATATTACTGTCAAACAAGATTAAAACCACGATTGTGCGCCCCCCTAAGGCGCACTTTCTTCAAATGGAGATGATGGTTTTGCCTAGCCTATCACACTTTTTTCAAACGCTCATTGGCTCTAGAGGGGTTTTCATTGAAGGAATGCTGCTCACCTTACAACTGACTGTGATTAGCATCTTAATTGGAATGGTCATCGGACTCTTCTTTGCCTTACTGAAAATATCTCGTGTGGCCGTTTTCGGTTATATCGCCAACGCCTACATATTTCTTGTGAGGGGAACACCGCTTATTGTCCAAATCTTCATTTTATACTTTGGACTCACAGAATTAAATATACCTGACTTCTGGGCAGCTTCCATTGCGCTTGCTTTTCATAATGGTGCCTATATTGCAGAGATATTCAGAGGAGCCATCCAATCAATTGACCAAGGGCAAAAGGAAGCAGGACGCTCTCTTGGCATGGGACGTTTTTTAACCATGAGACGAATTATTCTTCCACAAGCGATGCGGCGTGCCCTTCCCCCTCTTGGAAATCAATTTATTATCGGCTTAAAGGACTCATCACTCGCAGCTTTTATCAGTGTCAATGAATTGTTTAATGTGGCCACCACTCAAGGCTCGAACAGCTTTGACAATATGACGTATTTGCTCGTTGTTGCTGTTTACTACTTGATCCTAGTCCTACTGTTAACATTCGCAGTCCAAGCCTTTGAAAAGAAACTTTCAGTCAGTGACCAATAGGAGGAGAAGCATGACAGAGTCAAAAGAAATCATCCGTGTTGAAAAATTAAATAAATACTTCGGAAACTTACATGTCTTAAAAGATATTAATCTGACAGTATATGAAAATGATGTCGTCGTCTTAATTGGTGCAAGCGGTTCTGGAAAGAGCACATTACTGAGGTGTATGAACTTTTTAGAAATGAAAAGTGATGGAGTCATTATGATCGACGGCAATCCGATTCATCCAAAACGTGACCAATTAAATAAAATGAGGCAAAAAATCGGCATGGTGTTTCAACATTTCAACCTTTTCCCGCACAAAACCGTCCTTGAAAACATCATTGAGGCGCCTGTTATGGTCAAGAAAACGAAGAAAGCGCAGGCCATAGCTGAAGCCAAAGTTTTGTTAGAAAAAGTCGGGCTTGCTGATAAAGAAAAGGTGTATCCATCAAAATTATCAGGCGGACAAAAGCAGCGAGTCGCAATTGCACGTTCTCTCGCTATGAAACCTGATGTCATGCTATTTGACGAACCTACATCCGCTCTTGACCCAGAGCTTGTAGGAGAAGTCTTGCAAACAATGAAAAGCCTTGCAAAGGACGGCATGACAATGGTGATCGTTACACATGAAATGGGCTTTGCCAAAGAAGTAGCGGACCGAGTAGTTTATATGCACGAAGGACGCATTGTTGAACAAGGAATACCAGAGGAATTGTTCGATTCCCCTCAGGAGGAACGAACCAAACTTTTTCTCAGTTCTATTTTATAGGTCAAACGCCCTCCATTTTTACCGGTCACCACACGTTTCTTCTCATTTTTCACGAACTTTTCATCCATGTATATTTAAAATAACCAAAAACAATGTCAGATAAACTAACATAATTATGTTATATATTACTTTTCTCTCTATAATGAAGAATTAAGAAATTATTAATTCTGAATGATTCGGGGGAATACAGCATGCAAATGGGTGATACAGTATTTATGTTCTTCTGCGCATTACTCGTGTGGTTAATGACACCGGGTTTAGCCTTATTTTATGGAGGACTCGTGAGAAGCAAAAACGTGTTAAGTACAACAATGCATAGCTTAACATCACTAGCCATTGTATCCATCGTCTGGATCGTGTTTGGCTATTCATTGGCTTTTGCGCCAGGAAACGCATTGATCGGGGGCTTTGACTGGGTTGGTCTAAAAGACGTCGGCTTCGAGCCTGGTCCATATAGTGACACCATTCCACATTCATTGTTCATGATGTTCCAAATGACATTTGCCGTTTTAACGACAGCCATCATCTCTGGGGCCTTCGCCGAACGAATTCGTTACTCGGCTGTGGTTGTTTTTACACTCCTGTGGGTCACCTTCGTATACGCACCAGTCGCACATTGGGTTTGGGGTGGCGGTTGGATTGGCAAAATGGGTGCACTTGATTTCGCTGGTGGAAACGTTGTTCATATTTCATCCGGTGTAGCCGGTCTTGTCGTTGCCATTGTCCTAGGTAAACGAAAAGAAGCAGCGAGTTCATCACCTCACAACTTGATCTACACACTTCTTGGCGGAGCTGTCATTTGGTTTGGCTGGTTTGGCTTTAACGTTGGAAGTGCCCTCACACTAGACAGTGTCGCCATGTTTGCTTTTATCAACACCAATACAGCCGCCGCCGCTGGAGTAATCGGCTGGCTTTTAGTCGAATGGATGATCAATAAAAAACCAACCATGCTCGGGGCCATCTCAGGAGCCATTGCGGGTCTGGTTGCCATCACACCCGCGGCAGGGTTTGTCACACCATTTGCTTCTGTTATGATAGGCTTGATCGGCGGAGTCGTCTGCTTCTGGGGTGTCTTCTCACTCAAAGCAAAATTTGGCTATGACGATGCACTTGACGCATTCGGTCTTCACGGAATTGGTGGTACATGGGGAGGAATCGCAACAGGTCTTTTCGCGACAACATCCATCAATGATGGAGGAGCCAACGGATTGTTCTATGGAGATCCAAGTTTGCTTTGGAAACAAATTGTGGCCATTGTGGCAACTTACCTCTTTGTAGCGATTGTGACTTACGTGATCATAAAGGTCGTCAATATATTCTTCAAAATTCGTGCAACCGAAGAAGAAGAATCAGTAGGTCTTGATTTAACCATGCACGGCGAAAAAGCTTATCAAGATTAAGGAAAAGGGGTGTCTGTATGAGCAAAATGTATAAAGTGGAGATTGTCACACGTCCAGCTAATTTCGAAGCATTAAAGGTGGAGCTTGGGAAAATAGGTGTCACCTCTATCACATTTTCAAACGTACACGGCTGCGGATTACAAAAGGGACATACGGAGCTATATCGCGGCGTCAAAAAAGAAAGCAATGTATATGAACGCTTAAAGATCGAAATTGTGCTGAGCAAAGTGCCTGTCGAACAGGTTGTCGAAACAGCTCAAAAGGTACTCCGCACAGGCGAGCCAGGGGATGGGAAAATTTTTATATATGAAATAGAGAATACGATCAACATCCGGACAGGTGAAGAAGGAC
Source organism: Bacillus sp. NPDC093026 (assembly GCF_044754665.1). Lineage (NCBI taxonomy): Bacteria > Bacillati > Bacillota > Bacilli > Caryophanales > Bacillaceae > Bacillus > Bacillus sp. NPDC093026. The sequence goes on along the minus strand of NZ_JBIVPN010000002.1, from coordinate 317,040 downwards.
CTGCCGCTTTATAACGCATCCCCCGCCATAAGGCGGAGGATTCTTTTGAAACAAAAAAACCTCTGTGACGAATGCACAGAGGATCTTGCAAGAGATTAAGATTGTTTTGTTTCTTCAGACTGACTGCTATCTTTAGATGGATTTGAAGACTTTTCTTGATCAGAGGATTTCCCCTTCTCTTCAGACTTTTCTTCAGATTGATCTTCAGCAGGCTCTTTGGTCTTATCTTCAGTAGCAGGTTCCTTCGCTTTATCCTCAGCTTTTGGCTGAGCAGGCTCCTTCGCTTCTTCCGTCACTTCTTGCGCTGCCTTTTCAATTGATGATACAGGCTTATCAATGAAGCTAAGCGGGTTAAGCGCTAGACCTTCCATACGAATTTCAAAATGGACATGGTTTCCACTTTCGGCACCATATAAATTTTTTCCAGAAGAACCGATGACATCATTCTGCTTCACTTCATCGCCTTCTTTTACATTCACTTGAGACAATGATTGATATACAGTCGACAAACCATTTTCATGCTCAATTTCAACCACGTGACCAAGGACTGGATCTTTTTTCGCTTGAACAACAGTTCCACTAAGAGCAGCTGTGACATTAAACACTTTGCCATCTTTATCTGCAAGATCAATACCTTTACTTAAGGTATAGGTGTTATTATAGTTTACAAGTGCTGCTTCTTTTTCTTTTTGATCAGCATCTGCTTCATAGAACTTTTTCACGACAGAAACATTATCAGAATTCTGAACCGGCATAGCAACATTTTCAATTGGCTTTCCAACTTCAACGGCATCATCACGTTGTTCTTGCCCTGTTTGATTCCCATCAGATAGTTGGTCTTTCACATCATTTGATACCGCTTGATACCAAAGTACTGCTGTTAACACGACCGCCGCGCTGACCAAATAAATAGCAGGGAATACCCAGCGCTTACGGAAAAATTGCTGAACTTTTGTGATTTTGGAAGTACGTTTCTTTTCTTCCTCTCTCATTTTTCATCACCTCAGCAACATTCTGAACACTTTTCAGAAAATATATACACACGAAATCATTTTTCTTTTTATTTTGCGCAATCACATAAAAAATATGTATGACGAATGAAAAAAATGGAGGACTCTATCGTGAAAACATTTAACCGCTTGGCAACAGAAGATGATCTTAAAGCGATTGTAGATATTTACAATTCAACCATTGCTTCAAGAAAAGCCACAGCTGATACAGAACCTGTCACAGTGGAAGACCGGCGAAACTGGTTCTTGAATCATTCAGAAAAGCGCCCACTCTATGTCAAAACAGATCATGAAGGCACCATCTATGGCTGGCTCAGCTTTGAAACGTTTTACGGGAGACCTGCATACAACGGGACCGTTGAAATTAGTATATATTTAAATCAAGATTATAGAGGAAAAGGATTAGGTTCGCTCTTCTTACAGGAAGCCCTTGAATTAGCACCCTCACTAGGCATTCGTACGTTGTTAGCCTTTATTTTTGGCCACAACAAAGCCAGTATTAGGCTATTTAAAAAGCACGGGTTTCACACATGGGGACACTTGCCACGTATCGCTGAAATGGATGGAAGCCGATACGACCTAGATATCTTAGGAAAAGAACTTTAAAGCAGAGCGTCTCTCTGCGAAAAAGTCGCTTTATGATGCGAGTAACAGTTGTTGAAACTGTTTCGCATTCTTGAAGAAAAATTTTCTTTGAAAAATGATCACCTGTTCTTCAATGAGAATCGGTTGTAAAACGACAGTCACCTCACCTTAGTTTCATCATTATATAAAGATCGTGTATAAATCAGGCAGGAATTGAAGCAATAAGGAACCATTTGAAGTTTTATCTTCATGAATGAAGATTAAATGTGCATTTACATTTGTGAATTTTCAAGTAAAGGGGTATCCTATTCATTTGCGCTACCCCTTTCTGCTAAATTCATCTCATCAACAATGATACTTGACAATAAGCTCTAATCATTTTAGAATACAAATCGTAATAATTACGAAATAAAGGAGGATGACATTCCGTATGCGTGTGAAAATTACCTTAGCCTGTACTGAAACAGGTGACAGAAACTATATCACTACAAAAAATAAACGAACAAATCCAGATCGATTGGAGTTAAACAAATATTCTCCTCGATTAAAGAAATACACCCTTCATAGAGAAACAAAATAATTTTTTAAACTACAAATCGTAATAATTACTCTTTAAGGCGACAGGAAAGAAAATGATCACAGGAACAGAAACAAATGAATAAACGAATACCTGTTTACTGTATTAAGCGGATTTTTAGGCGCTGGAAAAACAATTATATTAAATCATGTTCTGTACTAAATTGACTTGAGCATGTACTGACTACACTTCAACCAGAAGCAAAAATCATTGGAACCTCAAAAGGACAGGTACAGCCAAATGACATTTTAAATACTGGACTGTTTGACTTTGAAAAATCAAGTGCATCCGCAGGCAGATAAAAGAAATCAACGCAGAACATACCCAGCTTACGCCTGAAACAGAAGAATACCAACTCTCCTCCTTTGTTAACAAACGAAGACTTCCCTTTCATACAGCTAGGCTAAATACATGGCTAGATGCTAGAACAGATCGTTCGCGCTAAAGGATTTGCATGGCTGGTAACACATAACGATCTAACCATTTTAATTGCACAGGTCAGAAAATCAGTTGCTATTGAACCGATTGTATATTGGATTGCCGCCTTGTCTGAGAAAGAAAAATCTCGAATTTTCAATGAGGAACCAGAGCTTCTTGATGAATGGGATGCAGAGTTTGGCGGGTCGACACACAATACTTGTATTTACCGGTGTAGACTTGCCTAAAACAGACATCATTCATACACTTGATTTAATGCTTATTAACACCTAAGGAATTGAATCAAGACTGGACAACGTTTGAATACCCCTTTCAATGGAAAATACAAAATTAAACCGGCAGGAGGGTTTTGAGTGGCCAAGAAATCAAAGATCGCAAAAGAAAAAAAACGACTACAGCTCGTTTTGAAATTTGCAGAATTAAGAAAAGAGTTAAAAGAAAAAGGTGACAATGAGGCTTTGCAGAAATTGCCTAGAGATTCCTCTCCTACTCGTTTAAAGAATCGTTGTGAATTAACTGGTCGTCCTAGAGGTTATTTGCGAAAATTTAAAATGTCTAGGATTGCATTTCGTGAGCTTGCCTATAAAGGTCATATTCCAGGAGTGAGAAAATCAAGCTGGTAAAGATTGATTTGATTTTATCACAGAACATGTAAAAGTAAAGCTGAGTTCAATGATTAAAAATCTATTTTCCAACCTTACTCTGACATTTCTGATAGATAAAATAGCATTTTAAAAACAGCAGGATATCTGCTGTTTTTCTTATGATGATTGAGTTAAGACTCTTATCGTTCTTTTTTCAAAAAAGCATTTTCCTCATTTATTATGGCATTTTCTCTTCTTTTCAAGAATAAATGTTCATGATACATTGATGTCACTAACCTCACTAGCCACCAATGTAAGACATTTCTACTTTTTTGTGATTTGATTTATTTGCTTTCTGTTGCTCTCTCTCAGCTGAATATTGGTCATGTCTGTTTGACCATACTTCCTTTAATAATTTCGTTATTTCTTGATCATCTTCTGTTGCACGAATCATTTGCTTCAGATCAAAACCTGAGGATGCGAAAAGACAAGTAAACAGCTCGCCTCGCGCAGATAATCTTGCTCTATTGCATGAACCACAAAAGGCATCCGAAACTGAGGAAATAATTCCAATCTCTCCTGAACCATCTTCATAAAAAAAACGATTTGCTACTTCACCTGCATAATGAGGTGCTTCAGGTTTGATAGGGTATTCGGAATGAATCAATTCAATGATCTCTTTTTTAGTCACAACATGCTCTAGATTCCATTTATTCGTATTGCCAACATCCATAAATTCAATAAACCTAAGAATGAGTCCCGCTTCTTTAAAATAGGATGCCATTGGCAAAATGTCTTGCTCATTCACACCTTTTTGAACAACCATATTCACTTTAATAGCAAGTCCAGCTTTTTTCGCTGCTTCGATACCATCAAAAACTTTTTGTATAGAGATTTGTCGTCCATTTATTTTCTTAAAACGTTCAGGGTCCAATGAGTCCAAGCTAATGGTAACTCGCTGAAGACCTGCTTTCTTTAACTTATCTGCGTATATAGGTAAAAGGGTGCCATTGGTGGTCATTGCAATGTCTTCAATACCTGGTATTTTAGCAAGCTTTTCTATTAAAATTGGTAAGTCCTTTCGCATTAAAGGCTCACCGCCTGTTATGCGCAATTTAACAACACCTAAATCTTTTGCAAAGAGTTTAGCAAGTCGTTCAATTTCTTCAAAACTAAGCAGTTCTTCTTTATTTAAAAAAGGATAATCTGGTCCAAAGATATCAGCAGGCATACAGTAAGTACATCTGAAGTTACAGCGATCTGTTACCGATATTCTCAAATCACGCAATGGCCGATTTCTTTTATCTAAAATACTGACCATTCTTTGCCTCCTATTCTATAATGCGCTGGTGATGAGTATAGATATTAAAAGAATCACCTCTTACGAATCCAACGGTTGTGATGTTTAACTCTTCTGCCATTTCAAGTGCTAGTTCAGTAGGTGCTGATTTTGATATCACAATTGAAACTCCCAGCTTTGCTGCCTTCAATAATACTTCTGAAGATATCCGACCGCTAAACACAAGTATTTTATCTCTTACAAGAATTCGGTGAAGTAAGCAATATCCATAAATTTTATCCAACGCATTATGTCTTCCTATATCAGTTCTAGTGATGATGAGCTTCTCTGTGTCACACAGCCCAGCATTATGCACGCCACCTGTATGTTGAAATAACTGACTTTCATTTTGTAAACACATCATCAAATGAATACAGGTTTCGGCAGAAATATTAATTTTATCAATTGCTGTTTTAGCTGTCTTCACATCTTGAAGAAAGTAAAAGTGTCTACCTTTGCCGCAACAAGATCCAATAACCCTTTTGGTAAAATCCGATGAACGAAAACTCTTTGTGTCATTCAATTCAACATAGGCAAAACCCATACTTTCATCTATTGTAAACCTTTTGATCTCATTTTTAAATCGAATGACTCCTTCGGAAGCTAAAAATCCAATAACCAATTCTCTCAAATGGTCTGGTGAACAAACAAGTGTCACAAACTCTTCGCCATTTACCAAAATGGTTAACGGAAATTCTTCTACAACTTCATCTGTTTTGCAATTAAATTTGCCCGCACGATATTGATGAATAACTCGTTCTTTTTTAACAGATAGATTCATTTTATAATCTTCCTTTCAACATCAATTTTTTATATGAACCAATAGAAATATGATATTTTTTAAAAGTCATAAAAAGGAAACATGGTTCTATCTTATCAAACTTTTTAATGGCTTTATATGGGTGGGCACACAATGAACAAATCAAAAAATCGTTGGCTTATCGCTACGATTGCTGTTGAAATCCATTTGTCAATAGAATTTCCATGAATGGAGTGTTTTGACGAATGATAGATTCTGTTGGTACTCTGGCTTAATTTTTTATTGCCATCATCATATCCCTTCTCATTCGAAAGGATATCTATCAGCTTAGAGAATTAAGCCTCGCTGCCACTTCTTCCATCTTTGCTCGTACTTAAATTAAATTTGACAGAATCGCAATGTAAAGGTAATTTTTAGATATGAAAACGCTTCAAAAAAGTATAGGAGGGTGATGATATCATGGGAAAAAGCAAACACAAGGGACCTATTAAACTCAATAAAAAACCCTCGCCTAAGCTATGGGCCTCTTTTGCTCCTATGGGAATTGGAAAAGTGAAACCTAAACATATCAGAGATACAATGAAAGTGGCTTGGGAAAACAAAGATAACCTTCCTTACGCTTATCGTATTTTAACGCAGGGCGTTTGTGACGGATGTGCGCTTGGTGTATCAGGTTTACACGATCAGACACTTGCAGGACCTCATATATGCACGACAAGGCTAAATCTACTTCGGCTTAACACCATGCCAGCCATTGATCCAAAATGGTTTCAAGATATTCGCCAATTACAAAAAATGGATAGCACCTCTCTTCGTAAACTTGGGCGTATTCCTTATCCACTTATCCGAAAAAAAGGCGAGAATGCCTTTTCACGAATTTCTTGGGATGATGCATTAGATCAAATCGCTGCTAAGATCAAATCGATTGATAAGCGTCAGCTTGCTTTCTACTTAACGGCTAGAGGGATTACGAATGAAGTTTATTATACCGCTGCTAAGGCTGCACGATTTATTGGTACAAATCATATCGATAATGCTTCCCGCATTTGCCATTCGCCCAGCAAAACAGCCCTTAAACGTTCTCTCGGAATAAGCGCTTCTAGCTGTAACTACAGTGATTGGATTGGAACTGATGTATTGGTTTTTTGGGGTTCTGTCGCAGCAAACAATCAACCTGTTTCCACTAAATATATGTATGCTGCTAAAAAGAAGGGAACAAAGATTATTGTTATCAATCCATATAAAGAGCCAGCTATGGAAAAGTATTGGATTCCTTCTATCCCAGAAAGTGCTCTATTCGGCACAAAAATTGCTGATGATTTTTACCAAGTCAATATAGGGGGCGATATTGCATTTATGAACGGCGTCATGAAGCACTGGTTTGATATGGAGCAAAAAGCTCCTCATTCCGCTCTCGACCATGAGTTCATTCAAGCACACACGACAGGCATAAAGGATTTAGAGCAGCATGTCTCGCAGCTAAAATGGGAGGACTTAGAAGCATCATCAGGCATATCGAAAGAAAGAATGAAGGAGTTCGCAGTATTGCTAGCGAGTGCCAATTCAGGTGTTTTTATTTGGAGCATGGGACTGACTCAACATCGTTTTGCAACAGATAATATATCGCAAGTCGCAAATCTCGCCATGTTACGTGGATTTATTGGCAGAAAACATTGTGGTGTCATGCCGATTCGCGGACACAGCGGTGTACAGGGGTCAGGAGAAATGGGTGCCGATCCATTTGTTTTACCAGGCAGTGATTTTGATGAAGAGAATATTAAAAGAGTCGAGAAAATATGGGGCTTTGATCTTCCTAAATGGCATGGTGATACCATTGGTCAATCTTTTGAAAAGATGGCACTTCCTAAAGAACACCCGCAAAAGCTCAAAATACTGTTTACTAGCGGAGGAAACTTTTTAGAAACCATGCCTAATCCAGAAACGATTGAAAAAGCTTTATCTGAACTAGAACTGCGTGTCCATCAAGATATTATATTGAACACCTCTACACTTGTAGAGGCAGAAGAAGCTGTAATTGTCCTGCCAGCTATGACGAGATACGAACAGCCAGGCGGAGGAACGTCGACCAGCACAGAAAGGATGGTTTATTTCAGTCCAGAAATTGAGGGTCCACGTATTGAAGAAGCAAGAGCAGAATGGAAAATTTATATAGATCTTGCTAAAAGAGTCCGTCCAGAAGATGCAGAACTTATACATTTTGAAAGAGCTGACGACATTCGTCGTGAAATTGCAATTGCTAACCGAAACTATGATGGAATTCAGCATTTGCGTCATAGAGGGGACGTTTTTCAATGGGGAGGTGCTTGGCTTTGCGAAGATGGAATCTGTCCGACGCCAGATGGAAAAGGACACCTTCTTCCAGCGCAGCTTCCTAAATATCGGAAAACGGAGGGACATTTCAAAATTACGACAAGACGAGGGAAACAGTTTAACTCAATGATTTACAGTGAAAAGGATGCCTTTAATGGAGGAATGCGCCATTCTATTTTAATGAATGAAGAAGATGCAAAAGAGCTATATGTCGAAGCGGGTGACCTAGTTGTTCTCTTTAATCAATATGGATCCTATCAAGGTGTCGCTCAATTTGGAGAGTTGAAACGTGGCAATATCGCCATTTATTGGCCAGAAGGGAACGTGCTAATACCGAAAGGCGTGTATGAGAGCTATTCTCAGATTCCAGAATATCATACGGTAGCGGTATTAGAAAAAGCTGAAACCTTTCATGCAAGAAAGGATCAGCGCTATGTCGAGAAACGAATCGATGAACTTGAAACAACCTTAAATTAAAGAAAGCTGGGGCATTGTTTTCCCCAGCTGCTCTTAAGTGTCTACTGACCGAATGAACTCGCTTCTTTCTGCAGAATGTAATTCAGCTCTTTTGCATTCGCTGCCGACTGATATTTTCCACCACCAGCTTTTGCGACAGATTGCAAACTTTTTGCTTCATTTTCTTTCACATCAAAGCCAATGATATTGACGATCGTATCAATTCCGTCTTCATGTAATTCTTTTGCTGCTTGTGAAGGATTTCCGCCACAAGTTTCTTGACCATCACTGACAACATACACGATATTTTTTCCTTCGGCTTGATGATCTTCAAAATCTTGCTTTGTATCAGTTAGTGCTTTCGCCAATGGCGTCCAACCTGTTGGTCCATAAACATTTAATGCTTGATTAAATGCCGTTTGTTCATATGTTCCAAATCCATAGACTGCTTCAGAGCTAGCGCATGAAATGGCTTTTCCAGCATTTTTATTGTTGCCTTCATGACCAAAAACACGAAGCATGACTTGCGTATCTTCTGATAAAATACTTGAAAAGCTCTGGATAGAGCGCTTGGCAATATCAATTTTCTTCTCACCTTCAATTGATTGTGCCATACTACCGCTTAAGTCTAGTAATATGACCACGTGAGCAGGTTCCTTCTTAGTAACAGCATGAACCGGTGAAGAAAGAAGTAAGACAAGACTAGCTAAAATCGTCAAGATGATATTCTTTTTCATCAATTGTGACACTCCTTTTTCACATTTTGTACGGAAAAAGAGAAACGATAGCACGAATCAATCGTTCCCCTTCTCTTCAGCAAGTTATTCGTGTAGTTTTAATGATTCTGCCGTTAATATAGACTCCATCTCTTTTCCAGTACTGGCTTGATAGTAATGACCTTTACCAGCTTTGGCAACTTGAATCAGTTGGCCTTCATAGCCTTCGTTAAAGTCTAATCCAATGACATTTACGACAGTAGATCCTTTTGATTTATGCAATTCTTTTGCTACTTTCACTGGATCTCCGCCACAAGTTTCTTCGCCATCAGTAATTAGATAAACAATATGTTTGGTTCCCTTATGCAACTGTATATCCGTTTGTTTTGCACTTTCAAGAGCACGTGCTATTGGTGTCCAGCCATTTGGTCCAAGTCCGTTTAATGAGTTTTCAAAACTTTGTTTTTCATAAGGCTGTACGCCGTAAACTCCTCTAATGACTTCACAAGATTGAGCTTTACCTGAATTTTTGTTATTTCCTTCAGAACCAAACAAGCTCATACGAATGTTGGCGTTTTTCGGAAGTGACTGTGCAAATTTAAATACCTCTTGTTTTGCTAGGTCAAATTTGCGCTCACCATCTACTTTTCTCGCCATACTTCCACTTGCATCAAGCAAGATTGTCACTCTTACATCTTTCTGATCTTTTTTGGCTGCTTTTGCTTCTGCAAATACTGGTGAAGAGACTGACATTGATAATGTCAATACAGCTAAGGCTACGAGTGTGAATACTTTTTTTAACATACTTTTCATTCCTCCTTATGTATTTGATTGAAACACCTTAATCGTAAAAGATTCTTTCTTGGAATGGTATAGGACACGATCCCTTTTTCTCTTTCATCTAAATCACTATAAAGCAGTTAGATGTCTAGATATTTTCACCTAACGCATCATTTTTTTCCTAAATTTCTCTGTCTTTCGAGCGACTTTGTATCAGCCATCAGTGCTTGTCAGGACATAAATGTTTAAGATTGCCTAACCTGCGTCTTAAGTCTCAATTTGACACAATCTGTTCAAACCTTTTTGAACAAATAAAAAGATGCCCCGTTTAGGAGACACCTTTGTTTTTATTTTTTTGCCATGTATGTGTTGAGAAAGCGATCAGCTGACTCAATTTGAATCCCTTTATAGTAATGTTTCACGATGCTTTCTACTTTTTTTCCTGACTGCGCCATATAATGTGCACCGTATTGACTCATGCCTACACCATGACCATATCCTTTTGTTGTAATGACAATTTGTTGACCCTTTCGCTTCCAAGTAAAGTCTGCAGAGTGGAGTCCGAGTGATTCTCGAATATCTCTACCTGTTAGGGTTTTACCGTTTATGACTGCTTTAGCTACTTGATTTCCCGGTGTCCGTTCTGTGATCTCTCCAACCTGATTTCGATTGTTGAGGGTCACACCTAATTTTTGCTGAAATTCACTTACCGTCATCGTTTTTGTGTTTTGAAATTTCGGTGAAGCTGAATCCCATTTGCTTGAGACACTCTTTAAATAAGGGATTTCATTTTTCCAATAGGCTTCAGCATTTTCAGTCTGTCCATTACTTGTTGAAAAGAAAGAAGCATCAATTGGCTTTTCATCATAAGTCAGTACTTTACCTTGTGTGCTAGCCACAGCCTCTGTGACCTTTTTCAGTTTCCAATTGTACTCTTTCCCCCAGATTTTCTTTAGTTCTTGCTTGTTTTTGTAGACTTGAAACATTTGTGTGTCATCGACAAGTGATCCTTTAGGTGATTTTACTGTCTTATCAATGATCATTTGTCTGACGATATACGTTCTGGCGGCGAGAGCCTGCGCTTTCAGTGCCTCAATTTCAAATTCTGCCGGCATTTCAGAGGCTACTACCCCGATGACATACTCTTCTAAAGGGATATTCTCTACCTGCTGATGCACTGAACGATACACGGGTATGGAGACGGGTGATTGCTTCAATCTAACTGAACCTTTCACTTCTTTTTTCAATGATGGTTCTGCTGCTATGTGTTGATTGGCCGCCGTTTCCCCTTGGAACGTCGGCAACACAAGTAAGGTTGGAATCATTAAGATGATGATGCATATTCCTGCAATTGTCCATATCATTGGTTTCATATTTGGCTGCCCCCATTTGTCATTGAATCTCTTTTATCCTATGGACAAGGACAAGCTAATATGACAGCTTCTTTCATTCATTAGACAAGTCATTATGCTACTAGGTATATGATCATTCTGATTAGATTTACTGGTCGTCTTTATGAATAAAATGTAAGACAATTGGATACACTAATGATAAGCTTTTGAATTATTCATTCTATGATTCTAAAAAAAATCAGCATGCCGCTGTCGACACACTGATTCCTTTTTATTACGCATTCAGATCTGAAACGACCTGTTCCTTTGTGATATCTGCCGATTCTTCGCTTACTCTTTCGATATCCGCACCGATTGCTGCAAGTTTTTGATGGAAATTTACATAACCACGGTCAATGTGCTTCAATTCAGTGACACGTGTATGACCTTCTGCCACTAATCCAGCAAGTACAAGTGCTGCTCCTGCTCTCAAGTCAGTAGCTGCCACTTCAGCTCCTTGAAGTTGAACTGGTCCATTGATAATGACAGAACGACCCTCAATTTTAATATCGCCATTCATTCGGCGGAATTCCTCAGCATGCATAAAACGATTTTCAAAAACAGTTTCTGTGATCATGCTTGTTCCGTTCGCACGAAGCAATAGCGCCATCATCTGAGATTGCATATCCGTTGGGAACCCAGGATGCGGCATTGTTTTTAGATCAATTGGCTTGAGCTCAGATGGTCCAATCACTCTTAAACCTTCTTCTTCTTCAATGATTTGAATACCCATTTCTTCCATTTTCGCAATAAGCGATGTAAGATGTTCTGGTACTGCACCTTTTACAAGGACATTTCCTTCTGTAATGGCTGCTGCTACCATGAAAGTACCTGCTTCAATTCTGTCAGGGATGATGGTATGTTTTGCACCGTGAAGTGTTTCTACACCTTCAATCTTAATCGTACCAGTACCTGCTCCGCGAATCTTACCACCCATGGCATTGATGTAGTTTGCCAAATCAACGATTTCTGGTTCTTTTGCAACATTCTCTAAGATTGTTGTTCCTTCTGCTAATGCTGCTGCCATAATGATGTTTTCAGTTGCTCCTACACTTGGGAAATCCAAATAGATTTTCGCACCTTTTAGTCGACCTTTTACTTCAGCCTCAATGAAACCATTACCTACTTGAATTTTAGCTCCCATCGCTTCGAAACCTTTTAAATGCTGGTCAATTGGTCTTGAACCAATTGCACAGCCGCCAGGTAATGCTACTCTTGCATGACCTGTTCTAGCTAAAAGTGGTCCCATGACGAGCACAGATGCTCTCATTTTACGGACATACTCAAACGGAGCCTCAGTTTGTAATGCATTAGATGCGTCTACTGATACTTCGTTATTTTCAAAATGTACTTCTGCTCCTAAATGACGTAACACTTCATTGATTGTATATACATCGGAGAGCGTAGGTACATCACAAATTACGCTTTTTTCTGTACTTGCTAACAAAGATGCAGCGATAACTGGTAAAACGGCATTTTTCGCACCTTCTACTTTAACTGTGCCGTTTAACTTTTTACCGCCGCGGACGATGATTTTTTCCAAGGTCTTCCCCTCCGCGTCCCAAATTCTCTATATTAATATTCAGTCGTTACGATTGGTGTGCCAACCGTAATCGTATGTTTTTCGTTCATTTCCGAACTTCTGATGGCAATTTGAAGATTCATTTTATCATTTGAAGTCATAATGAACTGTTCCCACTTATCTGTGTAAGCGGAAAGCGATACAAATTTAGACTCAACGAGATACTCAACTGGCTTTGCTTGAAATTCATTAGCTAACATTTCAGCTTTTTTTTGCAAAACAACATCCATCATACCATTTACATGACCATCGAGACAAGTAAAAATCACAATTTTTTCTTGTAATATGCTTTTTGCATGACGTACGAACTGATCATATGTATTATTCCAAGTATTCAGGGGGCGAGCACCTTTTTGCTCATATAATAAATACGACTTTTGTTTGTTTTTTGTGTCGGTCTTTACGAGTAAAATTTTTGAAAATGTATCATTTTTTTTGTCTTTGTACGTTCCAGTAACTTTGGTGACATGTTTTTCTTTTTTTTCAGTCCACTCATACTGTCGTAGTTCGTCTTTCAAACGTTTCACTTTTTTTGAAAATTGTTTTGAGGTGATGTCCACATTTGTTTTGGCGTGAAGTGTCCAGCCATCGACTTCCACTTGCTGTTGTTTGAGACCTTTCGCCATTTGAGCGAGCGGTGATAATTCTTCGGCACGAACACCCTGAAACATAAGGACAAATAAAAGAATAAACGCAAACAATGGCCAACCCTTTAAATACTTTCTCACTTGTCATTCCCCCTTGCTACAAGTGTTGCCGCAAGGAGAGGAATGCATACGTGGAAAAAGTGATTAAAAAGCCATACTTTTGACGCTTCTGTTTATGTTCCCGCAGGTGGATGTGGCCAAACCTTCATTTAAAACATATAAGGGATTTGTCTGGAGAAATTTAAATAATCTAGGAAGAAATTGCTGACTGTTGATGCAATGGCAATGGTGAGTAGCATCATTAGCAATCTGGCTTGAACGACTTTCCCTTTTTTAATCAATGGTTCAATATTAACGGCAAGCAAAGCCCACCAGGTAACAGCAATAAAAAATAGATGGATTACAATACTGACAATTGCTTGTTGTCCCAGATCTTCCATACAGTTGGATCCTCCTTTTATTTATTTCTGTAAAGGAAAACTCCCTTTCATTATATCCCCGAAAAATCGGAAAGATGATTCATTTGGAAAAAAGAGCTACATTTAGTGTGAATCTCCTCTTATGTTGATGCCAAGGAGATGATATACTGCGTGTGGAAGGAGCTGAACATATTGAAAGATTCTGTTCCCCACTTTGTTGATTTGTACGGAGAACTGCTTCCCTCCTTCGATCATGAATGGGAGGCCATTGCATTCTACTTTGATTATAGACAGTCACAGCTAGAAGAATTAGCACAATTGTGTCATTTTCATCACATTTCTTTGGATTATTCAGAAGAGAGCCTTTATCAGCTAGAATTTTTATATTTTCATGCTTTTGCTCAGCAGCTTTTTGCTGAGTGGAAAATGCCAATTGATGCATTAGAAGCCATGATGAGTGTATATGTGGGAGAGGTAGTGATTCGACATCATCCCGATGCTGACTGGGTCGTGCGCCCTTATATGGACTCCTCGCATCAATATACGCTTGGTTTGCGCCGAAACAATAAAACGTGGCATAGTATGCAGTTTTGTGAGCATTTATATCTTGAAAAACAAGCATCTCATCCTTATGTGTCTTTATATCATTCGTTCATGTAATTCTTAAAAAAACCCTTCTTATCTTAGTGATAAGAAGGATTTTCCATTTTATTTCCCTGCTACATTTAAACGGTTTAACGCTCGTTTTAATGCGAGTTCCGCCCGGCGTACATCACTTTCATTCGGGTGGTTCAAATGCTCTTCAGCACGCTGTTTTGCTAATTTTGCACGTTCTACATCAACTTGCTCTGATGTTTCAGCGGCTTGAGCGAGAATTGTCACCTTGTCAGGACGAACTTCAATGAATCCGCCACTGACAGCTACCAATTCAGTTGAATTCCCATTCTTTAAGCGAACAGCACCGATTTTTAACGGAGCAACCATTGGAATGTGGCCAGCTAAAATGCCAAGCTCACCGCTTTCTGCTCTTACACTGACCATTTCCACATCCGCTTGATACACTGGGCCGTCGGGAGTAACGATATTGACTTGAATGGTCTTCATGCTTTTACCCTCCTAAGGACCAGATTAGACCTCTACACCCATCTCTTTGGCTTTTTCAACCACTTCTTCAATGCGCCCGACTAAGCGGAAAGCATCTTCAGGAAGGTGATCGTATTTACCAGATAAGATTTCCTTAAAGCCTTGAACAGTTTCTTTTAATGGCACGTAAGAACCTTTTTGACCAGTAAACTGTTCTGCTACGTGGAAGTTTTGAGATAAGAAAAATTGAACACGACGTGCTCTGTGTACAACAAGCTTATCTTCCTCAGATAATTCATCCATACCTAAAATGGCAATGATATCTTGAAGCTCTTTGTAGCGTTGTAGTGTCTGCTGAACCTCGCGCGCAACGGCATAATGTTCTTCGCCAACAATCTCTGGTGCAAGTGCACGAGATGTTGATGCAAGTGGATCAACCGCTGGATAAATCCCCATTTCTGTCAGCTTACGCTCAAGGTTTGTCGTTGCATCAAGGTGAGCAAATGTTGTAGCTGGAGCTGGGTCTGTATAGTCATCTGCAGGTACATAGATCGCTTGAATCGATGTAACCGATCCTACGTTTGTAGATGTGATACGCTCCTGAAGCTGACCCATTTCTGTTGCAAGCGTCGGCTGATAACCTACCGCAGAAGGCATACGTCCAAGAAGGGCTGATACTTCAGAACCTGCTTGTGTAAAGCGGTAGATATTATCAATGAAGAACAATACGTCCTGACCTTGTTCATCACGGAAATGCTCAGCCATTGTCAAACCTGTTAAAGCAACACGCATACGTGCACCTGGAGGCTCGTTCATTTGACCGAAGACCATTGCTGTTTTTTCGATAACACCTGAATCTTTCATTTCATAGTAAAGGTCATTTCCTTCACGTGTACGCTCTCCAACACCTGCAAATACTGAAATACCGCCGTGTTCTTGTGCGATGTTATTGATCAATTCTTGAATCAGAACGGTCTTACCTACACCGGCTCCACCGAATAGACCGATCTTACCACCCTTGATATATGGGGCTAGAAGGTCAACAACTTTGATACCTGTTTCAAGAATTTCAACTTCTGTTGATAGTTGATCAAAAGATGGAGCTTGTCTGTGAATTGGATCTCTCGGTACTTCCACTCCAAGTGGCTCATCTAAGTCAATGTTGTCTCCCAGTACGTTGAATACACGTCCAAGTGTTGCGTTACCAACTGGTACTGAAATTGGCGATCCAAGGTCCACAGCTTCCATGCCACGTTTAACACCGTCTGTTGATGCCATCGCAATGGTTCTGACTATATCATCACCTAAATGTAGTGCTACTTCTAAAGTTAAGTCGATATCAACTTCACTTTCACTTTCCGCTTTATGCGAAACTTTGATCGCATTATAAATCTCAGGCAAGTGACCGTCTTCAAAACGAACGTCTACGACTGGTCCCATGATCTGACAGATGCGTCCTGTTTTCATTGCATTCCCTCCTGACAATTATTTCTATTCTAAGGCAGCTGCTCCGCCGACAATTTCTGTAATCTCTTGTGTAATCGCTGCTTGACGAGCACGGTTATAAGAGAGTGTCAAGTTGTCGATCAATTCTTTTGCGTTGTCTGTTGCACTCTTCATTGCTGTCATCCTTGCAGCATGTTCACTTGCTTTGCTGTCAAGAAGCGCACCGAAAATCAAGCTCTCTGCATACTGAGGAAGGAGGACTTCAAGAATTTCTTCTTCTGAAGGCTCAAACTCATATGATGCTGAACGCTTATTTGTTGTAGCTACGGTCGAAATGTCCGTTAGCGGCAATAATTTTTTCTCAGTTACTTCTTGAGAAATGGCACTGACAAAATGATTGTAGAACATGTAAAGTTCATCAAACGCTTCATCAGAGAACATTTGAACTGTACTGCTTGCTAACTCTTTAATTTCAGCAAACGCCACTTCGTCTCCAAGCCCTGTTACTTCAGAAATGACTGGAATACCACGCTTTTTGAAGAAATCGCGTCCGATTTTACCAATGACAATCACCGCATATTCATCAACGGATTGATGACGAGATTGAATGGTTTGGTAAGCGGTACGCAAAATCGAGCTGTTAAAAGGTCCTGCAAGCCCTCTATCAGATGTAATGACGAGATATCCTGTTTTCTTGACAGGTCTTGAAAGAAGCATTGGGTGCTTAGTACTTGTTCCATTTGCTATAGCAGCAACGACTTCTTGGATTTTCTCCATGTAAGGAACAAAAGACTTCGCATTGTTTTCAGCACGATTAAGTTTCGCAGCTGAAACCATTTGCATCGCTTTTGTGATCTGGCTCGATTTTTTCGTTGACGTGATCCTTGACTTGATATCGCGTAATGAGGCCAAAGATTTCACCACCTTTTTTCAGGAATCCGTGTTCATTTACGTGAAAAGAGAGAAAAAGAGAATCTTTTTCTCTCGGAAAGATGACTAATTAGTTGCTTGGCGCAAACGTACGTTTAAAGCCTTCGATTGCTACTTTCCATTCTTCATCAGCAGGCATGTTTCCTGTTTGAGAGATTGTATCAAGCAAGTCTTGATGGTTTTCTTCAAGGTATATGAATAACTCAGATTCAAAGCGTTTCACATCAGCAATCGCTATATCATCTAAGTATCCTCTTGTTAATGCGTAAAGAATCGCAACCTGTTTTTCAACTTTAAGCGGTTTGTTCAAGTCTTGTTTTAAGACCTCAACTGTTCTTGCACCACGGTTTAGTTTTGCTTGAGTTGCTTGGTCTAAATCAGAACCAAACTGAGCGAATGCTTCAAGCTCACGATAAGAAGCAAGATCCAGACGAAGTGTACCTGCTACCTTTTTCATCGCTTTAATTTGTGCAGAGCCACCTACACGTGATACAGACAATCCTGCGTTTACCGCTGGACGTACGCCCGAGAAAAAGAGGTCAGATTGTAAGAATATCTGTCCGTCTGTGATCGAAATTACGTTTGTTGGGATATATGCAGAGATATCGCCAGCTTGCGTTTCAACGAAAGGCAATGCTGTGATAGAACCGCCACCCTTTTCGTCACTAAGCTTTGCTGCACGTTCTAATAAACGAGAGTGAAGGTAGAAAACGTCACCAGGGAACGCCTCACGACCTGGAGGACGACGAAGCAATAAAGAAAGTTCACGGTAAGCTGCCGCTTGTTTAGAAAGATCATCATACACAACAAGTACGTGCTTGCCGTTATACATGAATTCTTCAGCCATTGTTACACCTGCATAAGGAGCAAGGTAAAGAAGTGGAGCTGGCTGTGATGCAGAAGCTGTTACAACGATTGTGTAATCAAGCGCACCATGTTTACGAAGTGTTTCTACAACACCACGAACTGTTGATTCTTTTTGTCCGATCGCTACATAGATACAGATCATATTTTGATCTTTTTGGTTTAGAATTGTATCAATCGCAACAGATGTTTTACCTGTTTGACGGTCACCGATGATCAATTCGCGCTGTCCGCGTCCGATTGGAATCAAGGCATCAATCGCTTTAATACCTGTTTGAAGCGGCTCATGTACAGATTTACGATCCATCACGCCTGGTGCTTCACTTTCAATTGGACGAGTTTTGCTTGTTAAAATTGGTCCCATTCCATCAACAGGCTGACCAAGCGGGTTCACAACACGTCCGATTAATTCTTCACCTACTGGAACCTCCATGATACGACCTGTACGTTTAACGTCATCACCTTCACGAATATCTGTGTAAGGTCCTAAAATTACGATACCTACGTTAGACTCCTCAAGGTTTTGAGCCATGCCCATAACACCGTTGGAGAACTCAACCAATTCTCCTGCCATAATGTTGTCAAGGCCATGTACACGCGCGATACCGTCCCCTACTTGAATGACTGTACCGACATCTTTTACTTCCATTTCAGATTGATAGTTTTGGATTTGCTGCTTTATCAGCGCGCTAATCTCTTCAGCTTTGATACTCACTAAGGTTTCACCCCTTCTAACGATTTTTGCCTGCAAGCTGACGTTCAATGCGGGAAAGCTTTCCGCTGATGCTGCCGTCATATATGCGGTTTCCGATACGGATTTTCACTCCGCCTATTAAATCCTTGTCAATCACATTTTCAACACGAAGTGATGTGACCCCAGCCTTTTTAGCAAATACTTCAGATAAAGATTGAATTTCCGTACCGCTAAGCGGTTTAACTGAATATACAATCGCATCATCTATTTGTTTCGTGCGATTTGCAAGTTTCACAAATTCCGTAGTCATCTCAGGAAAAATGTTCGTGCGTCCACGATCAATCAGTAAATACAGCGTATGCAATACATAAGTTGAGACACCTTTGAAGGCTTCTGCAATCAAGTGTTTCTTTTTGTCCGCAGTAATTTTCGGATGAACAAGAAAGTCGTTCAGTTCTTGATCAGTCTTTAGAACTTTTTTGATCTCATTCAGCTCTTTTTCAGTTTCGTCTACTGCCGAAGAAGCAAGAACGATGTCAAAAAGAGCAGAAGCGTAACGCTTAGAGACAATAGTCACGCTCATCGGCTTTCGCCTGCCTCTTGAAGGTACTCTTGAATTAATTTCTCCTGTGCTTGTTCATCTAGTTCTTTTTCAATCACTTTAGATGCAATCATTACAGAAAGTGATGCGACCTGCTCACGCAGTGCAGCAACAGCTTGTTCTCTTTCCTTGACGATTTCCGCTCTAGCAGATTCTTTCAAGCGCTCTGACTCTTGACGTGCTGCTTGAATGATCTCTTCTTTTTGCTTCTCGCCAAGTTTTTTCGCATTTTCAATGAGTGTATGTGATTCTTCGCGTGCTTCTTTCAATAAGACACGTTGCTCTTCTAGAAGCTTTTCAGCTTCAACATGCTTTTGTTCAGCACTTGAAATTTCATTCCCTATATAGTCTTCACGCTGCTTCATAATACCTAATAAAGGTTTAAGCGCAAATTTCTTTAAAAGTGCAAGCAGGACGAGCATGGCAATAAGCTGGAACAACATATCCCCAGCGTTGAAGCTTAAGCCTCCTGCTCCTAAAACCACTGGTAACTGTGACATTTAGTACGGCAACTCCCTTCTTTAAATAATATGTTAAGAAACAAAACATAAAGGAATGGCGAAGTTTCGAACTTATCTGATCTTCGCCATTAAAATTCATATTAGAACGCTTCTCACATATTAACGAAAGAATGCCAAGAATGCGATAACGACAGCGATAATTGGAAGGGCCTCAACTAAAGCTACCCCGATGAACATAAGTGTTCTTAGTTCTCTACCCGCTTCTGGCTGACGAGCGATTCCTTCAACTGTTCTAGAGACGATTAAACCGTTACCGATACCTGCACCTAGTGCTCCTAAACCGATTGCAATTGCTGCTGCTATTAAATTCATTAAAAAGCTCCTCCTTTAAATTAACGTCCTTTTTGGACTCTCAATTTTTTTAATGTTCGTCACTGACTTTATGAGAAATGTAAACCATTGTCAGCATGGTAAAAATAAATGCCTGGATTGTTCCAACAAACAAACTGAATGCCTGCCATACAATCATCGGCACAATAGCGCCTAATGTACCTATAATCCCAAGCGCAATGTTTTGCGAATAGAAATTAGTCGCAAGTCCTGCAAGTAAACCAAGAAGAATCTCCCCAGCGAAAATATTTCCATAAAGACGCAAACCGAGTGTTAATGTGTTTGCAAATTCTTCAATGATTTTCAGCGGCACTAAAAATGGGATTGGTCTTAAAAAGTCCTTCGTATATTCCTTGACACCCTTTGCCTTGACACCATAATAATGGGTCAATCCCATGACCAAAATCGCTAGTGTCATTGTGATTGCAGGGTCTGCTGTTGGTGATTTCCACCACAAATTGTGATCAACCGTAATCGAAAATGGCAGTCCAAGCATGTTTGAAACAAATATGTACATGAGCAATGTAACGCCAAGCGCTAGAAATGGGGCTCCTGTTTTCATGTCCATCGAACTACCTATGATATTTCGAACAAAATCAACAATCCATTCCATGAAGTTCTGCGCCTTTGTTGGACGAATTGACAGAACACGAGTAGTTAACACTGCGATTAAAAAAACGATAATACTAGCAATCGTGATCATGAGAATATTAGATAAATTGAACGTTAACCCTAAAAATTCTATCATTTTTGAACTGTGACCCAAAGAGTATTCACCTCTCTTCCATACTAGAACGTTTAAGTTGAATGAAGGAATCTATCATGATGACAGGATATATTGTCATTAACCCTATAATCACTCCTGCCAGATGAACTTCATCAGGGTAACGCCAAGCAATCGCTACTGCAAGAATTGCATTGGCCCACCTGGCTGTACTTCCCATTGAACGAATGGATTTCCCTTTTTTAACCGCCCGATCAAAAACATGCATTCTCCGTATAAGTAGGAATAAATTAAAGAAAGCAAAAATTGTGCCGATAATGAAACCAAGAAACAATGGTTTAAAACCAGGCATGGCATAGCCAAACACAAAAATTGCCAATAGATACATCATGTATTTACTCTGTCTGCGGAAAATAGCATTTGGATCGTTCATTCATCATCTGGCTCCCGATGAAAAATATTGTAAAAAAGGTGATAAATGGTGATGAGAACTGCGTAGAAGACGCTTATGATAAGCTGTCCTGTTCGAAAAAAATCAATCACCCATCGGTCTAATTGTACAATTAGACTTGAAATCTTTAGATCTATGGGATTCTGCTTCATTCGCTGATGCAAACCCTGATGATTAAAGGGTTCACAATGAGGATTAGTAGAGTGCTACAGGCTATGAAAACCTTACCATAATACCCTCGTTTAGCATACAATAGCGTCTATGATGTGTCAATCGGTTGAAAGTTAAAAAACTTTTCTATACTGATAGAGCACACAAAATGTTCACAATTTCATCAAACTTTAGGAGAGATATGACATACATTGAAAAAAACAGTTAATATTCAGTATACATTGATTCTCCTAAGATCGGTATCAATCGTTTGTCATATTTTCCAAAAAACCCACATGCACTTTAGCATGTGGGTTCTCACTTAAATAGACCTTATTTTGTTCCATACATACGATCGCCGGCATCTCCAAGACCTGGAATGATGTAACCTTTTTCGTTCAATTTCTCATCTAATGCCGCAATGTAGATATCCACATCTGGATGATGCTTCTGCATTTCTTCTACACCTTCAGGGGCAGCAATCAGGCACATGAAGCGAATGTTTTTCGCACCTCGTTTTTTCAAGCTGTTTAACGCTTCGACAGCTGAACCACCAGTTGCAAGCATTGGGTCTACTACGATAAAATCACGCTCTTCCACATCAGATGGAAGCTTCACGTAATATTCAACAGGCTTTAATGTTTTCGGATCACGGTATAAACCGACATGTCCCACTTTTGCGGCTGGAATGAGTTTCAAAATCCCGTCTACCATTCCAAGACCTGCTCTTAAAATTGGCACAACACCGAGTTTTTTCCCTGAAATGATGTTTGATTTTGCTACTTGTACAGGTGTTTCTACTTCTACCTCTTCAAGCGGTAAGTCTCTCGTGATTTCAAATGCCATTAACGTTGCTACTTCATCCACTAGTTCTCTAAATTCTTTTGTTCCTGTATGAACGTCACGAATATATGTAAGTTTGTGCTGAATAAGCGGGTGATCAAATACATAAACCTTTGCCATTGCTTGCGACAACTCCTTTTCTGTCATCTTCCGGTGAACTTTGCACACTTCCTACAATTCTACATAAAAAGACATCATCTTTCAATATGATTCGCAAATCCTACAAAAAAAAACCCATATGCCAGAAATAGGCAAATGGGTCTGTTTTTAATAATCTAATCCTTTATATAGAGGGAAACGATCTGTCAAATCTGACACACGCTTTTTCGCCTCTTCTAATTTCGCTTCATCTTCATGGTGTTTTAGAGCAAGCGCAATAATTGAACCGACTTCCTTCATCGCTTCCTTGTCGAAGCCGCGGCTTGTCACTGCAGCCGTCCCTACACGTACACCGCTAGTGACGAATGGTTTTTCTGGATCATAAGGGATTGCATTTTTATTAACTGTGATGCCGATTTCGTCAAGAACGTTTTCTGCAATTTTCCCTGTAATGCCAAGAGAGCGCAAGTCGATGAGAACAAGATGGTTATCCGTTCCACCAGATACAAGCTGAATGCCTTCAGATAAAAGTGTTTCAGCAAGTTGTTTTGCGTTATCAATGACGTTTTGTGCATATAGTTTGAAATCTTCGTTCAATACTTCACCGAAAGAAACAGCTTTTGCAGAGATGACATGCATCAGTGGCCCACCTTGGATACCAGGGAAGATGGATTTGTCGATCTTTTTACCAAACTCTTCACGGCATAAAATCATTCCTCCGCGAGGGCCGCGCAATGTTTTATGTGTAGTGGTTGTTACAAAGTCTGCGTAAGGAACTGGATTTGGATGAAGACCTGCTGCTACAAGACCCGCAATATGAGCCATGTCTACCATAAAGTATGCACCGACTTCATCAGCAATCTCACGGAACTTTTTGAAATCAATTTGACGAGGATATGCACTTGCACCGGCAACAATTAGTTTCGGTTTATGTTCACGTGCTTTTTGAAGTACATCTTGATAGTCAATAAGCTGCGTTTCTTTATCTACACCATAGTCTACAAAGTTGTACTGTACCCCGCTAAAGTTGACAGGGCTACCGTGTGTTAAGTGTCCGCCATGTGACAAGTTCATACCTAGCACCGTATCGCCATGCTCAAGAATCGTAAAGTATACAGCCATATTTGCTTGAGCACCTGAATGAGGCTGTACGTTCACATACTCAGCGCCAAAAATTTTTTTTGCGCGCTCACGTGCGATATCTTCTACAACGTCTACATGTTCACAGCCGCCATAATAGCGTTTACCAGGGTAACCCTCAGCATATTTGTTGGTTAAGACAGAGCCCTGCGCTTCCATGACCGCTTCGCTTACGAAGTTTTCTGATGCAATTAATTCGATTTTGTCCTGTTGGCGTTTCCGCTCTAGTTGAATTGCTTTGAATACTTGTGCGTCTTGCTCAGGTAAATGTTTCATCAGCGAAATCCTCTCCAATCTATTTCCATTCGATGTTTTTACCATCTCATTGTACACGGTTTTTGAGTAAAATGTAAAAGTTTTTTTGGAAAAATGACTTCTTTTTTATGAAAAACCGAATATTCGAGTGGTAAATCGCCTTCATCATTCAACATTATATTAGAAATATATTCGAGTTACGGTGTTGTATAAACCGCTCGTTCCCCGCCAATCAGTTTTGGTCTTGTTTTCGCAAATGTGACATGCGCTTGTCCTAATTGATGGCGACTGATACGTACTGGTACTGCTACACGCTTTAAGTGCATCCCGATCAATGTATCTCCAATATCAATTCCTGCATGCGCTGCAATCGATTCAACTAACACTGGATGCTCCATTTGCTGATAAGCATACGCAGCCATGGAGCCGCCCGCTTTGCGAACGGGCACAGCTTTCACAATCTCTAATTGCAACCGGCAGGCCATTTCTTCTTCGATGACAAGCGCACGATTCAAGTGCTCACAGCATTGGAAGGCAAGCTCAATGCCTGTCTCATGTCTAAGTTGATTCAGCTCATTGTAGATCACCTCTGCGATCTGCTCACTCCCAGCTGTCCCGATATGCTCACCAGCTACTTCTGAAGTACTGCAACCAATCACCAGAATTTGCCCAGCCCGCAATTTGACTGTTTGATGAAATTCTTTTAACATTTCAAGCCAATCTTGACCAATGTTCATATTCAAGCGCTCCTTATAGGTGCTTTTCTTCATACTCAGTGATTTTGCCAATACGAATCGCATGACGTCCTGCTGCAAACTCTGTCGTCAGCCAAATGCGTGCAATCTCTCTTGCTAAACCTGGCCCAATAACACGCTCTCCCATCGCAAGAACATTCGTGTCATTGTGTTCTCTTGTAGCCTTCGCACTAAATGTATCATGTGCTAGTGCACAGCGGATGCCTTTCACTTTGTTTGCCGAAATGCTCATGCCGATACCTGTCCCGCAAATTAAAATTCCACGATCGACTTCCCCGTTTGCGACCATATTGGCGACAGGAAATGCATAATCTGGATAGTCTACTGAACCTGATCCACATTCACAACCCATATCAATGTATTCAATCTTCAATTCGTCCATCAACTGTTTGATTTCTTCTCGAATATTCGTTCCGCCGTGATCGGATGCAATGGCTACTTTCATCGGACAATTCCTCCTAATGGTGAGTTCATCTGAAATGCGTTCTGTTAAATTGATATTCACAGTTATATTTTAACCTCTGCCTACTTAATTGCAAACAAGACAGAAAAACTGTTAACGCAACGGTTTAACAGTTTGTTCATTTATGTGGATTCTATATCCTTTTCCAACTTTTCAGCCAACTGATACAGCAAATCTTCTAATTCATCACGTGTTTCCTGATAAGTGGAGAGGCTTCCTCCAAATGGATCGGATACATCTCCATCTATCCCTGTCGCAAATTCCTTTAATGTGAATACCTTCCCTTCTGTATCCTCATATTGCTCCAAGATCAACTGTTTATGCTGGGAAGTCATTGTAAAAACATAATCCGCTTCTGAAATAAGTTCTTCTGTCAGTCTCGATGAAGAATGATTTAATGGAATACTTTTCTCAAATAATGCTTCGATCGCTTGGGGAGAAGCTTTTCCAGCATCAGATGCAAAAATGCCCGCTGATTTCACTTTTACCTGCAATCGTTTTTCGTCAGCAATTGAAGTAAAAAGGGCTTGAGCCATTGGACTTCTGCATGTATTACCAGTACAAACAAATAAGATATTCATGTTTTGCCCTCCTTTTCTTCTATTATATATGGAATTCATTCTAATTGTTATGTAAGAAGGTTGGCTATAGCGGAAATAATAATTTGATACCAAATGCTATTAAAATAATTCCACCAAGCGTCCCGCTGTATGAACCGACCCATGAACGAACCTGTTTACCGAGTAATAATCCAATCCATGTAAGCATCATACTAAAAAAACCAAATAATAAAATGGTCATCCACACCCTTGAGCCGTAAATTCCCAAGCTTAATCCGACCGAAAAACTATCTAAGCTGACACTGGTGGCAAAAAGTACAAGACCACCCCCAACAGGAACAATAAATGGTTCATCCTGATGACTAATAGAAGCAATGATCATTTGCAAACCTAGTACCAAAAGCAGCGATCCACCGATATAGGTCGCAAGGAAACCTAGCCATCCAGATAAAAGCTGACCTGTTAGCATGCCAAAAAGCGGCATAAACATGTGAAATACACCAATCACAAGACCAATATAAATAATCTGGCGGGCTCTTAATTGAATCATCCCCATGCCAAGTCCAACCGAAAAGGCATCCATGCCAAGTGCAAAAGCCATGATACTGAGAGTCAACAATTCGCCAGTTATTTCGTACATGTAAATCCCCCTTGGACACGCATTCTCCTTTAACCTATGTTTGTCCAAGAAAGGTTAGAACTGTTTGACAACTAAGAGAGCGTACGCCCTCCTGCCGCTTTTTGCAAGCGGTTCATAATGGCTGAACCAACTCCTTGTTCTGAAAAAGCTTCTGAAATAATGAGGTCTATGTCTATTTCATCAAATTGTCTCAGCACATGATATAAATTGGCAGCAATGGTTTCAGGCTTCTCCCTCCATCCACAGCTCAACACAACATCTGCTGAAAATAAGTGCTTCTTTTCCTCTGTTGTAAGAACACCTACTTTTTTACCAGCAGTCTGATAGGCAAAAATGTGATGCTGCATGTCTTCATCACTTCCATGAAAGATATACATATGTGCCTCAGGTGCATAATGTGTGTATTTCATGCCGGGTGATACAGGAACCTCGTCCTTTTTCGTTAACCCTGGGTCCACGTTAACTGTTCCTACCACTTCTTCCAAAGCCTCTTTTGTAATACCGCCTGGTCTTAAAATCACCGGAATCTCATCTAGGCATGATACAACAGTTGACTCAACACCTATACCAGTAGACCCACCATCGACAATACCGGCTATTCTTCCATCCAAGTCACTTGCGACATGGTCCGCTTGAGTTGGAGATGGCTTACCTGAGCGGTTGGCACTCGGTGCGGCAATCGGCAGACCAGCTGTTCGAATGAGTTCAAGCGCAACAGGATGATCAGGCATTCTCACACCCACTGTGGATAAGCCAGCTGTGACATGCTTCGATAAAGTACCTGGCTTACAAGGAAGAACAATAGTTAGAGCCCCTGGCCAAAAAGCGTCCATCAGTGCTTTCGCTTTCTCGTTTGCTATTTGCGCAAATTCATGAAGCTGCTGAACCTCCGCAATGTGCACAATCAACGGATTGTCACTCGGACGTCCTTTCGCTTCATAAATTTTCAAGACTGCCTCTGTCTCTTTGGCATTTGCCCCTAGCCCATAAACAGTTTCTGTCGGGAAAGCGACAACTTCGTTTTGTTGCAGTAGCAGGGCTGCTTGTTCAATTTGTGGATAGTATGTGGATAAATCGTTCTTTGAATCCACAGACCACCTTTTTGTATTTAACATCAGACAAACTCCTTCTAAAAAAGATAAAACTGTTGATATATCTCAATTATCCTTTTGAAAGTATAAAAGATGGCGCTAAATAAAACAAGCGTTGTCCACAAATTGTGGACAACACTTGTTTATCAGTGGATAAGTATGTGTATAAGTCCTATGTTTTGTGACTAACTGCCCTTTTTTGCAGCACAATGGCTTGTTCTATCCCCAATGACTCTTTCGCATGCTCCGATAACCAAATGCTTTTTGGCATTTCCTTTAAAGGTGAGAAGCCCATTAATGCTAAAAATTCTTGAGAGGATGCATGATTCGCCACTACATAGAAAGTATCCACACCTCGTTTTTCTCCCAATGTTTGCACACTTTGAAATAAAGATACAATATGACCTTGACCGAGTTTGTCTGATATAACAAGCGAGCGCAGTAGCCCTTCTTGTTCATTTAGCCGTTCAAGGCCTAAACAGCCCGCAAGTTGATGATCTGCATCTTCCATGACAACAAATTGTGTACGGTCCGCGATCGTCACGCCACCTTTGGCTTGTCCCTTTTCCAGAAAAGCATTGATAGCTGGAGCATCTTCTTCTGTGGCAATCCTTAATTGATAATACATGCTTTCACCTCTTTTTGTTCTCTTACTTCAACTCTATGAGGCAAAAACAGATTTATACCTTTTTTAAGAGAAAAGACTAGAGACCCATTCAAGAAGAAAGAATTTCACTTCACCAGTCTCGCCATCATCTTCTTTGACCGCTTCATTGACGGACTCACTTGTTTGCACTGCTTGACCTTCATGATCACTTTCTGGAGAAGCAACAGCTTCTCCATTAGAGAAATCTAAAAAGCATAAAGGCGGGAATAACACACACCACCAGTTCGCTCCATCCCCTTCTCCCAAGGTGATCAAAATCGCTTCATACTCTCCGGCCGGATAGACAAAGTTTCCATATAGTTTCGTTGGAAAGGAGGCTTTTTGAAAACTGACCGATACAGATTGATTGATATTTTGTTCTTTCAATTTCGCTTTGGCCATTCGATTGATTTCTGGGAGCTTTGACCGAATGACACGTCTCGCTTGTTCAATCGATGTCAGGTCTTTGACCCATTCAGTTATATTGGCGTTCACTTCATCTCGAATGCTTCTTTTCACATCTTGATCAGCCGAACGATTACTGTTTGCTAAAATACGTAACCGTATGGCTTCATCTGGTATCACGACTGGTTGATTGGCAGATGCTGTCGCCGTCTCCTCTTGACCTAGGTGTGCAAAAGCTCCGCATAATAATAGAAACATATAAAGACAGATCAACATTTTATTTTTTAACATGATGTGATTCCCCCCGCTTTTTCGCTTTGCTACAAACATTGTGTCCAGGAATCCCTTTTCATAAACAAGAAAATGAATTTTTTAATAGACTATGAGAGATAAATGAAAAAGCCGTTCCTTTTATGAACGACTTTGGGGGGATGATTGGTAGTCAGACGGATAAAGCCTTCCGTCCCAATCTCGGCTAATTTTCAAACCTGATTCCGTTTGAATGACAGTCATTTGTCCTTTTTTCTCGATTTCCTTTTTGACATTTCCTTTTTGATCAATAAATTGAATCATCATTTTATAGTCAAACTCAATTCTGTCATCGCTTTCATCTGAAGATGTAAACGTTATTTTTTTCAGCTTAATTTGACAATCTTGGTCCTTGGCTGCTTCTAACACGCTTGGAAACATACTGTCTTGTGTATATTCCTGATATTCATGCTCTGTTAAATAAAACTTCAACTTCTCTTTCAATTCAGATAGGTCATCCGTTCGATTCACTGTGTATTGTGCTTTTTTATAGTTTTCCCCAAATGCTGCCGCCTCTTTTTTAAAGCTCGGTTTACCGCAAGCACTCACAATCAATAGTACACTGACGATGACCAACACCATCGTATACCTTCTGTCCACATCATTCGCCCCTTCAATAGAAATTTATGTAAAAAATCACGATCAGAATGTTCACTCTTTTATATATACGTATCTCTTTTACCATTAGTTTCATTTTTACATAATAAAATAGTCCGACTTTATTTAGCCGGACTTTCCATTTGAATGTGTGCGCAAACAGCTCGATCCTTTCCGTTGATATCTTGTACGATGCTCACATCTGCAGAAGGGAACGCTTGGACGAGAAGCGCTTGTACATCTCGTGCTTGCGTGTGTCCAATTTCAAATACAACAACAGCTTGCTTGTTTAATACTTTGTGGAGATCTCTGGTCAGACGCTGGTAAAACCACAGCCCGTCACGCCCATCAGTCAGTGCATTCTCTGGTTCATGCTTTGTCACAACATCAGACAGGTTGTCCATTTCTTCTACTGCAATATAGGGCGGATTGGAAATGAACAAATCCACCTTTATTCCTTGAGCAATCACAGGTTCAAGTAAGTCCCCGTGTAAAAAGTGAACATCAGCACCAAGTGCTTGCTGGTTCCGTTTCGCTACCTCAAGCGCATCAAGTGAGATATCCGTCGCTGTCACATTTAGAAACTTATTTTCAAGCGCTAAAGTAATTGCAATGGCACCGCTTCCTGTGCCAACATCAACAACTGACAACTGCTGATCATGCGGAAATACATCATTCAGCATATTCAGTGCACAGAGAACGACTTCTTCCGTTTCAGGACGAGGAATGAGGACATGCTTGTTTACCTCAAAGGGGCGACCATAAAAGTATTCAAAGCCAATTAAATGTTGAACAGGCACCCCAAGTTCGTGCTGTTTGACAAAGTCACTGAACAGACGATCCTGTTCCTCTGGTAGCGGATCATGAAATCGTGCGAGGAGCTCACTTCTACTCAATCCGAGTACATGCATGAGAAGAATTTCAGATGCATTTTGGTCTCTGCCGACTTCTGTTAACAAAGAAGAAGCCCATTTAAGGGCTTCAAAAATCGTTCGTTGATGATTATTTTTCATTTTGAAGCTTTCTTGATTGATCTTCAACAATTAATGCATCAATGACCTCATCAAGTTTACCCTCAAGTATTTGATCAAGCTTCTGAATCGTCAATCCAATTCGGTGGTCTGTTACACGGTTTTGCGGGAAGTTGTATGTACGGATACGCTCTGAACGATCCCCTGTTCCGACAGCAGATTTACGTGTTTGATCATATTCAGCTTGTGCTTCACGCTGGAATTTATCGTAAATTCTAGCACGTAACACTTTCATTGCTTTCTCTTTGTTTTTGATTTGCGATTTCTCATCTTGACAGGAAACAACGACACCTGTTGGAAGGTGAGTTAATCGAACAGCTGACATTGTGGTATTAACACTTTGTCCGCCAGGTCCGCTTGATGCGAACGTATCTACACGAATATCTTTTTCATGAATATCAACTTCTACTTCCTCTGCCTCAGGTAAAACAGCAACTGTTGCAGTCGATGTATGAATACGACCGCCTGATTCTGTTTCAGGAACACGCTGCACGCGGTGTGCGCCATTTTCAAATTTCAATTTGGAATAAGCGCCTTTCCCGTTGATCATGAAGATGATTTCTTTATATCCACCTGTGCCAGTTACACTTGCTTCCATGACTTCGGTTTTCCAGCCTTGCATTTCAGCATATCGACTGTACATACGGTAAAGGTTTCCTGCAAAAAGAGCAGCCTCTTCTCCGCCCGCTGCACCACGAATCTCTACAATAACGTTTTTATCGTCATTTGGGTCTTTCGGGATCAACAAAATTTTCAGCTTGTCTTCCAAACGTTCTGTTTCTGCAGTGAGCTCTGAAATTTCTTCCTTGACCATGTCGCGCATGTCGGCATCCAGCTTCTCTTCTAACATAGCTTTCGCATCACTTAGCTGTTCATACGCCTCACGATATCGTCTATATACCTCAACAGTTTCTTGAATATCAGATTGTTCTTTTGAATATTCTCGAAGCTTCTTAGGGTCGTTCACCACTTCAGGATCACTTAAATATTCATTTAGCTTTTCATAGCGTTCTTCAATTGATTTTAAACGGTCTAACATGGTCTTCACCTCTGTTTTGTGCGTAACAGTCTAATTATAGTATAGCGGGATATGACAGTCAAAAAAATATCAATTTTTCACTAAAAACCACTTTCTTTGGCGAATGGTTACTTGTTTTGTCTAAGGTGAAGGAGCAAGTCCTCTCTCAAGAGAATGATACTTATAATCGAAAAAAGGGAGGGCTTTTGGTTTGAATACAAATGAGGTTGCAAAGGAAATTGGTGTCTCTTCAAAAACGATTCAGCGTTGGGTCAAACAACTCCATATCCCTGTCGCCCGGAACGAACTTGGGCATTATGAATTCTCTGAAGACAATGTGATGCTGCTCAAGCAAGTGAAACAGCAACTAAGTGATGGTGTGCTCCTGCAAGAGATTAGACTACCAATTGATGAAGAGACGGCCCATCAGCTCGCATCTGCCGCAGAATCTAAAATTTATACACAAAGAGTTGAAGCACTAGAACAGCAAGTAAAACAACTGCTTCAACAGCCATCACACGCCAATGCTTTTGAACATCGTTTAAACGAGCTTGAGCGGAAGCTTGCGAAAAAAGCAGATGAGGTTGTCTCTTATCAGCTATTACAGCATCGAAGGGAAATTGAAGATTTAACTGCACGGCTCGAACACCTGACTACTTCACTCAAACAACTATCCAAAGTAAAAGAAGAAAAGGAAACCGCACACTCTGAGATCAAAAAGAAACGTGTTCTTTTCCCTCTCTTTCAATCATTTCGCTAAGAAAGGCTGCCTAAAACAGGCAGCCTTTCTACTTTATTATACGGTCAGAGCAATAATAATTGGTAAGGTAATCAATGACAAGATCGCACTAATTACAAATGCGGATGCAGTTTCTGCTTCCTGTTTTTCAAATCTTGTAGCAATCATGGCCGCAACTGCCGAACCAGGGAAGGCAACAAGTAATACAGCTTTTGTAATTTCATCAGCTGAAAGACCTAGAAGAATGGCGATAAAATACATAAGTATAGGTTGTACAGCTACTTTTAGCAAAGCGATACTAAATGCTGGTAGGCTTAATTTAATCTTACGAATACCAACAGTGACACCAACTGCAAATAGCGCAACCCCTGATGTAACGCTTCCGATTTCTTCTAACATGTCATGTCCAATTTCAGGAAGTTTAAATCCTAGAAGAACAAGAATGATACTTACAAGCGGCGCAAGCGCTAGCGGCTCTGACAAACCGTGCAAAATGGCCTTTGTTGTCATCTTTAAGAAGCTTTCGCCCTCTTTGACTTTACCTTTTGTTTTTTCACCGACAGTTGAAACAATAATCGCAATTGGATCAAGCAATGCATTTACAACTATTCCGGTAATCGCAATAGGAATTGCAACTTCTTGAGCCCCAAATATACTGCCTAAGACCGGGATCCCCATGAATGCAAAGGTCGGTTGAGCTGAGTTTAATGAGAATACAGAAGAATCTGTTAAATCATATTTAAAAACAAACTTTGTAACAAATAGGATAATGACATAAAAACCGAGAATCCCTAAAATGAGTGCAACGAAAAATGGGATTTGACTATAAAATTTATCTTTGGGGGTAGACAGAATGCTGGCGATAAAGTGCGCTGGCAAAGCATACTTTGTCACAAGTGTGCTTACACCTTTTGCAGATTTAACGTCATAGCTGCCGAAGTGCCCTGCGAACCAACCCAGCGCGATAACGAAAAAAATCGGTGCTAGGAGGACCAAAATATTTAAAAAGTCCATCTTACTTTTCCTCCTTAAATCCTCTTTACATGTTTCTTTTGATAGCGGTATTGTTTAGGTATTCTAAACAATACCGCATACTTACCTTATTATGCTCTTACAATTTTTTTATATTCAGGAATCCACATTGCATCTTTTACAGCTTGTTCGATATTATCTGGAGTCTTTCTTGCTACCCCATCTTCGATCGCTGCTTTAGCTACAGCAATCGCTACTTGGATTGAAACTTCTTGCAATTTATCAATACTTGGCAGTAGACCAGCACCCGGATGATCATAATCAACCATTTCCGCAATTGCATTTGCAGAAGCCACAAACATTCCTTTTGTGATGATTTTTGACTCCGTTACGATTGAACCAAGACCAAGACCTGGGAAGACAAACGCATTGTTTGATTGTCCAATTTCATGTTCGATTCCGTTGTATACAACGTTTTCAAATGGGCTACCTGTTGCAACAAGTGCACGTCCGTCTGTCCATTTGAATAGATCCTCTGGCACTGCCTCAGCAAGTGGTGTTGGGTTAGACATTGGCATAATAACAGGACGCTCTGTATGAGCTGCCATTTCTTTGATGATCTCTTCTGTGAAAGCTCCACCTTGACCTGACGTACCGATTAAAATTGTCGGCTTCACTTGGCGAACTGTTTCTGCAAAGGAAATTTGTCCTTTTTCGTCACGTGCCCAGCCATCTACTTCGTCAGATGAACGAAGATATGGTTTTTGGAAATCAAGCACTTCATCTTCAAATTGATCTGTTAATAGTCCTCTGTAATCTAATGTCCAGAATGCATTGTTCGCTTCTTCTTCAGTAAGACCTTCAAGTACCATTTTGTCACGCATTTGATCTGCGATTCCGATACCAGCTGATCCTGCTCCGAAGATCACAATACGGTGATCTTTCAATTGTGTACCAGTTTTCTTGACAGCTGCAAGAACTCCCGCTAAAGTAATGGCACCAGTACCTTGAATATCATCGTTAAATGTTAAGATGTTATCGTTGTATTTTTTCATGATGTTACGTGCATTTTTGTTACCAAGATCTTCCCAGTGTAGTAATGCTTTCGGGAAGAATTTGAGTGCTGTTTTCACATAAGCATCAATGAATTCTTCGTACTTTTCACCTTGTACTCGTTTGTGGTGGTTTCCGATGTATAATGGATCATTCAATAATTTTTCGTTGTTTGTTCCAACATCTAATACGACCGGAATCACACGGCTTGGGTCAATACCTGCTGCTGCAGTGTAAACCGCTAATTTACCGATTGCAATGTTAATACCACCAACACCCCAGTCACCAATTCCTAGAATGCTCTCAGAGTCAGTTGCAACGATAAGGTCGATATCGCCAGCTGTTGCATGTAAGTTTTCAAATGCTTTCTCAATGCCATCAATGTTGTCGATTGAAAGATAGACACCATGAGGTCTTCTGTATTCATGGCTGTATTCTTGAATCGCTTCACCAACAGTTGGTGTGTATACAACAGGCAGCATTTCGCGAAGCTTGTCTGTTAACAGTTTGTAAAACAAGACTTCATTGCGGTTTTGTAAATCGCTTAAGTATACGTTTTGACGAAGACGGTCTGGCTGAGCAAGAAATTGCTTATATGCTCTTTCTGCTTGTTGTTCTAAAGTAAGTACAGTTGGAGGAAGCAAGCCTTCTAGTCCGAGTTCTTGTCTTTCTTCTTCTGAAAAAGCAACACCTTTGTTCAACGTTGGAATTGATAATACATCTTTGCCTGTTAAAGTGGTTTCGAGGTAACCTTCTTTTGTTTTCTTCACGTTGTTCATCAAAACTACCCTCTTTCTAAAATATAAATAAGGTTAACTATTAATCCAAAGAACGATTAAGGAGAAAAATCCTTCATCAAAAAAATTATGACAAGAAATCGAACTTTCGTTTAAATGCTTTACACTACAGTTAGTCATTTTATGCCTGCTTATGTTAAAACGCAAGCTTTGAAAATTAGATAATTTTTTCATAGCGTTATTTAACTTATTTAAGTAAAAATGATGGGTGTTAAGTCAAAAACACGAAAAACAAAACACAGCGGCATTTGCTATTTTTTAATTGTCAAGTGTTGTACCAACATCAAGTCTTGGTACTTCATGGTGATGTCTGCATCGTGCTTCATATGATTCCTCCGCACCTACTAAAATGATGGGATCATCATAGGATGCGGGTTTACCGTCGATCAAGCGTTGTGTTCTACTCGCTGGGGAGCCGCATACCGAACAAACTGCTTGAAGTTTTGTCACAAGCTCTGCACATGCCATTAAATGCGGAACAACACCAAATGGCTCTCCTCTGAAGTCTTGATCGAGGCCTGCAACAATGACTCGGTAGCCTTTATCAGCCAATTGAGTGACAATGTCAATGATTGTCTCATCAAAAAATTGCACCTCATCTATGCCAATGACATCGGTTTTTTCTGATATGTGCGTTATGATGTCTTTTGGTGAGGCAACTGCAATTGCATCTACTGAAGAACCGTTATGTGACACAACGGAACTTGTGCTATATCGGTTATCAATCATTGGTTTGAATATTTTAACTTCTTGTTTGGCAAAGACGGCTCTTTTAGCTCTCCGAATCAATTCCTCCGACTTTCCAGAAAACATACTACCACAGATGACTTCAAGCCAACCGCTTTGTTTCATCACATACATAAGGTCTTCTCCCCCATTATAAAATTCCATCAATCCACGTAAAAAAACAGGCAAGAACGGATTCCTGCCTGTTTATTGTATCTATTATTACTTAAGACCGTATTTTTTATTAAAGCGGTCAACACGTCCATCAGCAGAAGCGAATTTTTGACGGCCTGTATAGAAAGGATGGCACTCAGAGCAAATCTCGATGCGTACCTCTTCTTTTACTGATCCAGTTTCAAACTCATTTCCACAAGCGCATTTGACTGTAGCTTTTTTGTAGTTAGGATGAATTCCTGTTTTCATCTACTGTCATCTCCTTCCGCCCTGAATCCAATTCGGAAACAGAGTTATTATCTCAGAATAAATCTGAAACGCACATGATAAAATTATAACAGTGTGAGTCTATGATTGCAAATGGTTTTTTTCAAGAATCTATCTTCTAGTTGCAGACATATTTGCTTGTTTCCATTCTTGCGTTAAGATATCAAAAAATTCTTGGTTTGTCTTCGTTTTTTTCATTTTACGCATGAATTTTTCAACGAAGTCAGGTGTATCAGACATTGATTTTCTCATGGCCCATAGACGATCAAGATGCTCTTTTGGAACAAGCAGCTCTTCTTTTCTTGTACCAGAACGGCGAATATCAATGGCCGGGAAAATTCTTCTTTCTGCAAGAGAGCGGTCCAGATGGAGTTCCATGTTCCCCGTTCCTTTAAACTCCTCATAGATCACATCATCCATACGTGATCCTGTTTCAACAAGTGCTGTTGCCAAAATGGTCAAGCTTCCGCCTTCCTCGATGTTACGCGCGGCTCCAAAGAAACGTTTTGGACGATGGAAAGCAGCCGGATCAATCCCGCCAGAAAGCGTTCTTCCGCTTGGTGGAATGACAAGGTTGTATGCACGAGCGAGCCTTGTAATGCTGTCCATTAAAATAATGACGTCTTTTTTATGCTCAACAAGACGCATCGCACGCTCTAATACAAGCTCTGCTACTTTAATGTGGTTTTCCGGTACTTCGTCAAAGGTTGAGCTAACAACATCCCCTGCAACAGAACGTTCGATATCTGTTACTTCCTCAGGGCGTTCGTCAATTAGAAGGACAATCAATTCTGCCTCAGGGTGATTTTCTGAAATGCTGTTTGCAATTTCTTTAAGCAAAATGGTTTTCCCTGCCTTCGGCGGCGCCACGATTAACCCGCGCTGTCCAAACCCAACCGGCGCCATCATATCCATAATTCTAGTGGACAGGTGATTAGGCTGTGTTTCAAGAACCATTTGGCGATCTGGGAATAGCGGTGTGAGTGCAGGAAAGTGAACACGTTCCTTAGCTGATTCTGGGTCGTCCCCATTTACCGCTTCAACATGAAGAAGTCCATAGTAGCGTTCATTCTCTTTTGGAGGGCGTACCTTTCCAGAAACCTTATCTCCATTTCGCAAATCAAAGCGTCTGATTTGTGAAGCAGAAATATAAATATCTTCAGAACTTGGGGAGTAGTTAATCGGTCTTAAAAAGCCAAACCCTTCAGACTGAATAATTTCAAGAACCCCTTCCATAAATAAGAGATCCTCTTGTTCGGCATTTGCCTTTAAAATGGCAAATATCAATTCTTTTTTTGTTAGTTTGCTGTAATAAGAGATTTTATACCGTTTTGCTAGCTCATACAGCTCTTTTAATTTCATATTTTCCAAAGATGAAATCGACACATCTTTCAAAATGGACACCACACTTTTCTAGTCAATGTATTTCTTTACAAAATCCATGAACATTGTATTTGATTAGCCTTTTTAATTCCGCTTTTTGTTGGAATGACCTCGCTCTTATGGTAACGCTCCCACTCGTTATATCGTGAAGATAGGAACAATGTGAAATAGAGCTTTGTCAACATAGAGAAGGGTAATGAGTATATCTCATGATGCGGCAGTATTTAAACTTGTTGAAGCTTAAAAGAAGTAAATTCGCAGAAAATTTCGCAGCACTCTTTAGTTTTACCTCATTTGCAGAGAATATTCAACTTTAAAAGGAAAATGATATTTATTTGACACCTATAGAAAAGCGGGTAATGATACCCCGCTTTCTTACGGACGAATGACAAGATTCGGTTTTTTCTTTAAGCTGTGTCTACCATCTACGAATCGAACAGTACCCGATTTCGCACGCATGACAACACTGTGCGTTGTTCCAACAGACCCTTTAAATTGTACACCTTTTAATAACTCGCCATCTGTCACACCGGTAGCTGCAAAAATGGCGTCATCCCCTTTTACGAGATCTTCCATTCGTAAGACTTTTCCAACATCTAGACCCATTTTCTCACAGCGTCTCATCTCTTCTTCACTTTGAGGAAGAAGCTTACCATGAATTTCACCACCAAGTGCCTTTAATGCAACAGCAGAAAGGACACCCTCTGGCGCTCCACCTGAACCAAATAGAATATCAACACCTGTATGATCAAATGCTGTATTAATAGCTCCTGCAACGTCACCATCGTCGATCAGTTTAATTCTTGCTCCTGCTTCTCTCAGCTCTGCAATAATTTTCTCGTGTCGATCTCTGTTTAGAATCGTTGCAACAACATCTTCAATATCTTTGTTTTTCGCTTTTGCAACAGCGCGAAGATTATCAATGACAGGTGCTTCAATATCGATACAGCCTACCGCTTCTGGACCAACTGCGATTTTATCCATGTACATATCAGGTGCATTCAGCAAGTTGCCATGATCAGCAACAGCGATAACAGCTAATGCATTCCAGCCGCCGCTTGCCACAATATTTGTTCCTTCCAGTGGGTCAACTGCTACGTCAACGCGAGGTCCATATCCGTTCCCAAGCTTTTCCCCGATATAAAGCATTGGTGCTTCGTCCATTTCTCCCTCGCCGATGACGACTGTTCCCTTCATTGGAATTGTGTCAAATACATCACGCATCGCACTAGTTGCAGCGTCATCCGCTTCGTCTTTCTTCCCTCTTCCCATCCAGCGGGCAGATTTCAACGCGGCTGCTTCTGTCACCCGTACTAGTTCCATTGATAAGCTTCTTTCCATTTTTGTCCAAATCTCCTCTCACAGTCAAAGCCTTATGAATTTTGAAGTTCTTCTATTTCTCGGTCATTCAGCTTTTCACGCCAGATGGTTGCACCCAAGCCTTCAAGCTTCTCCTCAAGCATACTATATCCTCTGTCAATATGTTCAAGCCCTGTGATTTCAGTCACTCCGTCTGCCATTAATCCTGCAACCACTAGACAAGCACCCGCTCTCAAATCACTCGCTTTTACTTTTGCACCTTGAAGCTGTGTTTGTCCTGTGATAATGGCAGATCTCCCCTCAACTTTCATGTTTGCACCCATTCGGCGCAATTCGTCAATGTGCTTAAAACGGGCAGAGTAGATCGTATCTGTGACCACACTTGTGCCTTTCGCTTTTGTTAACAGTGCAGTCATCGGCTGTTGGAGGTCAGTCGGAAAGCCTGGGTACACAAGGGTTTTGATATCGACAGGCTTGAGTCCTTCATTTTTCCCAACAATCAGCATCTGATCGTTGCTCGTTTCAATTGTGAACCCCATCTCTCTAAGTTTCGCCGTAATTGATTCTAAATGAGTTGGTATGACATTATCAAGTACAACTTCATCCCCCATCGCAGCACCAGCAATTAAAAATGTACCTGCTTCAATGCGGTCAGGGATGATTGAATGTTTGCAGCCGTGTAGAGATTCTACACCCTCAATACGAATGACATCTGTACCCGCCCCTTTGATTTTTGCTCCCATGCTTGCAAGTAGTGTTGCCACATCAATGATTTCAGGCTCCTTTGCGGCATTTTCTATGACTGTTTTTCCTTCAGCCAGCACGGCAGCAAGCATAATATTGATGGTCGCACCTACACTGACAACATCAAGATAAATGCGGGCTCCGACTAATTTTTCGGCACGTAAATAAATTGCACCCTGCTCATTTGTCACTTCTGCCCCAAGTGCTTCAAAGCCTTTGATATGCTGATCAATCGGCCTAGGTCCTAGATGACATCCTCCTGGCAAACCAATGACAGCTTGTTTGAACCTGCCAAGCATAGCACCCATTAAATAATAGGACGCACGCAGTTTTTTCACTTTCCCATTAGGAAGCGGCATGCTAATCATATTTGCAGGATTGACAACCATTTCCCCCTTTTCAAATATGACCTTCCCACCGATTTCTTCTAAAAGATCTCTTAATGTGTAAATATCTGAAATGTGCGGAAGGCCCTCAATTGTGACTGGGGAATCAGCGAGAATCGTGGCAGGAATCAGTGCAACAGCACTATTTTTTGCACCACTAATATGTACGGTCCCGCGAAGGGGATCACCGCCGGCAATGTTTAACTTTTCCATATTTATCTCCCTTCTTAAAGAAGATCACTGTTGGAGTTATACTGATTGTGGATGTCGCGCTTAAAAAGGTCTTGTCCAAAATTTAGCCAATATCTAGAGAAAGAATACAGGTTAAACGAAATTTGTCGGAAGAAAAATAATCGAAGCTTTGCGAGGCTGTGATGTTCTCTTCTTTGCACAAAACATTTCTTAGCGTTTTCGCAAGAAACTGCGGCAAACGGAAAACTTTTTCCGCCTGCCACAATCACTTATTTATTCCAATCTGCTAAAAATTGTTCAATGCCTGCATCCGTTAACGGGTGTTTTGTCAGTTGCTTAATGACTTTCAGTGGCATTGTACCGATATGAGCACCTCTTAAAGCGGCTTCTGTCACATGCTGTGGGTGACGAATGGATGCAGCAATAATTTGTGTATCTAATCCATGAACATCAAAGATGGTTTTCACTTCGCTAATGAGATCAAGACCATTGTGACCAATGTCATCTAAACGACCAAGGAATGGAGAAACGTATGTCGCACCAGCTCTAGCTGCAAGCAATGCCTGATTCGCATTAAAGATCAAGGTAACGTTCGTTTTAATGCCAAGATCCGTTAAGGCTTTGACTGCCTTAAGACCGTCCGTTGTCATTGGAATTTTGACTGTAATGTTTGGGGCAATGGCAGCAAGCTCTTTACCTTCTTCAATCATTTCCTCTGCTTTTAAGGAAATGACTTCAGCGCTGACAGAACCTGAAACCACATCAGTGATTTCACGGAGACGATCATGGAATGAGACGCCCTTTTCTTTCGCTACTAAACTAGGGTTTGTTGTTACACCTGCTAAAATACCAAGTTCATGTGCCTCTTTGATATCTGCAATATTAGCTGTGTCTACGAAAAATAACATAACAGTGCCACTCTCCTATCAATAAATTGTCTGAAATGTAAATTTGTTTGCGCTTTCTCAAGATATGGAGAAAACCGCCTGTGACTCAGGCGGCTCTCGGTTCTCATCAAATTATGCTTGGTTAGAAGAACCAAATTCGCGCATTTTGCCGATAACAGTCGCTTTAATTGCGTCACGAGCTGGTCCAAGATATTTACGTGGATCATACTCTTCTGTTTTTGCAGCAAGTGTTTCGCGAACTGCTTTTGCAGAAGCAATTTGGTTTTCAGTGTTGACATTGATTTTTGCTGTACCAAGTGAGATTGCACGCTTGATATCAGCAGTTGGGATGCCTGTTCCGCCATGAAGAACAAGCGGAAGACCAGTTGTTTTTCCAATTTCTTCCATTTCAGCGAAACCAAGGTTTGGTTCACCTTTGTATGGACCATGCACAGAGCCTAGTGCAGGCGCAAGGCAGTCAATGCCAGTACGTTCTACAAGCTCTTGGCATTCTTTTGGATCAGCATAAATAACACCATCAGCAATGACGTCGTCTTCTTGTCCGCCAACAGTTCCAAGCTCAGCTTCT
Source organism: Bacillus sp. NPDC093026 (assembly GCF_044754665.1). Taxonomy (NCBI): domain Bacteria; kingdom Bacillati; phylum Bacillota; class Bacilli; order Caryophanales; family Bacillaceae; genus Bacillus; species Bacillus sp. NPDC093026. The sequence goes on along the minus strand of NZ_JBIVPN010000002.1, from coordinate 275,550 downwards.
ACAGATACACCGTGGATATGTGCAAGTTCTACTACTTTTGCAGTTATTTCCACATTCTCTTCAAATGGATGGTGTGAAGCATCAATCATTACAGAAGTAAATCCTGCATGGATCGCTTTCGCACAAGATTCAAAGCTTGAACCGTGATCTAAATGAATCGCAACAGGAACTGTTACATTATATTCTTCAATTAACGCTTTCACCATAGCGACAACTGTTTTGAAGCCACCCATGTAGCGTCCTGCTCCTTCTGATACTCCTAAGATGACTGGAGACTTCTCAGCTTCAGCAGCTTGTAAAATCGCTTGCGTAAATTCTAAGTTATTTAAGTTAAACTGTCCGACAGCATAACCTTTTTCTTTTGCATCTTTCAACATTTCTGTCATTGAAACTAAAGGCATGATGAAAAATCCTCCCTATGTAGCTAATTTGCTTACTAAAAAAAGCTCTCCACCCTAGCATGACCAGAATTTCTCGTCATATGTACACTTAGATCGCTTTCTTCTTCTTATCTAGAATACCAATTATTCGACAAATCGGCAACAGAATGAATCGATTCAATCATTTCCATTTAACCATTTGTTTCAAGCGGCAAATATTCTTTTACAGCATCTCTGATTTCATCAATATCAAATGGCTTTGCAAAATGAGTAAGTGCGCCAAGTTCTTTTGACTCTTGGATCATGTCCAGTTCACCATACGCTGTCATAATGATGACGCGAATATCTTCATCAATTAATTTCATGCGTTTTAAAATCTCAATTCCATCCATTCCGGGAATTTTCATATCAAGCAGGACGAGGTTCGGTCTATGGTTTTTCACAATATCTAACGCCTGAAGTCCATTCGCTGCTTGGAAAGTTTGATAGCCTTCTTTATGAAACACTTCATTCAGCAATATTCTAATACCGTACTGATCGTCGACAATTAAAATTTTCTCATTCATCCGTTACACCCCATTGCTTTCATTTTTCGTCATAAAAAGAGCAGTTGTTAAATAATTCTGTTTGATTTTCACATTTCCTTTATTTATAATAGTTTACTTTACGACATTTTCTGAGATTTTCTGAGCATTTTTCCTAACATTCTCTTGAGATTCTATTATAAAATGATCTGACCGAAGGAGGAAATGAGTCTTGTTAAAAATTTTTACAACCCAGTTATCGGGTATTTTTTCACGTATTGGAGAAAAGGAAGCAGAATCTATTGAAGACGGTGCACGCCTTCTTGCCCAGGCCGTGGTGAGTGGACATTCTGTTTATTTTTACGGTAAGCACGAACTAGCAGCTGTGGCCATAGAAGCATCCGAAAGCAAGGAACCATTTCCGAGCTGCAACGTGCTTCCGCATGATCAAAAAGAACGTGCCTCACTCCATGCAGGTGACAGGGTGCTACTTTTTTATTCCGATCCAGAAGACGAGGAAATTAAATCACTTGTCAAAGAGCTTTATGCACAAGGTACACCGATTGTAGGTGTGGGACCAGCACAAACAGAACCGTCAACGATTGAGGAACATTGTGATGTCCACATTGATTTCCAGCTCAAAAAACCACTTGTACCTGCTGAAGATGGAACACGGTTCGGTTATCCTGCTTTGATGACATGCTTATACGTGTACCACGCACTTTCTTTTACTGTCAAAGAAATCATAGAAGAATACGAATAAAAAAACTGCCGAGAACATGATCATCTCGGCAGTTTTTTGTTTTATTTTGATTCGGCTGCTTGCAGTGAAGCACCTACGAAGTCTCTAAATAACGGCTGTGGTCTTGTTGGTCTTGAAGTGAATTCTGGGTGGAACTGAGAGGCAAGGAACCACGGATGATCCTTTAGCTCGATAATTTCAACAAGGCGTCCGTCTGGGCTTGTACCAGAGAAAACAAATCCTGCTGCTTCCATTTGTTGTCTGTATTCGTTGTTGAATTCATAGCGGTGACGGTGACGTTCGTATACCACTTCATCATTGTACGCAGCAAATGCTTTTGTCTCTTCACTTAATTTACAAGGGTATAGTCCAAGACGAAGTGTTCCGCCGAGATCTTCTACATCCTTTTGTTCTGGAAGAAGGTCGATAATTGGGAACTTCGTTTCTGGATCAATTTCCGCTGAATGTGCTCCCTCAAAACCTAACACATTTCTTGCATATTCGATAGACGCGACTTGCATACCCAAGCAAATACCGAAGAACGGCACTTTGTTTTCACGAGCATATTGTGTCGCAATGATTTTCCCTTCAACTCCGCGATCTCCGAAGCCACCAGGTACGATAATACCGTCTACATCATGTGCTAAATCAGCTATATTATCTGCTGTTACTTCTTCTGCATTAATCCATTTGATGTGGACATCGGCATCAAACGCATAACCTGCATGACGAAGTGATTCTACGACAGAGATATACGCATCCTGCAATTCAACATACTTTCCGACAAGGCCAATTGTTACTTGTTTTGAAAGGTTCTGTACTTTGTCTACAAGTGCCTTCCACTCATTCATGTCCGCATCTTTGCAATCGAGCTTCATGTACTCACATACAAGCTTGTCCAATCCCTGCTTTTGCAAATCAAGCGGAATGGAATAGAGTGTATCTGCATCCTGACATTCAATGACAGCTTTTGTATCAATGTCACAAAATAGTGCAATTTTATCCTTCATATCTTGTGTCATTGGCATTTCTGTTCTCACAACAATGACGTTTGGCTGAATACCAAGACTGCGCAATTCTTTTACACTGTGCTGTGTCGGCTTTGTTTTGAGCTCACCTGCTGCACGGATATAAGGGACAAGGGTACAGTGAATATACATTACATTTTCACGACCGATATCACTCTTCATCTGACGAATCGCTTCAAGGAATGGTAGAGATTCAATATCTCCAACTGTACCACCGATCTCTGTAATCACGACATCTGCACCGGTTTCTTTACCTGCACGGTATACACGGTCTTTGATTTCATTTGTAATGTGGGGAATCACCTGAACCGTACCGCCTAAATAGTCACCGCGGCGCTCTTTCTTCAGAACAGTTGAATAGATTTTACCAGTCGTCACGTTGCTGTACTTATTTAAGTTAATATCAATAAAACGCTCGTAGTGACCTAAGTCAAGGTCGGTTTCAGCACCATCATCTGTGACAAAAACCTCTCCGTGCTGGTATGGACTCATTGTCCCTGGGTCTACATTTATATAAGGATCGAATTTTTGAATGGTCACATCCAGCCCTCTGTTTTTCAAAAGGCGACCTAATGATGCAGCCGTGATCCCTTTTCCAAGTGAGGAAACAACTCCTCCTGTTACAAAAATATACTTTGTCATTTCGTATACTCCTCTCTTTTTTACCCTTGCATGACTAGACATGCACAGCTTCATCCAATTAAATTGTATCCCTAACTTTTTTGAAAAATAAGAAAGCTCCCTTTCAAATAAATGAAAGGGAGCGTAAATGAACGTATCTTGACGTACTCTTTTTTTAGAGAGCCCAAAATACATACTACATAGTTCGCTCTCGAAAGTCAAGATGGTTTTGTCCAGTTGTGACGGTCGGTTTATGAGGTTTATTTCTCTTCCTCTTCGTCCTCTAAATTATCTTCGTCAATTTCAGTTAGGTCGTCATCATCTTCATCGTCGTCGAATTCATCTAGCTCTTCATCGATTTCTTCATCATCTAAATCTAGATCATCGTCGTCATCAAGAAGGTCAATATCTTCTTCAAGCTCATCGATTTCTTCTTCTAAATCATCAAAGTCTTCTTCAATGACTGCAGCTTTTACTTTTTTCTTTTTCGCTTTTGTTTTAACGGCTGGCTGAACTTCTTCTTCGATTTGATCAACTGGATACCAGCTACGAAGTCCCCATCTCTGATCACCAAGCGAAATGAAACGACCATCTATATTTAAGTCTGTATAAAATTGGGCAAGTCGATCATTGAGATCAGATTTTTGTATCCCTTGCAAACGAACCATTTCATCTATTAACTCTGTAAACGTAATCGGTGTTTTACTGTCTCTGAAAATTTCATAAGCAAGTTCAACTAAAGACATTTGTTTGAGCTGTTCCTGTGAGTATTCTTTCAAACTCAAGGTCAGACACTCCCTTTCTATTACATGTATGTATCCATTTATCAGTGAAATAATAAGTATTTATACCTTATTCTGACGACAAACCATACCTCTCATTATAAACAAATGAGGGGAGTTTATGCCACCTTTATCGTAGTTAAATTTTGATTTTTTCTCATGAGGAGCCTCCAGAGGATAATCATGTGCACAGAATTGGACTGGTTCTCGTATGCCTTACACTTTATGTGTGCTTTTTTATCTTCCGTTTTGATAGCATAAAAGCTATTTCTCCTTCTTTAAAAAGGGAACTAAAATGTTCACTTACTACCGTTTGATACAAAAATCTATAATGAGTAGACTAATTTTTAGAGGTTGATCGAATTGACAATGACAAAAATAGAAGATTTACAATTTGGTGTATTGATGTGTTTTTGTATGTTTTCAGTGATGTTCTTTTACAATCTATTTCTAAATGGTCAGTATGGACATATGACGTGGTTAGAAAGGTTCCTCAGCTATGTGCTCGGTTTTGTCACCGCTTTGTTGATTAAAATGTACATTGTTGGCCCTTCAGCAAAAAAACAGCCAGCCGCTTTGCACCGTTAGGCAAGAAAATCTATTTTATTCTCACCCTTTCCCTCTGCATCATATTTGGGATGGGATCGCTTACCCGTTAGGTCTTTTTCACATGGATGAAACCGAAACAGCCCGCGACAATCTAGGCGAATGGATATAATGTCTGTACATGACAATAAGCACCTGGTCGGCTATCGAGCGGACGAAGTAAATGTCTGTTTTTTTCATAATGCTTTATAAAAAGGTACACGTAAACGGGTTTATGTCTACGTGTACCCTCATTGAAAAAACTTGATATTTAGCCATTATTCTTTGATGCACCTTGACTTCATTTTGTACTAATACAGTTACCTCTTTTTAGCAAGCTTTGTTTATTTTGAATAATCAACGATCAAACTTATTTCTTCACTTGCAAGTTAGTGCTCTAATTATCATTCATCACAATATAGTGACTATTTCTTTAACTAAGGAAATTAAAGCATCAATTATAAATGGTGCAGCAAAGAGAATTGATGCTTTCCATTGCTTACAAAAACTAGCATATGACATAGTAAATAAGGCTTTATTTTTTTGAATTAATGTTGCAAATAATTGTTTTTGACTGTTCTAGTATTAGTATCCATCATTTTTATAAATCCATTCTCTTCTAGGATGAGGCTAATCACTAACACTTCTGCTAAATCCAAGATAATTTCATTTCTTTTCGGCACAACTTACTTCTCAAGCATTGTGCTTTGCTTTAAGTATTTGACGTCTAAGAAATTATTACCAATTTTTACATATACTAAATAATATTTTCTAAAAATCAGATGAAAAAAACCTCTTTTATGCTTTATTTTAAAGCTAGATATTCTGAAGTAATGAGATTACTACAGCTATGGTCAATAAAGTTCCTGCGGACATTAATACGATTAATTTTCTACGGCTTTTTTCTTTATCGTCCTTCTTTGAAGATTTCGAAAGTTCTGCGGAAACCATAATCCATATAACCATAGTTACTATTGCTAAGATGGAAGTAGTTGTGGTCATAATAACCTCCCATATTTATATTTCTTCCAATTTTAACATACAGTATAATATGGATCATTACTGGAAATGATCTTAAATTAAGGAAAATCTGACTATTACCTTGTATGCTGGTTCAACTATATCATCAATGAGATACTTTAGTAGGTCTGTTGTGGGTTATGTGTATCCATCATTACTACATATGGGTTGCCAGTTCGATTTGCATCACAAAGCTTAATATTCCAGTATGAAGTAAAGATTTTACGTTCAGGTGGTCTGTGCTCATTTTCTAAATATCTAGCAGTTTCCTTGAGATGACAAGCCGCTGTATTTCCTGCGTTCCTTCATAGATTTGCGTGATTTTCGCATCACGCATGTAGCGTTCAACTGGATAATCCTTTGTATAGCCGTACCCGCCAAAGATCTGAACCGCTTCTGTTGTCACCTTCATGGCTGTATCACCAGCAAAGAGTTTGGACATGGCTGATTCCTTTCCATAAGGAAGGCCATTTGATTCAAGCCACGCCGCCTGATATGTGAGCAACCTTGCAGCCTCAATGGCTGTAGCCATATCTGCTAACTTGAAAGCAATACCTTGCAACTGAATGATTGGCTTTCCAAATTGTCGGCGCTCTTTTGCATAGGTAACCGCTGCATCGAGTGCACCTTGAGCAATCCCGACAGCCTGTGCAGAAATTCCATTTCTTCCACCGTCCAGCGTCATCATTGCGATTTTGAAGCCTTCCCCTTCTTGACCGAGGCGATTCTCTTCATGAAGACGACAATCTTCAAAAACAATCTCAGTCGTTGGAGAGGAACGTATACCAAGTTTACTTTCCTTTTTGCCAACGGAAAAACCTGGCGTCTCTTTTTCTACAATAAAGGCAGTGATATTCCGAGAGTTTGCCTCTGGGTCTGTCACTGCAAACACAATATAAAAATCTGCAATCCCACCATTTGTAATAAATATCTTCGCACCGTTTAATACGTATTCGTCTCCTACTTTCATCGCTGTTGTCTTCATACCGCCAGCATCTGATCCGGAACCACTTTCAGTCAGTGCATATGCCCCTACCTTTTGCCCCTCTGCCAGCGGCTTTAAGTACTTCTCCTTTTGCTCATCTGTTCCAAATGAATAGATGGGCCACGAGGCAAGTGATGTGTGTGCGGACAGTGTTACACCAGTGGAGGCGCATACCCTTGAGAGCTCCTCAATAGCAATCACATATGCCAAATAATCACTACCAATACCGCCAACTTCCTCTGGCCAAGGAATCCCTGTTAATCCAAGCTCCGCCATCTTACGAAAAATGGTTGGATCGTAAGTTTCTGTCTCGTCTCGCTCTGCTGCTGTTGGCTCCACTTCATTTATTGCAAAGTCTCTCACCATTTTTTGTATCATTTCATGTTCATCGCTTAATTGGAACTGCATTCGTGGCACCTCATTTCATTAGCTGTTTACAAATGACTAACCTTTGAATTTCACTTGTCCCTTCATATATTTCACAAATCTTCGCATCACGAAAATAACGTTCTGCCTTGTATCTGTTTGTATAACCCGCCATGCCAAGCAAATGGATGGCCTCTGTACTGATCTCGACCGCCGCTTTGGAGGCAAATAATTTTGCCATCGATGCCTCCTTTGTGACCGGTCGATTCGCTTGTTTATAAGATGCGGCCTGATAGACAAGCAGCTTAGCCGCTTCCCATTTAGCCGCCATATCGCCAAGGCGAATGGTCGTCTCAATCCCGGCTGGATGCTGCTTTAGATAAGATACTGCCTCGGTCAATGCTGCTTCTGCAATGCCAAGACTTTGTGCTGCGATGCCGATTCTCCCCGCATTTAAGCTCGACATGGCAATTTGAAAGCCTTCTCCCTCAACGCCGAGCAACTGCTCCTTCGGGATGCGAACCCCATCAAAATGAAGCGTCACTGTTTTTGATCCATGAAGTCCCATCTTTTTCTCATCTTTTCCAACAGTAAACCCTGGCGTGCCTTTCTCGACAATGAAAGCCGATATATTCTTTTTAGTCGAAGAGGGGTCCGTCACTGCAAACACAAGGTACACATCTGCTTCTCCTCCACTTGTGATAAAAATTTTCGTCCCATTTAACACATAATGTTCGTCTGATCGCTCTGCCCTTAGCTGAATACTTGAAGCATCTGACCCAGCCGTAGGCTCTGTCAGACAGAATGCACCCAGCTTCTGCCCAGTAGCAAGCAACGGAACATATGACTCTTTTTGCCGGCTCGTGCCAAATGCTAAAATGGGCATTGTCACAACGGATGTATGAACTGAAACGATGACACCAATGGCCGCATTCACTTTAGACAGTTCGTGAATGGCAATAATATAGGTTGTAAAATCTGCTCCTAATCCATGATATGCGGAAGGGATTGGAATACCTAGGAAACCTTGCTTACTCATATCAGTTAAAAGTTTTCTAGGAAATCGGCCTTTTTCCATGTTCTCTATTTCAGGGAATACATATTGATGTGCAAACTCCGCTACTTGTTCTCTCCAAAGACGCTGTTTTTCTGTTAGTAAAACATCCATCTTGACTCCCCCTATGAGAGATCGTGGTATGTGTAAAAACCTCTCTTTGTCTTTTTGCCAAGCCAGCCCGCATTCACATATTTTTTAAGGAGTGGGCAAGGTCGATATTTACTATCCCCTAGCCCCTCGTGAAGAGTATTCATAATAAATAAACATGTATCAAGCCCGATTAAATCGGCGAGACGAAGCGGACCCATTGGATGATTCATGCCAAGTGTCATGATGCCATCAATACTTTCTGCATCTGCCACCCCTTCATAAAGGGCGTAAATGGCTTCATTAATCATCGGCATCAAAATACGATTTGAAATAAAACCCGGAAAGTCTTCTACTTCAATCGGTGTTTTGTCTAGTTTTTTGGCTGTTTCACAAACGATCTGATAGGTTTGATCATTTGTTTGCAACGCTCGGATCACCTCAACAAGCTTCATGACAGGGACAGGATTCATAAAGTGCATGCCAATGACTTGCTCTGGTCTTTTTGTGACTGCTGCTAATTCTGTGATCGACAAGGAAGAGGTATTGGTCGCAAATATCGCCTGATCCTCTGCATATTGATCAAGGGTTTCGAAAATTTGTTTTTTTACGATCATTTGCTCTGACGCAGCTTCAATCACCATATGAGCCTGCTTCACATCCTTTAAATCTGTGGAGACCGCAAGCCGTTGCGTGATATCACGGACTGCTTGATGTGCAACTTTTCCTTTTTCCGCCCGCTTCGTCAGTTGTTTGGTCATGGAAGAAATGGCTCTATGGACCTGTTCTTCTGCTACATCATGGAGCAGGACGGTATAACCAGACTGTGCAAATACTTGTGCAATCCCTGTTCCCATTTGACCAGCACCGACGACCATGACGGTCTCTTCTGTACTCATGATCATAACCCCTCCTCTTTTATTCCACCTGAATCATCAATGCATCCCCTTGACCGCCCCCACTGCAAATGGCTCCGATACCAATGCCGCCTCCTCTTTGTTTCAATGCATGAATTAAGGTCAGTATCATGCGCGTTCCACTTGCTCCGATCGGATGACCGAGTGCTACTGCCCCTCCGTTGATGTTTATTTTACGCCGGTCTAGCGCCAGTATTTTCTCACATGCCAGTACTACAGCAGAAAAGGCCTCATTGATTTCAAACAAATCAATATCCTCTAAACGTTTTCCTGTTTTCTGTAAGACCTTTTCGATTGCAAGAGCTGGGGTTTTCGGGAAATCCTTTGCCTCTAGTGCCACCTGTGCATGCCCAAGCACGACGGCCATTGGTTTTTCACCGTGATGTGCTGCATATGTGTCCTGCATTAAAAGGAGGGCACATGCACCATCATTGACACCAGGTGCGTTCCCAGCTGTGATTGTGCCGCTCGCATCAAAAACAGGCATGAGCTTTGATAATCTTTCATATGACGTATCACGCCGAGGTGTTTCATCTGCTGCCATGAATTGATCCCCTGTTTTAGTCTTGACCGTGACTGGGGTGATTTCATTCTGGAAAAAACCGCTCCTATGAGCTTCGACAGCTCGCTCATGACTTCTGAGCGCCCATAGATCCTGTTCTTCTCGCGTAATCCCAAGTTCTTTCGCTGCATGACTTCCATATTCGCCCATATGAACACCTGTAAATGAACAGGTTAATCCATCTGAAATCATAGCGTCTTCCACAGCATCGTCTCCCATTTTGTAGCCCCATCTTGCTTTTTTAAGAAGATATGGTGCATGAGACATCGACTCCATTCCGCCTGCCACAATCACTTTTGCATCTCCAGCTCGAATGATTTGGTCGGCTACACTCACACTACGCATTCCAGAAGCACACACTTTATTGATCGTTTGCGTTGGAACTGACCATGGAATATCAGCATATCTTGCCGCTTGTCTTGATGGAATTTGTCCTTGACCTCCTTGAAGCACACTTCCCATGATGATCTCATCTATTTCGTGAGAACCTGAGGCTTTTTCCAATGTAGACTTTATGGCCATCCCTCCTAATTCAGCGGCAGTGAAACTACTTAAAGATCCTCCCAGTTTTCCAAATGGCGTTCTCGCTCCAGCTACGATGACAGTTCTGCTCAATCGTTTCTCCCTCCAATTTGTTACCGCTTACATTCAAGTCAAACCGTTTGTTATAGACACCTAGTACATGCCGACGAACATGGAATTCATCGGCATGTCATCTTTATGAAGCTTGTGTCTTGGTCTCACCAAATACTGATTTTTCAAGAATCTCAGCAACGTCAAATGTACCAACTTGCTCTTCTACTTCCTTCGCTTTTGTCCCATCCCCAAGCATCGTCAAACAATATGGGCAACCGGAGCTGATAATGGATGGTTTTACTTGCAAGGCCTGCTCGGTACGCGCTGTATTAATGCGAGTTCCTGTCTCCTCTTCCATCCACATTAAGCCTCCACCAGCACCACAGCACATCCCTGTTTCACGATGACGCTCCATCTCTTTCAGCGTCACACCAGGAATGGCTTTTAAAATATCTCTTGGTGGATCATATACCTCGTTATACCTGCCAAGATAGCAAGAATCGTGAAAGGTAATCACTTCATTCACTTCATGTACAGGCGTTAATTTTCCTTGTTTGACAAGCTCTGCAAGCAATTCTGTATGATGGTACACTTCTGCATCAAGCCCGAAGTCTGGATATTCATTTTTAAATACATTATAAGCGTGTGGATCAATCGTTACGATCTTCTTGACGCCATTTTTCTGAAATTCTTCAATGTTCTTCGTCGCGAGCTCTTGAAACAAAAATTCATTCCCAAGCCTTCTTGGTGTATCACCTGAGTTTTTCTCTTTATTGCCTAAGATGGCAAAGGAGACCCCTGCTTTATTGAGCAGTTTTGCAAAGGCGAGCGCAATCTTTTGGCTTCTATTGTCATACGCACCCATTGAGCCAACCCAGAATAAGTAGTCAAAAGTTTTATCTTCTTTTTTCAGTTCTTTCACTGTTGGCACATACACATCTTCTCTAAGATCACGCCAGTTTTCCCTTTCTTTCCGATTCAGCCCCCAAGGGTTTCCTTGACGCTCGATGCTCGTCATCGCACGCTGTGCATCTGCATCCATTTTCCCTTCTGTGAGTACAAGATATCTGCGCATATCAATAATTTTATCAACATGTTCATTCATGACAGGGCATTGATCTTCACAGTTCCGGCATGTCGTACAAGCCCATATCTCTTCTTCTGTCATCACCTCACCAATGAGAGACGGATGATATAGAATTCCTGCTGCTGATTCTTCCGCTCCAGCTCCTCTTGCCTGCATTGCCAATTGGTTACCTGTTGTCTGCCTGAAGGCAAGCTGCGGTACCCAAGGTGTCTTGGATGTAATAGCAGCTCCTTTATTCGTCAAATGGTCTCTTAATTTTAATATTAAATCCATTGGCGAGAGCATCTTACCCGTTCCAGTCGCCGGACACATATTTGTGCAGCGTCCACATTCAACACAAGCGTAAAGATCAATCAGTTGAGATTGTCTAAAATCCTCAATTTTCCCAACACCAAAGGTCTCTTGTGTCTCATCTTCAAAATCAATTTTTTTCAGCTTGCCTGGCGGGTCCAACCTGCTGACAAACACGTTAACTGGTCCTGCAATGAGGTGGGCATGTTTTGACTGCGGAACATATACTAAAAAAGTAAGCAATATCAGAAGGTGTACCCACCATGCAATATAAAAAACAACGGCAGCGGTCATTGGTGACAGCCCACTGAACAAGAAGGCAATGCTTGAAGCAATTGGCTCGTTTGATGATAGTGAATGCTCATGCCAGATGATATTCATGCCATTCCCAAGTAATACGGTCAGCATCAAACCACCAATAAACAAAAGCACAAGACCTGACTTAAAGCCTCGTTTTAAGCGTACAAGCTTCTCCACATACCTTCTATGAAACGCCCAAACAACTGCTACTAAAATTAGGAGCGTGACGATCTCTTGGAAGAAAGTAAAGACACCATACAGTGAGCCTAACGGTAGCCCGCTATCTGGAACGAGCCCCTTCATAATAAAATCAAGAGCACCAAACTGAACAAGAATAAACCCATAGAAAAACAGCACATGTATGATACCGCTCTTTTTATCCTTTAACAGTTTCTTTTGTCCAAACACATTGACCCATACACGTTTGAAGCGTTTCTTTAAGTCCTTTTGGAACTCTTCCTTTTTGCCAAGGCGAATATACGCCGTACGTGTTCGAATGAGATAAATAAACAAATAAACAGCGTAAGCGGTCACCGCCGCAAATGCGATAAAGTTAACAATTAAAAGGCTATCCATCTTGCCCTCCCCCTTTCATTCCCCAAAAACCTCTTTGTTCCGTTTCCATGTTGTACCTCTATCATAAATAATGAATGAGTATTCAGTCAATATTTTTTACACGTTTGGGTACACTAATGAAATATGCAAAAAAGGAGGAACCTTCATGATCGCATTGATCATCCTACTCATACTCATCGCATTGGCACTGCTTGTGATGTTAGATCTTTATATAGCAAAAAAATATTTTTCTGCACACGCTTTTGAACGGTCCTTTGAACAAACGAGTGGCGATGCAGTCTTTTATCATGATGGGGAACCACTTTTTGATCAGTTACTCACTGATATTAAACAGGCCTCTTCTTCTATTCATATGATGTTCTTTATTGTAAAGAACGACAAGATCGGGCAAAGAGTTTTACAAGCACTAAAAGCCAAAGCGGAACAAGGGGTTTCTGTCTTTTTACTGACCGATCGGATAGGATCATATTCGTTTGATCAACAAACAATACAAATGCTGAAAAAAAGCGGTATTCAGTTCTACTTTTTAAATAAACCCCGTTTTCCGTTTTTTATTTATCGACTAAATATGAGAAATCACCGCAAGATCACAGTTATTGATGGAAAAATAGGCTATATTGGCGGATTTAATATTGGAGATGAATATGTAGGCAAAAAAGGACGTTTCGGCATTTGGAAGGATTATCATTTGAGATTGACAGGACCAATTGTAGCAGACCTGCAGCATGTGTTCCTAAATGATTTGTTCCGTTCATCTGGCATTCATCAGCTACAATACGAGATTTTTCCTACACTTGAACCGGGAACATTACCATGTACGACACGTGCGACTGCTGGCTTTTCGCTTGAACAATTATTACTTCATGATATTCAACATGCAAAGCAACAGGTGATCATTTGCACACCTTATTTTATTCCATCGAAACAACTTCTTCAGGCCCTGCTCGATGCACGAAAGCGGGGAGTAACAGTGGAAATCGTCATTCCAATGAAGGCAGATCATCCTCTTGTCAAAGAAGCAGGTTTTCATTATCTAAAAAATCTGATTGAAACTGGCTGTCTCGTTTATCGTTTTTATAAAGGCTTCTATCATGCAAAAGCGATGCTGATTGATCAAAGTCGCTGCATGATCAGTACAGCAAATTTTGATAAACGTAGCTTGTTTTTAAATGAGGAAGTAGATGTGGTCATTGATGATGCCGACTTTACTGCACACGTAGAGGAAAAGATTCGGGAGCACATGGAAGTGTCTGAGCTTATGACAGAGGAGAAATTGACACAGCGTCCGCTTTTGTCACGTCCGCTGGAATGGGTTGGCGCCATGTTCTCGTACTTTTTATAAAGGAGATGACCTATGCGTTATCGCTTTGGTTATGTATCTAATGCGGTCACATTATGGGACGCTTCTCCTGCTAAGTCGCTGACCTTCGCAAGATACAGCAAGTTGTCAAAAGAGGACAGGCAGGAGGCGTTATTACGTACAACGAAAGCCAATCTCGTGAATACGTTAAGGACCCTTTATTTCGCCATTGCCCATGATATCCCGCTTTACCGTTTTTCAAGTTCGATCGTCCCGCTTGCGACCCATCCCGAGGTGCGCTGGGACTTTGTGACACCTTTTCAAAAGGAGTTTCTTGAGATTGGCGAGTTGGTGAAACGGCATGGGCTGCGTGTGAGCTTTCACCCTAACCAATTTACCTTGCTTACTAGCCCAAAGCCTTCAATCACAGAAAATGCCGTGATTGATATGACGTACCATTATCAAATGCTTGAGGCGATGAAGCTCGAAAAGAAAGGCTATATAAACATTCATGTGGGCGGTGCGTACGGCGATAAAGAATCGGCGCTTCAACGTTTTGATGACAATATCAAACAGCTTCCGGCGCATATCAAGGCAAGAATGACGCTTGAGAATGATGACAAAACGTATACATCGTTAGAAACCCTTAGTGTATGTGAAAAGCAGGGTATTCCATTTGTTTTTGATTACCACCATCACGTGGCCAATAAAGATGATGATGCCGTGCTTGAAGACATCCTGCCAAGAATGTTCGATACTTGGACGAGCACTGGCATTCCGCCTAAAATCCATTTATCCTCACCGAAATCAGAAAAAGCCATACGCAGTCATGCAGATGGTGTAGATATGTCCTTTGTCTTACCGCTTTTTCATGCATTAAAACCGTATGGGCGTGATGTAGATTTTATGATTGAGGCGAAGTTAAAGGATCAGGCACTGCTCCGTCTTGTCGAAGAGCTGTCTGCGATAAGAGGCAACAAGCGAACAGGCGGAGGAACCATTGAGTGGAAATCATAGAGAAAGGTTAATCCTTATGCAAACTTGTGAAAAAGTAATTATCAGGAGGATATGAAGGTGTCTCAAATCTATTCAATCCAAATCGCTACGAAAGCAAAGAACATCGTAGAGCTTGAAACCTTTAGGCTCACTCATTTAGAGTATGACTACTTAATTGTCATAGAGGGGAAAAAAGCGCAAGATCTTCTACAGTCATTTGAAAAAGAGTAGGTTTCATAAAAAAGAACAGCCCTCAGGCCGCTCTTTTGTTATATCCACTCTTTTGTTAACCAAATTTGTTTTGAAGCTGCATCCATTTTCACTTGTGCCCCGATTGGCATCGTAAGCAGCGGGTGTGTATGGGCACAGTCAAAATCTGCGATGAGCGGTCTCTTTGTCTCTCCAAGCACCTCAAGTAAAATCTCGTAAGGTTCTTTTTCCGTTCCCTCATCATCAAACAGCTCATGTTTTCCCAAAAGAATACCTGATACCCGCTCAAACACTCCATTTACTTTCAATAAAGAGAAGTTTTTTTCTACAACCGAAGCGGTTTTCATGCAATCTTCAATGAGGAGAATATCTCCCTTTTGGATTGCGGGCATGTACTCACTGCCCCATATTCCGTACATTGCATTCAGGTTCCCGCCGATCAACCTGCCTTCAGCCTGCCCTTCTATGACGCTCAGCCAATCGTTTGGACGCTGCTTTTTATCATGTGTCTTTTCTTCCCAATTGATTCGTTCATCCGTCCAAAAGGGTGGTTTTTTGATTTGATAAGGAATGGTTTGAGGCTGCATCAGGATGTCTTCGAACGACTGATATGTATAAACGACGAACGGTTCAAACTCTCCAAAAGATGGGACAAGCGCCGGTCCGTAGAAAACAGGCAGTCCCGTTTTTTCGTAGGCGGCTAAAAGAATCGCTGTCGCATCTGAATAACCGATCATGATTTTCGGATGTTGATTCAGCAGCTCAAAATCAAGATAAGGCAGCAAACTATTTGAATTTGTCCCGCCAATCATTGACATGACACACGCCAAGTCTTCCCTAGCCATAAGCTCATTCAGCTCATCCGCTCGTTCTTGAATCGTACCTGAACGGTAGTGATCCTCTTTTCCTGTTAATGATCCTGGTACCACAATGAATCCTTTTTGCTCAAGCCACTTCTTCGCCCGCTGATACCTAAGAGGCGAGGTCGCTGATGCAGGACTTGAAGGTGAAAAAATACCGATCTTATCTCCCTTTTGTAATCGCCGAAGCCCCTTCATTCCATCAGATCCTTCCTACACGATTTTTTTCTATCCTGACAAAAAAAGCCCTTCTTCAAAAGAGTTTTTCATTCATGCCCAAATTGCGCTTCGTGCAGTCTGCTGTATACGCCGCCCATTTTGATTAAGTCTTGGTGGCGGCCTTGTTCTTGAATGCCGTTTTCTATGACCACAATGATACAATTTGCAATTTTTATCATTGCAAGTCGATGAGCCATGTTGTCTGATCGGCTGCCAAATGTGCTAACGTTGTTTCATCAAAGATGAGAACTGGAGACAATGCCATTGATTTCGTGTTCACGCCATCAATGGTGATCTCTCCATCATCACGATCATAAAAACGCGGCGGAAGACTGCAGTTGGTGGACGACTCCATTGACCGACATCATGTTTATAGAAAAGGAGTTTCGTTTTATGAAAACGAATGATTTCTTCCAATGACACGTTTCACAACACACCTGAAAACAATCGGGCAAAAGATTCCTTTAAACGTTCCTTCAAGCCTCTTTTATAAAAATGAACCGGTCCCATCTGCTCACATTCCTTCATATCTTCTTCATAATGTGCTATCAATTGTGCAATCGGTTTCTTCGCAGCCATAAACACATTGACCTCAAAATTGAGCTGAAAGCTTCTCATATCGACATTCGCTGTGCCAACAGAGGCCAGCTCTCCATCTGCAATCATGACCTTTTGATGCATAAAGCCTTTCTGATAGTGATACACTTTAATGCCTTCTTTTAAAAGCTCTGGGAAATATGATCGTGTGGCGTACTGCGTCAAGAAGCCGTCATTCGTCTCCGGCACCATCACACGCACATCGACACCTCTTGTGGCAGCGATTTTTAGTGCTGTCCGAATCGACTCATTTGGCACAAAGTAAGGTGTGGCAATCCAAACAAACTTCTTGGCATTGGAAATGAGTGCATCATATAAATCACTCATACTTTCCTTCATATCAGGACCGGTTGGTACAACTTGAATGACGTCCTCTCCTGTGACAGGATGTGGTGTATGATACTTCGGGTCATCGATTAACACTTCATCTGATACGTACTCCCAGTCCAACATAAAAATAGAGTGAAGAGTCTGAACAGCTTCACCCTTCAATATCGTATGCGTGTCACGCCAAAAGCCGATACTTTCATCTCGCCCTACATATTCTTTCCCAACATTTAATCCACCGACAAACCCAGTCTTTCCATCAATCACAACGATTTTCCGGTGATTTCGGAAGTTGATTTTTTGATTAAAAAATCCATATTTCAACGGTAAAAATGGAGCCACTTTTACACCAGCTTGCTTCAATCGTTGAATATCTTTGCGTGAAAAACGAATACTGCCCACCGCATCATAAATAAAGCGAACCTCAACGCCTTCTTTCACCTTATCTATGAGAATCTCCATCATCCGATGACCGAGGAAATCAGATTTAAACATGTAGTATTCAAGATGAATGAACGTTTCAGCCTTTTTTATTTCTTCAAACATTCGCCGAAAAGTTTCTTCTCCATTTTTTAAAATTTCCATATTACTATTCGTATTCACATGCATGCCTGTCGCCTTTTCTGTATAGTGAAAAAAAGCACGCTGGCTATCTGTTAAACACGTTTCATCCGGCCGACTCTCCAATTCAGATATTCTACGTAACTTCTCACGGTTATACATTCTCTTTGATTTAAACAAGTGCCCTTTTACATAGAGCTGTCCTGAAAACAAATAAAACAGATACCCAATGATCGGGAAAAAGATCAGTACATACATCCATAACAGTGTGTGCTGTGATGTGCGATTCTCTAGCATCAGTGACACGACGCTAAATAAAATAATGGCAACATAAAAAGTAGCATACAACTGGCTGCTCCATGCTGGTATCGGCAGCCAAAACACAGCATATGCGCCCAATATCATGAAATATAAAAATAAAAATTCCAGTCTTCTCTTTTCCACCGTTTTCCGCCTCATTCGTCTCCGTCTTTTTCTCTTTTATACCCTGTTTACAGCTTGGCTCAAACGCAGATTGTCGTTTAAGCTTTCTTCTATCATTGACAGGTCGACAGAATTTGATGCTTACAGTGGATGGTCGAATGAAAAACAAATGCATTAGCGAAAAAACAGACAATATGATTTTTTGACACAAGCAACATGATCATTCATCACTAAAAACAAGACCCGCTCTTTTTCCTAAGCGGGTCTTGTTCATGTTACATTTTTTCAGGAGCGGATACACCGATCAATTTTAATGCATTGTATAGGGTAATTTGTGTTGCCTTCATTAATGTCAGACGTGCAATTGTTTTTGTTTCGTCTTCTACATCAATGACCTTCTCAGCATTGTAGAAGCTATGAAGCGCAGATGCCAAGTCGTTAATATAATTTGTTACGCGGTGCGGAATACGCTTTTCAGCTGCTTCTGCCACAACCTCTGGAAAACTGCCAATGATTTTCAGAAGATCGTATTCTTTTTCCGACTGGATGTAAGTAAGATCTGCTTTTTCAAGGCTCGGCTCAAAGCCTTTTTCTTCACCTTGACGCAACATACTGCAAATTCTCGCATGTGCATACTGTGCATAATACACTGGGTTTTCATTAGACGTTGAAATCGCTAAGTCTAGGTCAAAGTCCATATGTGTCGCCGCGCTTCTCATTGCAAAGAAATAACGAGTCGCATCTAATCCGACTTCCTCAATGAGATCACGCATGGTGACAGCCTTCCCTGTACGCTTACTCATCTTCATCTTTTCACCATTTTTGTATAGGTGAACGAGCTGAATGATCTCCACTTCAAGTTTGTCGGCTGGATATCCAAGCGCTTGAATCGCCGCCTTCATTCGAGGGATATAGCCGTGGTGGTCTGCCCCCCAAATGTTAATCAGTTGGTCAAAACCTCTGTCTAGCTTGTCCTTATGATATGCGATATCTGGGAGCAAATAGGTGAAGCTGCCATCTTTTTTTATCAAGACGCGATCTTTGTCATCGCCAAAATCAGTCGAACGAAACCAAGTCGCACCCTCTGATTCATAGATATAGCCTTTTTCACGAAGCGTTTTAAGTGCAGGCTCAATTTTGTCGTTTTCATATAAGGATGTTTCTGAATACCATACATCAAACGGAACTCTGAAATTCTCTAGGTCTACACGTAGTTTCTCTAATTCATATTTTAAACCGTACTCACGAAAGAACTTCATTCGTTCTTCTTCTGGCTCATGCACGAAACGATCACCAAATTCATCGGCAATCTTCTGACCAATTCCTTTAATGTCTTCCCCTCTGTAGCCATCCTCTGGCATTTCCTTTTCAAGACCAAGCGCCTCGAAGTAGCGTACCTCTACAGATAACGCCAAGTTGTTTATCTGATTGCCCGCATCATTGATATAGTATTCACGGCTCACTTCATAGCCTGCTTTAGCAAGGATATTACAAAGCGAATCACCTACGGCTGCCCCGCGTGCATGTCCTAGGTGAAGGTCTCCAGTTGGATTTGCAGAAACAAATTCAACTTGGATTTTTTGTCCGCCCCCTGTATTTGTTTCTCCATAAGCGTCTTTTGCTTCAAGTACAGCTGGGATTAATTTTGTTAAATATTGATTGTTCATATAAAAGTTAATAAAGCCTGGTCCGGCAATATCAAGCTTTTCAATAGATGCTTTCCCTTTATCAAAGACCGCCACAATGTCTTCTGCAATTTGACGTGGTGCTTTCTTTGCGATTCTTGCAAGCTGCATTGCCATATTGGTGGAATAGTCTCCGTGCGCCTTCTCCTTCGGCACTTCTAGCAAGACATCAGGCACCTGACTTTCTGTGGCAAGTCCTGCCTTGACGACTGCGGCGATTATCTCTTTCTTTAACGCATCTTTGACCTGTTCTGCGATATTCATGAACGTAAATCCTCCTTATACGAAATAGATAATGTATGTAAATGCTTTTGATTTTCACCTGTCAGCATATCGTACGTAATGTGCAATAACCCATTTTCCTCATCGAGTTCGATGCCATGTGTGTGCATATCAAGCTGAAGTGTGCAAAATGGCATTTTGTAATGTGTCACTGTCGTTTCTCCAATGAGAAAACGTTGCTTCATATGAATAGCACCTGATCTCATGACAAAAATCTCTTTTTCACTCATTTTCACAACGGTTTTCACTTTACCCATTTCATGTTCTTCATAGTAAGTGAGATACGTTTTGTCATTTATCTCTTGATACGTTCCAGTTGTTCGGAATTCAATTGTTTCAGCTTGCTCCGTCTCTGGTCTCATCACTGACTTTACATGAATTGAAATCTGGTTTTGTGTCATTTTGCACTTCCTTTGCTAAGACCCGTTTAACTAAAATAGTATACCATATTCACGTTCGCCTATCATACCATCATTTCTAAACTTCACTTGGAATAAACGTTGTTTGAATGGGCTATTTCACTGTAAAAAAAGGAAAAGAGAAAATGAAGCTGAAAAACAGAATAAATCCAATGATCAACCAAGCTAAAAAAAGAGCTTGTCCAATTTAAATGGCAAGCTCTTATATCACGATTTATTTCACAAACCCGAGCAGCATTTCGCGAAGAAGCTTGCTGGCTGTATTCGCTGTTTGGTCGGAGTGATCGTATACAGGCGCAACCTCCACAAGGTCTGCACCGACAACGTTCACATCAGAACCAGCAATGGCATGAATAGACGCAAGCAATTCCTTAGAAGTAATTCCGCCAGCATCAACTGTTCCTGTACCAGGCGCATGTGCTGGATCAAGTACGTCAATGTCAATGGTCACATAAACTGGACGACCTTTCAGTTTCGGCAATACTTCCTTCAATGGCTCCAGCACTTCAAATTTAGATATATGCATGCCGGCTTTTTTTGCCCATTCGAACTCTTCTTTCATACCAGAACGGATACCGAAAGAGAACACATTTTCAGGACCGATCAGCTCTGCTACTTTACGAATCGGTGTAGAATGTGATAGCGGCTCACCTTCATATTCCTCACGCAGATCCGTATGGGCATCCATATGAATAATCGCTAAATCTGGATATTTCTTATGCATGGCACGGAAGACAGGCCAAGAGACTAGATGCTCCCCGCCCATTCCTAATGGAAACTTGCCCTTTTCTAAAATACTGTCGACGTACTCTTCAATTAAATCTAAGCTTTTTTGTGCGTTACCAAATGGAAGTGGAATATCTCCGGCATCAAAGAATGGTACTTCATGCAACTGACGATCTAAATAAGGACTGTATTCTTCTAAACCAATGGATACTTCTCGAATGCGGTTCGGACCAAAACGTGAACCTGGGCGATAGCTCACTGTCCAATCCATCGGCATGCCATATAAAATCACTTTTGCATCTTCCCATGTTGGAAGACTTCCAATAAATACTTTTCCTGAATAAGCCTCGTCAAATCTCATGCAAAGATTCCTCCTTTTAGCTTTCAAAAAATGCGCAAACAGTCATTTGCGCATTCCAAGTTTTACTTGATTATTTGATTAAGTCGCTCACAAATTTCGGCAAAACGAACGCCGCTTTGTGCAATTCTTTCGTATAATATTTCGTATCAATATCGAAGAAACGGCTGTCCTCCACCGCAAGTGGATCATATTTCTTCGAACCCATCGTAAATGTCCAAAGCCCGCTCGGATACGTTGGGATGTTTGCAAGATAAAGCTTTGTAATCGGGAAGATTTCTTTCACATCACGCTGTACATTCGTAATCAATTCTGGTGTAAACCAAGGATTGTCCGTTTGTGCAACGAAAATGCCGTCTTCTTTTAATGCTTTTGAAATTCCTGCGTAAAATCCTTTGGAGAACAAATGAACCGCTGGTCCTACTGGTTCAGTAGAGTCCACCATGATGACATCATACTCGTTGTCAGCTTCTGCAATGTGCATAAAACCGTCTCCCACTTTGACATCGACACGAGGATCATCGAGCTTGCCAGCAATTGAAGGAAGATATTTCTTCGAGTAGTCGATCACTTTGCCATCAATATCAACAAGTGTCGCTTTTTTCACACTTGGATGTTTGAGGATTTCACGAATGACACCGCCGTCTCCCCCACCTACGACTAGTACATTTTCAGGGTTTGGATGAGTGAAAAGAGGAACATGCGCCACCATCTCATGGTATACAAACTCATCCTTCTCTGACGTCATCACCATGCCATCTAAAAACAGCATATTGCCAAACTCTTCTGTTTCCACCACCTCTAAATGTTGAAAGTCTGTTTGCTCCGTATGAAGGGTTTTATTGACCTTCAATGTAATGCCAAAATTCTTCGTTTGCTTTTCTGTATACCAAAGCTCGCTCATTGTTCATCTTCCTCTCATCCAATAATAAACAAACATCTATTGTTAGCACTGTAACGGCTATTACATATCGCAATTGTCCAAGAAAAAAGTATAGTGGATTCATATCAAATTGTAAAGAACCACATGACATATCTTCATTTTTCCATCAAGCCAATGCATTCGCTTGTTTAAAACAGTTTTCTTTGTTCCATACTGATAAAAAACGGCAAAATGGGGGCTTTGCATGGACACAATCATGAGTAATAAAAGAATCCGCATGACCATGAAAACGATTCGAGCATGCTTTTTTATTGGCCTGCTCGCCTTTCTATTTGCAGGGACTGTATTTTTGACAATCCTTTTACTGGCAAAATGGCAAGGTGCTCCTTCTGTGCAAGTTCCTCAATCCACGACCATTTATGCAGCGGACGGCTCGAAGCTTGGAGAAACCAATTTTGGAGAAAAACGGTATTGGGTTCCATTGAAAGAGATGTCTCCTTACATGAGACAAGCAGTTGTGGCCGTTGAAGATAAAACTTTTTATCAGCATCATGGGTTTGATATCAAACGGATGGCAGGTGCTGCGGTGGCTGATATCCGTGCCATGGCAAAGGTCCAAGGTGCCAGCACGATCACCCAGCAATACGCGCGTAACCTTTATTTAGATCACGATAAAACATGGAAGCGAAAGTGGAATGAAGCATTTTACACGATTCGCTTAGAGCAAAACTATACAAAAGATGAAATTTTAGAAGGCTATTTGAACACCATCTATTACGGTCACGGTGCGTATGGTGTGGAAGCCGCTTCTCGACTTTATTTCGGAAAAAAAGCAAAGGATTTGACTTTAGCCGAATCCGCCCTGCTCGCCGGAATCCCAAAAGGTCCTTCCCTCTATTCTCCTTATGTCAATCAGGAGAAAGCCCATTCAAGAAAAATGATGATCCTGAAACAAATGCAAGAAGATGGGATGATCTCAAAGAAAGCAGCCGCTGATGCGGCTCAAGAAAAACTGTCTTATCGTCCTTTGCAAAAACAGCAATTGCAAGCAAAACAAGCACCGTATTTTTATGATGATGTGATCAGAGAGCTGAAACAAAACCTTCACTTAACAGAGGAACAGATTGAAACCTATGGACTTCATATTCAAACAACACTGGACCCTGCTTTGCAAAAAATCGCTGAGAACACAATGAAAGACACCATAAGTCCTCATTCAGACATCCAGATTGGCTTCACAGCTATTCATCCCCAGACAGGGCATGTGCTTGCCTTAGTTGGCGGAAGAGATTATAAGAAAAGCCCATTCAATCGGGTCACACAAGCTAAAAGACAGCCTGGTTCAACCATGAAACCATTGCTCTATTACATTGCAGTGCAAAATGGATTTACACCAGCGACAGTGATGCGAAGTGAGGAAACTGTATTTGAACTCGACGATCAAGGAAACGACGCTACCTATTCGCCAAGCAACTATCACGGCTATTACGCCAATGACGGCATTACAATGCTTCAAGCCTTGGCTCTCTCTGATAATATATATGCCGTCAAAACCCATCTGTTTTTAGGGATGGAACAGCTTGTACGTGCTGGCAAAACATTTGGCATCCATGAAAAACTGGATCAAGTCCCTTCTCTTGCTCTAGGTACGTCACCTGTTAAGCCCATTGAAATGACAAATGCGTATGCCATGCTTGTGAACGGGGGCAAACGGGTGAAACCAACTTTTATCACCAAAGTAACGGATGCAAAAGGCAACGTACTCTTTGAGGAGAAACAAAAAAGAGAGCAAGTGCTTGATGAAAAAGCGGCATTTGTCATAACAGACATGATGACAGGCATGTTCAATGATCAACTAAACGGGTATACGAGTGTCACCGGTCGCACCATCATGAAGGAACTCACACGAACATATGGCGGGAAATCTGGGACAACTGGAGCCGATAGCTGGATGATTGGTTTTTCCCCGCAGCTCGTCACAGGGGTGTGGACTGGATATGATAAAGGACGCACTATTGACTCTGTTGAAGAAACCGCCTATGCGAAAAAAATCTGGGCAGATTTTATGGAATCAGCCCTTGAAGATCAACCAGCCTCCTCCTTTATGCCGCCGGACGGAGTGAAAGGCGTGTATATCAACCCAAAAACCGGTGATATCGCAGGCCCCGGATGTGAATCAAAAGTATTCACTTATTTTATAGAAGGAACTGAACCGACAGGGGTATGTAATGGCGCCGAGAAAAAGGCAGTGGATCAAGATCCGCCTCAAGATCAAAAGCCAAGAAAATGGTGGGAAAAATGGTTGAACCGATAAAATAAAAAAAGACATGAAAAAACCCGAGATGAACAAATCTCGGGATTCTCCATGTCCTAGCTTTAACACCAGTTTACTCAAAAAACAGCTAGAATGGGTAGCCTTCCAGCCATTCTTCACAAAAAATTCACAATTAATCAGCGACGGCGAGACCTTTTTTCAATTCATCTGTTGATGCTTCCCAAAGAGCTTCATTATGTGTCTTTAAGAAATCAGCGAGTACCTTCTTGGACGAATCATCCATATGGTCCACGATGATGTTACGTTTCATTGATTTATCCATTAAATTCACATGTTCTGGGAGCGACTTATATCCGCGGCGAATCGAACGGTCGACCGTCATTTCACATGCCGTCACCCCTGCGTAATAAGGACCCACTTCCCTGCGGTCAATGGTCACCCACACGAGCCAATATGGTTTTCCGTTTGGAACCTCTTCTTTATTTTTCAAAAATTTAATTCCTTTTTCTACTGCACTTCTTGCATGCATCGCACCGATATCAATGAAAGCTTCCTTCTCCTCCACATCAATAATGACGGGTGAGATGTTATCAAGGCTGAGCGCACCTGCCCCAAAACCTCCATGCCCGTCAGTTGCATCTGTTTTTTTAATGATATTAAAACCAATTGGTTTCTTTTTTTTACCTTCCATTCATCTGACCTCCTAAAGCAGCGGCTTCAAAATAAGATTAAACCAGTATATGATTTGATCCCGCATTCCGATCAATGGACCAAACACAAACTGTCCCAGCGGTGTGATCACGAATATGAGAAAAATAATGATCCCATATTGTTCAAATTGCGTCATTTTCGCCCGGATACCAGGGCTGACGACGTCCTCAATAATTCGATACCCATCCAGCGGCGGAAGTGGGAATAAGTTAAATAGGAACAAGATGACGTTTAAGTTAATAAAGATTAAGAAGAAATTATCGATTCCCGGCTCAAAGCGCATGACCCACTCCCCGCCAAATTTCTGAAGAAGCACATACACAAAAAAGCCCAAAAACGCCAGCACCAAGTTACTTAAGGGCCCAGCAATGGAGACACAAATCCCTGCTAAGCGCGGTTTTTTAAAATGGTAACGATTCACCGGTACAGGTCTCGCCCAGCCAAACCCGGCCACAAAGATCAAAATCGTTCCGAATATATCGAGATGCTTCAGTGGGTTTAACGTGAGTCTCCCTTGATTCTTAGCCGTCGGGTCTCCAAAACGATAAGCAACAGATGCATGAGCCAGCTCGTGCATCGTGAACGCAACAACAAGCGTAATGGCGACAAATGGAATGAGTTCTAATGGATAAACAAACAATTGGTCCAAAGACATAAATCCCTCTTTCTTTCTATACAATGATTTACTTCATTCAGTATACTATAAGAAGTTCCTTAAACTAAAGGGAAGCGTAACATTGAAGGAAAAAGGAGGATTGAATATGCCGATTGTCACCGTACAAATGCTTGAAGGAAGAACAGATGAACAAAAAAGAGCACTTGTGGAAAAAGTAACAGCTGCAGTTGTGGAAACAACAGGCGCAGGAGCAGAAAAAGTCTCTGTCATTATTGAAGAAATGAAAAAAGAACACTATGCCGTAGCAGGAAAACGAATGAGCGACCAGTAAGCATATAAAAGGACAAACCCCTCGTGTTTGAGTGTTTGTCCTTTTTGTTTCTTATCTTATCTATACCAAGCTTTATTACGATTCACTTGATTTTTATGTGCAGCATCAAAAAAATCGACTGTGTAAGAATAATCATAATTCATTAAGCAAACAATACCACTTCCTTGAGGGTCATGAGGTAAACCAAAGTTATGACCATATTCGTGAGTAGCTGCTTTCGCTGTATTCGCTGTTCCTTGATCAAGGTTAACGGCAAATGCACTTCCGCTCGGAGCACTATTATATACATAAGCGATACCGCCAGCATCAAAGTTTGGATTTGCTGTAAATCCTGTCACAAAGTCATACCCTCTGCCATCAAAGCTACGCTGAAGGTTTGAAAGAATTTGATCAGCGTTAGACCCAGAAGACGTCCAAGACCCTACGGCTTGTACAACAAAATCGACATCGTGGTCACGATTAAATGTGACATCCGCTTGCTCAATGATGCTGGCAATACGTGTTTGCCAATCGCTATATTTCGCACGATACTGTGCATCTGCCACTGCATAGACTGTCACTTTTTGACTGCCTGTGCTTGCTTTCGTTGAAATAGAATCTCCTGTATTCGCCTTAAAGGTTCTTGATCCAACCTGCTTACCAGATTCATCTAAAACCTTTGTCGTTACATCACGCTCAATTGAAGGAGCTGTCATCAAATCTTTAAAATCGTTTGCCTTTGGCAACCCATCACTGATATGTGTTTCAAATGGCACATGATGATCATGATCATGACCTGCACTCGTTAATGGTGCTGAAGCAGAACTTACCCCCGGTAACAAACTACCTACCAATAAAAATGACAAAAAGACTGATCGTTTTCTCATTCCTATCCCTCCTTTGTTTTTAACAAGGTTATATATTCACTGAAAATTCACCATTTTCCTTCTATTCAGTCAAAAACAGGAAGTTAGATTCACAAGAATGTAGTCTAATGACGACATATTCACTAATTTTTCAGATATTTTGGCACACATTTCATTAGTAAATAGCGCTTTTGGCATGGGTCCTCACAAACAAAAAAAAAAACGCCCGAATTCTGTCGGGCGTTTTGGCAAAACTAGCACAATTCTCTTAATTGATCAATATAATTAAGTGCGGCTTCAAACTCTTCGTCCGTATACCGCTGCTTCCTTTTAATTGTGAAGACCTTTTCCTTCACCTCATCTTGAGACAAGTCATCAAAGTATAAAATCGTCGAGACGAGCTCAAGAAAACGGGACGATTGCTGATTCATCTGCTGAGTAATCCTCTTAACGTCAGGCATGTCCACTTCACACTGATCGAGAAATTCCTTCCCATTATCCGTTAGCGAATAGCGATATTGATAGTATCCGCCCTTTTTTTCCTTCATTTCGTCCAAGAATCCAAGGTTACACAGCTCTTCAATCCTGAGCGTCAACTCCTCTGAATACGGACCATAAAAATGAAAATCGTATTTCTCATAAAAAGGCAAGTCTAACTTTTTTGCTATGTAAATCATTTTTTGCAGCTTCTTCCGTCCAACGATTTCTCCTGATTCAGAGAATACCTTCATCAACTTTGCATGTTCTTTCAACAAATTCCCGACATCTCCTTTTTCAGTACTTCCTTATCCCAATCCAAGCAGCTTCATGATCGCCTTCTTTTCTTCAGCTTTTTCCGACATATCTACAATTAAGTCCATCGGGAAATAAAGTTTGTGATCGGTTCTTCGTTTACCGGAAATGGCGTCGACAATATCTGACTGTCTCGACAGTTCTTTAATATGACCACTCTGTGTCATGAGGTGAATCGGCAGTCTCTCTTCTTCTTCCCCCGGTCTGTAGAAGTCATAAGGTAAGTCAGAGGAAGAGTCGACCACTAAATAATAATCTGGATCAATGCCTGCCTCTTTGAACAAGGCAGTCAACTTAAAAAACTTCGTCATTTCTTCGTTTGGATTAAACTCTGTATATTGGAATAAACGGCGGTTCATAAAACGGCGACACAAATCAGCGAGCACGTGGTCCTCTTCATCTTCCCACGCTTGAAAATAAAACAAGACAATGGATTCATCCAGCTTAATATAATCCTCTGTTGTGACATTCCCCTCAAAAATCGAGTAAAAATGAACAGGGGCATGTGTAAACATATAGCCGGTTTCATGCAGCTCTTTCGCTCGATGAAGGATTTTCGTTAAAATGACTTCCGCACTGCGTGTAACTGGATGGAAGTATACTTGCCAATACATTTGATAGCGGCTCATAATGTAATCCTCTACGGCATGCATCCCACTCTGCTTCATCACAATTTGATCTTCTCTCGGACGCATTACCCGCAAAATACGTTCCATATCAAAATGACCATAGCTGACGCCTGTGTAGTAAGCATCACGCTGTAAGTAGTCCATCCTGTCGGCATCAATTTGACTGGAAATCAAACTGACCACCTGTTTGTTTTGATATGTTTTTGCAATCACTTCAGCCACATGCTTCGGAAAATCGTCACTAACTCGGCTCAACACTTCATTCACTTCAGTTTTTCCTAGAATAATATCTCTTGTGAACGATTCATGATCTAAGTGGAAGACCTTTTCAAAGGAATGAGAAAACGGACCATGTCCGAGATCATGAAGCAAAGCTGCGCTCAGCACAAGCTCACGTTCCCCTTCATCCCATTCAGGGCGCCCTTTAAACACATCATCTACAATCCGTCTCACAATCTCGTATACACCGAGTGAATGATTAAACCGGCTGTGTTCTGCACCGTGAAACGTCAAATAAGTTGTTCCTAGCTGTTTTATTCGTCTAAGGCGCTGAAATTCTCGTGTTCCTATTAAATCCCATATTAATGCGTCCCGTACGTGGACATAGCGGTGCACAGGATCTTTAAATACTTTTTCTTCAGATAATTTCCCTTTTGGATACGCCATCGTTTCGTCCCTCTTTTTTAAGACGTGTTTCTATTATATCGGGAAAATTCCCCCGAAAACATCCTTGAATTTGTTGGAGAATGTGTTCTCGTTGATCAAACGGACGGAAAAAGCCCGCCCTGACAGGGACGGACCTTTTTTTGAACGACTGAATACATTCAGTGACATTTATTTGACTTTCTTTTGAATCTTTTCGAGTAGTTCATCTTCTGTTGGTGCTGATAATGGGCGATTGTTCACAAACGCAAATGCCTTTTTTCGTCCTGGACCACAATAGGATTGACAACCAATCTCAATTTTCGCATCAGGATCAACCGATTTGAGTCGAGGCAATAACGTCTTTAGGTTCGTCGCATCACAATCGTCACATACGCGAAACTCATTAGCCATTGTCTTACGCTTCCTTTCAATGATAAAACTTCGTTTTATATGAAACAGTTGGACAAGCAATCGTTAAGAATATACCACCCAACATTGTACATCGAAGCGGCTGGACTTGCAAGACGCATTCTGTTACCTAACATGTTCATATAAAAGCTAGTATTTTCCACTATCCTTTTAGCAAACTTGTATAAACCATCATGAACTTGGCTAATCTAATATCATCAAATCATTTGGGGGTTTAAACAATGTCAAAACAAAGACAAGATGCCTGGTCAGAGGAAAATGATCTCCTTCTGGCAGAAACCGTCTTACGTCATGTTAGAGAGGGCAGCACACAGTTGAATGCCTTTGAAGAAGTAGGAGATAAGCTCAATCGCACCTCGGCGGCATGCGGGTTTAGATGGAATGCCGTTGTCAGACATCAATATGAAAAAGCATTGGCACTGGCCAAAAAACAACGAAAACAACGAATGCGCGCACTCGGCAATGGACAGCCTGCGAAGAAACGCTTACTATATCAACCGCAAGTAGAGGACACAATCACAAATGAGGAATTATCTCAAGAACTGAAACCAGCACAAAAAGAAACATTTGCACCTGCGGCTGAAACAGCAGAACAGCTCAAGTTTGTAGATCAAAGTTACAATGAAGAGTTAGCTAGTTTGTCACATTTATTGTCACAGTCATCCCACGTCAAGGAGAAAAAAACGGAAGCTCCTCCTGTCAAGCAGCGCGAGGAACTAACAATAGAAGATATCATTCATTTCTTACGCCGCTATGAAGGCGAGGGACAACAATCTTCTGCCTTGCGTATGGAAAACAGCCGGTTAAAACGTGAAAACAGTGAACTTTCAAATAAAGTCGCGCAATTAGAAGCCGAAGTGAAAAAGCTTGAAAAGGATCAGCTCACCATTCAAGAAGATTATGAAACACTCGTAAAAATTATGAACCGTGCAAGAAAACTAGTTTTATTTGAGGATGAAGATAATGCCGCACCAACCTTTAAAATGGATCGCAACGGCAATCTTGAAAAAATGGCCGAATAACAAAAAGTGCTCCCCACCTGAGGGAAGCACTTTTTTAAATATCCAAAAACAGCATCACACTAAAAAGGACATTGATCAGAAAAACGAACATAAAGATATACTTCACCTGTCTCACCTGAAAATCACCAAAGATAAAAATATAAAGTCCTGCGATTCCAAGTGTCAGTACAGGCTGAAGAAACGGTACGAAAAGCGAAATACCATAGCCGGCTCCAATCATGATAGGGAGCCAAAGTAAATAAAGGTAACTGCCGTTTTTTGATTTCAAGATACGACTCCTTCCGGCTTCACCATACTAGATGTTTCATCCTGTCGCTCTCTATTTACGATTGTTTGTCAAAGTAAAGCGCAATACTAGCTAAAAGGTTCAGAACAAAAATGAGTAAGAAAAAATAGTTGACCCACTTGTTTTGAACAGAAGAAAATATAAACAAATACAAACCAACAAGCCCAAATGTCAATACAGGAAATAAAAAAACATGAGACATTGACACAAGACAACCCACTGCTAGTATAACTGGCATACCTAAAAGATAGTTGGTCGATTTCAAACTCATCTCTCCTTACAACATAAAAAAGGTGTCAAATAAGACTCCACGAAGGCTGCACTGATTATTAGAACAACAACAAAGACCGCACACATAGTGATCTGTTTAACTCCAATCTTTAAAGCATGTTCTCGATTCGTAAAACATAAATCCCAGACCATCTTTATGCTCATAAAACCGATTGAACCACTTAAAAGCAGTGCAGGAATTTCAAAAAGTCCATGTGGAAAAAGAAGACAGAACACTCGAGTAAAAGATACACCACTATTTTTTCAAATATACTCACATGATACACTATGTTTTCAAGTAAAAAATAAACAATATGAGCTATAGAGTTTTTCATTTTATCTTCCCATATATGAAGCATTATATATCACAATATTTCCATTTCCAACATCTTTCTTGAAAATTTTACCCACTTTTTATGATATAAACTAAATTAAAAAGCTTGTAGAAAAAACCTTTCTCTACAAGCTAAATACCTTCTCATTCCGCTCGATCATGCGCATCATGTTTTTCTCAAACTCTAACTGTTCCTCTGGGGTTAGACCGGAAGCTGTCTGCTGATCACTGAGCTTTTTTAGCTCTTCTAGCAAAAGACGCATGAGAAACATACAGTCAATCGGTTCACCTATTAATTCAGATAAGGATGCCATCGTATCAGGCTGAATATCTGGATATGCGGCTTTCACTTCTTGTCGTTTATCCTTTAATGCCGCCTCATAAAACCGGAGAATTAAATCTGCTCGCTCCCTGCCGCTTCCATCTGCACACAAATAGATTTGCACGGCAACCCCCCCGCGCAACCTGCGCTGAGAAATACCTGCGAATTTCTTCCCATCAATACTCAAATCGTAACTTCCTGGGCAATAAGAACCGACAATCTCATAAGCTTTAATATCAGCCTGATACATCGCAAGCATACGACGGATCAACGCCACCATCGCATCATACCCGCGGTCGATATCTATGCCTTTCTTTTGTTCTGCAAAAATTAAGGAAATATTCAATACGCCTTCATCCAGAACCACAGCAAGACCGCCTGAATTCCGCACGATTACACGATAACCCTCTTCTTTAAGTAGTCTCACGCCGTCTTGAAGGAAGGGAAGTCTCGTATCCTGAATCCCAAGCACAATCGTATTGTGATGCACCCAAGAGCGCGCCGTCGCTGGCGATAAGCCTTTTCCAACCGACGTACAAAGCGTATCATCCATGGCAAAAGATTGCTTCGCATCCACATAAGGACCCAGACTCGACTGGTCAATGATTCGCCATGTTGGCTGCGTCAGTAACTCAATAGGTTCATTTTTCATCTCCTACATATCCTCTCGTTCATAAACTGTGTTTATTATAACATGGGAGGAATGGAGGGAAAATAAGTGACATGCCAAGGGTGTTGTTTGATCTATTTTAAAAAAAGCTCTGTGACAATGGGCGTCACAGAGTGTTTCAGTTGGATGATTTGGTTTTCTTGTTCTTGGTTTTCATGATGAAATAAACAGTGGCGAACAAAATGAAAGGTACCCCAACCATGAGACCGGCAGCGATCAATGTGTTCCAAGGCAATGTGATCATCTCCTATATGGATCATGTTTCTATGATACAGCCATCACTTACCCATTTTATCAAGTTTTCGGTCATCAACTCCGCATGCTGAGGGTCCATCACACCAGCATCGACGATCCATACTTTTTTCTCTTCTTCAGCCTGTTGCATGAGAAATACTTGCCCGCCGCCATCATCGCCAATCGCCACATAGCCGTTTGCATAATGATGGACCTCCCACGTTTCATTACGTTCCACAATGTCCTCAGTACCGTATAGAAGTAGCTCACCGCCAATGGATAACCCATTGATATGTTTCAGTAAGGCTTTATAGGCATGAGGCAAAATCATGTTGAGTTGGAATTCTAGCTCTTTGATGTGTATGTCAGTTGCTGGTTCGTTCATGAGCAAGTTTGGGATTTGAGGTAAATTGATCATTTTTTGAGAGCCTCCTAAAAGGTTGAGATATATTTTAACCAGCTGATTTTTTCATGACCCTTTTATACATTCGCTTTATGTCATTCGTTTAGAAAGAGAAAGGGATTTAGATAGTCATTGTCACTATCCAAATAAGCTCTTACTCCGACTATAATACAGACCTTTTGGAAATCTTCATTTTTTTGAATAATCCTTCGAGCATCCTTATATCTTTTATATATTAATTGAAGAACACCTTGATTTATCTCATGAGAATATTCTTTTTCTAGAATGATTACTATTTGAACTTGTTTAGTTAGCTCTTCTTTTTTGTTCATTTAACGCCACTAAAGACTCCGCACTTTTTCATTCCCTTATCAATGCAATAGGCCATCTTTGTAATAGAAGTATCTGATCACATCGTCTTTTAGTGTAGGTATACTATTTTTCAACTCTATTTATTTAAGACTTCACCTTATATTAATAAATATCTAATCGTTGACAACTAAAACTTATAAAATCGCCTTCAGCTATATCTCCTGGTAGATTGTTATCCAATTCTAATAAAAGTTCACCTATTTTCACTTTTTCATCATGCTTATCAATTAATTGTCCTATAAATCTATAGCTAAAATTATCATCTAATTTTTCAATTCTATACTCTGACATTTCAGCTTTCACAAGGTCTGAGACATTTAAACAATAAATAGGCTCTAATAGTTCACTTTCTTCAAGGTAATTTAATGGTTGTGCAAAACACATTATTTCAAGTT
Organism: Bacillus sp. NPDC093026; assembly: GCF_044754665.1. Taxonomy (NCBI): domain Bacteria; kingdom Bacillati; phylum Bacillota; class Bacilli; order Caryophanales; family Bacillaceae; genus Bacillus; species Bacillus sp. NPDC093026. The sequence continues at coordinate 241,637 of NZ_JBIVPN010000002.1, read as the reverse complement.
CACCATCTGTTACAATTACTTCAGCTTCTGAAGCTTCTTGTGAAATCCAGTTTATTTTTTTTATTTTCAATGCGATCACCCTTTTCTTACTTCTTTGTTTTTATCCCTAAACTTGGTGCTTTTTTAGAAAGTTCTTTAACCGATTTTATATGAAATGTGGTGACATTTCCTGTTTTCTATCGAGCCCAACAAATCCGTATTTTGCACTTCCCTTTCCACCAACAAGTCTCACATATCCATTCAGTTCTGGTACATATTGTCCCTTCTGAATAAGGTGGTTTGCATCTTCAAGATAATTTTTGATATTGTATTGGTTTTTACCCATTGCATCCATTATCTCTTTGCTATGCTTTTCATAATGAATAATAGCTTCATCACCTTTGAATTTAATCAGTTCACCCGCACCCTTAGCCGGCTTCTCAACCCTCTTCACCACATTCTTCCCTTGATCAATCTTAAAAACATATTTCCCGCCTTTAATGATTTTCATAAATGGGATGATGGAGACTGCGGATAGGGCTTGGTCTGTGCTGCTGATGTTTTGGCTCGTTTCGGGGTCTTTGCCTGTGACGGCTCGGTAGCCGTCGTAAATGCCGCTGTATTCTAGGATGATGTTTTCGGCGGGCTGAGATGACTTCGCCGTTTAGATATACGTTCGGATGATTTGCTTATTGGCGGAAGTGGTTGGCATCTGATACGATATCAGAGATAATTGATCCCTTTATCGCCACGAGCTTTGTCATTCTCGTTAGTTTTTTAATTATGTTATGCCAAAACCATCCCAGCTATTAAATAAGTAAAGCAAAAAACCTTGAAAGACATTTAGCCAATCAAGGTTTAGATTTATTTAATTAGTCAAATTTCAAACTTTTTCTCTTGAAAATACTACTAAAAATAATTATTTAACGATGTCTGCACCTATTATTTCTCCATTAGTTATATCAAGATAAAACCTTCTACCATAAAAATCAATTACACTGACTTTATTATCTTTTTCGCTAAAACCAACATAAGGGAATTTTCTATTTCCTATAAATTCGGTTTTAGGTTCTTTTATTTTCCATAATATGTCGCAATTATAATTGATTGCATACACATTATTTAAAGACCCATCAATTTCCAAAAGTATAAGAATTATTTGATTTAAAATTTTTACTTCTTGAATATTTTTATCGAAGGAGACCTCTTTTTCTCCTATAATTAATTTATTTTCATCAATCTCTATTTTATTCATTTTTTCACACCTATTCGTCTTTCATTACCAAATTCACCGATGTACTGACCCATTAAATCAAATTGACTCCCTCCACCTTTATGTCCAAATAGAGGGTTCACGATACCATTTCTTATTACAGTGTCCTTTTCCAGTTTTAAATCTGCTATATATTTCGGTTGATAAGGTAAAGCAAATTTTTCTTGTATTTCTTTGGGATTTAGGTCTTTAATGTCCTCTAGCTTCATGAACCAGCCCCCATACATTTTAGAGTTCTCTCCATCGTAAACTCTTACAAAAGTAGTAGGCTTTGTTAACTTTAGTTCTTTTACAATTGTCCCCGGTTTATATGGAGGTTGATTATATCCCATTTCATCATTCCACCATTTATTAACTTCCTCTGCAGATACCTCTCTTTCCACCTTAGCGTTTTCTAATTTCGGTTGATGATTTCTATCTAATATATTCCCCTTCTCCACCCTCTTAACCATCTTCCCGCCTTTATCAACTTTGAAAAATACCTTCCCAACCTTCGCTAATTTCATGATGGGCATGATGGAGACTGCGGATAGGGCTTGGTCTGTGCTGCTAATGTTTTGGCTCGTTTCGGGGTCTTTGCCTGTGATGGCTCGGTAGCCGTCGTAAATGCCACTGTATTCTAGGATGATGTTTTCTGCGGCTGAGATGACTTCGCCGTCTAAGATGCGTTTGACGTTTCCATGGCTTCGGCTTTCTGGGATGTTGTCGACTTCTTCGATTTTTACTTCGCCGTTTACGATATACGTTCGGATGATTTGTTTATTGGCGTAAACGGTATACCGCCCGCCAATGTAATCAATGTCTGATGGGTCTGTGACCACTTCATCTGCGATATCGAATTCTTTGAGCTTTTTGATGCCTTTTACATTGTATAGTTTACCATTGATCACCCTGATGTCTCCATGAATCCGGTTTTTTCCGATCACGGCTTCTTTTTGCAATGGGGTAAGCGATGGGTCGTTTGCTTTTCCTTCTCTGTTGATGTTTTGGCGGGTCTCATTGCGAACAACCGCATCCACATTCGCTTGCTCTTTTTCATTCAGCTTCCTCAGCATAATCATCATTGGGGGTTCGTCAGGATTGTCTATTTTTTCATTCAATTCACTGATCGTACTGCTCACTTTTTCTGCTTTTCCATCTTTGAAAATAGAGCCTTTTTGATAGCTGGTGATCTCGATTTTTGGACCAGTGAACATGGTGCTTAGGGTGTCTATGTATTGCTTCATTGTGTGAAGGGAGCTTTCTGTTTCATGTAAAGCACTCGTTTGTTCCCTGTCAAATGCATGAAGCAGTCCAATGGTTCTTGAGGTCTCAAGCCATGCTTTTTGATAGCTTTGTTGAAAAGCAGATTCATCTACATGAGGCAAATGCACAATATGGCTGACCTTGCCGAGGGCTTGATTGACATCTGATACGATATCAGAAATGGTCCGTTCGGCTTTTTTTAACCCTTGGTCAAGCTCGTGTTCAATGAATGATTGAGAGATAAAGCCATTCGGGTTTGGTTCAAGTGCATGGAGTGCCTGCTTTGTCTTTTTTAGCGCACCGCTGTATTCTTCAATGACGACCTGAAAGAATTGCAGAAAAGGAATATGGCATTCTTCATAAAACGCTCGAATGGCTTCTCCAGTCTTGCCCTTTAGTGCGCCATCTAGTGAGATGATTTGATTGATTTGTATTTCTAGGGATTTGATGTTTTGTGATTGCTGATTTAACGCATCAAGCGTCCTGTCAATTCCGTTTGTCAGCGCATAGGCGTCAAGGGTTTTCATTTCGTTCTCCTTTACTTTCTTTTACTGGCAGACGCAAGCGCTTTATCGGTTTCAATCATGGTGTCGACGGCTTGTTCTGTTTGTACAAGCTGTTTCTGAAGAATTTCTATATATGATGTAATGAATTCATTCAACTGCTGATTGATCACTTCGATTTTGTCTGTTGTTGAGAGCTGGTTTTTCCCTTTGATGGTTTTTGGAAGTGATGATTTCATTTGAGAGGCTGCCTGTTCGGCATTGTTCAATGCTCGTTTGATATGACTTGCATCTATTTTGATTTCTCCGCTCATATTAATTACCTCTTTTTTCTTCCATTTGTTTTTGCTTCTCTTTCTCTATTTTACTTTCGACTGATCGAATCTCATTCTCTAAGGATTGGATATCTGATATTAGGTCATTCATTTTGTCATCAATTTGATTCAATAGATTATTGAGCTGTGTACTCTTTATCTCTTGGCTGGCAGATGTCATCTCATCACGAAGGTCATCAAATGTATCTGCTAACCTTCCAAACCATGTATGTGATGTAAGAGCAGGTTGAGTGATTATATGGTTAGCATCCGACAGGAATGCTTTAGCCGCTTTTACTTCTTTGCGGCACATTTTGAGTTCTATGATTTGTTCTTTTTTCAAGGATATGTCTGCCTTTAACGAATACAAAGCCGTTGTATATTCTATCATCATTGCTCCAGATATTGTCATACACCTCTATTCCTCCATTATCCTTACCTATTCTACCATTTTTTAGCGTATGAGAGATGGAACTGAACACGAATTCAATGAAAATGAATCATATGTATTGGGCTTTTATACCTATTAATGATGTATTTTCTTTTATTAATCTAGGTGACACACGTCTATTCTCCCTGTATTTTCAGGCATAAAAAAACAGTTAGTTTCAAATTTTCTCGAAACTAACTGTTTTTACAGGTTTTTTGACCTCTATATTATATCGCTTGAGCCGCTGTGATAAGCGCAAGGTTGTAAACATCTTCAGCATTACAGCCTCTTGAAAGATCGTTTACTGGTTGATTTAAGCCTTGTAAAATTGGACCTACAGCTTCAAAGTTACCTAAGCGCTGTGCAATTTTGTAGCCAATATTTCCAGCTTCTAGGCTTGGGAAAACAAATACGTTTGCGTCCCCTTTGATGACAGAGTCTGGTGCTTTTTTCGCTGCAACAGACGGAACGAAAGCTGCATCGAATTGGAATTCTCCATCCAGTACAAGCTCAGGTGCTTTTTCTTTTGCGATGCGAACCGCTTCTGAAACTTTTTCTGTTTCATCAGATTTAGCTGAGCCTTTTGTTGAGAAGCTAAGCATTGCCACACGCGGTTCAATGTCAAACATTTTCGCTGTGTTGGCACTTTCGATCGCAATCTCAGCAAGATCTTGGCTATCTGGTGCAATGTTGATGGCACAATCAGCAAACACATATTGCTCTTCACCGCGAGCCATGATGAAGACGCCAGATGTTTTCTTCACGCCTTCTTTAGTTTTAATGATTTGAAGTGCTGGGCGCACTGTGTCAGCAGTTGAATGTGCTGCACCACTCACAAGACCGTCTGCAAGACCTTTATACACAAGCATTGTACCGAAATATTTTTCATCAAGTAATGCTTTTCTCGCCTGTTCTTCTGTTGCTTTTCCTTTACGTCTTTCAACGAAAGCTTGGACAAGCTCTTCAAAACCTTCATATGTATGAGGATCATACACGTCAACACCATTCAGTGTAAGACCTAATTCTTTTGCTTTTGCTTCGACTTCCTGCTTATTACCGATCACAATCGGCTGTAGTACTTTACCATCTGCAAGTTTGTGAACCGCTGTTAAAATGCGTTCGTCCATTCCCTCAGGAAAAACGATCTTTACTCCTTTACCTGCAACCTTTTCCTGAACTGTTGAAAAAATATCTGCCACTTATATACCCTCCTTGATTTTACAAAAAAAGCGTTCTCTTTTAAGCATACTCTTCTTCCACATAAATTCAAACTACCAACTTACATTATAGCGCTTACAATTTAAATTCTTATTTTTCAAACTAATTTAATCAAACTCATTAAAGACTGTACCGTTCAAGTTTTGATCACATCTCCATTTGAACAATCTATGTTATAGTTGGAACAGATGGAAAACTGTAAATAGGAGTGAAAGAAATGAGCGAACAACATACAACAAATGAAGCAGCTCAAACACTAGACGGGTGGTATGCGCTGCATGATTTTAGAACCATTGACTGGACAGCTTGGAAGCTGCTGACAAGTGATGAGCGCCAAGCCATTATTCATGAGTTCACAAGTCTTTTAGAAAAATGGAAAAAGGCGGAGCACGATAAGGCTGGAAGTCAAACTATCTATAGTATTGTCGGCCAAAAAGCAGATATTATGCTCATGATTTTACGTCCAACAATGGAAGAGCTAAATGAAATTGAGCTTGAATTCAACAAGTCACGACTAGCTGAATTCACGATTCCTGCATATTCCTATGTCTCAGTTGTTGAACTAAGCAACTACTTAGCAAGCGGCGAGGGTGACCCTTACGAGAACCCTCATGTACGTGCGCGTCTATATCCAGAGCTTCCCTCTTCTAAATACGTGTGCTTCTATCCAATGGATAAAAGACGGTCTGGCAATGACAACTGGTACATGCTCTCAATGGACGAGCGTAAATCGCTAATGAGAAGCCATGGCTTAATTGGCAGAAGCTATGCTGGAAAAGTGAAACAAATCATTACAGGCTCTGTCGGTTTTGATGATTACGAATGGGGCGTCACACTTTTCTCTGACGATGTCCTTCAGTTCAAAAAACTAGTGTATGAAATGCGTTTTGATGAAGTGAGCGCACGTTATGGCGAATTCGGTTCCTTCTTTGTCGGTAACCGATTAGCAAACGAACAACTGGCGTCTTATTTCCATGTTTGATAAGCTCTGAAGGCTTCGGGTCCATCCGAAGCCTTTTTATGTAATCGTTTAGATAGGTGATCTCATCATGAGAACTTCCCTATTGCCATTTTTGCATTAACGTCTTACCGCACAATGATGCTGGCACATGAAGCGTCGACACTCGCATCTACATTAAGTCATTCTGCCTTTACTAGCGGGAATGCCGGCGGTGCAGCACTTGGCCATCTCACCATTGAGATGCTGGAACGTTCATTGGGCTCATCATCACCATTATGAGCTATCAGTCAGATAAACATATGACAAGGACTTGAGAACAGGTCCTTTTTTATTTGATGATCGTCATGTCTGGCTCTCCTATTTTTTTCACACGATCCTGTACTGGATGGGAGAAGGAGAGCTCTGACAATACAATATGAGAGACCGTTTTAGTAAAACCAGACACCTCTTGGATAAACGATTCAATCTCCTCAAGTGAAGCGACAGACAGCTTAATGAAAAAGCAAGACTGTCCAGTCACACGATAAGCAAAAAATGCACGCGGATGCTGATCCATAAATGTCACAAAGCGCTGATACTCTCCGTTTAACACCGTAACTTCAAGTAAACAATCCATGACAAGCCCTAGTTTTTTATAATTGACTTGTACGGAATACCCTTCGATAATCCCTGCATCTTCTAGTTTTCGGACCCTTTCTGCTACCGCAGGAGCTGACAAATTGACTCGTTTGGACAATTCTCTCATGGATAAGCGCGCGTCTTCTCTCAATTCATTTAAAATATGCACGTCAACATCGGTGATTTTCATTCGTTAATCTCCTATCTCAAAATCGTTTCATTTGAAACATATTTTATGACAATACTTAAGATATGAAGTTCAAAATAAAACTAAATATTGGTAGAATTTATTCTAACGTAACTAAATGAAAAAGCAAGTATGGAGGGATCACCTGATGAAAGAAACTTTAGACAACCAGGTCTCAAAAACATTTCCCATCACACTTGCCATTGCGCTCACACTTGGCGTATTTACGGCGGGATCGGAAGAACTGGTGATTTCGCCACTACTGCCTGATTTATCTAACTCCTTTCAGCACTCTCTTGAGATTCTCGCTCTTTCCATCAGTATTTATGGCTTAGCCGTGTTGATCGGAGCACCACTATTTGTTCCTTTAGGGGACCGGTATTCAAGAGAACTGTGTTTAGTGGTCGGACTTTCTTTCTTTTTGATTGGAACCATTATGTGCGCTGCTGCACCTAATTTGGCGGTGTTTTTTGCTGGTCGAGCCATATCTGGGCTGGCGACTGGTGTATTTGTGCCAACGGCTTATGCTCTTGTGGGCGACAGGGTTCCTTACCAATATCGAGGCAAAGTGATGGGCCTCATTGTGTCGAGCTGGTCTCTTTCTCTTGTCCTTGGTGTACCAATCGGAGCCTTTATCGGTCAAAATCTGAACTGGCGCTGGACGTTTTGGATTTTCGCTATCATGAGTCTTGTTGTCCTGCTGCTCGTCATCCTTGAATCACGAAGACAAGTGACCAAATCAGATACATCTGTCGCCGAATCTAGGGAGAAAACAGGCTCGTTATGGCATGCATTGAACATTGAACGAGTACCCGCCTATCTGACAGTGACATTCTGTAATATGCTTGGATTTTATGGCATGTACTCATTTTTAGGAACCTATTTGCAAAGTCTGTTTGAGGGAGGACAATCATCAGCAGGACTCCTCATCATGGTATATGGTATTGGCTTTTCAATGAGCATCTTTACTGGTAAGCTAGCAGATTTTTTTGGAAAAACACGGTCTTTATTTATGGTCCTCGGTGGAATGACGATTGTTTTAGCCTTACTTCCCTATGCGCCTTTTTCATGGATATTCTTGATTTTTGCGCTATTGATTTGGGGTGCTATGCAAAGTTTATCGGTCACATTGCTGAGCACAATTTTGAGTGAATGTTCTCAAACGTACCGCGGGAAGATCATGGCTTTTTATAGCCTTGCCTCCAATCTTGCGGTCATGCTCGGTTCAGCACTTATGGGACTAGTCTATGTTCACTTTGGATATCATACAGTCGGGCTTCTTTGTGCGCTGATTACCTTTGTAGGTTTTATCATTAGCTTAAGCAGTTACAAGCGCGAGCTTTCACGTTCTGTTCATCAATCAAACCATCTTTCAAGAAACACCTAGATTCATTTCACTTCATAGTCAGGAGTCAAATCAACATGAACAAGACCTTTCTCCTGCGAAAGGTCCTTTCTCTCTTATTTAAACGTCGTTTCCCAATTAAATCCGATCGTCTCATCATTCCAAGCGATTCTCTTTTCATCTGGGTTTTTCGGGTCATAGGATTCTGTTGTAAAATAAACAATTTGCAGCGGCGTCTCGCCTAGTACACGATAGCCATGTGCGACACCCTTTGGAATGAGAAGTAGCATCGGATTGTCTTCACCCATATAATAAACATCCGTTTGACCATTTGTGGTTGATCCCTCTCGCAAATCGTATAAAACAACCTGTGCATGCCCTGCTGGAAAAAACCACACGTCATCTTGTTTTTCGTGATAATGAAACGCTTTAATCACACCTGGATAGCTTTTTGACCACGAAGCCTGCCCAAAGCGCTTGAGCATCGGTTCATCATCTCGAATGAGTTCTGCGAAAAAGCCTCGATCATCGCAATGCTTGATTAGTTTTTTGATTTGGACACCATCAATCATGTTGATGCCATCTCCCTTCTTTCTGCAAATACTCTTGAAGTGCCTCCTTCCAATGTCTCGGTTGCCAGCCTGTGGCCTCAATCGCTTGAAGGTCTAACACAGAATACGCTGGACGAGGTGTTTGGAAGCCATACTCCTCGGTGGAAATCGGTTCAATGGTTGTAGATCGTCCACTCCTTGCAACAATTTCTTTTGCAAATTCAAACCAGGAGCAGCTCTCCTTATTACTGACATGATAAATGCCAGATGCCTGATCAAATAAATGAATCAAAGCCTCTGCTACATCCTTTGTATAGGTTGGAGAGCCAAACTGATCATTCACTACACGTACATGATCTTTTGTATCAGCCAGTCGAAGTATGGTATTTACAAAATTGTGTCCTCCATGTCCATACAGCCATGAGGTGCGTATGATTTTCACTTCGTCTGACACAAGCCGAATCAATTCCTCTCCAAGCTTTTTGCTCTTTCCATATATGGTTTGGGGATCAGCTTGATCATCAACCTGATAAGGAGCGCCCTTTTGACCATCAAAGACATAATCTGTACTGACGTGTAATACATCTGCCCCCACCTGCTTTGCTTCCAAAGCTGTGTAGTATGCACCAATCCCGTTGACGAGATAGGCTTTTTCTGTTTCTGTTTCACATTGATCAACTGATGTATATGCAGCCGCACTGACGACAATGTCGGGTCGGTAATGTCTCATTGCATGTCTGACCGCTTGTTGATCAGTGATATTGAGCATACTCCTTGTTAATGAAATAACGCTCATATCTTTTTCCTTAAGCTGTTTGCTCAATTCCTTCCCTAATTGGCCGCCTGCACCGGTGATTAAAACCTTCATCCGTCACCCTTCTTCGCTCTGATCGAATTTGGCACGATACCAACTGATCGTTTTTTCAATACCTTTTTCAAATGAAGTAGCTTGTGCCCAGCCGAGCTCTTTTTTTAGCTTACTGGCATCAATCGCATAGCGTCTGTCATGCCCTTTTCGATCTTGAATAAACGAAATTTGGTCATGACTGATACCGAGGCTTGTTAGAATGGTTTTCGTTAAGTCGAGATTCGTCTTCTCGTTGCCGCCACCAATATTGTACACCTCTCCGGCTGTCCCTTTTTCCAATATCAGTTTCACGGCCCTAGCATGATCCTTCACATACAGCCAATCACGAATTTGTTGACCGTCTCCATAAATCGGAATTTTTTCTCCATTTAATGCTTTTCGTACAATGGTTGGTATTAGTTTCTCTTCATGCTGATAAGGTCCATAGTTGTTGCTGCATCGTGTAATCATTGCAGGTAATTGATGTGTGTGAATATAAGATTTCACAAGCAGGTCGGAACTCGCCTTACTTGCTGAATAAGGATTATTCGGTGAGAGTGGTGTTTGTTCTGTGAAAGCAGGGTCATTCAGCTCCAGATCTCCGTACACTTCATCTGTTGAAATATGGATCAGTTTTTTCGCTTTTCCTTTTAAGACAGCTTCTAAAATACGATACGTGCCAAGGACATTTGTTTGGATAAAAGGTTCTGCCGACTCAATACTGCGATCGACATGCGACTCTGCTGCAAAATGGATGATCGCATCATAGGTTTCATCAAAGACTTGATTCAACTCATGCTCCTGTGTGATGTCTCCTTGAATAAAACGAAAATGAGACAATGCTGATAATGAATCCATCTCATCTGGATGACTGGCATAGGTTAATTTATCAAATACTGTGAGCCGGACATCTGATTCTTGAAGCATTAGCTTTACGAAATTCAGACCAATAAATCCTGCTCCACCTGTAATTAAATAAGACTTCGTCATACGTATCCCTCTTATTCTTCTTTTTTCTCAATGATTTTAAACATTTTCATAGATGCCAGGTGCAGGGACTCATGTGTTCCCGCATCAATCCACCACCCATTTAACATATCATAGGTCAGTTGGCTATTTGAGATATAGAGATTATTCACGTCTGTAATTTCTAATTCGCCTCGGTCTGATGGCGAAATTTTTTCAATATATTGAAAGACTTCTTGATCATAAAAATAAATGCCTGTGACACAATACGATGAACGCGGATGCTCCGGCTTTTCCTCTATTGATAAAATACGATGATGCACTTCATCAATTTCTGCAATGCCAAATCGCTTCGGGTCTTCCACTTCTTTTAGGAGCACCTTTGCCCCGCTCTCTTGTTTTTTAAAAGCTTCAACAAAAGGAATTAACGAATCCTCAAATACATTATCACCGAGCATAAGCACAAACTTTTCACCTGTCACAAATGGCTTTGCATAGGATAAACCGTCAGAAATGCCCGACGCTTCCGGCTGTACTTGATAGACAATGTTCATTCCGAGTTCTTGATCACCTTTAAGCAACTTTTGAAACTGCGGGATTTGTTCTTCCTGTGAAATGAGCATGACGTCTAATATACCTGCCTCTTTCAGCTTGAACAATGACCAATAGATCATCGGATATGGGCCAACCGGCAACAAGTGTTTATTGATAATATTGGTTAATGGCGCTAGGCGCGATCCCTTTCCGCCTGCTAAAATAACTCCTTTCATCACTACACATCCTTATGTTCTTTTTGGTGATGATTCATGAGGTTTATAAGAATGTTTTTGACTCGATTCATTCCTTTTCCATCAATCAGTGTCCGTCCATTGAGATGAATGCTTTTACGAAGAAAGTAGCTGTTAGACAGTTTCTGAACAGCTTGTAAAATGTCCTTCTCATCAACACGATCACCTAATCCAAGATGCAAACACGCTCCCTTTTTCGCAAAACGGCTAGCCGTAACCGCTTGATGGTCTACTTGTGAGAGCACAATGCAAGGAACCCCGATACATACAGCCTCATATAAAGTCATGCCACCTGCAACCAGTGCCAAATCGGCTTCCCAAAGGCGTGTTGATAATTGATCTGTATGGCGAATGAACTGAATATGTTCTGTCTCTTCTTGTTCATTTGTTTGAGAAGCACTTCCTGAAACTGCTAGAATATTTAAATGATCTGTGGATATGAGTGCAGATACAACCTTTGACAATAAACCACGTGGATCACTGCCCCCAAGGCTAATGACAACCTTTTTGCATTCTTTTCGAACCTCATACGTGTCTTTCAATTTACAAATCTCGTGATCTAACAATAAATAAGACGTTCCACTGAAATGTTCTGTGCCGTTCACTTGAATATGCTGTTGCTCAAGACCACCATAAATGCCATTCACCACTACATCAGCAAGTTGACAGGCTTCTTCTCTCTTTTCCTCAAATAAGACCAGCCTTACAGAGCCACAAGAAGCCTTGATCATTTGAAGAGTCTTAAGGTCGTATTCAAGTACATCAATGAGCAAAAGATTTGGTCCAATCACTCCTATTGCTTGCTGTAACTCAAAAAGAGCATTTGCTTCCTGAACCTTGACAACGTGCCACTCTGGGTGCGAAAGCATTTCCACACATACTTGCTCGTTTGTATAGAAAAAGAGTTGGTTCCCTTCTTGCAGTAGTTCCTTTGCTAAACGTTTCATTCTGACGACATGCCCCATACCTCTTAAAAATCCACCATATACAACAATCATGATTTTTTTGTTCATTCAGCATCCTTCTGTCTGACAAACTGGTTTAAACGAACAATCTCTGGGTCCTGTTCACAGATTGATATTAGCTCAGCGCACGACACAGAAACTGAACCACCTGCTTTCTCAAACAAACGGGTCGCAAATACATAGTCTTCTTCAGTGTCAATTGTGAATCGATAAGTAGGATATGCAAGTTCTTTGGGCGGTGTGAATAATTGGTGGTGAAATTGCTCCGGATGCTTCCTAATATACAGCGTGACATGTTCACGCTCCGCATGAGTGAGTGGAAATTTGTCGATTTCATTTAAAATAGGGGCATAAATCATTTCCCCGGAAATACCGAGTGGTGTACCGCTCGTGTATGTGTAATCAGCATTCTCCTGCATATGTTTTTCAATCATTTTCGACAAAAGTGTCGGATCTATGAATGGGTTATCCCCTGTCAAACGTACAACCGTATGCGGTTCAAACTGACGTACAATGTGTGAAAATCGGTGTAATACGTCTGTCTCACTGCCTCGAAAAACTTTGTAGCCTTTTGACATACAATAATGGGCTAGCAGGTCATCTTCTGCCTCTACCGTTGTTGCAATGATAAGGTTTTGCGTTTTTTTATTGTAATGACCTGATTGCTTTACCCGCTCAACAATCAAATCAATAAGTGCCATGCCGCCTATAGATTTCATCACCTTTTTTGGCAGTCTCGTGGACCCCATCCTAGCTTGTATCACAAACAGCACATCAGTCATTATCTTGGGACTCCTGCGTAAGCACGTCTTTCCATGAAACCCCTGAATGAGCTGGAATATCTCTCGTCGCTTTTGCTCCAAGTAAAACTGTCATGTATCGCGGGTGCAGTCCTTGGCTTTTTTGTCCTGGGCGCAAAACCGCTAGATTTTCTAGTGTAAGTGTCTCTCCCTTTGTAATGTCCTTTGTTGTAAAAATCCCTCGATACGCAAAATTGCGAATTTGACCTTCAATAGCTGTTGTCCTTTTAAAAGAACTACCAAGTAGCTCCTCTGACACAGAACAAGTACTTGTCGTTGTTTGACCGCGCTGTTTCTCCGCTACTCGAATGTGCTGAACCATTTCTTTTAATTCTTCAGGGCTCAGCGCAAAAGAATGATCTGCTCCAGGTAAAGTTTTATCAATCGTAAAATGTTTTTCGATGATCGCAGCCCCAAGCTGCACTGCGGCAACAGGTGCTTCAGTTGGATGCTCACTATGATCGGAAAAGCCAATGACTGCCTCAGGAAAAGCCAAAGTTAAGGTTTGAAGTACACGAAGGTTTGTGTATTCCCTTGGGGCTGGGTACTTCGCTACACAATGCATAATAGCTACTTGTTTATTTTGCTGGCTGGTAATCGTTTCATATGCTTCATGAACATCTGCAATCGTTGCCCCAGCTGTAGAGAAAATAATGGGCTTTTGATATGCAGCTATGTGACGCAGAAGGGGTACATGATTGATTTCATAGGATGCCAGTTTAAAAGCGAACGGATTTGTTTGATTCAAAACGTCCGCAGATTCTTCGTCACACACTGTGCTTAAAAAAATAAGCCCCTTCTCTTGACAGTGTTTTAATAAGACTGGCAGCCAATCTGGCGGCAGCTCCATTTGTTCCACCAAAGTAAAAATAGAGACTTCTTCTCCTTTGGCTGTTTTATATAAGCCAGGATCTCTTTGATACATCCGATCTGCCTGAAACATTTGAAATTTCACAGCATCGGCACCCGCCTCTTTCGCCACATCTATCAAAGCAAGCGCCTGATCCAGCTTTCCGTCATGGTTAATCCCTGCCTCTGCAATGATAAAGACAGGTGCATCGTCACCCACTTTGCGCTCCCCAATGTAGAAATGTGCCATCTTATCCCTCCCCTTTTTTCGGCCATACATGATAATACAGAAAAGCATTCATTGTCTTAAATCCCATCTTCTCGTATAGCTGAATGGCTGAGATGTTATGAAGCTGTGTTCCAGCGGAAATGAAATGATGCCCTCTGTCATAAGATAACTTCATTATCTCTACAAACAGTCTTTTTCCAATTCCTCTCCCTCGAACATCCGGTCTAATGGCAAAAAGCTCAAGCGCCATCTTATCGCCCTTTGTCATCCCTTGAATCAAACCAACTACTTCACCATTCAACTTTGCCACTAGATTGATATCTGCGCGTCCATATAAATTATTTCTCATCCATTCCTGATAAAAATGCTGGACAACCCTTTGGTCTAAAAAAGGGTCTAAGGCATACCTGCTTTTCATAAATGCTTGATGACCTAGTGAAGCTGCCGAATCATACTCGTTTTCATCAGGTACACCAAACTCCAAATCATGATCTAATGTCACCTCGATTCGAGCAGGCGGCGCCTCAAGCCGCGTGAGCCCGCCGACATAGTACGCATGTGGCAACTTTTGTACTATACGATTTTTTTGAAGATCAGCGGCTTCAAGACGTAAAAAAAAGAAATCACATTTTTCCGTTCTCATCCAATTAATAAAGCGTTCCATCAACTCTTTAAATGCAAGCGGTGACTTTGCTTCCGCAAATTTCACATGAAAGATGTGCAAATCAAAAATGCCACTCTCCCATTTTGACCATTCGTATAAGAGCACAGCCTGTAGCTGAGCTCTGCTGACAAGGGCAAACTGCTTGAAACCAGTCATGTTTTCAGCTTGATGTCCATATTCCTCCAGCCAAGCTGCCAACACCTGATCGTCTATTGCGTGAACGACCTTCATAAAGTCGCCTTCTTCTTTTTTAGAATGGACAACACTGCTGTGATGACATCCTGAACATCCTCATCTGACATGCTTGGATAAAG
The DNA here is from genome assembly GCF_044754665.1 of Bacillus sp. NPDC093026. Taxonomy (NCBI): domain Bacteria; kingdom Bacillati; phylum Bacillota; class Bacilli; order Caryophanales; family Bacillaceae; genus Bacillus; species Bacillus sp. NPDC093026. Next base: position 226,591 of record NZ_JBIVPN010000002.1, on the reverse strand, counting down.
TGGAAGAGAGAGAGTACGCTCATAATAGTTGAGTGTTTCAGGAAAATCAGCCGGTGCATAATTGAACGTTTTTTTATAGTAAGGATGTAGATGAACTGGAATGAAGTGAACACTCGTGCCAATTTTATATTCCTTTTGCAACTGATCAATCATCTCATCACGTGTGATGAAAGCTAGTTTTGGGTCAACTTGGAGTACATACAAATGCCAAGCATGCCTTCCGTCTTGGTGGACAGGGGGCAAGATCAGTCCAGCCTCACCTTGAAAAGCCTGATTATATGCCGTTGCAATCTGTTCTCTTCGCACCTGCATGTCATCCAACCTGCTTAGCTGTACGAGCCCTAAAGATGCCTGCACATCAAACATGTTCATTTTAAAGCCAGGTTCTTCTACCTCGTAATACCATGTTCCCTTTTCCCCGTAACGATTCCACGCTCCCTTACTCATGCCATGAAGCGATAGTCTTCTCATTCTTGCTGCAAGTGCATCATCATTCGTTGTCAGCATGCCTCCTTCTCCTGTCGCTACGTTCTTCGTCGCATAAAAACTAAAGGCGGTCGCATCACCAATAGATCCGATTGGCTGATCGTGGTACGTTGTGTAGAGAGCATGTGCTGCATCCTCCAGCACAAACAAATCATACTTTTTGGCAATGGCTAAAATCCGGTCCATATCGCATGATTGACCAGCAAAATGAACAGGTACAATCGCCTTTGTGTTTGGTGTGACGGCAGCCTCAATCTTCTCCGCATTTATATTAAGGGTAGCTGGATTAATATCAACAAAAATGGGCTTCGCCCCTGTATGGATGATGGTATTAGCTGTTGCACAGAACGTCAAAGGCGTTGTGATGACCTCATCGCCTGCACCGATCCCTCTCGCCTTTAACGCTAAAAACAGTGCAGCTGTACATGAATTCACAGCAATGGCATGTTCCGCACCTGTCAATTGTTTAAACTCTTCTTCAAACTGCCTCACTTTTGGTCCGGTTGACAGCCAGCCAGACTTTAATGTATCAATGACTTCATCCATTTCTTCCTGCTTAATGAAAGGCAGTGCATAAGGAAGAAATTTCGCTCTCTTTTGTTCCATATCGCTTGCACACCCCTATCTTTATCTCTGAAAATCTACACCTGTTTTTGTTTTCAATAGAGAAAGCAGAACATCTGTAGATCGCGCATGCGGGTAATGTTCTTTGATGAAAAGAGCTCCTTGCTGTGTTGCCAGCTTCATCTCTTGTTCATCCGACAAAATACGGATCGCCTTCTCAACAAGCTGAACTGGGTCTTCCATATGATAGCTACCAAGCGATTCGTAATAAGGGTATCTCCTACCTTCTGTCATCTTCCCAATCAGCACACTTTTTTTAAAAAGCATGGCCTCAAGCCCTACAGTCGATGTGAGTGTGATGACCATATCCATATATGGCAGCAGATCATATAATTCGATTTCTTTTTTGATCAATCTCACTTGGTTTGCTGCCTTCTCAATTGCCACATAATCATTTAAGCGATTCTTGGCAATTTCCCATGGATGCGGCTTGATAATCAACTGGATATCTTTCTGTTTCGCAAGGGTTTTAAGAACATCTCCATAAAAAGCTTCTGAAAATGGCTGCGTCGCCACAAGCACCGTCTTTTTGGCTGGGTTGAAATTCAATTTACGAAACAGTAAATCTTGCTGAAGCGGCATTCGATCCTGCACCAAATCAAATCTTGGATGACCTGTGATCTCTACCTGTTCAGGCTGACAGCCTTTGTCTTCATACCAATCTTTTTCATACTTCCCAAACACCCCATGGAATGTTGTGAAAATCGGCAAAAAAGCTTCATCCCCCATGAGTGCACCATGTTGTAGACAAATACTCGTCACATTCCGTTTCACTGTTTGCAGAGCGAGCACTCGGCTGTATACATCCTCCGTGGTACCGACAATGATCGCTGTTATTGGTTGCATGTGAAATAACGTCTCTGTCTGGTCAATCACATCAATAAATTGCACAATATCCTTACGAAGTTTTTCTTTAAAAAAATCATTTCCAAAAACAGGGTGATGTGCGTAAGGTTTCAGTAGAGCAGTTGCTTTTTCAATATATTCAGCATGGGCTTCTTTATTAACCTCTCCGGCTAATTCAGACTTACTGATTACAGGTATTCCGAAATAATCAGCCTTTTTCCAGCGGGCTAACACCACCGTTTTATTCGGGTGGAATCGTGTATAATTGCTTTCAGTAAAGCGAAGATGTTCAAAGTGTAGCAACACCTTTCCGTTTTCCGGGCGATATTCGGTACGTTTGATCATTTGTTTATGCTGATCAAAAAACGGCTGAATGTCTTGCGGCAAAGGACAAGAGGTTGTCAGTTCATGACCAAACGATTCATCCTCCATGCGTTCTCTTACCTCAGGGCTGATGTATTGGTAAAAATTGCTAATTAAACCAAGGGGAATCTGATGGTAGGACAAGTCCTTCAACAGGTTCACGTACTCAAAATAGACTTGCCAATAATGATGAATATAGTGCGACACTTAGGGTCACCTCCTATGTCTACGTTTTAATATATGTCGGAGCTCCCAGCAGGAAGACTGCGGGGGCAGTGCTTTTACAAAGTCACTTTTTTCTTCTTCTGCCAGCTGATAATGGATTGACTGCTCTGTGATGTAATTCGTATCTAGTACTTCATCATAGGGATAGAACGGATAAAAATGATTTAATCTAAAAAAGAATCTGGCATCACCTATACGATAAAAATGCGGACTCTCATCCCAGTAAGACCCAAATTCAGCGTGAATCCTTTTTAAAATGGACGCACGATGCACAACGGAGCAATGATCAATAGCACATGGTGCATTCCATTGCACAGTTCGTGCAGGTCGAATTGTTTCCTTTACTGGCTCTTTTTTGCTATTTAAATAGATAACTTTAGAACCAGAATAGACAATATCTTCACTTGGTCGGGCGTCCAAATAGGACGTGAGTTTCTCAAGCCGATCCGGTGCATACACATTGTCATCTGTTGCATAGGAAATATATTCGCCCTTCGCTTGTTCTAGTGCTTGATTAATGAGTACCGCATAGCGGGTTTTCGCCGTTCGTTCCTCCAACGTGTTGACGCCGCTTTGGATAAAATGTACACGTGGGTCTTTTTTATAAGGCTCAATGGCAGCAAGTGTCTCTTCATTCGATCCATCATCCATGATAAAAAGCTCAAGGTCTGACAGGGTCTGATGTAATACCGCTTCGATTGACCTGCCAACATAGGCCGGTTTGTTGTAGCTTGTCATAATGACAGTTACTTTTGTCAAAATTATCACCTCGGTCTCTTTCAAACTATGGTTATCATATGTTTCTCATCTTAAAGAGACTGTAGAATGACCTATTTTTCATAAAATTGTATTTTTTTATTGATCAACCTTTGAAAAATACAAACTTTTTGGTAATATAAGTAATCATTTGTTTGTATTAAAGGAGTAAAGAACATTGGAAGCTATGAAGAATGATCTCTCCCAAGAAGAGGAAACAAAAGGGTTTTTTCGATTTTTCAAGATCTTTGTGGCGACAAAAACGATTGTTCGCTCTTATCAACATTCCTCTATTCCCATTTGGCTGATGGTCCTCCTAGCAAGCATCTCCGGCACAAGTTGGGTATATGAAGGGTATTTCAGTGAGGTTACGGGCAATCATATTCCATTCCCTTTCATTCTGTTACATGGGGCAGGCTTTGGTGTTTTAGCAGGGAATATCATTCTATTTTTTGGAACGTTCATTTTGCAGTGGTTAGGGCGGATTTTTTTTGGCAGCAAAGCCGCCTACAAAGACGTTCTGAAAGCTTTTACGCTGACTGTCTTTTTCCCCTCCACACTGTTTGCTCTTACATGGATTTTCACCGTGAGCATGCTCGGTCATTATACATTTGCCAAAATCTCACCCTATTTAGATCAGCATTATGGAGTGTGGTATTATCTCGAACTTTTGACACTTACTGAGGTATATGCAAAGATGTGGATATTCGGAATGGCTGTTTTAGGCGTTGTCGCTGTTCTTCAGCTAAAAGTCTGGCAAGCCTTCGTTGTCGTGATCACGCCGCTGGCGATCTTTTTCTGCATCATGACGCTCCTATTTGATATTCAGCGTGCTGTGAACTGGATGATGTAAAGGGAACTGCTCCAAGCAGTCCCCTTTTTTTCGTTCAATGTACATAATCTGTACTCCTGTCTCATAGTGTGAAAGAGAGAAAGAACGCTATGGAAACAACAGGCATCTATCCGCCTTCTGTTTAGAACATCAAGAGAAAAGAGGAGGAACGTTATGAAATTGAAAAATAATCAATTTGGGCAAGGTTCGGGTTTCGATGGGCAAGATTACAGACAGCAATATGGAGCGAATCCGTATCCTGCTCAGCAGATGGGTTATCCAGTCCCCACACAAGCGCAGGGTCAAATGCAGCAGGGGTATACGCCAATGCCGTCAACTGGTACATCACAAGGTCAAGGCGCGCAGAGCGGTGGACAGCCGTATCAAATTCCTGCTGGACCAATTTATCAGCAAAATCTCACCGGTCAGCTACCAATTGAGCAGTCCTATATTGAAAATATTTTGCGTTTGAATCGTGGCAAGGTTGCCACTATTTATATGACGTTTGAGGCTAGTAAAGAATGGAATTCAAAGATTTTTAGAGGGGTCATTGAAGCTGCAGGGCGTGATCACATTATCATTAGTGATAACAAGACAGGTACAAGATACTTACTTTTAACCATCTACCTTGATTACATTACATTTGATGGAGAGATTCAATACGACTATCCATATTCAATGTCTACGTATTCCCCGAGATAAGACTAAGACAAGACAAAAGCAAGGTGCAGACGCCCTTGCTTTTGTCTTGTTGATATGACAGCCGTTTCTAGGTTTTTGACACACCTTTAGGTAACTGTACATAAGATGCCTAGTAGTTTATATCAAAAGCCTAGAGGTGAAATCAATGACTGTTGAGCTGGATTATACTTCGCCGAATATCAAATATTCATTTGATTTGAATAAGAGTACCCTTGTAAAATATGATCAACATAATCTCATTAATGTCTTAGGAAAAAAACAATTAAATTCATTGGATCAAGTATCCCTGCTGGATATCTATTTGAGCAAAGGCAAAGTTGTAGAGCCTCATTATCATCAAAATGCTGCGGAGCTTGTCTATTGTATAACTGGTTCTGCTACTGTATCAATGCTGAATCCATTTACAAAAAAACTGCAAACCTACACCATTACCCCAGGACAGGTGGCAAACGTGCCTCAAGGCTGGTGGCACTATGAAGTTGCATTACAGGACAGAACGCATTTACTGGCAATATTTAACGCTTCCACTCCAGAAGTGATCCTTGGTTCAGACATTTTCACTCTCACACCAGCTCACATCATGGCACATACTTATTGCATGAACGAGACGAAGTGGAAACAGGCGATACAACCTGTGAAACCGAGTGCGTTTATTGGTCCGTTTTGTCATAGAGAAGAAGAGGCTCCTCAAAACCATCCCGTCCCTCCTTCTCACTATGTACCCTATTATCAGGTCCCTCCCAACTACTCCCCTTACTGGAGTTAATCAAAAAACCGATGCCCCCTAGGGTCTGACCCCCTTTCAGAGCATCGGTTTTTTCTTATAAATGTTTTGCAGCTGCAATGACAAGCATCACCCAAGAAGTGATAAACGCCACCCCGCCAATTGGGGTAATCGCACCAAGAATCTTCACCTGTGTCAGCGCTAAGACATAGAGGCTTCCCGAAAAAAAGAGGATACCTGCAAACATCACCCAGCCAGCAGTCGGTACTAAGGATACGCCTGTTAGCTTATCAGCAAGAAAGGCTACAATAAATAACCCAATCGAATGGAACATCTGATATTGAACACCTTTGTTCCATATTTCAATATACTTTTCTGGAATTTTCCCTTCTAGTCCATGTGCACCGAAGGCTCCAAGCGCAACAGCAAGCATTGCGTTCATTGCACCTAAAATGAAAAATAATTTCATTCGTCATTCTCCTTATCTCGTCAGTTATGTTTATCTTAGCGTGCCTCAAATCGGACATCAACCTTCCCCTTCGGTTGACACGAGGTTGTTGGATTTCTTCTTCCTTAACAGCGCTTGGTCGACTGCGATCGCAATGAGTGTACCGAGGACAAGACCATTGCTTAATAAGGAAATAAGGATAGGATGCATGCCTTTTAGGGCTCCCTGAGGAACAAACATCGCCCCCACACCAGCTAAAATCGCAATACCAAGCACAAATCGAATGCGGGGGATTTCCTCCTTCTCGTATTGGTCAAATTCAGACAGGGCGAGCCCAATCATAGATGAGAAAACAACAAAGTTAACAGCGAGCCCTACAGGTGACGGCAATGCCGAGAAAAAGCTCATTAATAATGGGAATAAACTAATCACCACAATGAACAGGCTTCCCAGTAAAAAGGGTTTTCTAGATGGGCTTTTTGTTGTTTGAATAAAACCTGCTGCTCCAGATATAGGTACAGGCGCAATCGCACCGATCATCCCGCTGAGCAAATGACCGAATGCCGCGACAAAACCAGCAGGACGAGCTCTTTTGCGTTCGCGCAACTCACCAAATGCTTTCACTGAATTTTCCACAACTCGAATACTCGCCAGCATATTCACAATAAGTAAAATTGTAATAAAGAAGGACGTGACAAGCAATCCGCTGTCAAAAACCGGTATACCAAAAGGAAATAGCTTCGGAAACTCAATGATATGCTCAGGAATTCGAACTGGCTTTGCCAATCCAAGAATTGCAAATAACAGCCACCCGCCCGCAAGTGCAAATAACACAGAAAACTGTCTCAAATAATGCCACTTAGAGCGATTAATCATGAAGGTCATGACAATAATCAGGATAGATAAACAAAAGACAAGACCGTCTACCTGATTCCCTCTATAGCTGATGCCCATCAGCCCTTTCATAATTGGCTGACTTAACTGAACAACAAGTAACAGCAAATAGATGCCTGTTACAACAGGCGTAAATAAAGAAGCGAGCCAATTAATAATTTTAAACAGACTAAAAATAAAAAAGAAAACTGCACTAAAAATTAAGGCCCCTTGCAACGCTTGCAGTGTTTCAGGATACGTGGCAAAGATCGTCCCTGTCATTCCTGCATAAATTGTATAGACACCCCACCACAGACCTGCTGGACTCTCATTAATCGGCAGCATATGCCCACATAAACATTGCACCATAGCCACAAGTCCAAGTGAAAAGAATGTACTCTGTATCAGCTCCGCCGATTGTACTTGATTCAGCTCAAAGGCTTGTGCAATGGCGATCGGTACTGCAATAGAAGCTGCGATAAAAAATAACATCCATTGAATGGCTCCTAACAATAGTTTCAAACAATTCACCTTCCCTTTGTCATGAAAAAACCGTTCTAAAAATCAAAAATAGAGTCGCCGTTCCCATCCTTTTCCTGTTGATCACCCTCTTTGCTTTGATATTTTTTTGCACCACTTGTACCCATCATCTTCTCAAGCATCAATTGATCCGTTGTCTGCGATAGCGGAGGTGGTGAAATGATCGAAGACTGCGGCGTTTGAGCCTGTGACGGTGCGTCGAGTATGACATCACATAGTGAAGATATTGCCGCCACTTGACGTTTCACCTCTTCATCACTTCCACTTTGTTTCGCCTTTTGGACCGCTTCCTCCATTTTTTGAAGCAGACTTGATATATGAATATTCAAAGGTAGACCCTCCAATCAACAATTTCGTTCTCAACATTATTTTACCAAATGAATAAACCGAATTGGTCAATCCTCATACATTTTTTTCAAAAAGTGCTTTTAGTCATCCTTCATTTGACCGGCTTTATTGATTCACACATAATAAGAAGAACAACATCGTCATGGAAAGGAATTGAATGATGGAAAAGCTAACTGCTCTTTTAAATAAACAAAAGGCCTTTAAAAAGCCATCCACCCAAGAACGCATCCGCCTCCTTCAAAACTTGAAAGCTGTCATCAAACAGCATGAGGAGGACATTTTACAAGCCTTAGCACATGATTTACATAAATCCGAACAGGAAGCTTATACAACAGAGATTGGTATGGTATATGAAGAAATCAATCATACCGTCAAGCATCTTCACAAATGGGCAAAGCCGACCCGTGTGAAAACACCCCTCACCCATATTGGATCAAAAAGCATGATCATCAAGGAGCCTTATGGAAGTGTACTGATTATGGCTCCGTGGAACTATCCTTTCCAATTGGCCATCTCTCCATTAGTAGGAGCTATATCTGCTGGAAATGCAGTGACATTAAAACCTTCAGAGCTGACGCCGCAAGTCTCACAAGTAATCGGCTCAATTGTGGAACGTGTGTTTAAAGAAGATCATGCGGCAGTCGTAGAAGGCGGTGTAGATGTCAGTACAGAGCTGCTGAAGCTGCCCTTTGATTATATCTTCTTTACTGGAAGTGTGGCTGTCGGCAAAGTCGTCATGGAAGCCGCCGCAAAGCATCTGACACCTGTCACACTTGAGCTTGGCGGAAAAAGCCCTTGCATTGTCATGCCTGATGCAGACATTAAACTCGCTGCAAAAAGAATCACGTTTGGCAAATTTACTAATGCTGGCCAGACATGCATTGCACCCGATTATTTGCTTGTCCATGAATCAGTCAAAGAGGACCTCTTACGTGAAATGATGACCTGTATACATGACTTTTATGGCGAACGACCAGAAACACAGCCACACTTCGGGAAAATCGTCAGCACACGTCATTTTGACAGACTCTCTCATTTCCTGACAAACGGCACCATCGTAACTGGCGGACAGCGAAATGAGCAGGATCTGAAAATCTCACCGACCATTTTAGACCACATCACATGGGAAGATCCCGTCATGCAAGAGGAAATTTTCGGACCGATTTTGCCTGTCATGACATTTGATTCACTGGATGAAGTCACCGAAATGGTCGAGGCAAGATCGAAGCCGCTCGCCCTTTACTTATTTACAACAAATAAAGAAACAGAATCCTATATCCTAGACAACCTCTCATTTGGCGGAGGCTGTATCAACGACACATTGATGCATGTTGCCACCCCTTATTTGCCATTTGGAGGCGTCGGTGAAAGCGGTATGGGACGATATCATGGAAAGGAAAGCTTTTTCACCTTTACTCATGAGAAAAGTATCTTGCGCCAAACCAATCGGTTCGATTTCTCCTTCCGTTATCCAAATGCGAAAAACGGTCTTGACATCATACGCACATTTTTAAAATAAACGAACAAGAGCAAGGAACTCCTCACTCGTTCTTTTTCTATTCAATATCGGAAATACACCAATTAATTTCTTCAAGCCCCATTTGTTTTAAATAAGCATTTGCTCGAGAAAACGGACGGCTGCCAAAAAAGCCATTCCTTGCAGAAAAAGGACTTGGGTGGGGTGATTCAATGATGTAATGCTTGTTCTCGTTAATGCGCGCTTTTTTATTTTGGGCATGTCGTCCCCATAACACAAAAACGACCGGTTGATCCCTATCATTCAGCACATCGATGACACGATCTGTCACTCGTTCCCAGCCTTTCCCTTTATGTGAATTTGCTTCACCCTTTCTCACGGTTAACACGGTGTTTAAGAGTAGCACACCCTGCTCTGCCCAGCTGACAAGTGAGCCATGGTTCGGTACGGGGCAGCCAAGATCATCTTTTAATTCCTGAAATATGTTTTTCAGAGACGGCGGCTGTCTGACACCAGGTTGAACGGAAAAACTTAATCCATGTGCCTGACCTGGTCCATGATAAGGGTCCTGCCCCAAAATCACCACTTTCACATCTTCATATGACGTCAAATGAAGGGCACGATAAATGTCGTGGGGTTTCGGAAAAACAATATGTGTGCGATATTCTTCCTTCATCCACTCTCGTAACTCTTGATAATATGGCTTTTCGAATTCACTTTTCATGACCGCCCACCAGCTATCATTTAAGAATGGCTTCATTGTTGCTCTACTCCTTCCGTCGGCTGAGCCAATCTCGATATCATTGGACTTCCGTCCCAAACGATTTTACTCTCTGATTCTCGTTTTTTCATGGCTGGTTCTTCTAATAACACAGCAAAATTTGCTGTCGGTAAGTCTCCAAGCTGGTGCTTTTGACTAAGGTCATCTAAATATCGCTTCCTTGTTTCACCAAGATCACTTGATTGATTCCCTCCGCCATCAAAGAAAGCATAGATCACACTGGCTGCTGGCACTCTTTTTACCCTTGCATGTTGTGAGACACGCAAGAAGAAATCCCAATCCCAATAATGATGCATCGCTGGATCAAAATAGCCAATGTCTTCGTGTAATTGACGCTTATACATACTGCCCGAAGGAACGTATGTAGAAAAGACACGCATGTCCTCGATATTAGCTGTATAAGCAAACAGACGTCTCGACACTGGATAACGGGTCGTTCCTTTTTCTTCAAATGAAACAATTTCCGCATCAGAAAACACAAAATCTACATCTTGCAACGCCTCGCTCATGCGTTCTATGTGACAAGGCGTAAAGTAATCGTCGTCGTCACTTAGCATAACGACATCTCCTGTTAGCTCCCGAACGCCAATATTTCTTGCGTTCACATGCTGGACATTTTCATCTAAATGAATCAGCCGAATAGGAAGTTCTGGATAGAGTTCCTGAATGATGTCCACTCGCTCACCCGCATCATTCACCACAACAATCTCAAAAGGTTGCACTGTTTGTCTGACAATTGATTCGAGCAATTCGCACAGTGCGTTTCGTCGGTTGTGTGTCACAATTAAAAGGGAAATCTTCATATCGGTCTTACTCCTTTAACAGTTTTTACCCTTCTTATTAAAACATAAATTCACTTCTTTCTCATGATATAAAAGGCGGTTTGATCATCCGATAAAATGGGGATTTTTGATATAAAAGCCGAGCAGGAATTCGTTTTGAAGCTTTTAGAAGAGCTAAAGGAAGGGAAATTGATGAATTGTAAAAGATAAGCGGTGCGTTCTGAGATGGCAAGAACGCTTTTTTATGTCGTTTCATTGTGATAAATGGTAAAGCTGATTATAATAAGGAATAGAACAGTAACTGTTACACATCACATTGGAGGTTCAGCAACTATGTCTATGAATAAAGCACTCACCATCGCAGGTTCGGATTCAAGCGGCGGTGCAGGTATCCAAGCAGATTTAAAAACGTTTCAAGAAAAAAACGTATATGGGATGACAGCTTTAACAGTTGTCGTTGCAATGGACCCTCATAACAATTGGGACCATCAAGTGTTTCCAATCGATGCGGCGACCATTCGCGCACAGCTCTCAACGATTGTTGAAGGCATCGGTGTAGACGCCCTGAAAACAGGCATGCTCCCAACCGTCGACGTGATTGAGCTCGCGGCTGAAACAATCAAGACATATAATATAAAAAATGTCGTCATTGATCCTGTTATGGTTTGTAAAGGGGCAAATGAAGTCCTTTACCCTGAGCACGCTGAAGCATTACGTGAAAAGCTCGCACCGCTTGCTACCGTTATCACACCTAACCTCTTCGAAGCTGGTCAATTAAGCGGGATCGGTGAGATCAAAACGATCGAACAAATGGAAGAAGCAGCAAAACGCATCCACAAACTTGGTGCAAAGTATGTCGTCATCACTGGAGGCGGTAAGCTTAGCCAAGATAAAGCGATTGATTTGCTTTATGATGGACAAACCTTCGAACGTCTCGAATCTGATAAGGTCGACACACCATACACACATGGCGCAGGCTGCACATTCTCAGCAGCAGTCACAGCTGAACTAGCAAATGGCTCAGAAGTGAAAGACGCCATTTATGCAGCAAAAGAATTTATTACTGCTGCCATTCAAGGATCTTTCCAGCTAAATGAATATATTGGACCAACAAAACATTCTGCTCACCGATTCAACAAATAATCACCAAAAACCGATTGGCCTTGTCAAACAGGCGAATCGGTTTTTTGATTATCGAGAACGAAGCCGCTGGAGTTATTATGGTCTTTCTATCCATTTCCCAAGTCTTTTATAAATCTCTGTTCTATAAAATCTTCTTTGGCTTCTTGATACTTGAATATCATTGCTCACCTCTCTTCATCTTTTGATCATTTCGAAATAAAGACCTATTTTTACTGATCTGATTCCTTTGCCATCTTTCGAATAAAAGTTTCAATTGATTCAACAAATAAGGCGTATTCTTTCATTTGTTCATATGTACCTGACAGCTTCTCTTTTAATTCCCCATGCTCTAGAGAAGGCTCACCGAGAATAGATTGGACTAGAATAAGCAATTCTTTATATTCTTCACGTTTATCTTCAACATGATCTGCCATAGTCTCCAAGCGTTTTCTAGTCGTCGGCTGCTGTTTTGAATTCAAGTCAAACAACCCCTTTTTTGTCCTACCGCATTTGGATAAACGTCAGCCACAGCTGTATATAATGAAAAATGATACCATAATTCAACCGGTTATCATATATGCAAAACGTCATCAAACCGCACTTCGTCAATGTTGACAAACCTTGATTTCACGCTCTATAGGCTCTAAGATACAGGCTCATCTCACTAGAAAAAGAAGCAAATCAACGACCTGCTTCTTTTTGCAAACGCCATGTTCTCAGCCTAAGCTTCGTCTCATTTCTGCCACTAATCGAGAATGATTTATTTCCCGGGGAAGGAAAGAAACGTGCAGTAAATACTTCTCGTCCTCCATTGACAAAAATCTCAATTGATGATGCATCTATAAAGAAATGTAGATCTTTCAGTTCCTCTATTTCAGCTTCACGAATTTCCTTTAATCGATTCTCAAATCGGTCGCGTTCTAACGTCAGTTTCCCCTTATCTTTATCATAAATAAACCGTGCAACACCACGAATACAGCATTCAAACCCTTTTTGCGTTTCAATTTGATCAATGAATACCTCTGCACTCGTAATATCATCAACAGGAATAGAATGAACAGATCGTTTAATTTGGTATACATGTTCTTGTTCATTTGTCCGCATTTTTTTCAGCTCGGATACTGGTTTCTGAATAAGTTTTCCTTCTTGATCTAAACGAAGCTCTCTTGGAATTGTTAAACAGTGTATCCATTGATAGGAGATCGTTGGGTGATGCTCTTCTCCTTGATCAGGCACACCCATCCATCCAATTAAAATACGTCTCCCTGATTCATCTACAAATGTCTGCTGTGCATAAAAGTCAAAGCCTCGATCCAGCTCCTCAAACGACCCATGTGTATATTGATAGGACGTTTCATCTAAAGTACCAACAAAATAACCGGATTGATATGTATTGTGATACTTCATTCCTTTAGGCTTCAATCCTTGAGGCGAAACAATCAATATATCTCGACTATCTAATTCAAACAGGTCTGGACACTCCCACATATATCCGAAATCTTCTAGACCATTCTTTCCATTGCCAGCCGCAATTCCTTGAAATGTCCAATTGTCTAACTTGTCAGCGGTGAACAAAACAAGATGCCCTTTCAGATCCTGACTTTGTGCACCAAGCACCATATACCATTGACCGTTCCGCTTCCACACCTTCGGATCACGGAAGTGGGCTGTAAATCCTTCTGGTAATGTCGCAACAACACCCTTTTTCTGAAAATGGATACCATCCTCTGAAACAGCTAAACATTGATACGTTTCCCGATTGCCTTGCTCATCTCGAACGTTTCCCGTATAAAGCAGATACATTTTTCCATCGTCGATAACTGCACTACCTGAATAACAGCCATTTCGATCAAACCAATCACTTGGTGTGAGCGCGATCTCTTCGTGTTGCCAATTCACGAGATCCGTAGAGGTGTAGTGACCCCAGAATTTTGCACCGTGTCCTGTTTTAAAGGGCTGCCACTGATAAAACACATGGTACACACCATTCCACTCAATTAATCCATTCGGGTCATTTAAAAGACCTACAGGTGGCATTAAATGAAAATGCTGGCGATACACATCTTTTTTCACCAAATGCTCATAGTTTCGAATACGTTCTGCTACTTTTTGACGAAGTGCTGCGTCAGTTGTTGTCATCACTGTGACCACTCCTAGATTATTTTTCGACTTCTTTTACTTGAAAGATAATAGTGAGAATAAATGAAACAGTAACAGCTATTAACATACCAACAACATAATTCACCACATTTTGCAAACCAAATGGGGCTGCAATCGCAATCATCGGAATGCCAGTTAATCCATAAGCATTGGCTGCCACCTTTGTGAAGACAACGAATGCACCTCCTAATGCTCCCCCTATCATTGCGGCTATAAACGGCTTACGATAGCGAAGATTTACACCGAATATCACCGGCTCTGTAATCCCTAAGAAAGCAGAAAATGCAGCAGGGAGCGCAATCTCCTTTGTTTTCGCACGCTTCGCTAAGAAAAAGACAGCCAATCCAGCACCACCTTGCGCTACATTGGACATTGCCCAAATTGGAAGCAAATAATTACGTCCAATATCGTTAAGAAGGCCTGCCTCAATCGCATGAAAACTATGGTGAACCCCTGTCAGCACAATTAAAGAGTAGGCGCCTCCAAAAATCAATCCTGCCAAAAACCCTGCATGGTCATATACATATGTCAGTGCATGAGAAATACCTGTACCGAGCATTCTGCCAAGTGGCCCAACCGCAATAAACGTCACAAACCCAGTGACAATCACCGTCACAAACGGGGTCACAAGTAAATCAATGCTGTTTGGAACGATCTTTCTTAAGTTCTTTTCAATCAGACACATGATATACACAGTCAACAAGACTGGAATGACGGTTCCTTGGTAACCAAGAAGGGCAATATCGAAATTGAATAAATGCATATACTCCGGTTTCGCTTCTGTCAGTCCCCACGGATTGAGTAGATTAGGGTGAATCATAATTCCACCAATGACGGCTCCTAAGTATGGATTACCGCCAAATTCTTTCGCTCCACTGACACCTATTAAAATCGGTAAAATGATAAAGGCAGCACTTGAAAACATATCAAGCATTTGAAAGATAGCTGAGCTTGGGTCTGCCCATTTAAATGCCTTCATCATTCCTAAAAGACCCATTAATAATCCACTTGCAACAATGGCCGGAATAATCGGCACAAAAATATTGGATAACATCTTGGCAAAACGTGCGAGTGGATTCATTTTTTGTTTCACAGCATCATCATGGCTGACAGGCTTTTGTTTCTTGTCGTCTGTCTCAAGCCCAGCCTCACGTGCAAATTGCTCATATACTTTGTTCACAGATCCTGTACCAAAGATCACTTGAAATTGACCCGAGCTTGAGAATGCCCCTTTCACACCTTCTAGTTCTTCAATGGCATCTTTATCAATGTGATCCTCATCTTTTATCACCAATCTGAGCCTTGTTGCACAATGCGTAGCACTGATCACATTTTCCTTACCACCTAATAATTTTGTTAATTCTTGAGCTGTTTTTTGATAATTCATGTTGTCTCCTCCTTTTTTAAAAGCAAAAAAGACCTAAAATTCACCAACGATCAATGGACATACGCGTCCTATCGTTACGCAAATTTTAGGTCTTGCCTGCCTGACAGTCACAATCCCACGATATCAACTTTTGATTACGCTTTCATCATAGTATAAGAGAATAACCTAAGTCAACCAATTTTTTCGAATCGATTGACCCATATACACTATGAAAAGTAGTGTGCATAAAAAAATGCCTGCATGCAGGCACAACCATTATACCAATTCGGCATCTTGCAGACGCTGGACATGCAGCGTGATATAGCCGATCTCCGATTCTGGGAGTTGAAGTCCATATTCATTTTTTAAAAAGTCAGCTAGTTTTAGCGCACACCGGTATGCCGTATCATACTTTGTTTGGATAAAAATCAGCATGTCATCATCCATGATTTGAAATGCCTCATTTGATTCCAATCTGCCTAGTGCATACCTCAAATGTGTCACAAGCCGCTGATAGGAAATGCTATCTTCATCAATCGAATGCCCAAAATATGTTTCGATATACTCGATCATTTCTTTGATCATCGTTGTGTATTTGACCGTCTTCTTCATGGACTCCGTATTCATTTTGGCCGTATGAATATGAAGTGCCACATACCCTGCCTCATCATCAGGCAGTTTAACCCCAAGCCGTTCTTGTACATACCAAATGGCATACTTTCCAATTTCATATTCCTGCTTATACAAGACTTTAATCTCACCAAGCAATTTATTATATAACACTATGCCCTTTTGAACGCGTTCAATCGCAAAGGATAAGTGGTCTGTCAGTGATATATGAATATGATCACTGAGCGGCATCATCAGTTTACCCTCCGCATAGCTAATAATATGTTCCGCCACTTCAATATGCGCTTCTGGCAAAGTGGAAAGAATTTGCTTGAATTTCTCATTTTCCTCACGCACAACAAAGATTTTCTCTATTTTTTGAACGGGAATGACGTCATTTTTCCCCTTCTGAAAAGCAATACCAGGTCCCATCACAATCTTCTCCTGATCACCCTCCTTTACGATCACTGCATTGTTATTCAATATTTTATATATCTTCAAGGGGTATCCTCTCCCACTAGACAACGTTTCTTATGTGGGATTTTACCCTGTTTCACCTCTTCTGTAAAGGTAAGACCGGACCAGCACGCGCCTCTTTTTTGGTCTTTTCATGCAGCAGCATCAACCCTTTACCAAGCAGCATATAGGTCCTGCGCATCTTCATCTTTTCTTCTGCCATCTTCTCTTGTTGTATCTCATTCACCACTTTAGAGGACTTAGCATAAGCCACGAAAAATGCAAAGCCCTGCTTGTTCACCATCAAACCAGGATTCACAAGCACATGCATCATCAACCCAAACCATACACTCAACCAGTTCTTCAGCTTTCTCAACAGAACATCCCTCCACATTTCTTAGAAACTAGCAACTCTAGCAAAACAACTGCTCCTATCATATCCCGAGAAAAAAGAAATGTTTGTCACAATCTAGGTGAAAAAACTAACTAGTTTTCAGAAGTTTTGTTGAAAAGTGCAGAAGTTCATCATGTTCGATGATTTTTTCTATGTAAATATTATTCACATACTATCCCAAAGATAAGCACATCTTATCAACAGAGTTTATCCACATATCAACATACCTTCACTAGATTTTGTATCTATATCATTTTTATTTTCCATATATATATTCAAATGATTGAGTTATTAACAACTAGCTGTGCATAAGTAAGAGCTTATAAACAAAATAATTCTTTGTGACTATGTAAAATAAGACCATTTTAGTAAAGGAATTGTTTTCATCTTATTGAATACTTAATGACGGGCAGTGAATCTTTCCTATTTATCCACAAAAAAGAAAGGCTATCTCCCTAAATCCACAATTAGAAAGGGGAAAATGAATTGAAAAAAGGAATCTCTCGTTCTTCTGTTCTATTGTTCTCCACCATTTTTATTTTATCCACATTCTTTTCAGGTCAACAGGCTATCGCCGTTCCATCTAATAAAAAGGTGGAATTAGAGAAGGCGGAAATTTTCGGCGAAATCAATGTCAACTCAAAAAAACATACCACTGTCATTGTTGAATTAAAGGAAAAGTCCTTAGTTGAAGCCAAGCAAAAAGGCGAAGCACAAACAAAAGCCTCCCTCAAAAAATCTCGAACAAAAGTAAAGAAGGACGCACTAAAAACACTTAATAAAGCCAGCGTTCACCAAGAATATGAAAAAGTCTTCTCTGGCTTCTCTATGAAACTCCCTGCAAATGAAATCCCGAAGTTGCTCGCAGTTGAAGGCGTAAAAGCTGTTTATCCGGATGTTACATATAAGACAGATGAAGTCAAAAAGGAAAGCATTCAGCTCCCAAATGAGGATGTATCTCCACTTATGGATAAAAGCGCTCCATACATCGGTGCTCCTAAAGCATGGGATGCCGGCTATACAGGAAAAGGGGTCAAAGTCGCTGTCATTGATACAGGAGTAGACTATACCCACCCTGATTTAAAAGGAAACTTTGGTTTATACAAAGGCTATGATTTTGTAGATCATGATTATTCACCGCAAGAGACACCGAAAGGAGACCCTAGAGGCGAATCAACAGATCACGGCACTCACGTCGCAGGAACCATTGCCGCTAATGGGCAATTGAAAGGTGTCGCAAAAGATGCTACCCTCCTTGCATACCGTGTACTCGGACCAGGTGGTTCTGGTACAACTGAGAATGTCCTTGCTGGTATCGACCGTGCTGTCACTGATGGGGCAGATGTCATGAACCTCTCTCTTGGAAACAGTGTCAATAACCCTGATTATGCTACAAGCACCGCACTCGATTGGGCAATGTCTGAAGGCGTTGTTGCCGTCACATCAAATGGAAACAACGGTCCTAACAGCTGGACAGTTGGTTCTCCTGGCACATCAAGAAATGCCATTTCTGTTGGAGCAACTCAGCTTCCTTACAATCTATACAATGTGAAATTCCCGAATTATTCTTCCGCAAAAATAATGGGCTACTATCAAGAAAGTGATTTAATAGCACTTGACCAAAAACAAGTCACGCTCGTCAATGCCGGTATCGGTGATGAAAAAGCGTTCGAACACATTGACGTCAAAGGGAAAGTGGCTGTTATAGAGCGAGGAGCAATCGCCTTTGTGGATAAAGTTGATCACGCAAAAGCGGCTGGCGCAATCGGGGTTGTCATGTATAACAATACCGACGGGGAAATTCCAGTTGATGTGCCGGGTCTTGCACTACCGACCATTAAGCTTTCAAAAGCTGAGGGGACAGCTCTTGTGAAAGCTGTTGAGGATGGGCAAAACACCACAACGTTCTCCATTCAATTTGTCAAAGAACTGAGTGAGCAAGTAGCAGACTTCTCATCTCGCGGACCTGTTGTGGATACGTGGATGGTGAAGCCAGATCTATCAGCACCTGGCGTTAGCATTGTCAGTACGATCCCAACTCACAATTCATCTAACCCTTACGGATATGGTTCTAAACAAGGAACAAGCATGGCATCACCGCATGTAGCCGGGGCAGCAGCGATCATCAAACAAGCAAAGCCATCGTATTCCACAAAACAAATCAAAGCGGTTCTCATGAATACGGCTGAAAAACTGTTTGACGCAGATGGACATCCATTCCCTCACAACACACAGGGAACAGGAAGTGTTCGAATCATCGAATCACTCCAAGCCTCAACGATCGTTTCTGACGCAAGTTACTCTTACGGCACTTTCTTAAAAGAAAAGGGTATTCAGACCAAGTCAAAGAAATTCAAAGTGGAAAACCTTTCAAAAGCGCCGAAAACCTATACCATAGATGCCAAGTTTGACAGTAAAGAAATTCGTACAAACGGAACGAAAAAAATCACAGTAAAAGGGAACTCAACTGGAACATTCCATTCTTCTGTACAAGTCAATTATGCAACAATAAAGAAGGGAACCTACCAAGGCAGTATCACCATTCGCGAAAACGGTAGAAAGGTCACAGAAATCCCAACGTTATTGATTGTCAAAGAACCTGATTATCCGCGCGTAACCTCTGTTTCAGTCGAGCCAGACAATCGTGCTGGAAGCTTTGTCATTAACAGCTATCTTCCCGGCGGTGCTGAAAACCTTGCTTTCCTCGTCTACTCTACAGATGGTGAGTTTGTAGGAGAAGCTGGTGTCTATCGAAACATCGAAAAAGGTGAACAGCGCTTTAAATGGAATGGCACAATCAATCAAGGGCAAAAGCTAGAAGCTGGCGCATATACATTACTTGCCTATGCCAGCCTGAAAGGAAAATCAGATACAATTCAAACGAAAGAACCATTTGAAATTTTACCCTGAATAAACAAGAATCACATAAAAAGCCTTGTATGAGCGTGTTAGCTCATCAAGGCTTTTCTATCATGTATGGAGGAAATGTACACATATGTTGATATTGTTATGGATCGCTTCTTTTTTTACTTCTTTTTTTCTTATGTTGACCTTGCTTTATTTACTTATTTTTTTACAAGAAAAACAGCCTCGTCCTTTTCATCAAGCATGTGAGCTGACCATTCATATTACATGTATATACCCATTAAGCTTGCTAGTCACCATCCTCTTTATTTTCAGCATGGTGATGCTCACACCTTTTTATTGGCTGCGTAGGCGCTAAATACATACGTTTATTCATCAAATGCTTCTTTTAACAAACGATACGATGTGAGCCGATCCTGCATTTGATGTGTGATGGTCACAGCCATTAGCTCATTTGTACGATAAACCCTCGCCAGTGCGGTGAGCTGCTGTTTTACAGAGGATGCGGTTCCAATGACCATCCTCTTTCGATTGGCAGCAACCCGCTGTCTTTCATACACACTATAAGGATAGTCCTTTGCATCTTCATATGAAGGAAAGCTGCCAAGGTTTTGTCCTTGCTCATTTGCCAGTAATGATAAATCTAAGCTCATAGCCAGCCTTTCTGCCTGTTCCTCTGTTTCTGCAAATAAAACAAATACAGCGAGACTGATGCGCGGTTCATCAGCAAATACTGAAGGCTCAAAGCGATTCACATATTGCTCAACAGAATCTTCCCCGCCTTCACCATTAATAAAAAGAGCAAATGTATATCCTGCGCCTGCTTTCGCTGCAAGCCTTGCACTTTCTTCCGATGAGCCAAGCATCCATACCTCTGGTGCTGTTTCAACCTTTGGAGAAGCGATTAAATGGGGTAACGGATAGTATTCATCTGCCAAATCATGCAGATAGACCTTCAATTCTTCTACTTGCTCAGGATAACGATCTCCTAAACGTTTTCGCTGACCGTGATGAAGCGCAATCGAAGAGATCGGCATCCCTCCTGGGGCTCGGCCGATGCCAAGATCAATTCTCCCTGGAGCTAATGCTTCTAGCACCCTGAAGTTCTCAGCTACTTTGTAGGCACTATAATGGGGAAGCATGACTCCGCCTGAGCCAATACGCATATGAGACGTAACGGCTGATAAATGCCCGATGAGTACCTCTGGACTTGAACCTGCAAGCCGGTTTGAAAAGTGATGCTCTGATACCCAAAATCGGTGATATCCCCACTTCTCCGCCTGCTTCGCCAGCTCAACCGTTTGTCTCAGTGCTTCAGCAGGTGTTGCATCACCAATGACAGGAGATTGATCCAAAATACTTAATTTCAACATATCACACCTCTTTACAGAAATCCCCCTCTCTTGATGAAAGGGGGATGTTACATTTATTTTCGATTAAAGCCTTTCTCTTTTACAAAATCATCAAGGTAGGCTCTTTTTGGTTGGCTAAAACTCCGAATCATCTGCTGAGACCAAGTATCTTTTCTTTCGCCATTCGTCCGTTTTTCGTAATATCTCGACATTCGTTCGTCGTATTCCTGTAAATAGCGATCCAGATGTGCTTCGTCTTGTTGATACGTATTTTCATGATAGATCAGTTCAATCGGTAACCGTTCCTTCTGTGACGACTGATTGGCTGGATGTCCTACAACTAGACCAAATAACGGCAAGACATAAGAAGGTGTTTCAAGTAGGTCAGAGACTTCTACAAGCTGATTACGCAAGCCGCCGATATAGCAGATGCCAAGCCCCATAGATTCCGCTGCTACACTGACATTTTGCGCAGCTAACGCCGCATCAATCACACTAATTAAAAACGCTTCGGTATTCTCAAGCGCCTCCTGATGATTCTTTCCTGCCTTTTGGGCAATGTACTCATGACGTTTCAAGTCTGCACAGAAAACGAACAAATGCCCATTATTCTCAACGTATGGCTGATGGCCAGCCAGTTCAGCCAACTTGGCCTTCTTATCCTGATCTGTTACGCCAATGATGCTATACGCCTGCACATTGCTCGATGTCGAGGCAGCCTGTGCACTTTTGACAAGCGTCAGCACCTCTTCCTTTGTTAGACGTTCATCTGTAAAAGAACGTATCGAACGGTGGTTTAATATCGTTTCTATCGTTTTATTCAATTTGTAGACCTCCTTCACTCCTTCTATCATAAGACAAATGTGTATCGTTTTTCAAAAATGAGAACTCGCATTCCATTAAAAAGGACAGCCTATGAATAGACTGCCTTTTCCCTGTTTTATTTAAATAAATAACTTTGATACTTTGTTAATTGAACACTTGCGTTATATACGATGCCGAATCCAATTAATACAGATAAAACAGAACTTCCTCCGAAGCTGATGAATAGAAGCGGAATGCCTGTAACAGGCATGACACCTATGTTCATACCAATATTCTGGAACGTATGAATCACAATCAGCGCCGTATATCCTACACAGAAAAATGACGCAAATCGGCTGTAGGGATGGATACGGTCAATCAGCACGACAAGCCGGTATATGAGGAAGAAGAACATAATTACGACAAACGCACAGCCTACAAAACCAAAGGCTTCTCCTATAATAGAAAAAATCATATCAGTTTGGGCTTCGGGCACATATACTTTTAAATTTTTAATCCCATTACCGAAGATTTGACCAGAACCAATGGCCATAATCGCTTGATCCACTTGATATTTATCAGACCCAGAGGCATCCTGTGTCTGCGCTTGGTTGGCAGAGCTGGAATCGTCCGGTATCCAAGCAGTAATCCGGTTTATTTGGTACTGTTGAATCCCTATTTTTTGCGCAAAATCAGGGAATAAAATGATCACAGCTAACACTGCAGCGACTAATAGCACAACGACAGATCCAATTAGTGAAATAAGCTTCCAATTGACACCTGATAAAAACACCATCACGATAACGATAAACATACAGACGGCTGCCGTACCTGCATCCTGCATGAAGATGAGTCCAACTGGAACAACAGATACCCCAGCGATTTTTAACAGAAGAAAAATATCATCTTCTAATGTTCGCTTACCTCTAGGCGTCGACTTTCCTATGACAGATGCTAGCATCATGATTAAACCAATTTTCATAAACTCTGAAGGCTGAAACGTCCCAACACCTGGTAAAACAAACCAGCTTTTTGCACCGTTTTTAATTGGTGCAAAGTCATGACCAGCGATTTGCGCAGGACTAATTTTAAGGAGGATCAGCAGCAGAATCCCACCAATAAAAATATATAAGCTCAGCTTTTCTAATTGTTCAAGATCAAAATAATTAATGGCAATAATACAAATGACACCAACCATGTAGTAAATAATCTGTCTGGTCCAAGCATTAGTTCCATACTGTCCGAACTGACCAGCAGCATAAATGGCAATCACACTAATGGCAAAGAACGCTAAAAATATAAAAATCAAATCTCCCTGATAGTAAGGGGATGTATTCTGCTTGTTCATGAACTAACCACCCTTATTACAAAACATAAAAGCCCTTATTTATATTAAATTTAAATTTTCACAAAAGCAACTCACTTTAAATATGACGGAGGATAAGCCCCAAAAGTTCCATTCATTTTTCAAAAATGAAAGACTTTTCCTTCTAACAATAGGAATAAATTCCTTCTACTCATTTATTTGATACGATCATCAGTCCTTTAAAAAGATCATTTTACAGATTTTAAGGGGAAAATTCAATTATCTTTGTGGAGAAAAAATCGAGCAAACACAAAGGTAGCGTACGGGATTGATATATGATGATAAAAGACACACCTACTATGGAATAAGACCCATTTTCCAATTATTGAGTTTACTTCAATGTCAATTGTGGTATAATACTTGTAACAAAATGTTCACAATATCTCCTAAAAACAGACACAATTGAATCCTGACCTCTCATTTGAATTGAACATCAACTGACAAAGGAGTTGGATACGATGGATATGTTCTTTGCGTACCTATGTATTGCATCGGCTACACCCCTGTTTTTATGGCTAGAAAACAGAAAAATTGCAATTGCTTCTATTCCACCGATCATGATTATGTGGGTCTTTTTCGGACTTTACATGACAAGTAGTTTATCTCCAACAGGACATACCTTCATGATTGCATTCTTTGCGATAAATGTGATCTTGGCTCACATCGCTGCATTCCTCATCTATGGTCTTCCGTTCATTCGCAAAAGATTCAGTAGCAGATAGACATAACACCACCAATTGGAAGCGTTACCAATACCATCATAAAAACCACTCATCTACAAGGATGAGTGGTTTTTTATTAATGACCTGAATGCTCAGACTGCTTTGGTGCAGACGGTGAATATCCGTCTTTGCTGTTCTCTCCGTGGCTGTAGTGAGCCGCAAAGATCCAAACAGATCCGATAACGAAAATAATCGCACAGAATAGACCAAACAATGTGTTTCCGACTTGAACAGTTCCATTTTCGCTTTCTGTCATATGCATGAACATGAAAAGCTGCAAGAATGCTTGAATAAATGCAAAACCAAAGATAATCCAAAGTTTTGCGGCACTGCCAAGTTCAGCTCCAATGGCAATCCAAAATGCTAAGATCGTCAGCACAATGGACAAGATGAAGCCGACTACATGTTTCCAAGGGAAGTGTTCGTGCTCTGATGAGGAATGTGTTTTTCCTGCCATATCACAAAAGCCCCCCTAATCCAATCAAGTAAACAGCTGTGAAGATGAAAATCCATACAACATCAAGGAAATGCCAGTATAAACTTGAAATAAAGATCTTCGCTGCTGTTTGTGGAGTTAATCCACGCTTTTTAATTTGGAACAAAATACCAGAAATCCAGAAAATACCGATTGATACGTGTAATCCGTGAGTTCCTAAAAGTACAAAGAAGGCAGACCAGTACGCACTTGTATGGATAGAGGCACCCTCATGTACATAATGGAAGAACTCGAAAATCTCAAAGCCAACGAAGCCTGCACCTAAAAGTAACGTCAGAATTGTCCAAATGACAACCCCTTTTGTACTTCCACGACGCATCTCATGAACGGCGATCCCACAAGTAAATGAACTAACCAATAGCAGGAATGTCATGATTAATACAAGCTTCATATCAAATAGTTCAGCTGGTAACACGCCACCAGCTGTTCTGCCATGAAGAACAAAGTAGGTCGCAAAAAGTGTTGAGAACAACACGATCTCCGCACCAAGGAATATCCAGAAACCAAGGATGTTTAACCGTCCAGTTTCAGACTGATATTCAAGCGGGGCATTTGCGTAACTGCTATCATTATGTCCCATTACTTCTGCGCCTCCTTATTCTTTTTCTCTGTTTCAATGACTTTTTCAACAGGAATATAGTAGCCATCGTCATATTCGAATGAACGTAAAATCATTGTTGCAAATACACCGATTAAGCCGATGACGCCAATCCAGTACCATTCGAACACAAGACCGAATGCACCAAGTCCGAAGAATGCGGACATAATCAGTGGTCTGCCTGAATTGTGCGGCATATGAATTTTCTTAAATTCTTTTTCTGGGTGAATGTCCACATTGTTTTGCTTCCAAACATGAAATGCATCTGGTGCTGTCACTTCTGGAAGTGCTGCAAAATTATAGTGTGGCGGAATCGTAGAAGATGTCGCCCACTCAAGTGTACGTCCAACTCCCCAGCTATCTCCAGACACTTCACGTTTTGAGTGTCTCCAGCTATAGTAAATGTTATAGCAAAGGATGATAAATCCAACACCCATCATGAATGCACCAATTGTTGAAATAAAGTTTAGTGCAGTCCAGCCATCCTCTGGTCCATACGTATAAATACGTCTAGGCATACCTTGCAGTCCTAAGAAGTACTGCGGGAAGAAACAGATATTAAATCCGATCATGAATACCCAGAAGAACCATTTGCCAATTCTTTCGTTTAACTTGTAGCCAAACATTTTTGGATACCAGAAAACAAGACCAGCAAAACATGCAAATACTGTACCTGCGATTAATACATAGTGGAAGTGGGATACAAGGAAGTACGTGTTATGGTACTGGTAATCCGCAGCTGCCATCGCAAGCATAACCCCAGTGACACCACCGATAACGAAGTTCGGGATGAAACCAAGTGCCCAAAGCATTGGTGATGTAAAGCTGATACGTCCACGATACATTGTAAAGAGCCAGTTAAAGATTTTTACACCTGTTGGTACAGAAATGGCCATTGTTGTAATCGAGAAGAATGAGTTAACCGCTGCACTGTTCCCCATTGTGAAGAAGTGGTGAACCCACACAATGAAACTAAGAACAGAGATTGCCACAATTGATACAACCATCGCTTTGTAACCAAACAACTGCTTTCTCGAGAACGTCGCAAAGATTTCTGAGAAAATACCGAAAGCCGGCAGGATAACGATATATACCTCAGGATGTCCCCAAATCCAGAAAAGGTTCGCCCAAAGCATAGGCATACCGCCTGCTTCGAGTGTAAAGAATGCCGTCCCGAATAAACGATCAAATGTCATAAGTGCTAAAGCAACAGTTAATACAGGGAATGCGAAGACAATGATCACAGAAGTAATCAATGTTGTCCATGTAAACATCGGCATACGCATAAGCGTCATACCTTTTGTACGCATTTTCAAGATGGTCACCATGAAGTTAATACCTGTCATCAGTGTACCAATACCTGCTATTTGGAGCCCGAGCAAGTAATAGTTCTGTCCAGGTCCTGGTGAGAAGTCATTTCCAGCGAGCGGCATGTAACTCGTCCATCCTGCATTTGGTGATCCTCCAATGACGAAGGAAATGTTGAACAGCATAGCTCCGACCATAAATGTCCAGAAGCTCAAGTTGTTCAAATACGGGAATGCAACGTCACGTGCACCAATTTGAAGAGGTACAACAACGTTGATTAAACCGATTAAAAATGGCATCGCCATGAAGAGAATCATGATCGTACCATGTGTTGTGAAAATTTCATTATAGTGGTTTGAATTTAAAAACGTATTATTAGGAAGCGCCAGCTGTGCGCGCATCATCAGTCCGTCTACTCCACCGCGGAAGAACATAATCACAGCAGCAAGGATATACATGATCCCTAGCTTTTTATGATCAACTGATGTAAGCCATTCTTTCCAGAGCCATTTCCATTTTTTAAAGTATGTTAAGACAAAAATGATGGCAATGGAAGTCAGAGCGATAGAAATTTGCGCACCAAGAATTAATGGGTCTCCAGTTACAAAAAACTCATCCCATTTTAAATGCATAACGGCCTCCTCCTTTCCTTAGTCAGTTTATTCACTTTCTAGTTTTCTTTTATAGTTCTTCACATTCTCGAAAGGATCTGTTTTTGAATGCGGAGAAACTGCTTCATAACCTAAACGTTTGCGAGCTTGAAGTGCGTATTCAGAATCCTCTCCATGCTTCGCAAAGGATAAATGTGTGGATGAGAATGTCTGCACATCTGCAGCGTCAGGAAGCATCAAGTAGTCATACGTCTTTTTCGTTAACTTCGGTGCTTCTTTTTTCGTTTTGTTTACCCATTGATCATAGTCAGACTGCGTCATTGCATTGACTTTGAATTTTTGCTGAGCAAAACCCTCACCTGTGAAGTTTGCGTTTCTTCCTTCATATGTGCCTACTTCATCAGCTTGAAGGTACTGTTCCATTTCCATTCCAGCCATTGCATACTTTTCTCCACCTAGCTGAGGAATCCAAAGTGATGCCATTGTATCAGCGGAAGTGATTTTGAATAAAATCGGCTGATCCTTTGGAATGTTTAAGTAGTTCACTGTTTCAATATTTTCCTCTGGATAACTAAAGATCCATTTCCAATCGACAGCTGTTGCGTAGATGACAAGCGGATCTTTGTGACTTGTTGCTTGTGGTGCCTCTTCCAAAGAATAAATTGTTTTCACAGTTGGAATCGAAAGGGCAGCAACGATTAATATTGGGATCACTGTCCAGACAACTTCTAGAAGCGTATTCCCGTGTAGTTCTGGGTTATAAGAGGCGTTTCCAACGTCCTTCCGCTCACGGTATTTAACTAAGATGATGGTAAATAGAACAAATACCGCACCAACGATAAAGAGCATGAATCCAATTGATAAGAGAATCAAGTCTTTTTGTTGTGCTGCGACTGGTCCTTTAGGATCTAAAACAGCAATATTGCTGCAACCTCCTAATATAAAAACACTCACGAGCATCGCTAATAAAAGCATAGGTTTAATGGCTCTGAACAAGAAGATCACCATCCTTCCTTATATAATGTATAAATTGCTGAATCATTGTGAAAAGCCATCTGCCTTCTAAAACTTTTCTTCCCTTTGTAATGCTATCAAAATCTGTAGAAGTTAGCTTCCCTTTTTTAAAAAGTTCATTTATTTTTTAACAGATTTCTATTAAAGTGTCATAATTTCGACATAAATTTATATTATTGTATGAACAATAAATTTCTAGGAATTTGAAAAGTTGAGAGTTGAAGGCAAAGGACATACAAGAAAGAACTTTGTCAAATTTAGGTTTACCACAATAAAAAAGTTTGGTCAAATTTCAATTTAACTTTATGAAATTTTATCTAGGTAAACAATTTCTAAATAGGTATCCCGTATTTAACAAAAACCTTACTTATTTTAACGCAAGTTAACGAGAAAAGAAAGCTTCGATCACTGACCTATGCGTTGTAAGAAATGGTAATCGTGATAAATGAGTGAAATCTCACTACAGAATTTCATCAAAAAACCGGCTTATCGCCGGCTTATCGGTTTTATCCATGTCTTACCAAGATGTCAGGTCGTCTGTAGACGTGACCTTCATGTTCGATTTCAATATACGGCCATTTACCAGTATAGGTTAAAAATCGATTTCCCTCTTTCTCTACAACTATTGTATCCTCTGATTTTAAACCAGGCAATGATGGATTCCATGTGAACACCTGATGAAGCTGGATTTCCTCCTCTGATGAGGGCACTGCAATGATCTCTCTGGACACAAAACCCGTCTTTCCGCCTTGGTGAAGTTTTTTCCAACTGTCAGGGAAACCCTCTTTTTCATATTGGGCAATTCCTGCTTTGAGCACATCTCCAATGGTTCTTCCTGGACGTGTTGCCGCATTCATGACCGTATCAATCCGCGCAAGCCTTTCTTTGTTTTCTTCAAGGTCATTCGGGAGACGCCCAAAGTAAACTGACCTTGTGACGTTGGCGACGAGTCCATGCCGTTCAGCACAAAGAACAACGAGCGCATGCTTTTGCAAGGCTTTCTCTGTTGGAATGGGGTGACGGTATTGATAAATGCGGTCATCTGTTGCGACAAGCAGTACCTCAATGGTCATCCCCTGAGCAATTGCTTTTTGCGCCACAAGTGAAGCAATCTCGTGCTCCGTTTGACCCGGAACGATTTCTTTGCAAACCGTTTCTACTATAACCGCCGCCTGATGACAAAGACTCTCATATTGATTGAGCTGTGATTGGGAGAGAATAGATCGAATGTGAGACAATTCTGCCTCAATCCATTCAAACCCTTCCATCTGTGTATCTGCCCCAATTCGTTTGTCTTTCGTGAATGTTTGAACGTAAGTGTCATCCTCTTCATACCAATCCATCGTCACCACTTGAAATGGGTGATCGACATACGCCATTTCTTCTTCAATGATTCGTTTTTCTTCCATTTGATTCACAAACAATACAATGTCATCTTTCAACACAAGCAGCTTGCAGACACCTTCTGGCGTGTTTAAAACAATGTGATTCCTTCTTCCTCCAGTCAGCCAAGAGAAGTTATTTCGTTTTTGCACAAGGACACCGTCGAGCTGTTTTTCTTTCATAAGATTTCTCACTTGTTCTATCATTTCATCACCCGCCTGTGTTTAATGTATGAATGAAACGTTTAAAAGCTGTTTTCCCTTGCTCTGTTCTTTTAAACACACCAGCTTGTGCGAGAATGCGAGAGAAGATGTGCCCGATCTCCTCTTGTAAAATAGCTGCTACATTGTCTTTTGTGAAGGTTTTCTCTTCGAGCATGTGCTTTGCCCACCTTTCGTGCTTCATGATGGCAGGGCGGAGTTTGATTTCTTCAAGAGGCTGCTTGGATAATAGCGCTTCTTTTAATTGGCTCAATTCATCGGCTAATCTTCCAGGAAGAACGGCCAAACCCATGACTTCAATTAATCCGATATTCTCTTTTTTAATATGATGTACTTCTTCGTGCGGATGAAAAATACCATACGGATGTTGTTCATCTGTACGATTATTACGGAGCACAAGGTCTAATTCATAAGCTTCACCTTGGCGGCGTGCTATAGGTGTGATGGTATTGTGCGAGGTATCTCCCGTATGAGAAATCAGATTGACTTCTTGGTCTGAATACGTTTTCCACTTGTTTAGAATGTAACCAGCGGCGTCTGCAAGAACTTGCTGACTGTTACTTTGCAATCGAATGACTGACATTGGCCATTTCACAATCCCAGCCTTCACTTCTGGGAACGCCTTAAGAGAAAAGATATCCTCCATTTCTGCTTTCGCCATCGGAAATTCATGAGCACCGCCTTGAAAATGATCATGACTTAATATACTGCCTCCGACAATCGGGAGATCAGCGTTCGATCCAATGAAATAATGCGGGTAGATTGATATAAAGGAAAGCAAGCGTTCAAATGTTTTTTTT
The DNA here is from genome assembly GCF_044754665.1 of Bacillus sp. NPDC093026. Lineage (NCBI taxonomy): Bacteria > Bacillati > Bacillota > Bacilli > Caryophanales > Bacillaceae > Bacillus > Bacillus sp. NPDC093026. Next base: position 196,137 of record NZ_JBIVPN010000002.1, on the reverse strand, counting down.
GTAAGCTTCATCGGCTCATGTTCGCCTTTGAACACAATACAATGTTCGTTGTAATACACATAAGGTGAAAATTGCAGATACCACGCTTCTCCTTTTAACGTGACAGGAATAATACGGTGATTCTGTCTAGCTGGATGATTGATTCGCCCTTGAAATCCAACGTTTTCTTTACAGAGAAGACAAAGAGGGTATTGCTTTTGACTGAGCTTCTTGGCTTCAGCAATTGCCTTTGGATCTTTTTCCGGTTTAGATAGATTGATTGTGATTTCCAGCACACCATCGTCTGTTGTTGTAAACCACTGAACATTTTTGGCTATTCTGCCCGTATGAATGTAATGTGCATTTTTTTGCATCTCATAGAACCAGCTTGTGGCTGCCTTTGCTCCTTCATGAAGACGTATCTCTTCAAACTTGGCTTCAATCACACTTGGCGGTGCCACCAAACAACCCATGATTTTTGCATCAAGTAAATCGCGATACGTATCTGTTCCATGAGGAAGAAGACCTGTTTCTACTGCCCAATCTAAAATAGGTGACAAAATCTCTTCAATTTCGATACCACCTGAGACCGTTCTTGGCTCAGCGTCATCAAGACCAAGCACCTCCAGCAGTCGATTCCTCACATAATCTGTATCAAGTGGTGTGATGAGCTCTGTATCTATCCCGTATCGAATTAACTGTTCAAGTTTTTCAAAAATATCAATTGCCATTCCCTCTTTCTCCTCTCATGCCTGCCGGTTAGGTTTTATTCACTCTGGTAGCCTTCCGGATGTTTCTGGAACCATTCCCATGCACTTTGAATGATTGTATGAAGATCTGCGTATTGAGGCTGCCACCCTAGTTCTTGGAGCGCCTTGTCGGATGAAGCAATGAGTTTTGCCGGATCTCCTGCTCGTCTTTTTGCCACCTGTGCTGGTATAGGATGACCTGTTACCTCTCTTGCCACTTCTACAACCTGCTTGACGGAAAAACCTGTACCATTTCCTAAGTTATAAGTTGCACTCCCTTTTCCTTGCCGCAAACGATCAACTGCTAAGATATGTGCCTCTACTAAGTCCATCACATGAATATAATCTCTAATGCATGTACCATCATCTGTTTCATAATCATCACCGTAAATCATGATTTGATCCCGTTTCCCAAGAGCTACTTGAAGGATAATGGGAATGAGATGCGTCTCAGGCTGATGATCCTCACCGACAAGCCCTTCTGTATGAGCACCCGCCACATTAAAGTAGCGAAGCACAACATATTCAATGCCGTATGCTTTCTCAGACCATTTCAACATTTTTTCAATCGCTAATTTGGTTTCACCGTAAGGATTGGTTGGATTCGTCTCATCGGTTTCCACAATAGGCACACGCTTTGGTTCACCATATGTAGCAGCTGTTGAAGAAAACACAATCTTTTTCACATCAAATTCGTTCATCACCTGAAGTAAGGCAATGGCCCCGCCGACATTGTTGTCATAATACTTTAGCGGGTCAATGACACTTTCACCGACTAGCGAATCGGCAGCAAAGTGCATGACTGCTTCAATTGAATGTGTCTCAAAGACGTTCCTTAAAAAGGCTGTATCTCTTAAATCACCTTGCTCTAATACCGCTCCCTCGAGGACAGCTTCTTTATGACCTGTCTGGAGATTATCGACAATCACCACATTTTCTCCTTTGGCTAAAAGGGCTGCCACCGCATGACTGCCAATGAAACCTGCTCCTCCACAAACTAAAATTGTCATTACCATTCCTCCTTATGTTATTTCTCTTGCGCCGTTTCCAATTCCAGTTGTGTAAAACGATGCTTGAATGCCCGTTTTTTCATAATAAATCGCACCTGTTTCTTCTATAAATGAGTCCAGCAACTCATCTTTCACAATACTGACTGTACAGCCGCCAAAGCCTGCACCGGTCATTCGTGAACCAATCGTACCAGGATGACGCCAAGCTGCTTCTGCAAGTGCATCTAATTCAAGTCCAGTTACTTCATAATCATTTTTTAAAGAGAGGTGAGATGCCTTCATCAGAGCGCCTAGTTCCTCAATTTTATCATCTTTCAGAAAATTTACAGCTTTCAAGGTCCGTTCATTTTCCGTCACCGCATGTCTCGCACGTTTAAGGCTCGTTGTATCTTGGATCAAATGGGCATGCTGCTGAAATTCATCAGCGGTTAGCTCACATAAATGCGCGATGTCTAATTCTTTTCTGAGATCATCTAAGGCAGACTGACACTCTGCTCGGCGTTCATTGTATTTGGAATCTGCCAGTGTCCGCTTTTTGTTTGTATTGGCGATGACAAGTGATAGACCATCTTGTCGAAATGGACTGTACTCATAAGAAAGGGTGTCACATTTAAGAAGTATGGCATGATTTTCTTTTCCGAGACTAATAGAAAATTGATCCATAATCCCGCAATTGACGCCAATAAATTCATTTTCTGCACGCTGTGCAAGAAGGGCAAGATCGACGTTTGATACGCCAAATGAATACCATTCATTCATCAATACAGCTGTGACAAGTTCAATGGAGGCACTTGAAGACAGTCCTGCACCATTTGGAATATTACCGAAGTACACAATATCAAAGCCTTCTTTCACGTTCATTCCTGCTTCTGCAAACTTGCTGAATACACCTTTTGGATAGTTCGCCCAGCCGTCTGACTCTTCGTAAGCGATTTCAGAAAGGTCCACTTCTTTCACACCTTCTTCTTCAAAGTTCAGGGAATACATCCTGACAAGACCATCTGACCGTTTTGCACATGCCGCATAAGTACCTAGTGTAAGTGCACACGGGAAAACATGTCCCCCATTGTAATCTGTATGTTCACCAATCAAGTTCACCCTGCCTGGGGCGAAAAAATAACGAAGTGGCTCCCTATTCCCAAATTGTTGATGAAATGCCGCTCGCAAGGTATCGATCATATCCATTCCCCTTTTCTTCTGTTCTGATAATCTTATTTTAGTTGTCTAAATGGCTGGTGTTCAATGGTAAAAAAACCGTTTAAAAATACCCTTTTTTTGCTGTGGATGGTACGATGTGATATGAGGTGTACCATGATTCAAAACCAAAAAAGGTTGTTTTTTGCTGTGAAGGAGGATTTCCAATTTGAAGAAAGAAGCATTTGCATTTCGTTTTCACCATTCGGATGTGACATTGCCGGCGCAAATTTGGTCTGTCGGCTGGGAAGTTCAATCATCTTCGTTATACAGCTGGAATGGCGTAGAGCGGAAGGATCAAGGCAAATGCATCTTTCAGCTCACACTGTCCGGTCATGGCATGATTGAAATTGGTCAAAAACGATACAAAGTTTTGCCGGGACAGGCCTTTCTTGTGAAAAGCCCCAGTGCCTACCAATACTTTTTCCCAGAGGACAGTGAGCATTGGGAATTCCTATATTTGACGCTTTACGGGGAAGCCTGTGATTTTTGCTTCGATCATTTTATAGAACAAGGAAAGCAGGTCATACGTTTTCATCCAAATTCCAAACCGATCCGCCTGCTGAAGAAGATTTATGATGAAGCCTGTGAAAGACGGATTACCAATTCGTTTGAGGGGTCTAGCCTTGCTTATCAATTTGTCATGGAACTTTATTCTTATTTGCCAAAGCTTGAAGGACAAATGGAGAAATGGCCTGAGCCAATCGTACAGGCAGCTTTATTTGCAAGCCATCATTTTCACGAAGAAATTGGTCCTGACGATATGGCGGCTGTGGCACGTTTATCCAAAAGTCATTTTACGAGGGAATTCAAAAAGGCAACTGGCTTTACACCTATTCACTACTTAACAAATATTCGATTAGAAAAGGCGGAAACGTTACTGAAAACAACGAAATACTCGATTGAAGAAATCGCCATACAGTGCGGCTACCGAAATGCGAATTACTTAAATAAAGTCTTTCGCAAGAAAATCGGCATGTCTCCAAAGCAACTGCGGGAAACAAGCGATGCATAATAAAAAGCAGCCGCTTTTCAATTGGCTGCTTCTTTTACGCTTTCGTCAGATCAACACGAATTCTCCCTTGTCTTAAAACAATGGTCATTTGCGTGTCAGGGGTCATTAAGTTTTCTAAAATGTCCGTTGCCGTTTGAAGCGCAATGTCCATGCGATCGATCTTTTCTTTTTCTTGTTCCGTAAACGCTTCTGGATGTGCGGTCATTTCTTTGACTAGCTTCAGCACTTGTTCATGCTGCTTTTCTGTTTGTTGATATATGACATCATATAATTCGTCTGGCCTGCTGCTCATTTCAGATCACCTATCTTTTTCATGTGGTTAAATCGCATCTTCTTTTGTTTTCTTGAAGACGAACCATTTACTGGCGACATAATTGACCACCACAATCACAAAGTTAACAAGAATTTTTGCGACGGTTTCATTTAATGCCATCTGGCTCACAAATAAAATCATCAGCCCTATATCAACACCTAGAGACATGAGACGTACACTAAAAAATGAAGAAAGCTCACGCATCAGGCTTTTTGTGTCACGTGCCTTTTGCTTGAAGACATACTTCTTATTGGTGATATAGGCAAAGAGAACAGCAAATACCCATGAAACAACCGTTGCCGTTTTATAATCCATGGAAAACATCTCAACGAATAGATAGAAGCTGACAATGTTGACAATGGTTGTACACACACCCATGACAAGATACATGACGACTTCTTGATACTTTTGAAAAAGGCTATACATGTCTTTCTTCATTCCTTCTTGGTGGTTTCTGTTTCTTTTAGAATACCATCTTGACAAGAACTTCCCAAATGAACAATATTCACATTCTGCAAAGATGAAAGTCATTCAAAGAGATGGCACAATTTAACCTAAATGGTTTATACGAGTCATATGATTTAGGTCTTTGTCATTATTTTAATTTATAATCTTTTAACTGACTTTACAATTGTTTATTATTAGAAGTAAGAAATCAATATTTTTTGGATTTTTTAGTCATTTTTTTAGGAGTGTGGTAGGTGATATTTTTTACAAAATAGGTTAAATGTCATCTTTTTTCGACAAGAATCTATTTTGCGGCAGCTTTCACAAAACACGTACAGTTACTAGACGGTTTGTTCAAGTCATTGGTTGCAGATGAATATGTCTTATTGAACTGGAGGATATTATGGAAACGCAAGTGAAAAGAAGAGTTGACGAAGAGTGGGTTTATTTGATTCAGGAAGCGAAAAAAATCGGACTAGGCATCGAAGAAATACAAGCTTTTTTAACATCCAACGGTGATCAGAAGATGATAAACAAACCATAAATCAACGCCGTTATCCTTTGTCTTTCAGAATGCTTTGGCGAAAAGTTCTGACCGGTCAATAGACCTTTGGAAAATCCTTTCATGACGCGCTACAATTGTTCAACACCTCATCATACCAATCCCTTCCTCACAATGGGGTTCTGTCTTTCTATATTAGGAGGACAGTCCGTTTCATGTTCTTTATATGATCTCTTTTTGCCCGCACTGAATAAATTCTGCCTACCTTCGTTATAAAAACAAGCTTCCCTTCCATATATTAATCATGAAAGCGATGAGAAAAAAAGAAAGGTGGGGTAGAGCGTGAGTTCAGATTCCCTTTCGTATTATCACCAAAAAAAGGATCAATATTATCACGGCGCGAACCCTGTTATCGTCAATCGTATTCGTGATGAATGGACATCTATTTTGGATATTGGATGCGGAACAGGCCAGCTTGGAAAAGCCTTGAAACAAGAGGGGCGGACAATATGCGGAATCGAATCATTTGAACATGCAGCAAAGCAGGCTGAACTGGAGTTAGATCATGTTCTATGCGGTAATATAGAACAGATGACTCTCCCTTATCGTCAAGAACAATTTGACTGCATCATCTTCGGCGACGTACTTGAACACTTACTTGATCCTTGGGCTGTCTTAAAAAAAGTCAAACCCTTCCTCAAAAAGGAGGGAACCATCCTATCATCTATCCCAAATATCGGCCATATCTCAACTGTTTTAGAATTGTTAGCTGGAAGGTGGTCTTATACAGATGCAGGGCTGATGGATCAAACACACTTACGTTTCTTTACCCTTCACGAAATACATGCACTCTTTCAGTCAGCAGGTTACCGTATTCGTGATCTGGAGACCATTCGTGTACAGCATCCTTCCTATGCGAACGTGACCAATGATTTACACGACCTGCTTGTGAAGCATGGAATACGTTTCGATTTTCATGAGGCATCTACAGCTTATCAATATGTTGTTGAGGCGGTTCCGCTTAATGAATAACCCGACCATTCTTTTTGTACTATGTGTTAACGATGAGTCGATGTTCCAAGCATGCTTCCGGCAGCTCGCCTTACTCCCTGCTCCGCATGGTTATCACGTTGAGGTTTTTCCAATTAGAGATGCATCGAGTATGGCCTCCGGATATAATAAGGCATTGACTCATCCCGCTCAATTTAAAATTTATCTTCATCAGGATACATTGATTGTCAAACAACAAATGTTACTTGAACTCATCCCACTTTTTTTACAAAATCCGTCACTTGGAATGCTCGGGGTGATTGGAGCAGAAAGTATTCCTGACAATGGGATTTGGTGGGAGAGCAAAGGTTGCAGAGGCAAGGTGATTGAATATCGGCACGACACATATCAATTGCTTTCATTTGAAACAGTCCATGAGCAAGCCGGGCCTCGTGACTTTATTAAAGCAGCAGCTATTGACGGTCTACTGATGGCCACGCAATATGATATAAAGTGGCGTGATGATCTCTTTGACGGGTTTCATTTTTATGATGTCTCGCAGTCTTGTGAATTTATCAAAAATGGTTATGAAGTCGGTATCGCTAGACAGCAAGAACCTTGGTGTATTCACAAATGCGGAGATCACTTTGATGCGGATGCATATGAGAAAGCTAGACAAATATTTCTTGCAAATTATCAGTAAAAAGCACCCTTTTCGGGTGTCTTTTTTATGTTATACTGTCATAAACAACTAGATTGTCTCATATGCATTGGAGTACCTTGTCCCTATTTCGTACAAAGGAGGAAACAATGGCAGACAAAAAAGTTCATTATAGGAAGGTTGCTGCTTCAGAGGATTTCCGAAAACTTCTTGAGGAAAAACGCCGATTTATTGTTCCGTTGACGATTTTCTTTTTTCTCTTTTACTTTTCACTTCCGGTTGCTACATCCTACTTCACCTTTTTGAACACACCAGCAATTGGTGCAATCTCATGGGCTTGGTTATTCGCCCTCACACAATTCATCATGACATGGGTTTTATGTGGACTTTATGCGAAAAAGGCTGCTCAGTTCGACAAATATGTAAGCGCTTTAAAAATTGAGTCTCGAGGTGATGACGAATGAGCATGACCGCTTTCATTTTATTTGTAGCGATCGTAGGACTCACTTTGGTCATCACGTATTTTGCCGCGAAGAAAACAAGCAGTGCTAGTGATTTTTATACAGCAGGAGGAGGGCTGACAGGGTTTCAAAACGGTCTTGCCATCGCTGGAGATTATATGTCCGCTGCCTCATTTTTAGGGATAGCGGGGATGATTGCGTTAAATGGGTTTGATGGTTTCTTCTATAGCATTGGCTTTCTCGTAGCATACCTTGTCGTTTTGTATATTGTAGCTGAACCGCTTCGAAATCTCGGGAAATATACGATGGCAGATATGATTGCTGCACGATTTAAACGACCTGCAATTAGAGGAGTCGCTGCCTTTAATACGATCACTGTCTCTACTTTTTATATGATTGCACAGCTTGTTGGTGCAGGAGCATTAATCAAGCTACTTCTTGGCATTGATTATTGGATTGCGGTTTTGATTGTGGGTGTATTGATGACCATCTATGTGGTGTTTGGGGGAATGATCGCCACCAGCTGGGTACAGATCACAAAAGCCGTTCTCCTGATGCTTGGTACTTTAATCATTTCACTGCTCGTGTTTGCAAAGTTTGATTTTAACCTTATGAACATGTTTGAGCAAATGAAAACAGCGACCCCGCTAGGCGAGTCCTTCCTTCATCCGGGTAATAAATATGACGTCCCATTAGAAACCCTTTCTCTTAACCTTGCACTGGTACTTGGGACTGCGGGTTTACCACATATTTTGATCCGGTTTTATACCGTAAAGGATGCCATCTCCGCGCGGAAATCTGTTCTTTCTGCGACTTGGATCATCGGGATTTTCTATTTAATGACGGTTTTCCTCGGCTTCGGTGCGGCTGCATTTGTTGGAACAGAAGCGATCATAGCAGCGGATGCAGCAGGAAATATGGCAGCGCCGCTACTTGCACAAGCCCTTGGAGGAGATTTCTTATTTGCATTTGTTTCCGCTATCGCATTTGCGACCATTTTGGCTGTTGTGACAGGGCTTGTGCTATCCGCCGCATCTGCATTTGCGCATGATTTCTACAGTCAGATCATTCGAAAAGGGCAAGCTAGCGAACCAGAGCAGGTAAGAGCGGCTCGTTTTGCCTCAATTGGCGTGTCCATTCTATCAATCGTTCTTGCTTTATTTGCCCAGTCCTTAAACGTTGCTTTCCTTGTGTCACTTGCCTTCGCAGTTGCAGCAAGTGCCAATTTACCATTAATTCTCTTCACCGTCTTTTGGAAAAAATTCAACTCAACTGGAGCCATTGCAGGAAGTTTAACCGGTCTTCTAAGTGCACTCCTCATTGTCTCGCTCAGCCCGAGTGTCTGGGATCCGTCAGGTGCAGCCATTTTTACAGGTGAACCACTCATCCCGCTGTCTAACCCTGGCATTATTTCCATTCCACTTGGATTCCTTGCAGCTTATTTAGGAACGATTTTCTCCTCTGAAAAAGCTGATCATGAAACCTTTACAGAAATTCAAGTGAAGGCACATACAGGGATGCACATGGGCACTGATTCATAAGCAAAAGCCGGCTCTAAAAGCCGGCTTTTTAGTAACGCTGAAATAATGCTGGATGTTGTGGAACGTTTTCTAAGTAAATGATTTTTCCATTTTCGTCTAGCGCAACAAACAATGTTAATTCCTACTACTTGTATATAATGACCGTTCGTCAGCTTCCCGCAAACGGCCCTGTTTGTTTCAACGTTTCCATCTTCTCTTTTTCCCCATTGACTATGCTTAATATCTTTATGAACAAGCTTTTGAGCGCCATTCAGCATAATCATGACGTTATCAGAAAACAATTCATCCATTTGCTTCTGACCTTTACCCGCTTCATCGTATCGAAAATACGTACTAAGCACTTCCATCATGCATTCTTCTTTATTTTCCTAATGATAAAATTGTACACAACCGTTTCTCCCCCTGTCCATTTTTATCCCCGAACAAGTAAAGGCATAGATGAGTTGATCCATACCTTCCAAGACTCAAAGACTTAGAGAGATGCTTTTTCTGATACAACAAGTGATTTCAGTTGTTCTGCTGCTTTTCTTGGCTGCTTGCTTTGACTAATGGCACTAATGATACTAATGCCATCTGCACCTGCTTGTATCACGGGTGCAGCATTATCAGATGTGATGCCCCCAATTCCGACAATCGGGATATTTAGACCATGGCTACGTACTTCTTTTATCAAAGAGACCCCTTGTACACTTCGTGTATCCTTTTTCGTTTTTGTTGGATAGACCGGTCCCATGCCAACATAATCTGCCCCGTCCTTAATTGCTTGCTTGACTTCATCAATGTGATGAGTGGAGATACCTAAAATTTTCTCCCCAATCTTCTGTCGTACGTCTTGTGCATTTGCATCTTCCTGACCCACATGGACACCGTCTGCATCAATCTCTATGGCGAGCTGAACATCATCATTCACGATAAAAGGGACATGCGCTTCTTTACAAAGTACTTGTATTTGCTCAGCCAATCGTTTCTTGGCTTCACCTTGCAGTGCTCCTTCTCCCTTTTCGCGAAATTGAAACATCGTAATCCCGCCTTTAATAGCTTCTTTAATGACGTCTAGCGGATGCCTATCCGTATTCGCTGTTCCCATAATAAAGTAAAGCGACAATTGCTCCTTGAGTTGCTGTTGGTCAACCTTTGTCATATACATCTCCCTCTATTTTCCCTAAAGTGATCACATCTGTAGCGCTTGTGTTTGATAATTCATTTAAAAGTTCCATTTGAAACGTCCCAGGTCCATTTCCTTTGGTTTGCAAAGCCGCTTTTTCTGCTGCGACACCATAAAATAACAGGGCAGATGCCGCTGCATGAAGAGGCTGTTCACCTGTTGCACAAAATGCCCCCATGATAGATGTGAGTAAACAGCCTGCTCCTGTCACCTTTGTCAGCCACTCATGTCCATTATGAATGGACATCACCACATCTCCATCCGATACAACATCTACTTTTCCTGTAATGACGACAACCGTATGAAGTGCTTTCGCTGCTTGCTTTGCTAATGCTGACACGTCACCATTCGCCTTTTTCGCATCAACACCCTTTAACTCCCAGCCATCCGTTTCGATCAAGTTCGCAATTTCCGCAGCATTTCCTCTTACGACTGACATATTGACTTGCTGTAATAGCTGATTTGCTGCACTTGTCCGAAATGTTGTTGCTCCCACACCAACAGGATCTAATAGAACAGGCACACCTTTTTCATTGGCCGCTCGTCCAGCAATGATCATCGCTTCAACTGTCTCTTTTGTCAAAGTGCCAATATTTAAAACAAGCGCATCAGCTAATTGAGCCATTTCGGCGACTTCTTCTTTCGCATTTGCCATCACCGGAGAAGCACCTAAGGCAAGCAGTCCATTTGCTGTAAAGTTCGTCACGACTTGGTTGGTAATGTTATGGACGAGTGGATTTTCCGCTCGAACCTTCTCCAATAAATGAGACGCGTAGCTAATTTTCATCAGTATCGTCCTCCCTTTTACTCTGCATCCCACACATAGGATTTAGTATGCTTTAACCATTCTCTTGCCGCAAACGACAAATAGCGGTCCTTTCGCCAAATGACACCTAAATGCCATGGGATTGACGGATTTAAGGATATGGCCTTTACCTTTTCAGGATCAAGATCACGGCAGATTCGTTCTGGCAGAAGCCCAATCCCTAAATTCTCGGCTACCATTTCACTAATGAAATCCCATTGAGAGGTTTCATAGATGACATTGGGTCGAAAGCCTGCATTCATGCATTCATTCAATATCCGGCTGTGCAGAACAAAATCTTCTCTAAAGAAAATAAAAGACTCTTCCTTTAAATCTGCTAACTCCACCTCACCACGACATGCCATCGGATGTGATGGATGCGTCACAAGCTTCATGTTCTCTTTCATAATGGTGTACGTATGAAAAATTTTATCATTTGCAGGGAGAACAATGACACCAATATCTAACGAACCATCCTCTACCCCTTCCTCCACTTTAATGGAGCCATGTTCGACCAATTGAAACGTGACATCTGGATACTGCTGGCGGAATTCCCCCATGACATTTGGAAAGAAACTTGATCCTATCATTGGCGGCAGCCCAATTCGAATGTGCCCTTTTTTCACGTTCATTACATCATTTAATTCACTCGTTAAATTTTGAAAAGATTGTGTGATTTCACTTGCCTTTGTATACATGGTTAGTCCTGCGTCTGTCATTTCAACCTGCCGACCATTTCGGTAAAATAACTGGACGCCCAGCTCATCTTCAAGATTCTTGACCATTTTGGAAATGGTCGGCTGTGATACATAAAGAGATTGAGACGCTTTCGTAAAACTCTTTAACCTTGCCACTTCTAAGAAATATGTTAAATGTCTAATGTCCATCTCGGTCACCCCCTATAGACAAAAGGAATAATAACTATTCAATATATGTATTTTACCTATAACGAAACGTGCTGTACACTTTAAAGTAAGTTCATCAATTAAAACGTTGTTAAGTTTTTGTGAAATAGTGAACATTTTATATAGAAAAAGGAGTGAATGGAAAGTGCAATTGCTTAAAACGTCGCTGATTGCTACCCTTCAGATTACAGCTTTGTTTGTTTTTGCGAAATTAATGAATGCCCTAGCGGCTTTTTTGCATTTAAAAATCCCAGGTACGATATTGGGCATTTTTGTCATTTTCTTATTACTTCATTTTAACATCATTCAATTAAAATGGATTGAACTTGGCGCCGTATGGCTGCTCGGAGAACTGCTGCTCTTTTTTATCCCGTCGGCCGTTGGTGTGATTGATTATGGGAAATTGCTTTCTCAATCCGGCACAAGTATTGTCCTTGTCGTCTTACTTAGTACCTTTGTGGTCATGCTCTCAACTGGCATCATGACGCAAATGATTGCGAAAAGAAAGGAGCGAAAAAAGCTATGTTAGTGGGCGGATTATTTCTGATCTTAACAGTTCTTTTATATCTTGGATCAAAAGCGATATACAAACGGCATCCGAAAGTGTATGTTTCCCCATTACTTGTAACTCCGCTTGTCCTTGTGGTCTTGCTGTTAATCGTAAACATTCCTTACGATGCTTACAATCAAGGCGGGAAATGGCTAACGAATATGCTTCAGCCTGCGACTGTTGCCTTTGCCATTCCTTTATATAAGTATTTTCACGTTCTGAAGAAGCATGCAGTTGAAATTGTATTGAATGTTGCTTGCGGTTCTGTCATTGCGATTTTATCAACAGCGTTTATCGCCAAATTGTTTCATTTGGATACAGGCCTTATTGAAAGTCTTGTCCCAAGATCAGTGACAACACCAATTGCCATGAGTGTCTCAGAAATGATTGGCGGCATGCCGTCCGTTACGGCTGTATTCGTCATCTTAACTGCACTATTCGGCTCCATCATTGGCCCAATGGTCATCCGTTACTTCCGAATTGACAATGACATCGCAAAAGGCGTCTTGCTCGGTACAGGTGCACACGGCGCAGGCACTTCAAAGGCCTTTGAGTTAAGCTCTGTCTCGGGTACGATCTCAAGTGTATCGATGATTATTTCAGCCATTATTACATTATGTGCGGCCCCCCTCCTCATGTCGTTTGCCTTATAGAAAAAAGCCATTTCCTCTGATGAAATGCTCCCCTAAAGATAGACAGATGAATGAACAAATCTGTTTGCCTTAGGGGAGTTTTTTATGGCTGGAAAATGGCTTTATCATTATGTTTGGATGAATACGACCTTCAGATAGTTTCCTTCAGGATAGTTCTTTGTTGTACGGAAATCCTCAGGAAGTGTGTATTCTTCAAGGATACGATACGTTTGTCTAGATTCCTTAAAGGCTTGGTCAATAAACCCTTTAAATTTCCTCATTCCAAATGCACTGCTATTGGTTGATGCCACAATGACGCCGTTCTCAGCCGTGATTTGGATTGCTTCTTTTAACAGCTTTTTATAGTCCTTAGCAGCACTGAATGTGTGTTTTTTTGTGCGCGCAAAGGAAGGAGGGTCTAAGATCACCAAATCATATGTCCACCCCTTCTTTGCTGCAAATGGGAAGTATTTAAATACGTCCATCACTTTTATGTCGTGTCCAGACACATCAATTTCATTGATCTCGAACTGCTCGGACGTCTTTTTCAAACTACGATTTGCCACATCAACGCTTGTCGTACGGCTCGCTCCACCAAGCGCTGCTGCAACTGAGAAAGCACCCGTATATGAAAAGGTGTTGAGAACCGTCTTTCCTTTCGCATAGCGATCTCGAATCGCTTTTCTCACGTGACGTTGATCAAGAAAGATACCAGTCATTGCACCATCATTTAAGTAAACAGCCACACTCATTCCGTTTTCTTTGACGATAAGAGGAAATTCGCCTTTCTCCCCTTTGACAAAGTCATCATCCTCAATATATTGTCCTGACGTATCAAAGCGTTTCTTTTCATAAATCCCTTTATAATCTGGATACACCTGCTCAATCGCAGCTAAAATGTCAGATTTCAACGTAAAGATTCCTTGGCTATACCATTGGATGAGATAGAATCCATCATAATAATCGATAGTGATACCACCAATTCCATCACCCTCTCCATTCAATACACGGAAAGCTGTCGTCTGTGCATCTCGAAATAAATGCGTTCTGCTTTTAGCAGCCTTCTCTAACTTAGAAGCAAAAAAGGCTTGGTCTATTTTTTCTTTCGCATCAAAAGAAAGCACCCAGCCGATTCCTTTATTCTGCACACCATAATAACCTTTACCTAAAAAAGAACCTCTTTCATCCACCCATTCAATGAGATCGCCCTCTTGTATACCATTCACACGCAACACAGCATCTTTTGAAATAAGCGGATATCCCTTTTTCACTTGTTCTGCAAATGTTTGTTTTAAAATGATTTTTTTCATATGTGTCATCCTTATCCTAAATTGACTCTCTCTATCCTACCATATGAATGTATGTGTTACTTCTATTATGATAAGATGAGAAAAAATATCATAGTCACATAGAGGAGGTACTTCTTTTGACAACATTACGCTTAGATCATACAGGTATGATGGTAAAAGATATTGATCAGTCCATTGATTTTTATGAAAAGGTTGTGGGCATGAAATTAAAAGATCGGATCACCCATTCAAACGGAGTCATTGAGCTTGCATTTCTCGGTTTTAAGGATGAGGAAGAAACGGAAATTGAGTTAATTCAAGGCTACAACAGTGAGCTGCCTGCTGAAGGAAAAGTGCATCATCTCGCCTTCACGACAGACAATATTCACGCAGAGTTCAGTCGCATTCAAAAGCTTCAAATTGAATTGATTGATGAGGAAATTACAACACTTCCAAATGGCTACTGCTACTTCTTCTTCAGAGGACCAGACCAAGAATGGATTGAATTCTTCCAGCGTTAATATTTCCTAGGAAATGCTTGGTGATTTATCGTTGATTTCTTTGATAATACAATAAATGAAAAACACACCTTTCTTTAACGGACTTTACTCTATTATAAAATGAGGAGATGGAAAATTTAGAAAAAATAAGGCTGTTGAGATTTTCTCGACAGCCTGAACAGACTAGGAAGTCTGCTTTTTCTTGAATACTTTATCAGTAACAAACATGAAAAGTGTGAATAATATAGACAGGACTAACATGTCTAGTAACGTGATATATGGGCTCTTTTTGATTGCTAGGAACCACAGCAACTGTAGTACTAGAGATATTACAAAATAAGATATGTATTTAAGACCGTTCATATTAATTTGTCCCCTTTACTTTTAGCTTATTTTACAATACAGAGAACGCTGAACCAAGCATGGCGTATTGGAAGGTAGAACGATACAGAGGTTCTGCCTTTTTCTGTTACTAGTCTTTTTTAGATTTATACGTATATTTAATCCTGAAATATATAAAAGAAAGTAAGAAACAAACCCACTGAATTTCAAACTAAAAATATTGTGGTTGCTACTAATATAAGTATTATTCAATCAAGCTTTTTCTCTAACTTTTTAATAGAAGAAGCAGGCTTCAGTCGCCTACTTCTTCTGAATAAACAAATGCAATGAACATAATAATGCAAAAAATGAATGCACCAATCCATTCACCCCCACAGTGAAGGGATTCTATCACAGAAATATTTATCAAACCGAAGCACTGAAAAATAAAAAAATGATTGCGGACACCGCAACCAAAAAATACTTTGAAGAGGTGACCTTTATCTTGCTTTTTTTATATTTAAAAAAATAGAATCCCAAAACCAATACACAAGAGCAGAAACAAAAGCATAAAAATACAGCTCCACCCTTGTAATAGTAAGTGGATAAACTGACGAAACAAACACATAAAAAAGCAAAAGGTTAGCCAATAAGGATAAAAAAAGATAATAAAAAAAATAAATAAAAGAGAATTTTTTAGGTTTTTTATTCAACACATACTGTAAAGGAAAAGCAAAAACTAACAAAGGAATAAAAAAATAAAGAGTAAAATACAAAAATTAAAAACACCTCAGAAAAAAGACCAACAATAAGATATTGAATTACTCCTAAAGATAAGCTCGAAAGCAGAATCGGCATAGTTAAACTTCTCATAATACCCTTTCTTTACAAATTTTTGAATGACTATATTTTAACAGATGGATGATTGAAATTGAAAAAACGTATAAACTTCTTAATTTTCTTATTTACAGTGTTAATACTGATTTTCATCCCCGATCAATTGTTTGCTAATGAACAACAAGAAACAAACATCTCAACTAGTGATAACTCAGTGAAAGTCGATATAAACACATGGTGATTACTATAAAATATGAAAAAATGACGAATGAATATATGAAGGGGAATCAAACACATTTAAAGATAAACTCACAGATGACATTCAAAAATATAGAGTTGGAGTCTTTGAAAAGAAAAAAATTATTAAATTAAATATCAATAAACCAAAAGGAAATAAACGGAAAACAAACAGTGATGATACTAAAGGTCTGGAAGCAAAAGCTATGGAAAAAGCGATTAATAGTTCAATCCTTGAAACCACAGCAAGCAGCAAATCTGTTACTATAAAACGGGACCAGTTACCTGATGAAGATGGTATATATGAAGTGTTTAAAAATGAAAAAAGTCGGAGAAACGAAGAATTTATTCTTTAAAGATAAAGACATTACATTAGAAAAAGAATACAAACTATAGGCAATTAATAGGCCACAACAAAAACTGAAGAAGAAAAAAATGTAATTAGCATTTATGGAGAATTATTAATATTTATCACAATCCCTAAAAACAATGAACTAGAATTTAAAAAAACAGAAGAGATATTCAATCAAGAAGATAAAATTAAAACAAGTGCACTTCCTAAAGATAACGCATACTCTTTCGTATATAGAACATTAACACCTTACAAAAGTGTACAAGATCCATTTAAAGGTGGATTCCTTAGGCTTTCAAGTAGCATATTCAAAAAAGACTAAGAGACCATATCCAAGAAGGTGACATTGTATTGGTTGAATCCCAAGACAAAAAGAAACCCGTCCTAGTAATTGATGTTTCAAGAGAAGCAGCAGAAGAAACTGGGCGCTATTATAATCGAGTCATTAAAGTTTTAGATCGAGTAGACAATAATAAAGACGATGTACCTGAGTGAAAGGGAGCCTACTACGAGTAGTCTCTTTTTTAATTTAAAAATTTACTCAAATTTTACATGTCAATTCAACATACATTAAATAATCCTTAAATTCCTATTTTTGTATACATGATACATATTAACTATTAATATGGTAAATGTGTTGCACACTGAAAAAAGGAATTGGAGGTAATAATATGAAAAAACGAAACGTTATTGTCACATCCTTGTTGTCAGCATCTGTATTATTCACTGGGTTTGAATTGGAAGGAGACGCTCAGGCAAAAGATGTATTCCTTCTATGAATGATGAAAGAGTCAAGGAAGAAGTAGAAGAAATGAAGGCAGAGGGAATGACCTCTGAACAGATTAAAGAGCTTTACGAGATGAGCAAAAAGGAATATGACTCTGTATCTACAGAAGCAAAAGCAGAAGCTATATTCGAAGAGTCGCAGAAAGATATCGACCAATATATCAAAGATGGTGTGATCGACGAGTATTTGCCTAAATACAACGAAGAGAAAGATAAGATGAGCGTAAATGCCACTGCACTAGGGCCTAGTGGGTGAATAACCCGTGGAGGTTCAAGTCTCTCGGTCGCATCATAGGAATACCAAGGGTTTAAGCGCCCTTGGTATTTTTTATATTCATCTAGTTTTTTTAGTTATTGATTCTCATAACATATATTGATATATTTGGAATGAAAATGATTAACTAGGAGGTCAAATATGGCGAAAAAGTTTATTAAAACTATTGTCTCACTTTTGGTCTTTGTGTTGGTTATGGGTGTTCTAAGTCCATTATCTCAAGCAATTGAAGAGGGGAAAGAGGATGAAAGCATTGATTTCAACTCAACTCTCAATACATTGAATGAGAATTTTCCAAAAAACATTGATGGAATATCATCAATTTCAACACTCAATAAAAAGAATATTCAAAGTTTGGATAATGAAGAGTTTGAAAAAGAGTTTGATTTTTTAATAGAAGACCCAGTATTTCAGCAGTTAGAACAGGTGCTTGCCGAACAAGAGGTTAAGGCCGCTGAAATAAAACCGATGTGGGTGCCAATTGTTGCTACAGCTTTAAGGGTCTTAATTAGCAAAGTTGGCAGGTCTGGAATGAAAAAAGGTTGGGCAATCGCGAGACCATATGTTGAAAAAGCTTTAAAGGCGCCGAGTAAATACAAGATTGATGGCCCCGGTGGTGGTGGCAGAATTATTCAAGTTCGTTTAAAATCTACCGGAAAACCAATTTTCAGATTAGATTATTATCCAGTTAAGACGGGAGGCCCCTATAAACTTCATTATCATGTGCCGCCTAACATGAAAAAACATCATATCATTTTCTAAAGGGAGGGTTTCCTAATGAATTATGATGAAACGCAACATCTACATATTAGTTACAATAAAAATGGATTAGATTTTGAAGCAGTAGGATTAAAGAGACTAGATGTTGATGTTTGGGACGTGTATATTAACTTTCAGGATCATGCAATGGATGAGCCGCCTTTGAAGTTTTCAAAAATCGATCCATTCGGTTGTAAGATATTCTCGATAACAAGTAAAGATTTAAGTGAAGATGAAGCTACTCAATACTTCGAACTTTGGATTAAACATGAGTTAAATAAAGCTTTTTAATTTAAGCTCCCTTGTTATGAGGGAGCTTTATTGTAACGCTAAGAAAGAATAAGCACAGCTAGCATTATGTATCTTGAGCAGAAGGGAAGAGATAGCGCTTATTCTTTATTCATTGCCTCAACAAAACGCCACTCGTACAATTCTTTTTTCATTTCAAGGTCATCAGTACCATCACCACCTTAGATTCAAAGAATCGATTTAGCAGAAAACTACTCTTCAAATATTTCACAATAGTTCTTTAAGATTTTTTCACCTATTCTTTGGTGTAATAATTCTTGTTTATGAAAAAAGGGGGGATTTTATTCTATGCGGGATGCGCTCTATTTGCTTGATGAAGCAGAACAGGCTTTAGGGGATATATCTAAATTACATGATAAAGCTTTAGCTTCTGAAGATGTGCAACGCTTAGCCTTTAAAATTTAAAAAATTAGCTGCTTTAAATATGGATAGACCTTGTTCAATAAAGAAGGAGTAGAGAACCACTTTGGTAAGTTCGCACTCCATTTTTACTCCATAATTAATAAAAAACAATCGAAATTTGTGTAATTAACGTAAAAAGATGTAATGAAAATAAGCTTTCATAAGTAGTAATATGCTTCCACTTTATTGAGGAACTAAAGACAATGTATTGGTTAGTTATGACTTGAATTCAGGTAGTTCTGCAATTGGTTTCGGACACGCCGCAATTGTCTCAAGAAAACCAGCTAAGACCGTAGAATCTTGGCATAAAAACTGGAGTCCAATTAAACAGCATGGAGTCAGAAAATACAATAATAAATGGGGTACTAGAAAGAAGGTTTATGGACTTTGGGTGAAGAAGTCTAATAACAAGAAATATATTAATGCGGCTAAATATGCCGAGAAACAAGCTAAACAAAAGAAGCCATACAATATAAACTTTTTCAATAAACATACCACAAAGGCTTTTTATTGCTCTCAATTAACTTGGAGAGCTTGGAAGAATCAAGGACACGATATTGACAATATAAAAATTGATACAGTCGTGTCGCCAATGGAATTAGTTAACTCTAACAACACGAAGGTCTTTTATCATAAAAAGTAAGTAAATAAGCAGTCGGGGATATTCCCCGATTGCTTTGCTTGTTTAAAATTGAAAGGAGATGATTGAATGAAATACTTTAAGTTATTTGTATCAGCTTGCGCCATAGCATTAATATGTACAGCATGTTCAAAGAGGCCGGATGCAGTGGTAGATTCCCCTAAAAGAGAGTTGAGCGATATGAAAGACAGCAAATTTGTTGTAATTTATTCAGAGATGATGGACAGAGGATGCGAGATAGTAAACTATAACGATACAGGGAGTAAGCTATCAAGCGTGTCATTAAAAGACTGCGTAGGGTTTACTTCATCTACTCGGAGTGATAATAATATGTACTTCTCATCTAATAGGTCTAATTATCATGTATCGATAGACAAGAATAATGGCAAGGTAAACCCTCTACATACAAAATCACTTTCAAAATCTACAGAAGACGAGGGAGCATTCTTCATTAACTACTCTAATGGCTATGTTCTATATGATATAAACGTTGGCTATGTAGAAGGTGGATTAGCAGGAGAGTTAGTTTATTGGGAAGAAGACAGTGGAAGTAAAGAACAAGTCAAATTCAACGGTGAATTGAGAACAGCTATATTTGACGATAAAAAAATATATGCCATTTTGAACAATGATGAAAATATCATATTATCCTCTATAGACCCAAAAAGCCATAAGGCTAAAAGAAAGAAGCTGGACGTTGACTCTGTTTTCTATCCTGACAACAATGAATCTTTGAAGTCATTGAACAATAAAGAATTAATGATTGCTCTCAATGACGATGTCGATAGTAAGAAAAACTCTATTCTAATCATACTCGACAAAAAAACTCTCGATAAGAAAAGAGAAATAGTAATGGATAAGGGATTCACTATCTACAAGACCAATGTAGATAAGGATAGAGTCACGATGGTTTCCTATGAAGGAGAAGTCAAGACATTCAATAAAGACTTCAAAGAGTTATCATCTGAAAAAATTCCACTTAATTTTAAATCAGATGACGAACGTTTAGAAGAGGTCAAGATTTTAGACGGCAAGATTTATGCATTGGTAAGAATGTTTGATAGAGATAAGGATGGAGTTATTGGCAGAATTATTGAATATAATATTGAAAGCAAAGACTCTAAAGAGATATCTCTAAAATCTGATAGAGATTGGGAAATGACAAGCATGGAAGTTATAAGATAACTATAGAGGAGAGTGGAGTATATTAACTTACATTATCTTCAACCCATGGGTCTTGTGTTATTCACATTGCC
The DNA here is from genome assembly GCF_044754665.1 of Bacillus sp. NPDC093026. Taxonomy (NCBI): domain Bacteria; kingdom Bacillati; phylum Bacillota; class Bacilli; order Caryophanales; family Bacillaceae; genus Bacillus; species Bacillus sp. NPDC093026. The sequence continues at coordinate 175,256 of NZ_JBIVPN010000002.1, read as the reverse complement.
ATTATTGTATTTGGCTTGGGGGATGATCGGCTATTTAATCTTTAAGAAGGTCTATGTGGTACTCATGATCACATTTATAACATCGACCATCTTCATATTTGCCTACACTGGGTTCGACATGTCAAATATGTATTGGGTAGGAATTGTGACTTTTTTAAGCATGTGCACATCTGTAATAACAAAAATTTTACGATATATTTCAAATCGTTATAAAAAAGCAGGATAATCACAAAATTCCTCAAATGAATTTCAATCTATCTAAAAGTAGACTTTTAGATAGCCTACTTTTTTCTTTAGTTTCCAATCCCCTTTGATGAAAAACACTCAAAAAGCGGACTAGGGACTGCTTTTTCTTCAAAGGGGGAACGACTATACACTTCTTTTTAATTCGATAATAAAAATACTATTATAGAGACAATCGGAAAAATCACTAAAGAAAGTTTAAGTATTTTACTAGGTTTCTTAACAAGATACCAAAGATAGGAAGGGACTCCAAGAGTGACAGTATCAAAAACAGCCATAAAAATTCCCTTATTCAGGTCTATCTATTCTTCACTCATTGCTACACCTCCCTCACAAACCATTATTACCACACCTTATATACACAATACACTGCTGTTACCACAGGTATTCCTCCATATTTATAACCGTACAAGTAATACACGCAGGAGGTCCTGTCAATCAATAATAACAAGCTCCCGCCACCATCCTTCTTAAAGGCAATTGTCTTTAATAGTGATGAGATCTTTTTAAAACTTAAAAAGATTTTCATTTTCTTTTTAGTTTTTTAAATCTAATATCACTTTTAATATTAAGAGCAAAAAGGAGGGATACATATATGGATAAAAAATTAATTGATAACGCCCAATCAAATCTCCTTTTCAAACCTAACCGCAAATACTGCCAGCAGAATATAAAATTACTCAAAAGGGGATGTGGTTTTTAACCGATGTGACTGCTACAAATAAGGCACCGAACTGCAAATTGCAAAATTCTTGATCACCGCATCCAGATTAATCAAATGGGGATCACAATTACACCACTAAATGAACAACTTATAGAATCTTTAATGAAAGAGGTAGCTAACCTTATCGAGTTTATCACCTTGACATGGTGCTAACGGTTTTGATATGGAACTTTACCGGCTGTACTAGCAAAACATCAAATCCTGGTTGGTATATGGTTGCAGATTTTGGATATGAATGTGCTAAAAGCCACTTAGGAAGCGTATGCTAATAAAAAAGAAGATGGACAGAACCCCTCTTCTCTATCTAAGTTACCATTAAAAAATAAAAACCGTATACTCCAAAAGAACTTATAGCTGTAACTAAAACACCCAGTGCGAGAGAAATATTAACCCCAGACACCTGTTTATACCTAAACAAGTCTATCAAAGAAACGATAACCCCGAATGCAAAAATAGCTAACCAAACACCACTTAAAATATTAAACCGTTCCACAATCTCAAATAAATAATTTGAGATATAAAACAAATTTATAACTAAAAATATAGACAATATTAACTTGGACAAACAATCACCACCTCAAATGATTAATTGCATTACTTTATTTTACCAAAAACCCTAAATTATCAAAGTTCTTTTTATCGACAGCAAAATCAAAAAGAGAAAACCTCCCCCGTAATTCACCCTATTTCTTAATAACTTCTTTTAAATGGTTTACCGCTGTAGTCAAATTCTCTATTTTCTTTTCAAATCTTATTAAAAGGTCCACAGCTAAAACTAATGGGAAACCAACATTTCCCATTGCAGCAATAACCCCCTCAAAAGATCTATCATCCCAAAACCCCGAACCGTTTATCTTAGTCACATAGAGGAGGTACTTCTTTGTTCAGTCGCATTCAAAAGCTTCAAATTGAATTGATTGATGAGGAAATTACAACACTTCCAAATGGCTACTGCTACTTCTTCTTCAGAGGACCAGACCAAGAATGGATTGAATTCTTCCAGCGTTAATATTTCCTAGGAAATGCTTGGTGATTTATCGTAGAATTCTTTAGGTCAATTCAATCAATGAAAACTTTTTATCGGGGCCATCTGCCTAACCATCATTGGGCTTTTAACTATAAGTGTTGGGCACCGCCTCTTAGTGGGCAATGTGAGCACCTGGTTAAGAGATGTGGTTCTATTTTTTTCACGAAAAATAACAGAGTAAAAGCAGGTATAGCACACATACCTGCTTTTACTCTGTTTATAACACTTTACTAAGAAATAATTTTGTGCGCTCGTGCTGCGGATTTCCAAATAGCGCCTCTGGCTTGTCTTCTTCGACAATATATCCGCCATCCATAAAGATTACGCGGTCTCCTACCTCTCTTGCAAAACCCATTTCATGTGTTACAACAATCATCGTCATTCCTTCGATGGCTAATTGTTTCATGACGGCTAATACATCCCCGACGACCTCTGGATCAAGAGCAGATGTTGGCTCATCAAATAATAGAACTTTCGGGTCCATCGCTAAGGCTCTTGCGATAGCAACACGCTGTTTTTGTCCACCAGATAGTTGGTTAGGGTAGCTTTTTGCTTTCTCTTTTAAGCCGACCTTTTCTAGCAAATCAAGGGCTTTATCGACTGCCGCCTTCTTGTCTACGCCTTTTACCTTGATCGGCGCAATCGTGATGTTTTCTAAAACTGTTTTATGAGGAAATAAATTGAAGTGCTGGAACACCATTCCGACCTCTTGGCGCACTTTATTGATATTGACCTTTGGATCTGTAATCGTATGTCCATGGACAACGACTTCTCCAGCCGTAATATCTTCTAATTTATTGAGGCAGCGTAAAAATGTACTTTTCCCTGATCCAGATGGACCAATGACACAAACAACTTCTTTTTCCTCGATGACTACATTAATATCCTTTAACACTTCGTGATCACCAAAGGATTTCTTTAGATTTTTCACCTTAATCATACTCATTTGATATCGAATCTCCTTTCTGCATAGCTAGCCAGTAGAGAAAGTAAATAAATAATCACGAAATAAATGACACCCACAATGAGCCATACATTTAAAGGATCAAACGTGGCAGATGCTTGGACTTGTCCTCTTTGCATAATATCGGCGATGCCAATAATAGATAAGAGCGATGTATCTTTCAAGCTGATTATTGCTTGGTTTGTAATGGCTGGCAACATACGGCGGAATGCCTGTGGCAGAATAATAAAGCGCATGTTTTGGCCCCCTGTAAACCCTAAAGACCGCGCAGCTTCTGTTTGTCCTTTATCAATTGATTGAATCCCTGCTCGTATAATCTCTGAGAAATAGGCCCCTGCATTAATTGCTACAGTAATAATCCCTGCCGGCACTCGATCAAGCGAAATGAATTCAAGCGTATTCAAGCCAAAATAAATGAAAAATAGCTGTACGATAAATGGCGTGCCTCGAATCGCATTCACAAATACGAGTGCGATGAAATTCAATATTTTAAATGGTGACAGGCGAAATAATGCCACAATTAAACCAATAATAAATCCTAAAATGATAGCAACAACAAAGATATATAAAGTGGTTTGCAAACCATCCATTAAATACGGGAATGCGTTGATAATCGTATCCATGTTTCTCCCTCCATCATTCACATACGAGTTACACATAAAGAAAGCGCGCGCACTCGAGCGCGCTTCGCTTGTGTTATGACTTCAAATATTTATTCAGAATTTTCTCATATTCACCGTTTTTCTTTAGATTTTCTAGACCTTTATTGATTTTCTTCAATAAGTCTTGGTTTTTGCCTTTCATGACAGAGATACCATATTGATCTCCATTCAAGCGGTCTCCGACTGTTTTCAAATTTAAATCTTGCTGAGCAATTGCATAGGTAATGACTGGATAGTCTTCGATCAGTGCATCTGCATTCCCGTTAGATACTTCTTGGAACATAGATGGGCTGTCATTAAATTGAACAATATCATACCCATATTTATCTGCGTTATCAGTTGCAAATTTTGCACCTGTTGTTCCATTTTTAACAGCTAGCTTCTTCCCTTTTAAATCTTCAATCGATTTGATGCTGCTGTCTTTTTTCACAACAACCGTTAGACCGGCATCGAAGTATGGCTCTGAGAAATCCACTTTCTTTTTACGCTCATCAGTAATGCTCATACCGCCCATTCCAACATCAAGCTGGCCAGCTTGCATGGCTGGAATAATACCTGAGAAGTCCATTGCCTCAAGTTTGACTTTGAAGCCCTGGTCTTTGGCAATTGCATTAATTAAATCAACGTCTATTCCTTCGTATTTATCGCCTTTTTCAAACTCAAATGGCGGATATGTTGTATCTATCCCTATTTTATATGTGCCCTTGCCTTCTCCGGAACCGCTGTCCGATTTTGATCCACAGGCTGCCATGACGAGCACAACAACAAGTCCCATCATCAGTAAAATCGATTTCTTCATACAAAAGACCCCCTATTGTCAGTTTTGTCTCAATATTCGCTACAACAATATTACTATACCACGCTAAAGCTATAGTGTGTGATATTTTTTATCAATACTAAAGTTTCATACAATACTAGACCAATAGTCTCTTTAAATTTTACTTTTTTGCGAATAACTCATTTTATTCTGAAAGGGGAGTGAGTCACAATATTTATGTGACATAATCTCACAAAAAATGAGGAGTTTTCTTGAAATCAGTGCTTTCTTCCTGATCTATGGATTAAGCGTACAAAGACGGCTCCAATGTCCCCATTGATATTGTGATATATTTTTCCGATGAACCTCTTTTTACCTAAAGGAATGCAAGTGCATACAAAAAGGTTTTACACCCCCCTAAATTTTTCACTACTGGTTGAATTTACATCAAAAAACACGTTTTACAAATTGTGTGAGACAGCTTAAAATATAAGAAAATATTTAAATTCTAACCAATGTTTAATTGTAAAATAATATCATGTTCTGGACTTACCAGCTTTAATAATGAAGAAAGGAGGATACTAATTGGAAGAAACAAAGGTTTTGTCATCCGTTGACGTAGCAAATATGCTAAATGACTGGTATATCATGATGAAAAAAAGAGAGATACAAGATGCCATTCAATTGAAAGAAGACATTCTTAAAGCGTTTGATCGAATGGAAGAGAATCAAGACGTCTTACTTTATTATCAATTACTAGAATACCGTTTCAAAGACCTCGTTGAAGATACTTCATCGCTAGATCATAGTCTTTTTGTCGATGAAGATGCGATCCGTACTGATGATATGCTCAGCTACTATTTCTACTTCTTTAAAGGAATGTATGAGATGCGCAGAGGGAATCACAATACAGCATTTCACCATTTAAAATTGGCTGAAAATAAGTTGGATCTCGTGCACGACGACATTGAAAAAGCAGAGTTTCATTATAAAACAGGGTGCCTATACTACAATATCAGGTCTACACTTCTCTCTATACACCACTTGAAGATTGCTTCATCTATTTATGACGCAGACCCATGTTATGTGAAAAAATCAATTAGCTGTCAGATGATGCTCGCGTTGAATTATGCTGACCAAGCAAAATATGATGAGGCAGAGACTTTATTTCAGCAGGTGATTCATTCACTAGAACATATGAAAGACCCAGATTTACTCGGTCACGCGTATTGTAATGCTGCCTTTATTAAAAGTCTGAGAAACGAATACAGTGAAGCTGTGCCGCTTCTTGAGAAGGCTTTATTGATCGAGACATTTGAAACTTCTTCTCCAGGCGGCTATTTGCTTGCCATGTATACCTATACAAAAGCGTTATTTAAGCTGAAAAAGCCTGGATTGTTCCATTATTATGTACAGCTTTCACTTCAAAAAGCAGAAAATTTAAAACAGCGAAACATTTCGCTTAAGTTATCCATCTTGGAAGCGCTCATGTTACAGCAATCCAACATGATTGAACAAATCACGTCGTATTGTGATCAATTAGAATCAATGAATTTTCTCGTAGACCTTGAGGCCATCTGTACGGATGTGGCAGAATATTTAACAGAAAATGGTCTTTATGAAGAATCAACTTATTTTTGGAACAAAGCGTTATCATTAAAGACATGTTGATCTAAGGAGTTGATGAGTAATGAAGAAATGGCTCATAACAAGTGGGATTTTTGCTCTCGTGATCACAGGTGTTTTCATAGGATGTTCCACCCAAAAAGACAACCAAACCGCACAATCACAAGATACGGGAACCAATATTCAGAGAGATCGTGGAACTAACCCTTAACATGGACACCTTCAGCCTTTAGGTACTGCCAATGACAAAACAGAGTAGCTATTGTTTATTACAGCTACTCTGTTTTTCATATCTGTTAAAGAATCATGAGCATTCTACACTTTTCATGACGGTCTGAAACTGATGAATGGGGACGGTTTTTTAGTCAATTTCTCGTTTAATATTTTGCATCTTTTCATCTAAGTAATGGGCAATATCTGCCGCTTCCTTCAATTCATCAGTCAACTGAGCAGGGACATCATTGTTCAGTTTATAATAGATTTTATGTTCAAGACTTGCCCAAAAATCCATCGCAATGGTCCGCACCTGAATCTCGACCTTCACATGCTCCACACGATTGGTTAAATAGACCGGAATCTCAACAATTAAATGAAGACTTCGATAGCCGTTTGACTTTGGATGCTGAATATAATCCTTTACCTCGAGAATCTTTAAATCTTCTCTTTGCCTCAGTACATCAATAATGTTATAGATATCCTGAATAAATGAGCAAATGATGCGGACACCTGCGATATCATGAATATGCTCCTTAGCACATTGTGTAGTGATGTCGCATCCCTTTCTCGCTAATTTATTCACGATGCTTTCAAAGGATTTAATACGTGATTTTGTATGCTCAATGGGGTTGTGTCCATGGATTAAATTATATTCTTGGCTAATAATTGAAAACTTTGTATCTATCTCATCTAACGCAAATTTATATACTAACAATTCATTTTTCCAATCTTCCATGACACTTTTCAAATCTTCTACATGAGTTGCTGACATATTCATTTCTATTTGTCATCTCCTTTAAGCAAACGGCTTTTACACCGCTTTCCGTTTATTAGACGAAGAGAGGACGTGATTGGTTTTAAAAAATGATACGTCGTTAGCTTCGCTGTTGTAATAGGTCAATGTCAAAGCTCGCTCAAGAACAGATTCTTTTACAATATCCATAACATCATTCGGTCTGCTATACCTGCAATTTCTGACTGCTCACTTGAAGCATAAATGACAGCTTTCCCAGAGTTTGACCGCTCCTTTCACATCTCTTCTTTCCGTATCAATTAAAAAGAGGTTTTAACATATGATGTTTTGCCCCTTGCAATTTTCTAGTCAGAAGGTGTATGGTTGAAAGAATATCTTACAGGAAAACAACTTGTTTTAAATGATCAGATTAATCAGTTAATCATGCATTTAGGTTTTATATCTTGTTTTGAAGAGAGGTGAAATCAAAAAACATTCGGCAGGGAGGAGGAAAGCGCTTTAACAGATTTTTCTTATTTGAATTCCAGAAAACCTATTGCTAATATTTTGTGAAGGTATAGAATAGAATCATAATTATTTCATATTATTAGAATTTTCAAATAATCAAACAGCAAGGAGATTTACAATGTCAAAACAACCCATCCGCGTTGAACTTAGTTCAACAAAAAAACCAAAACCTCAATCTGATCAGCTTGAATTCGGAAAGATCTTCACAGATCACATGTTTGTGATGGATTATTCAATTGATAAAGGCTGGTACGATCCAAGAATTATCCCTTATCAGGCCATTCCAATGGATCCAGCGTCTATGGTCTACCATTACGGCCAATCTGTTTTTGAAGGCTTAAAGGCTTATGTTTCTGAAGATCAAAAAATTCTCTTATTCCGTCCGGAAAAGAATATGGAACGCCTGAACAGATCCAATGACCGCCTATGTATTCCGCAAATTGATACAGAAACGGTTTTAGAGGGATTAATTGAACTCATTCGCATTGATAAGGATTGGGTACCTGATGCAGAGGGAACTTCCTTGTATATCCGTCCATTTATTATTTCGACTGAACCTTATTTAGGTGTTGCACCGTCTAGCACCTATAAGTTATTCATTATTTTGTCTCCGGTGGGATCGTACTATAAAGAAGGCATTCATCCTATAAAAATTGCTGTTGAAAACGAATTTGTCCGTGCCGTAAAAGGCGGAACTGGAAATGCAAAAACAGCAGGAAACTACGCATCTAGCCTGAAAGCACAGCAATTAGCAGAGAACAAAGGATTTTCACAAGTTCTTTGGCTTGATGGGGTTGAGAAAAAGTACATTGAAGAAGTGGGCAGCATGAATATTTTCTTTAAAATCAATGGGGAAATCGTCACGCCTGAATTGAACGGCAGTATTTTAGAGGGGATTACACGTCACTCTGTCATTGAATTGTTAAAGCATTGGGAGATTCCAGTGACAGAACGCAAAATTTCAATTGATGAAATCATTGAAGCACACAAAACAGGAGAGCTTGAAGAGATTTTTGGTACTGGAACGGCCGCTGTCATTTCTCCTGTTGGTGAATTAATCTATCATGATCAACAATATGTCATTCAAGATGGTCAAACAGGTGAAGTATCTAAAAAATTATACGACGCCATTACCGGTATTCAAAAAGGCAAACAGCCAGATATCTTTGGCTGGACAGTAGAAGTCGACTCTGTCGTCAAACAAGCATAATCATTCCAATGAACCTTTCATTTAAGATGAAGGGTTCTTTTTCTCGGAATTATTTCCGGCTTTACATATATAATTTTGTCAAAATCTCCTTATCAAGTCATGATGCTCAAGATGCAGTATTCAATGTCCTAAAGAGGCAAAAATTGCGGACGAATGCTACGGAATGATCAATTATGACAGCAAGATTGATCATAAAACAGGAAATACTCTGGCATCAAAATACATTGATAAGTTTTGGAATCGAAAGCTAACAAATGAACATGGATGGGGCATTTTATATGAGAACATTATTTATTGAGCCTTGCCTTAATAGATGGTATTATACCCATTACACAAGGAAGCAAGAGCAATCTTTTTTAGGTGTATTTTATTTTAAATGAGCCATTAGTTGTTGTATAAATTCGGACAAGAGAACGTTGCATTAACCGTTGTTTTTGTTAAACTGATAATAGAGGGAGAAAAAGGTTAAAAAAGCTCCCTATCCAATGAAATGGATCACAGGTGAAACGCAAAAATAGATCGAGAAAAATCTATAGAATAAATTAGCTGTTGAGATCATAAAAATCATTAGAAAGAACACGATTAGATTTTGGATGATCAGTCAGCCTTGCTTGGTTCAGCGTTTGTTGCCATAAGCCAAAAGTAAAGGGGGTGAATGATAGATGAATACTGTTAAGTACATATCTTATTTTGTAATTTCTTTAGTATTACAGCTTCTATGGTTCCTAGCTATTAAAAAGACCTCAGATGTCACAATACTAGACATGGTGTTCCTTTCCATGTTATTTACACTTTCCATGGTTATTATTGATAAAGTATTTCCAAAAAAGCAGGCTTCCTAGTCTGCTTTTTATTTATCATTTTTAATCTACATGCCAATGTGACATACCCTAAAACGCATTTAAGGAGAATAGAATTGAATTTCCTTGTCATCACAGGATTCATTTATTTGATTTTCTTCAGAGTCTTTTTCTTTTTTATGTATAAAGGAGAAAAAAAGGAAGCTGAGGAAAGCAAAACAAATGAAAAGTATTTGTTCTCGACATTTATAGGTGCGCTTTTATTATCTTTAATTCCTACAGTGGTGATCATGATTATAGTGTTGATTATTACAGGATCAACAAGTGTAATCGTGAAATCATTAGGTTTAGATGTAGATTTTACCCAAATTATTATTCTAAGTTTAGCGTTAGTTTGCTATTTATTTACCCTCGATCATATATTTATTGCAGTAGGCAAACACATATTAGGAGACAATATCTTGAATACTGTTTTTGCTTCACTTTTTAGGTTCTTATGTGTCTTTTCTGTTGGTGCTATATGCTCATTTGGTATTGCAGATAATATAATAATGTCTATTGGTCTAACCGTAGCATGTCTCTTATTAGAATTTATCTCTCTTGATCACCCTAAGGAGCGATTAGATGATTAATCACCTTTTAAACGCCATTACAGGTGTTTTTACCTGTTTTAATTAAAGCACTCAAAACGACTTGGGGGACGACCCCTTTCTTGTTCCTTTTTGCCTATATAGTAAAAATATCATATTGTTCCTCAGTCAGATTCTCTTGACCATCTAAAACGTGCCCTAAGCCCGTTGTCTAGCTGTTAATCACTTGTCATCTTTGTGATTCACCACTAAAATAACTCAAAATGCTGGTCATCATTAAAGCGATAACTGATGCAATCAGCAAAGATACGCTAATTGCACTTAATCCCATACCTTCCCATTCTCCTACAAAAAAACTGATCATAAATAAGATGAGACTAACCATTATGAAAATCGCTGGAAATCCATACTGTATAGGCGACTTCTTCTTTTTAAAGATTAAAGAACCGCCTAGTATGATAACTGCGAGAATAGCTGTCATTAGCCAAAAAGACATTTTTCTTTTCCCCTTTCAAAAAATGATAGCAGATCATTTTATAATCAAATCTTCCTAATGGATAATAATGTATCATTTCAACTATCGTAACACTGATTTAATGTGTTTCCCATCTACTCAATGATTTTCAAACCGCTGAAAATGAAAAGGTAAGCATTTATAAATAAACTCTCTACAAGCTGAAACGACCCCTTGATGGAGTCGTTTACTTTTATGCATCAACAGATGTAAAAAATTGGGGCAAATATTCACGATGTGCTTCAAGCATTTCATCTAATATTTGCTTTGCAACCTCATCGGAAGGTACGAGTGGATTAATCGTCATGGCGACAAGAGCCGTCTCATAATCTCCCGTCACTGCTGCTTCCGCTGCCACACGTTCAAATGATTTAATTTGCTGAACGAGGCCTCTTACCGCAACGGGTAAATCCCCTGTAGCAATCGGTTTTGGTCCATCCTTTGTAATGATACAGTTGACTTCAACCGCTGATTCAGCTGGGATGCTTGCAATCGCCCCTCTGTTTAATGTATTGACTGGCTGAATGTCATGCTTATCGTTATAGATGGAGCTGATTAAGTTACATGCAGCATCGCTGTAATAAGCCCCGCCTCTTTTTTCAAGTTGTGGTGGTTTAATGGTTAAATCCGGATCTTTATACAGTTCAAACAACTCTTGCTCGACTTGCTGCACAACCTCTGCCCTTGTTCCTTTTTCTTGTGCCGCCCTCTGTTCTTCTTCCAGCATATCTTTTGTTTTATAGTAATAGCGGTGATACGGACAAGGAATGACTCCTAGCCCTTTGACAAAAGAAGGCTCCCAGTTTTTCGCTTCAATGTTTTTCATCGACCACTGGCTATTTGGGTTTCCTAATTCATCTAGCACCTGATCCATAATACTGACACCATCTAAATACACATCTAATCCATAAACCATGTGATTGAGACCGGCAAACTGCACTTCAATGCGTTCCACATCTACATCAAGCGCCTTGGCAATCCCCATTTTCATCCCAATCGGTACATTACATAATCCGACCACTTTTTTCAAATGAGTATAGCGTAAAACAGCTTCTGTGACCATACCCGCTGGATTTGTAAAATTCACAAGCCATGCATCTGGACAAAGCTCTTCCATATCTTTCACGATATCTAAAATGACTGGTATTGTCCGCAAGCCTTTCAATAAACCTCCTGGTCCATTTGTCTCCTGACCAATTACGCCGTATTTGAGTGGAATTCTCTCATCTTTCGCACGGGCTTCCAGCAGACCCACACGAAATTGTGTTGTGACAAAATCAGCATCCTTTAAGGCTGCACGGCGATCGAGGGTGAGGTGGATATCAATCGGCAGTCCAGCTTTTTCAACCATACGCTTGGCGAGTGCGCCCACGATGTTTAATTTTTCTTCACCTGCTTGAATGTCAACAAGCCATAATTCCTTCACAGGCAATTCATGATATCGTTTGATAAACCCTTCTACCAGCTCCGGCGTATAGCTTGATCCGCCACCGATCGTAACAATTTTAATACCGTCTTTCATGAATTGACACCTCCGAATTGCTTCATTTTCTCATAGAGCTCTATGATTTCTGCTGCAAGCTCCTTGACAGTCATTGCGTTCATGAGATGATCTTGGGCATGAATCATTAAGAGACTGATGTCGGTCTTTTCTCCTCTGATTTCTCCTTGGATCAGCTCTGTTTGTGCGTGATGCGCCTCATTTAACGCGTCTTGTGCCTCCCGCAATTTTTGTTTCGCTTCATCGAAGCACCCCTTTTTTGCACATGTCATGGCCTCCATTGCCAAGCTTCTGCCATTTCCACCGTGCAAGATGAGTTGAAACACAATTTGTTCCATTTCCATCGGTCGCATCCTCCTTGTTCCCTCCATTACAGACTGACTATATGTTCATCAGTCGAAGCTTTTGTTTCTAGTTCATTTTCTTCTTTCAATTTTTGCTTATCCCACATTCTAAAGAACGGGTAGTATAGTGCAAATGACAACGCCAAATTGATCAACTGCATGACAGCACCGGAGACTTTTCCGCCCGTTGCGAGATAGCCTGAAATAATTGGCGGCATTGTCCACGGAACGGCGATTCCAGCCGGCTTCGCCACAAGCCCTGTGCTCATCCCGATATATGTCGTGATGATCATCATGACTGGCGTAAGAATAAACGGAATCAAGAGCATTGGGTTCATGACAATCGGCATTCCAAAAATGATCGGTTCGTTGATGTTAAAAATCGCTGGTCCAATCGCTAGCCTACCAAGTTGTTTCATTTGCTTACTTCTTGCACGTAAAATCATGGTCAGTACTAAGGCAAGTGTCGCTCCGCTTCCGCCAACGTTGATGAAAATTTCAAAGAACTGTGCTGTGAAAATATTCGGCAGCATTTCTCCTGCTTGAAACGCAAGGCGGTTCTCATCCATTGCACCAAGCCAAATCGGTCCCATGACGCCGCCGACAATCGTTGCCCCATGGATCCCACAAGCCCAGAGAAGCATTTGCACACCCATGGCCACGATACTGCCGCCTAAGCTTCCACCGAGAATGGAAAGCGGCGTACCAATTAAGACGGTGATGATGTGATGAATACTCTCAAAAGGTGACATCTCAATTATAAGTCTCGCAACCCAGATCAAGGTGATAACCACAAAACCTGGAATAAGTGCGATAAACGATTTACTCACTGCTGGCGGTACACCATCAGGCATTTTAATGACGATGTTCCGCTGGACAATAAAGCGGTAGACCTCTGTTGAAAGCATGGCAATAATCATGGCGACGAACAACCCTTTACTGCCCATTAATGTAACAGGAATCCCGCCATTCACTAAAATCGCTTCTGTCGATCCTTCAGGTGTAAAAGGCACTTGAAATGGTGTTGCCAATAAAAAGGCGGCGACTGCGATAGCACCAGAAGATAGCGCATCAACACCATACTTTTCAGCAAGCCTGTAGGCAATCCCAAAGGTCGCAACAAGTGCCATAATATCAAAGGTTGCATTGACAGGATAGGATAGTTTCGTGGCCCATTCGGCTCCAAAGATACTTGCCATAAAATCGCTATATCCTGGGATTGGAAGGTTGGCTAAAATGAGAAACAGTGAACCGACAATAATGAGAGGCATGGTTAAAACAATTCCGTCACGCAATGCTTGTAAATGTCTTTGAGCGGCAATCTTCCCTGCAAACGGCATGACCTTCTCTTCTAAAAATCGGTTGAACCCATTCATCCCTTTCGCCCCCTTTATCCGTTCACTAACTGTTCAGCAGATTTCAAAACCTCAGCGCCATTACATACGCCATAATGCACTGTATTAATGACGTCCACCGGAATGCCTTTTTCCTCTCCAAGCTTTTTCATTTGTGGTAACAAATATCGAACCTGAGGTCCCAATAAAAGCACATCTGCTTGATCAATATGACTTTTTGCAGCATCTCCAGATACCGCCCATATCCGATAGTCTTTTCCTTGTTCTTGTGCGCTTTTCTCCATTTTTGTGACCAGTAAACTTGTGGACATACCTGCTGCGCAAACCAATAAGATGTTCATGAGTAAACGCCCCCTTTTAGAAATTTGAAGTTTTTCTTTACACATTCATCATATTATGAAATCGCTTTCATAAACACCTATACTTTTTCCTATAGGAAGCGGAAAAAGTTAATATCACAACGTTAGTTCTTGTACGAAGGAAGCTTTTTAAACATTACATCTAGCATGTCTTCAAACGTATCACAGGCGATTAGGTGATGAATTAATTTGACATTGTGCACAAGCTCTCCTAGCAGTCGGTACATTCCCTTTAAATCGTTGGCGTTCTCTTTTTCTACACAAAGTAGGCAGACAAATTGGACTTTTTTGTCACCCCAAGCGATTGGTTTTTCTAATGTACATATTGCCCAACATGTCTCTTCTGTCATTGGTGTCATGGGGTGTGGGATTGCTGTATCATGACCAAAAGAGGTAGGCGCTGCCTGCTCTCTTTCCAAGACGGATTGTGTCAGATCGACTGGCGCCAAACCCATATCAATTACTTTTTTGGTGAGAAAGATGATGACTTCTTCCTTTGTTTGAAATGCACGTTTTGTAAAGACTAATTCCTTTTTTATATATTGTGATGCCAATGTCACCCTTGTTTCACTCGTAAGGGCTTCTTCAATTTTCTGAAAGTCACTGCCTCCCAATATGGTATTCACTTGGATTACCGGAATAGGTAACTCCAACTGAATAGGTACGGTGCTAATCATCAAATCCAGCGCATGTAAGGAGACATGAGGAAGTGAATAAAGCTCTGCCGTTCCTAAGATGGTCAGTTTTGACCCAAATTGTGACCGCAAACGGTCTTGCAAGAGCCGCGCACTACCTGCACCCGATGCACATACAATGAGACAACGCTTTGGCGGAATCTCCATCTTTCTCCGCTCTAAGGCAGCACCAAAATGTAACGCCATATATCCAATCTCATTCTCATGAATTGGCAGTCCTGTCTGTTCTTCAATGATTTTGCTTGCGACAATTCCTGCTTCAAAAGCTATTGGAAACCCTGCCTTAATCTCATCCAGCATAGGATTTCTTAAGTTCATTCCGTATTTACAGCGGTTCATCGCCGGTTTTAAGTGTAGGCTTAATCCGATCATTAATTCCGCATCATCCGCTAAATCAAGTTGCAGCTTTTGATCAATAGCCGCCAGCATTTTCTGGACAAGGCGGCTCGTGTCATCATCCACAATTTGCTTTTGCCCACTCGTTGAAAAAGATTGCACCATTTTTGCCGTTCCAAGCAAATGAATGGCGATATATACAATCTCCTCTTGTGGAAATAAGACATCTAGCAAACCTTCAAGACGCTCCACCATTTTCTTTGCTACCTCGTATTCCTTTGCACGGGGAATCTCTTTAATTTCCTCTGGAAGAACAGATACATAATTTCCGTGTCTAATTCGTTTACAGGCAATGGCCACGTGGACAATCAAATTATTCATGCATATATCCGATAGATTCATTCTCTCCTCGTTTATATAATCAATCACCGTTTTCTGAATTAACTCTAACTCGTGTTTTGGCAAAATAGTCACAGCTGTGCTTATTATAGTTTGGTAGGATCGGCGCTCATTGAATAAATATTCTGACATACAATAGCGGATTTTCATCTCTGAACCTTGAATCCGGTAGCCTTTATTCGGTTTTGCTTCGAGCGTTAACTCAAATGGCTCAAGTTTACGTTTGACCGACTTCATATCGTTACTCATCGTCGATTTACTAATAAACAGATGCTCCTGTAAATCTTCTAGCTTCACATATTGCTCAGCTAAGAGAAGCTTTTTTAAAATAAACAGAACACGCTCTTCCGGCAGGACGGCTAGAGGCTCTTCCTGCTCGACCTCCTCCTTCATAAAACGGCGAAAAGCATTCTCATCTTTGATTAACAGCTCATACCCAGCTCCTTTAACAGCTAATACAGCAGCATGATAAGGGGCTAGACGTTCATTTAATTCCTTGATGTCGGTTCGAATGGTGCGGCTTGTCACTTGCAGGCTGACAGAAAGGACAGAGCTCGACAGAGGGGTTTCAGTTGCCATGAGCTGACTTAATATGTGAGCCAGCCTTTTACTCAACATAGGATCGACCTCCTTATTTGAGGATGGAGAATCTGCCTTGACTGGTTAAGTTGTATGCGCTTGCAGGTTCTCTTCATTATCCATATTCTACTGAAAAGAAATAAAAATGACCAACTTATTTATATGACAAAAGGCTCTATTTATACTAATAAACGTAACCAATGATCTATTAATCTCCCTCTTCATCGCACAATGGAAGTCATAAAAAAAGACGATACACCTTAGTGTATTCGCCCTTATTTATGAGGTGATTAACAAAGTATACATGACGCGCTTTTTTTATGTGTACCTGCCGCATGCTTAAATGCTCAAGTGCATGTGATTTAATTGAGATTGCCTGTAAAGGAACATCCGAAAAAACTTTTTACGCGGATAGCTTTATACCTTTATGTCTTTCAAACATTCGTTTTTTCTACTGAAAAGAAAGAGAGCATGTAAGCGGTCCAACCCCATGCATATGTAGTGATGTTTTCTTTCTTTTGTATCAAACACTGAACTCCAAAAAAAAAAAGCCGGATTATCCGGCTGTGACGTTCCGACTTTTTGATGTTTTCCGTTCTTTATATATTTTTCTCAACAATGGATATATAACTGGTGCCCATTTGACAATTTGTTTCAGCCATTTTTTCATGATCTCCTGTGCCTCCTTATTGTCATTCATACAAGACTATTCCCAATCTTGTCATGAAATAAACAGATGCAGAGGGAGCAGGAGTTATATAACACCTTGTGCGATCATTGCATCTGCTACTTTACGAAATCCTGCAATATTCGCTCCTACAATTAAGTTCCCGGAGTGTCCGTATTCATCTGCTGTCTTGATACAATGTCGGTAAATGGATTGCATCATTTGTTTCAACTGACGATCTACTTCCTCAAATGTCCACGACATCTTCGCACTGTTTTGTGCCATCTCTAATGCAGAAACGCCCACTCCGCCAGCGTTTGCTGCTTTTGCTGGTGCAAACAGAATGCCGTGTTCCTCAAATACTTTCACTGCCTTAAGGGTTGATGGCATATTTGCACCTTCTCCCACAGCCAACACGCCATTTGCCACAAGTTGCTTCGCATGCGTCTCTGATATCTCATTTTGGGTGGCACACGGCAGTGCAATGTCACATGGAATTGACCAAATTTGTTCATAATCTTCAATAAATTCAGCATGCGGATGAACATCTGTGTATACTTGAATTCGCTTATTGTCGACTTCTTTCAGCCGCTTGACTGTATCAAGTGAAATGCCTTTAGGGTCATAAATACAACCACTTGAATCACTGCAAGCGACAACCTTTCCACCTAGCTCCATCACCTTTTCCATTGCATAAATGGAGACATTTCCCGAGCCTGAAACGACAACTGATCGACCTTCAAATTGCAGTTCATGAGATTTCAACATTTCCTCCATAAAGTAGACAAGTCCGTATCCTGTCGCCTCTTTTCTCACTAAACTGCCGCCAACCCCAGGACTTTTCCCTGTGAGAACACCAGCTTCATAAGCACCTCGCATTTTTTTGTATTGACCGAACATATAACCAATCTCGCGTGCGCCTACTCCAATATCCCCTGCTGGAACATCTTGATCAGGTCCAATATATCGACTAAGCTCACTCATAAAGCTTTGGACAAAACGCATGATTTCCCCGTCAGACTTTCCTTTCGGGTCAAAATCAGCTCCGCCTTTCCCTCCCCCAATGGGTAAACCTGTCAGTGCATTTTTAAAAATTTGTTCAAATCCTAAAAATTTAATGATACTCGCATTAACAGATGGATGAAACCGAATGCCTCCTTTATAAGGACCGATGGCACTATTAAATTGAACCCTAAATCCTCTGTTCACTTGTACTTTGCCTGCATCGTCTACCCATGGCACACGAAAAACGACAAGCCGCTCTGGCTCAACTAACCTTTCTAATATCGCTAGTTTTTCATACTCTGGATGCTTCGCAAAAACGGGGACGAGTGAATCCAGAATTTCTTTGACAGCTTGCAGGAATTCTTCCTCTCCTGGATTCCTTTTTTCCACATCCTCTAAAACGCGGTGGATATAGCTTTGAGCTGTTTGTGCTGCTCGATCTAAGGTCAACATGTCTCATTTGCCTCCTTGTAGATAACTTCACACATTTGATTGTTAGATTTTCTAACGCATATTGAGACTAATTTAACATCATTTGTAAAATATGATCAATATTGATAACAGATGAAAATGATGCCGAATTGAGATGGATCAAGCAGCAGCAACTATTGTCTTTAAAAATAACCGCTCAAGGAATGACTATTGTGCTAGAAATGATCAATTGGACTTCCTGTATCCCGCCATCTTTGACATATTGATGAACCATCTATTATTTCTAGATGATTTCAAAACGAAAAAAGGGTCAAAAGTTTGATGGTACGCGTTCAATCCTTTCGGAGATTCTCGCCTCTTTTTCGATCAGGTAATACGACACAAAGCCAATATAAAATTGAAGACGATGGGAAGTTAATTAAACCAACAATGCCCCAGAACCACTTATAACGCCCTCTTTTTTTGGCATCCATAAACAAAAGAAATCCCTGTGCAAATAATAACGGCAATGCGCACAATAAGATGATCATTTCCGTCTGACTCATAAGGAAGACCCTCCTTTAATGTGTTGATATTCCTTAATGCCTACTACTACACAAAGCGGGACGCTCACCACTTGGAGAAGAATTAAAATAATAGGCAAATGGGTGATGGCAGCCGCAAAAAGTGCCAGAATGGTGAGACTGATGAGAACGTACGCCAGCATTTCTTGTTTAAAACGTCTTTTTTCTTTTTCCTTTGCCTGCTTTAGCATCATCATGACAGCCTGCTCACTTGGCTTTTCCACTTCAATTTGTTCATCTAGCTGCTGTAACTCTTCTTTTAAACGTTCGGTAAAACGATCTTCCTTCATAAGAACCACTCCTTTCGAATTTTCTTTAATCCATGATGAACTCTCGACTTCACAGTGCCTTCTCTCATACCGAGCATTGAAGCGATTTCTGGGTAAGTAAAGCCATAATAATAATGTAGAATAATCGGTGCCCTCTCCTGAGCCTTCAATTCATTTAAAGCATCCCACATCTCATGCCATGTGTGTCCCTTTTGCTGAACGTCCCATTTGAAGCGGCGTATGGCTTCTTGATTTGCCTTCCCTTCTCTCATTTGTTCACGTTTTCTTTTCTTTTGGTGATCTAAAAATTGTCTCGATGCAATGGAGATGAGCCATGTTGAAAATAAGGAATCTCCTCTAAATGAAGAAAGTTTCATGTACGCTTTCAGCATCGTCTCTTGCATGATTTCTTCTGCCAGCTCTTGTTGAAGGGTGAGCTTCATCATATACCGGTAAAGAAAGGAATAGTGTTGCCGATAAAGGGCTGTAAATGCGGCATCATCTCCCTGTTTTGCCCGCTGAATCAATAATGTCTCTTCTGTCTGCTCCAAACACGTCCCTCCTTCCTCTTCTTCTCTTATTCATGAGACGACATGGATGACGACATCGTTCAAAATAGGCTCTATTTTTTAAAATGTCTCCTTTTCTCCCTGTTGATCCGGTCATTGGTTCGTTTTACATCCATTTTTTTCTTATGTAATGATTATGACATTCCTTCGTCTCTAACAAAATGATGTTTTCGTAATCATCTTGATTTTCTATGAAACGGATAGCCTCTCCCCCATAATCATGATGTCATCCCAATACCTATCGTCAATGGTCCTTGTCTCATTTAGATGAAAATGAAATAATCATCGCCTTAGTTTCCTAGAAAATCCCGGAATACACTGCGCCAATTCTTAGCCGATGATACCTTTTCGCGTGCTATGCTCTTCCTACATTCCGAATGAGGCGATGCCGGCGAAAGAAGGAGGAGCGTTTGAATCGCAGCTTATTTTGGAAACGTTTACATTAAATCGATATAGAATGGAGAGGTTGATTTTGAAGAAAAAAGTTCCAATGTTAGCTGGTGTGTTAGCGGTTGGTCTCGTGACTTCATTATTTGCACCAAATGGGGAGGCAAAAGCGGCAGCCAAATATCCAGAAAGTCCTTCTATTATGGCCAATTTTAATCAGCAAGGATTCTCCACGTTGAATGGCGGCACAACAGGCGGTGAAGGCGGTAAAACAGTGACAGTAAAAACCGGAAATGAACTATTAGCCGCCCTTAAAAGTAAAGGTACAAATGAAAAATTAAAAATCATTGTAGACGGGACGATTACCCCTTCTAATACATCTGCAAATAAAATTGATGTCAAAGATACAAACAATGTCTCCATCGTCGGTAAAGGCACGAAAGGCGAATTTAACGGAATTGGCATTAAGATATGGCGAGCGAATAATGTGATCATCCGTAACCTCAAAATCCATCACAGCAAAATTGGCGATAAGGATGCTATCGGAATCGAAGGCGGTTCTAAAAACGTGTGGGTAGATCATAATGAACTGTATAACACCTTAAACTCTGATAAGGATGACTACGACGGCTTATTTGACGTCAAAAATGACTCTGATTACATTACTTTTTCTTGGAACTATGTGCATGATAGCTGGAAAACAATGCTCATGGGTAGCTCTGATAACGACAACTACAACCGTAAAATCACCTTCCACAACAATCGCTTTGAAAACTTGAACTCTCGTGTACCATCCATGCGTTACGGAGAAGGTCATTTGTATAACAACTATTATAAAGGCATCCAAACAACAGCCATTAACTCTCGTATGGGCGCAAAGATGAGAATTGAGCACAACGTATTTGAAAATACGAATAATGCCATTGGTAGCTGGGACAGCCGTCAAGTTGGAACATGGCATGTTATCAACAACTCCTATATTAACAGCACAGGCAGTCTACCAACGTCTTCAACAGGTACGTACAATCTTCCTTATAGCTACTCTTTGCTTAACGTGAACAATGTCAAATCAGAAGTTTTATCAAATACTGGTGTTGGAAAAATAAACCCATAAACCATACAAAACGTTCGGGCAGATCACCTGTCCGAACGCTCTTCTCATTTATTTAAATGGTAGAAAACGGACGATCCATTTGATACAACCTTTGATAACGCGGGCTTTCCTTGAGTAATTCTTGGTGATGTCCCTTCATTTCGATTTGTCCATTTTCAATAAACATGATCTGATCACATGCTTCACAGCCTGTCAGGTGATGAGTGATCCAAATCACCGTTTTCCCTTTTAAAACATGGAATATCGTTTTAAGCAAATCACGTTCCGTACGAGGATCAAGTCCAACAGTTGGTTCATCCAATACGACAATCGGCGTATTTTGCAACAAGATACGAGCCAGCGCAATACGCTGCCTTTCCCCACCTGAGAAACGAACCCCTGTCTCTTGTACGCCTGTTTGATAACTTTCTGGAAGCGACTCAATTTTATCGTGAAGTTGCACCTGTCTAGCCGCTTCTTTCACCTGCTCCTCTGTCGCTTCTGGTGAGCCTAGTCGAATATTATTCAAAACAGAAGTATCAAATAAATATGGCTGTTGATTGAGAACAGACACATAATCTGATATATGTTCTTGAATACGCTGCACCGGCATTCCTTGAATGCTCACAAATCCTTGATTTGGAAGGACAGCACCTTCTAATAATTTTAATACCGTTGACTTTCCTGCGCCGCTTTTTCCTAAGAGGGCGAGTGCTTCACCTTGCTTGAGCGAAAATGACAACCCCTGAAGCACTTGGTTCTGCTCGTCATAGCCAAAGAACACTTGATTAAAACAGACCATTTGATCATCAGGAACAGTTGACTGATTCAGTGCAACCTTGTCAAAAGACCCTTCAAACGACTGCTTCTCGTATTGAGTTAATCGGCTCACAGCATGCTGATAAACAGGAATTTCACCTGCTGCATCGGATAGGGGCATAAATGCTTCCGTTAACGGAAACAGCACAAGCACAAAGGCTGCAATCAGTGTGTGCGACATAGATCCTGACTGTACGACCGAGCCGCTCCAATAAACCACCATCACGACAGCTCCTCCAACGACAAGCTGCACAAGAAATTGACGCAAACGGATAAACCGCTGTTTTGCTGCTTCAAGTTTTAACAATTGTGCCTCTTTCTGTTCATAGCCTTCAACAAAATCTTTTTGTCTGCCGCTAAACAACCAATCACTAACACCCATAACAGCATCCGTTAAATGACTGTACAGTTCATTTCTGCCTTTTTTCATTTGGATTTGCCTTGCCCGATTGACAAGTACTGTGATGTATGGGAAGACAAACACCAAAAGTGCCATATAGAGCAGCATCAAACCAGCAAATGACCATGAAAATCGTCCTAGTGCACCAATTGATGCAGCATATAAAAGCAATGCGCCAATGGACGGAAAGATTGTTTTTAAATAAGCATCCTGCAATCGCTCTACATCTTCTGACAAAAGCCCAAGCATTTCACCTGTTCCAAGCCTTTTCTGTTTGGCACTTCGTTCAGCCATGTCATACAAGCGTACTCGCATTTTTTCAATCATGGTTAAAATCAATTGATGGCTCGCAAGCTTCTCCGCATAACGAGCTGCGGAACGCGAGATTCCAAATGTCCGCACTGCCACAATCGGCACGTATACCATTAAAATATTCTCAGGTCTTGTCGCCGCTTTTGATATGAGAAACCCCGAGGTATACATCAGCATGGAAGCGGAGAACTCAGCAACAGCTCCTAAAAAAATCACCAAGGCAAACAACTTTTGATTCTCCTTGATATACGGTATAAACCAACCTTTACTGATCACGTAACCGCCCCCATTTGCTCCTGTACCAATTGATAGTACACACCTTTTCTTTTCATTAATGACTCATGCGTCCCCATCTCCGCAATTGTTCCTTGATCCATGACAATGATCTCATCCATATCTGTCATCCAATGAAGCCGATGTGTCGCAAGAAACACCAGCTTGTCTTCAAATAACGGAAGCATGGTTTTCTTCAACTCATACTCTGTCTCAATGTCGAGGTGAGCAGTTGGTTCATCTAAAAGCATAATTGAACGCTGACATAGAACGGTTCGAGCGAGTGCAATTCGTTGCGCCTGCCCGCCACTTAGCCCTCTCCCCTGTTCTCCAATCACCTCATCAAAACCGTTTGGAAGCTGGGCCACTAACTGTGATAAACCTGCCTCTTCAGCAGCTCTTTCCACCTCTTCATCTGTTGCATTCGGTTCATAAAAACGGATGTTTTCCTTTAAAGTAGTGTGAAACAAATAAGGATGCTGCGGCATATAGACGACTTCCTTTTGCCACGAATTCATCTGCAGATGATAAAGTGGCTGACCGTTTATCATCATTTGACCAGCAGACGGCTCTACAAAGCCACCAAGAACATCTGTTAACGTCGATTTACCCGCACCACTTGCACCAATGATGCCAATCTTTTTCTTTCCTTTAACAGTAATGTCTACATCTTGAATCGAATAAGGAGCATTTTTTTCATGCAAGACACAAATATCTTGTAGTGACAGCACGTCTTGGTCTGTCCACCGATTGAGCTGTATTGATTGTGTATCCTGCGTCCGAAAGCCCTTCTCATCTAAAATGACCTGGATGGCTTCATTCGCTTCTTTTCCATTTAAGGTCGCATGATAGTCATTCCCAACCTCTCGTACTGGTAAGAAATATTCAGGTGCAAGCATTAACGTTGTCAAAGCCGGCAATAACAGAAGATCACCGTCAATTAACCGTAAGCCAAGGAACACAGCGACGGTAGCAATGGATAACATCGAAAAGAAATCAAGTGCAAATGATGAAAGAAATGCCACTTTCAACGTGCTCATGGTCGCCTTTCGATATCGCTTCGACACCTCCGCAATATTGCGGGAATGTTTTTTGCTGATACCTAAGTAACGAAGCGTTTCCAGACCACGGAGTGAATCAGTAAAATGATTGGATAATTTCTCATACGAACTCCACTGTTTGACCGCTTTTCGCTGGGCTACAAGTCCAAGCAAAATCATAAAAACTATTAAAATCGGCAACGTCACGATCAAAATAACGGCAGATGTCTCATCTAATATCCATATATAGATGAGCACCATGACCGGAATGACTGCCATATTCACCATTTTAGGCAAAAACAGTTGTAAGTACTGACGATACTGAGCGATCCCCTCCATTGCTAATGTCACAAGTTTTCCTGTTCCTTTTTTCTTTGCGAAGCCCGGACCTAAACGGAATAGTTGGTCCAGAAGCTGTTTCCGCACGTCTGCACCAATTCGAGAGGAATAGACAAACATGACTTTTTCTCGAATCAAGGTTAAGCAATGTCGCACCGCAAAGGCAGCAAGGAACAGCAAAACATAGGGAGTAGCCTGCGTGAGGCTTTTTCCGTCAAACAGCGTTGTAATAGCATGTGCCAGCCACTGTGCTTGAAAGATGATGCTTGCTGCTTGGATGAGCGACACAATACCTAAGAGGGCAAGTAGCCCTCTCATTCCTTTTAATTGAAGCAAACGTTTATCCATTAGTACGTCATTGGCTCCTTACCGCTTACACGCTTACGGAAGACGTAATAGCTCCATATTTGATACCCAAGCACAAAAGGCAGCAAAGAAATGGTCACAATCGTCATCACCGTCAGTGAATAAGAACCTGATGCAGCGTTTTGAATCGTTAGGTCAAACGCATGATCGATTGAACTAATCATCACGCGCGGGAACAATGCGGCAAAGAGCATCGTTACTGTGACCATGATGCCTGATCCTGTGAACAAGAATGTCCATCCATCACGCTCTTTTTTCATGAACGCAAATGCGGCTACATAACAGACCACAATCAGCACAGTTAAAGGAATGGTGATGATCGGGCGCACTGTATAAATATCGGTTTCCATGATCGACACACCGACAAATAAGACGAGGAGTGGCAGTGCAATCAGCAATACACGCTGACCGAGCCTTCTTGCACGCTGTTTTAAATCCCCTTCTGTTCGAAGCGTAACGAAAATCAATCCGTGCAGGAGGCATAGGACTGTGACCGTCACGCCGCCAATCAACGAATAGAGATTCACAAAGTCTGTAAAACCAGCGTACATATTCATGCTTTGATCAATCGGCATTCCGCGTAAAATGCTTGTAAATAAAACACCTAGTAAAAATGGCGGAAGCAGGCTACCAAAGAAGATCACCCAGTCCCAAGTTTTGGTCCAAGAGGCTTTCTCAACCTTTCCTCGAAACTCAAAGGCGACCCCTCGCCCTATGAGTGCTAACAAAAGAACGGTAAACGGAATATAGTACCCACTAAACATCGTGGCATACCAGTGAGGAAATGCAGCGAAAATCGCCCCGCCTGCTGTAATGAGCCAGACCTCATTTGCATCCCAAAATGGTCCGATGGTATTGATTAAAATACGGCGCTCATGTGCGTTTTGACCAAGTAGCTGCATGGACATACCTACACCGAAATCAAATCCTTCTAAAAAGAAAAACCCAACAAACAACACTGCGACAAGCATAAACCAAATCTCATTAAGATATGCCATGATATGCGCCTCCATCAAATGGATCTGTAGATAGGTCCGTTTCATCCTTTAGATGTTTGTCATCTTCAGAATGTGCACCTTTTTTAATTTCACGAACAAACAAGTACGCCAGCACAATTGCAAGAATCAGATAAATAGTCGTAAAGCTAATGACTGAGAAGAGAAGCATGCCATATGAAACGTTTGGCGAGATTGATTGTGCCGTTGTCATCATGCCGAAAACAGTCCACGGCTGACGCCCAATTTCCGTCATAATCCAGCCTGCTGCATTCGCAATAAATGGGAAAGCTATCATCCAAACCATGAAACGTAAATACCATTTGTTTGATTCAAGTTTCTTTCTAAAACTCAAGTACAATCCAAACATACTGGCAAAAATCATGAGCATACCTGAACCTACCATGATTCTAAAGCTCCAAAACGTCGTTTTCACTGGTGGAATATAATCTCCTGGACCATACTTTGCTTCATATTCCTTTTGAAGTGACAGCATTCCTGGAACATCTCCACTGAATTTCTGATAAGCCAGATAACTTAACGCAAAAGGAATATTGATTTCTCCAGAGTTTTCTTTCTTATCTGTGTCAATATTGGCAAATAGTGTCCATGCAGCTGGATCCCCGCTATCCTTCCAAAGGGCTTCACTTGCTGCCATCTTCATCGGCTGTGATTTCATCAAATGCTTTGCTTGATCATGTCCAGAGAACGCAACACCTAAGCCAGAAATTAAAGCAAGAACCATTGCAAGCTGGAATGATTTTTTGAAAAAGGCTACTTCTTGTTTTTTGATCATTTTATACGCACTAACACCCGCAATAAAGAAGGCGCCTGTAGCAAGTGCACCGAACAGTACGTGCGGAAATTCTACCCAGAGCTGCGGATTGGTGACAAGTGCCCCAAAGTCATTCATTTCTGCACGGCCATTTTTAATGACAAATCCGACCGGCTCCTGCATAAATGAGTTAGCTAATAAAATCCAAAACGCTGAAAAGATCGTACCAAGGGAAACAAGCCAAATGCACAATAAATGAATTTTCTTCGGCAAACGATCCCAACCAAAAATCCAAAGCCCAATAAATGTAGACTCTAGAAAGAAGGCTAGTAGTGCCTCAATAGCAAGCGGTGCACCAAATACATCACCGACAAACCGTGAGTAATCAGACCAGTTCATTCCAAATTGAAATTCTTGCAGTATCCCTGTGACCACACCTACTGCAAAGTTGATCAAGAAAAGGTGTCCCCAGAATTTCGCCATTTTTTTATAAATGTCTTTTTTCTTTACAACATAGAGGGTCTGCATCAATGCAACGATAAAGACCAACCCTATAGATATAGGAACAAAAATAAAATGAAATAATGTCGTTGAGGCAAATTGAAATCTTGCTAAAAACAACTCACTCACAGCTTTACATCCTCCCTTACTTTCATATGCCGAATGATTCGGAATCACTATGTTCACCATTTCACAATAAGTTCACTGTTTGTTCAATGTTTCACAAATAAGAGTGCATCTGAAATGGTGCTCCTAGTGAAATTTTACTCTTGTTTTTCATTCGGTTAGTTATTTATACCTGTACTTTACACCCATACGATTCAAAAATAAAGTAAATTTTACCTAAAAATTGGATGGTATTGTGTCAGTTATTTGACTA
The DNA here is from genome assembly GCF_044754665.1 of Bacillus sp. NPDC093026. Lineage (NCBI taxonomy): Bacteria > Bacillati > Bacillota > Bacilli > Caryophanales > Bacillaceae > Bacillus > Bacillus sp. NPDC093026. The sequence continues at coordinate 147,910 of NZ_JBIVPN010000002.1, read as the reverse complement.
CTTTGTCAAAAATATGTGACAGAATGGAATGAACCGAAAAAAACAGTGCGATGTTCTGTCTACACGCTGAAAATTAAACCTTTGCATCCAAAGCGGCAAAGATGTCTGTATTTCGCTGATGATTTGATACGCACATTGTTTTTAAGCAATCTGTCCAATCATAATTCATGGAAAAATTGATTTAGAATGTTGGAACATCGCACAAAAAAATTTCGATCAGTCATACTGATCGAAATTGATTAAGAAGGCAAGTGTTCGCCTTTTCTGCTCTTTTGCCTCTCCACAGACCATGAATACATTTCTCGGATGACAGGTTCAACTTTCTTTCCTTGCTCCGTTAATTCATACTCAATCCGCACCGGAATGACTGGGTATACTTTTTTCTCAACGAGTCCTTCAGCTTCTAAATCCTTCAGCCTTTCGGATAATAGTCGTCCGCTAATTTTCATTTCGTTTTCCAACTGGCAAAACCGTTTGGGTCCTGTTAGAAGCTGATTGATGATCAGAATCACCCATTTCTTCCCTAGAATCTCCATAGCATCTGTAATTGGGCATCTGTCTACTTGAAGCATTTCTTACTCCCTCCTGCTTTTCTCCACTTTTTTTCATTATAACACAATTAATTACTTGAAATAAGTCACTAACTATTATATAGTTTAGTTACTAAAAGTAACAAGGTATAAATTTACAATAGCTATTTAAAAACATTTAAACATGCCAATGCATATCACATGAGGGAGATGAGCGAGCTTGAATATGATTGAGGAGTTAACATTAGGTTTAACAGAATTACATGTTTCCAACTTTGAGCGTTCCTTGCCTTTTTATACAGACATTTTAGGATTCACGTTATTAGAACAAACAGATTCAACTATCACACTTGGAAACAATGCAAAGGAACCTATTCTCCTCCTAAAAGAAGACGTGCATTTGAAGAAAAAGCCTGATCATGAGCCAGGGCTTTATCATTTTGCTATTTTATTACCTGCCAGAAAAAACCTAGGCACATGGCTGGCACATGTGATCAAAAAAGGCTATCCTTTAATTGGAGCAAGCGATCACTATTTCAGTGAAGCCATTTATTTAAGTGACCCTGACGGCATTGGTGTTGAAATATATGCTGACCGCCCTAAGGATATTTGGGTAGGCGAAAATGGAGAACTGAAAGGTGGCGGAAATGCACCGCTTGATGGAGATGGTCTCATGCAAGAAGCAGCCGATTCCACATGGGAAGGACTCCCCGCTGGCACAGTCATGGGACATTTGCACTTCCATCTCAATCCAGAGGAAGCCAATTCATTTTATGTGGACACGCTCGGTTTTTATATCCGAATGGCTCCGCCAGCGAGTCTATTTATCGCATATGGTGTGTATCATCACCACCTTGCCTTTAATGCATGGGGAGGCGGAAGAAAAGGAGCCATTAATCCAAGTTTTTCAGGAATTAGAAGCTATACGCTCATTTTTCCACAAGAAACAGACAGACAATCCGTCGTAGAGCGTCTGACAGAAGCAGGCATTCACGTAGAAACGATAGAAAAAAGTAACGAATTTGTTGATCCATTTGGCATTCGCGTTCGTTTACAGATTGAAGAAATAGACAAAAAAGAAGGTGCAGAACATGGACAAACAGACAGATCTGAAAACAGCCATTTTAAAAGATAAAATCAAACGAGTACAACAAGATGATGGTTATATATATATCACTGGACCTATTCAACTGCCAATCAACTTGGACGGCAGAACAGTTATGTTCAAATGGTATTCTTGGTTAAAGGACGAGGGAAAAGAAGCTTTGTCAGATGAAGCTCTCATTGAAAGCCTCTCTTCTCGACAGCTTGCAGATCACCAGCAATCTAGCGTCCTTGTATATGGAGATTTCGAAAATGCCGACGAAGCATTCATTCGCATGCACTCCATCTGCCATACTGGCGATATTTTTGGGAGCAAACGTTGCGATTGTGGGTTCCAATTGAAACAATCAATGCGCATGATTGAGGAAAATGGCGCTGGTGCATTATTTTATTTAGCCAACCATGAAGGTCGCGGCATTGGTCTTTTCAGCAAAGCCATGGCTTATATTCTTCAAGAAAATGGTTATGACACAGTGGAAGCAAATGAAGCGCTGGGCTTTGAGGATGATACACGTCAATATGAAGAAGCGATCGCCGTCCTTCAAACATTGCGCACAAAACCAGTGAGACTCATTACAAATAATCCGAAAAAAACAGATGCCATCAGTCATGCAGGCCTCTCACTTTCTGGACGTATCCCGCTTTGGGGGGATGTCTCAGAATTCAATGAAAAATACTTGCAAACAAAAATTAACCGCTCAGGTCACATAAAAGCGGATCAAGAGGTGCGTACAATTGCCACATCATGAGCGATATATGAAGCTGGCCCTTGAAAATGCACAGGCGATGAGAGGACAGACATCACCGAATCCGCTTGTCGGGGCTGTGATTGTGCGAAATAATGAGATTGTGGGCGTCGGTGCTCATATGAAAGCCGGCGAACCCCACGCTGAAATTCATGCACTTAGAATGGCTGGAGAAAAAGCAAAAGGGGCAACGATTTATGTGACACTAGAGCCTTGTTCACACCATGGGCGCACAGGTCCTTGTGCTGAAGCACTTGTAAAAGCCGGTGTCAAAACTGTTGTGGTTGCGGCACTCGACCCTAATCCACTTGTAGCTGGTCGCGGAATCGCTATTTTACAAGAGGCAGGCATTCAAGTCATCACAGGTGTATGTGAGCAGGAATCCATCCTTATGAATGAAGTGTTTAATCACTTTATTACGAAGAAAACGCCTTTCGTGACGTTAAAAGCGGGCATCACACTAGATGGGAAAATTGCATCGGCTACTTCTGACAGCAAATGGATTACATCAGAGGCTTCACGTTATGACGCTCACCACATACGCAGTATCAATGATGCGATTTTGGTCGGTGCCAATACCGTTATTCATGATGATCCATCTTTAACCGCTCGGATTCCAAATGGCCATCATCCGATACGGGTCATTTTAGACTCTACACTCTCCACACCGCCAACGGCAAAGGTCGTTACCGATCAGCTTGCCCCTACATGGATTTTTACAACGAAGCGAGCTGATGAGAAGAAACGAGCAGCACTAGAAGCTACTGGCGTAAAGGTCTTTATGACAGGTGGAGAGCATCGAGTGCTTTTACAGGACGTACTGCAGGTGCTTGGAGAAAAGAACATCTCCTCACTGATGATTGAGGGCGGCGGACAAGTCAATGCTTCATTTTTAGAGCAGCAGCTCGTTGATAAACTTGTCATCTACATGGCACCTAAACTCATCGGGGGACAACAATCCCCTTCCTTTTTCGGAGGCGAAGGCATAAGCCTGATGAGTGATGCGATTGAACTTGATCAGCTCACCATTGAACAATTGGGGAAAGATATCAAAATAACAGGTTATCCCGTTTATCAATGAACAACAAAAGCTTGTAGATTTTGTCTACAAGCTCTTTTATTTAAATGGGGAAAAAAATTGTCGATCAAAGGGATTAATCATTTATTATTTTCTGTTTCTGATTTAGTAAAAAACGTATTTGATGTAAAAGGGGAGTTGATTTGAAAGAAAAACACAACTTCCATCTTTTTCTTCAAACCGTTCCTTAGTAAATGCTTGCATCGATGGGAGGTACGACGAGCCTGTCATTTGCAACAACATATGAACGATAATTATTATTAAAGGTTGTAATAATTGAACAGAGTCCATGATAAAAATAATGATAATAGCTAAATTGTCTAATTTTCCCCTTTTATGTCGGTCTACTATTCTATTCTCTGCAAGAATTCAATTCGATTTCCAAATGGATCTTCTACGTAGAACCGGATCGCTCCTTCCAATGGCTCATCTTCTCTTATACTAATTTGATGTTTCACTAATGTCTCTTTTAATTCCGATAGACTCTTTACAAGAAAAGCCGGATGGGCTTTCTTTGCAGCTTGAAATTGATCCTGAATGCCAATGTGAAGCTGATGATTGCCGCATTGAAACCAGACACCTCCACGTTTAGCTAGATTACTAGGCTTAGGTATTTCTTCCATTCCTAAAATTTCGCCATAAAACAAACGTGCTTTCTCTTCACTACCTTTTGGGGCAGCTAATTGAACATGGTCGATTCCAAAAAAATTTGACATAATCCTCTCTTCCTTTCTTTTCTCAATACCATAAAAACTATATTCTCTTTTTATGATCACATTTGAAACCTATCCAGATCAAGACCACTGTATGTGATTGTCGATTGATTGATTCGTTATAGTGAAACTTGTCGTAAAATGTTTCATGTGGAACATTTATGATCTAAAATCTAAGAATTCCCCTCTACCAGCCTGCCAAAGCTTTCTGGTGAAAGACTCGGTGTAATGCGAATTCGGTGTAATGCCGACAGCTAAAAAAATATTTTTCCTTATCATTTATAAATTATCCTTCTCTTTCTGTATGTGTGATGATAACAGACTTAACCATACTTTTATGAAGAAGTGATCGGAACTTCTATTCTTTTTAATCGTATCACATGTATAGAAGCAATTATGCGGAGAGATCACATGTTTACTATCTTTTTTATCGGCTGTATTCTCTTGTTGTTCATCCTTTTAATCAGATCATTCCTAAGACCAAATGAAGAATTTCCTTTTCTGATCAGAATCATTTTCATCATGTACAGATCAAACAATGCACCATCATGCACACGACGCTTCATGTAATGGAGATAGTATTGGCGGCGCTAGATGTGACAAAAGATGAGAAACATGAAAAAACAACCGTCCACTATAGACGGCTGCCCATTTATTTCATTAAAGAGCTTTCCAGCCCCGTTCAATCAATTGTTTTACATCCATTGCAAAATCTTCGCCCTTTTCCATGACATCCTGGGCTCTACCCGCAAAGTTACTTGCGACAGCAAGCTCCATTTTCTTCAATTCAAAGTGCATGATTTTTTGGTCAATTTCAGTGATGTATTGTTCATACTCATTGTTCACAATGTGATGCATGGCACTGAAGGCCTCTTTCCGAAGGCAATGAAAGTCTGCTCCCCTTTTACCCTTCCATGACGAATCAAGAGCAGGCTTCTCAATTTCCGTTATGTCTGACTGTGCAAGACCTTGTTCTGTACGAATATTGCTTTTTGCTGTCTTTAGCCGAGAGATCATTTCGTCAAATTCCGCACGTTTGTTTTCAATCCCCATATGCAAATGATGAAGCATCTCGGATAAATTCATGTCATCCACCTCTATTGGACATCTTACGAAACACTCCGTAAGAAACAATTGAATCTAGCAAGCGCACCTACTTTTTCTATTGATTTCTATCGTTCGCTTCCTGTTATAGTATAAGGCGAAAAGACTTAGTCTCAAATAGGAAAAAGTGTCCTTTTAACGAGATTTTTGGAAGGAAAAAGGAATAAATCAAAGCCATAAATCACGAATCTTATATAAGTCTTTAGGTCTATATTTATCATTTCACTTCATATCAAAAACGAATAATGTGTCCTGCTTTATTTTGCAGCAATCGCTTCGTCTTGTTCTTTTAAGGTCTTCACATTGGAGCGTGTATCTTGGACATTTTTGATGAGGGCCTTCTTAAAAGCAGAGACCATTTCATTGATCTTAGCTTCACGCACTGTCCACTTTGACACAAACTCCAAACTGTTTTCACCAACTTTATCTGATGCTTTTTTCATCATTAAGGCTTCTACTGCTTGCGAGACTTCATCTAGTTTTCCCATGACTAATTGATTGTTTAACTTAATTTGTCCCATTTATGATATCCTCCAAATTTGTTCATGTAACCGCTAGTAAAGTAGCTCTACAAGCTACTCCATGCTTTTGAGATCAAACGTTTTGCATCTTCCACTGCGTCTTCCCCTTTTTCAGCAAGACGTGCCGCATCTCCAGCTAAGGAACTGGCAAAGGATAACGTTGCTAGTTCGGCTTCTAATGTACTGATCTTAAACTCGATACGGCTTACATAACGAGGATATTGTTCATTTACGATCGTTTGTAGCGCATTGTGTGCTTCATTTCGCTCTGAATTGAAATCTTGGCTTCGCTCACCTTTCCAAGAGGTCCCAAGCTTTGGCTGCTTGATTTGCTTTAAGTCTGTTTCTGCCGCATCTTGTTCTTTCTCCACATTGCTTTTCGCTTTTTTTAGTCGAGCTATTTTCTCTTCTATTTCTGTTTGTTTACTTGAGATACCGCCGTTAAGGGCAGAAAGCATGTCCGATAAGCTCATAAGGGTTCCTCCCTCCTGTCTAAAAAATAAAAACGCTGCTTAGAGATAGATCTAAACGAGCGCACTGGTGAATAGCACTTTTTCCAATATTGTTATTATAAGGTTCAAAGACTCATGTTTAAATAGGTATTTATACTCTTTTTCTGTCATAAATATGCTTTTAATCTGCCATACGCTACACCTTTAGTCCTTCTTTATAAGGGGTCTAAAATCACATTCTCCTTCTATGTATAGTGAATAGTTATCAAGTCCTAGGACATTAAAAAGCCACTCGATCAGAAGTGACTTACTTTTTCAAACGGCTTTTACGGCGCCGATTCTTTTCTATTTTGTTGGTCCAAATGAATTGACCTGTGTACCCGTAAATAATCACAAGATTCATTACAACAAAGCTTAACCTCGAATGTGGACACGCCTCAAGAAGTCCCTGTTGCAATAGACATAATGGCACATATCACAAGTGTAGCTAATAAGAAAATATTAGGGTGAATAATGAGTAAATGAAAAAACGATTGCGAAAAACAAACCAAGCACAGACACGACTTCTATCAAAGACAGTAGACCTGGTGATTTCATTTTTTCCTTCCTTTGTTCGTCTGTTAAGCGTTTTCAAATTATTGTGAAAGAGTGCGTCCATTGAACGAAATCGAATTGCCTGCTTCTCTCTTTTTCACAGGCAATTCGTCATTTTAGAAAAATTAAATTTTTGATATTATTGCCGCTCAAGCAGCTCTTGACCCGCAATACCAGGCTTTGTCATCTCGTAAGGATTTAAAATAATATCAAGTTCTTCTTCCGTTAGTACATCATACTGCAAGCAGAGATCTCTGATGGATTGACCTTTTAAAATCGCTTCTCTAGCAATTCTTGCAGCTACTTCATAACCTAAATGAGGGTTTACTGCAGTGATCACACCTGCACTCTTTTCTACATATTCTTTCAAACGTTTTTCATTTGCTTCAATACCAGTCAGGCAATGATCAGTAAATGAACGGAATCCGTTATTCATGATACTAATAGATTGCAGCAAGTTAAAGACTAAAACAGGTTCCATCACATTTAACTCAAGCTGACCTGCTTCAGATGCAAGGCAGATGGTGTGATCATTCCCAATGACTTGGAAAGCGATTTGGTTAATGAGCTCTGCCATGACGGGATTCACTTTCCCAGGCATAATGGATGATCCAGGCTGACGGGCTGGCAGTGCAATTTCAGCAAGACCTGCACGCGGACCAGATGCCATTAAACGAAGGTCATTGGCAATCTTAGACATGTTCATCATACATACTTTTAAAGCTGCGGATACTTCTGTATAAGCATCTGTATTTTGAGTCGCATCAACAAGGTGATCTGCCCCAACAAGAGGTAATCCAGAAATATCAGCGAGTTTCTTCACCACAATCTCAATATAGCGAGGGTCTGCGTTTAAACCAGTCCCAACGGCTGTAGCACCCATATTCACTTCGTATAAATGCTGCTTTGATTGATGAATACGCTTGATATCACGCCCTATTACGCGGCTATATGCTTCAAATTCTTGTCCTAAACGAATTGGAACAGCATCCTGTAAATGCGTTCGCCCCATTTTGATCACATGATCGAATTCGTTTGCTTTCTTTTGAAACACATCTTGCATTGCTTGCATCGTCTCAAGTAGAATGTCTAACTGCTTGAGCACCGCAATATGAATAGCGGTTGGAAATGAGTCGTTTGTCGATTGTGACATGTTGACATGCGTATTGGGACTTAGATGAATGTATTCACCTTTTTGATGTCCCATTATCTCTAAGGCTCTGTTGCCAATGACCTCATTAGCGTTCATATTCATGGAAGTTCCTGCGCCGCCTTGAATCGGATCAACGATAAAGTACTCGTGCAGTTTTCCTTCAATGACTTCTTCAGAGGCCTTGACGATCGCATTGCCGATTCCTTCATATAAGCGTCCAACTTCCATATTGGCTAGAGCTGCCGCTTTTTTGACGATGGCAAAGGCTCTAATCAGTTCCTCGTGCATGCGATAGCCAGTAATCGGGAAATTCTCTTTTGCACGTAAGGTTTGGACGCCGTAGTACACATCTGCTGGAATTTCTTTTTCTCCAAGGAAATCTTTCTCGTAGCGATAAGTTGCGTGAACCATTTCATATGACCTGCTTTCTATAAAATAGGTTAAATCACTAAATCTTCAGCGATTGGTGTTTCCATAATCTTTTTCACTTCTCTTGGATCTGTTGTTTTACCAAGTGCCCACATGAGTTTTGGCACGATGGCTTCAGTATTCATATTTCTTGAACGTGCTACAAGTTCTTGATTGATCTTACGCCCTACTTCATACACACTCATGTCTTCCCCTTCCTCCAGACATTGAGTCGTGATAACAATAGAAATGCCTTCATCTAACAGTTCGTTGATCTTTTCTAAAAGGTTTCTTCCTTCAAAAGGAATTCCGCCGCTGCCATAGCTTTCGATCACTAGACCTTTGTACACACCTTTGATGGCATCTAAAAACTCTGGCTTAAGACCGGGGTGCAGTTTCAATAGGCATACATCTGTATTCAAAGACGCATCTAATTTAAACGGTTTCATGGATGTTCTTTTTACTTTGTTATTGTATTCAATTTGATGATTTTCAATAGATGCAATATATGGGTAGTTAATACTTTCAAATGCATCATAACTTTTCGTTCTTAGTTTAATTGCACGAGTTCCTTGAATCACCCGACCATCAAACACGACATACACTCCGCCTACACCGTCACATGCAAAGCGAATCGCATCTGTGATGTTTTTCTTTGCATCTGTTTTCTTAAACGTGATAGGGATTTGTGAGCCTGTAATCACGATTGGCTTATCAGGATTTTGCAGCATATAGGAAAGAGCTGCTGATGTGTAAGCCATTGTATCTGTTCCATGGGTGACGACAAAGCCATCATATTGATCGTAATTTTCATAAATGGCTGTTGCGATATCCACCCAATATTCAGGCTGCATATTTGTACTATCTATACTCATAAGGGACTTCGTGTCCATTGTGTACTCAGCATTAATTTCGTTTAAATATTTTAAAAGGTCTTCAGCTTTGACACCAGGAGCTAAACCATTTTCACTTTCTACAGATGCAATCGTTCCACCAGTGGTTAAAAGTAATAGTTTCTTCAACAGGTCCACCTCTTTCAGTAAAATGACTTCGTTTGTCACGCATATGATAAGTTCCCTTGTGCTATTCTATAATATACGCTTTACGCGTACCGTCATTGCCATTATAGTCACATAACGCGAATTAATCAAGAAACTGTTACGCATTACGCGTACACTTTTAATAAGAATATGATATACTGTTTGTATATAAAGGAGCGTTCATGTATGATACTCGATCGTTTAACCACCCTTAGAAAAAAGAAAAAATGGTCTCTCCAGCATACGGCAGATCGCCTAGGTATCGCCAAAAGCACCTATGCCGGTTACGAATCTGGATACCGACGACCTTCGCTTGAAGCAGTGAAGCTGCTCGCTGATTTGTATGATACGTCCATTGATTTTTTACTTGGTAGAACGGACGAGCCAGAGTTCCAACGTAACATCTCTGATATCAAAATTGAACTAACGGAAGCAAAAGAAGGAACCGTCCTCGTAGATGGCGTTCCACTAACCGATGAAGACATTAAACAGCTTGTTGCCTTTATTCGGGCGAAAAACACTCTGAAAGTATAAAATAAAAGAGAGGCACCCTTTACATGGTCCTCTCTTTTATGCTTATTATATCAGTGGTTCTATCCCTTTATGTATCACCTGATTTGCTTGATCAATGGTGTCATTGGCTGCTTTCACACCTTACCCGCTAGCTCAAATGCTTTTTTCCCTTAATCCACTACAGCATGAATCCGGGTCCTTTCAAAACACCGCAATGTTACATGCCATAGTCTTTATATCCCTTCTTCTCTTTTCCTCTCGTCTTTTTCGCTCAAGCTCTTCCCATTCTCGAATTTCCGCTTCGACTGCCGAATCTCTTCAGCCGCTTCCTGAAACTTTTGAGTGAGCGCAAGCGTTTGACTTGAATCCAACTTTCGCACCCCTTTCCCAATTTAACGTACAAATGGATGATTTTATATGTTCTCATTATAAATAAAAAGACACCAAAAAAATCACTCTAAAAAACCATTCAGCACATCACCTAATCAAAGTAGGCCTTTTTCCTCTCTATTTTCCAGTGAAAACCTTTCTTGTTATGAAGCGCATTCAAGACATGATAAAATGGTGGTATTCTACAAAAGGAGTGACGTATAGATGAGAGAGGAAATGATTGAACGTTTCACAAACTATGTGAAAGTTGATACCCAGTCTGATGCAAATCAAGAAAGTTGCCCATCCACTGAAGGACAATTGAACTTAGCTAGACAGCTTGTCGATGAAATGAAAGCAATCGGGATTCAAGAAGTGACAATGGATGAGAACGGTTATGTCATGGGAACAATACCATCCAATACAGATAAAGAAGTACCGACCATTGGCTTCCTAGCTCATATCGACACAGCGACGGACTTCACCGGTAAGAATGTGAAACCACAGATTCATGAGAACTATCAGGGCGGCGACATCACGTTAAATGAAGAGCTACATATCGTTTTATCTCCAAAACAGTTTCCTAATTTACAAAAGTACCAAGGACATACGATCATTACCACTGATGGCACAACCTTGCTTGGTGCAGATAACAAGGCGGGCATTGCAGAGATTATGACCGCCATGCATTACCTCATTCAGCATCCAGAGATCAAGCATGGCAAGATTCGAGTTGCCTTCACACCGGATGAAGAAATCGGAAGGGGACCGCACAAGTTTGATGTCGATGCATTTGGCGCTTCCTATGCTTATACGATTGATGGCGGACCGCTTGGAGAGCTTCAATATGAAAGCTTCAACGCAGCAGGTGCGAAAGTGTCCATTCAAGGAAACAACGTCCATCCAGGAACAGCGAAAAACAAGATGGTCAGTGCTGCTAAAATCGGGATGCTTTTTCACAACAAGCTTCCTTCTGATGAATCTCCAGAGTATACAGAGGGGTATGAAGGCTTTTTCCACTTGACGAAGTTTGTGGGAGAAGTGGAAGAAGCAGAGCTACAGTATATTATTCGAGATTTTGATAAAGAAACATTCAACAATCGCAAAGCACTCTTTGAAAAGATTGCAAATGACTTAAGAGCTGTCTACGGCGAAAAGAGCATCACGCTCAAGATTCAGGATCAATATTATAATATGAAAGAAAAAATTGAGCCGGTGAAACATATTGTGGATATCGCCTATGAAGCGATGGAAAACCTATCAGTGACACCTATTATTGAACCAATTCGCGGCGGAACAGACGGCTCTCAGCTTTCATACAAAGGACTTCCAACACCAAATATCTTTACAGGCGGAGAGAACTTCCACGGCAAATATGAATTTATCTCTGTTGAAAATATGCTCAAAGCAACAGAAGTCATCGTAGAAATAGCGCGTTTATTTGAAGAAAAAGCATAAAATATGTTTACAACCGTTCCTGTTCGGGAACGGTTTTTTAATAAAAGTTTACAATTTTCTGAAACTTTTATGACACTGATTCGTACTAATAAAGACAACCCCAGAAAAATTCTTCTTGACGAATGAAATAATTGGAAATATAATAGTTAAAAACAACCAGTATTTTATACCTAAATTAGCAGATGTACTAAACCAAAAGAACTAAGTCACTTCTGCTTTTTATTTTCAGTTATAAACATCACTCACCCTGTCTATACTTAAAGAATAGGATGAATTGGAGGAATGTCATATGATCATTTTGTTCATTATCGCTTCACTTTGTTGCTACTTACTTTTCTCTTTCAAAAAAGATAACCGCACCCAAAAACGAAAAAATGCAGATCTCTCGGAGTTTGAAATCTTTCGTATCCGCCGCCATTACAATGGCAAACGCCAACACCCTTTAAACAATGCACCCAAACAAGTATAGAGTAAAGAAAGAGTCTCCCACGTGGCTCTTTTCAGATAATGGACAAAGGGCTAAATAAGTATCATTTTAGCCCTTTGTTTTCTTTTTAGCGTGACCTGAAAACCTGAAGTCTGGATGATTGCCGTCAGTATCACGATCTCACGGCTTCTGCGTCGGACTAGCCGGTGTCCTCATTGCTGATTGATTCATGTAGAAAAATAAATTGAAAAATCATTGACTTTTCCTCAAAAAGGTTGAATAATTGTGTTTATTAAGAAAATTGAATCAAAAGGTAACCTTATTAAGAGTGGTGGAGGGACTGGCCCTGCGAAACCCGGCAACCGCTGTTCCTTGGAACAGAATGGTGCTAATTCCTTAAACAAGCATATGTGCTTGTTTGAAGATAAGGCAGAGATCTTACAGTATATGATGCTCTTCCTTATCAAAGGAAGGGCTTTTTTATTTTGAACTCAAGGAAAGAAGGGATTCACTATGACTAAAGTGCAAACAACCGGAAAGAAAACAAAAAAACCGCCGTTTCGCGCAGATCAAGTAGGCAGTTTGCTTCGATCTAACCGCATTAAAGAAGCACGCCGGCAAAGAACAGCCGGTACGCTGACAGCAGATCAGCTTCGGCAAATTGAAAATGAAGAAATCACACGAATTGTTGAAAAACAAAAAGAGATTGGGCTAGAGGTTGTCACAGATGGAGAGTTCAGACGTGCTTGGTGGCATTTTGATTTCCTTGAAGGGCTTGATGGAGTCGAAGGCTTTGAAGCAGATCAGGGCATTCAATTCCACAACACAACAACAAAAGCACGAGGCATTAAAGTGACGGACAAAATTGACTTTACAGATCATCCGATGCTAGAGGATTATCGTTTTCTTCACAGCATTGCAGGTAACCATACGGCTAAAATGACCATCCCAAGCCCAAATATGCTCTTTTTCCGTGGGAAGCTAGAAGAAGGTGTGTACGACCATTTAGATGATTTCCACCATGATGTCGCACAAGCCTATAAAAAAGCAATTCACGCCTTCTATGATGCTGGCTGTCGCTACTTACAATTAGACGATACTGCATGGGCTGTGTTCTTTTCTGAAAAAGGTCATGAACAAATTAAAGCCTTTGGTCGTGAGGCAGATGAGCTCCGTGAGTCGTTTGCTAAAACAATCAATGAGGCCGTTGCTGATCGTCCAGACGATTTAGTCGTCACTATGCACATTTGCCGTGGTAATTTCAAATCAACTTGGGCGGCTGAAGGTGGTTATGAGGCGGCGGCAGAAACGATCTTTGATGGTTTAGACTTGGATGGTCTTTTCCTCGAGTTCGACGATGAGCGTTCAGGTGGGTTCGAGCCCCTTCGATATGTCAAAAATCCAAACCTTCAAATCGTTCTTGGACTTGTGACATCAAAGTACGGTGAGCTTGAGCCTGCTGAACAAATCAAAAAGCGAATCGAAGAAGCGACTCAATATGTGAACATCAACCAAATTTGTCTGAGTCCACAATGCGGATTCGCTTCCACTGAAGAAGGAAATCTGTTGACAGAAGAACAGCAATGGGAAAAGTTGCGCCATGTAATCGAGATTGCTGACCAAGTGTGGGAATAGGTTGATCTACTTAAAACCTGATACAACCAAGAAAAGGACCGCTTACGGTTCTTTCTTTTCTTTGATAAAGTTGTTTGATTATATTTCTTCGTGGTAAAGTGAAAATATAAATATTTACCAATTTATCCAAAACGAAAGGCGACATCAATTAAGTTTAAAAATATTAACTCTCACTCTAATACCGTCAGTTCTTTATATGATCTATTACAGCCTGCAATGTGTACTAATATCAACCAAATGACCTAAGACATATAAAAAGCCCACATTCTATTAAAAGATTGTGGGTGTGTTTTTAAAAAAAGAGCATACATAATAGGACACTGACCACTATGAATAAAAGATACATATAGTCGATCCAGGATGTGCTGATGACATGATAATACGTTCGCTCCCTCGTCCCTGTGAAGCCTCTTGCTTCCATCGCAATGGCAATGCGTTCTGACTTTCGTACACCTTGTGTAAAAAGGGGCACTGCATAGCGAATAAAGGCCTTCCAGCCGCTTTTTTGCTTGTATCCTCTAATTTTATGTGCAACCTTCATTTGTTTCAATTCACTTTGAAACAAAGGGATAAAGCGAAAACCAGCGAGCATACCATACGCCCATTTTGGTGAAAGTCGACATTGATGAATCAAACTCATCATAAAAGCAGTCAAATCGGTCGTTGACGTAAAAAGGAGACCAAATGTAACAAAGCCAAGCATTCTGAAAGATATGGTCAGTCCATTTCTTAGACTCTCCTCTGTCATATGAAACCATGCCCACTTCCAGACAGTATGATCCCCCTTGCCAAAAGCCGCCATCATCCAAAACACTAGAATGAAAAAGAGTAGATAAGGAACCAGTCTTGTTGTGAGATACCTGATATTCCATCCACCTAAGACAAGCCCGATCCCAACCGCAAATAACCAAATGATGAAAGTTGTTTTTGGATCTGAAATGGCCATCAAACAGCACATAGCAAGAAGATGAGCAAGTAATTTCAATACTGGATTTACCGTGGAAAGAAAGGAGTGGTTACTCTGCAATGGTCAGCACTTCCTTTCTTTCAAACATATATTGATAATGCAATGGCACTCTCAATTGATAAGAATCAACAAGTTCACGATTCGAAAATAAATCATAAGGAGTGCCATCATACACATGCTCCCCTTGATGAAAAAGAAGTACCTGATCAGCGCACTCATCGACAAGCTCCATATCATGTGTGACCATGATAATGGTTGTCCCTTGACGTTGACGCTCTTTCAAACGTCTAATTAATTCCTTCGCTGTTTTTTCGTCCTGACCAAATGTCGGTTCATCTAAGATTAATACATCTTGATCGAAGAGCAACATCGTGGCGACACTTAATCTTCTCTTTTGCCCTAGACTTAAAGTAAATGGGTGTGCCTTTGCATGTTTGGCTAGACCGAATTCTTCCAAAAGTTGATACGTTTTTTCTCGCACATCTGATTCTGGCCAATTCCGCTGTCTCCCACCAAATGCGATTTCATCAAACACTGTATCCTGTACAAACTGAAGCTCTGGATTCTGAAACACAAAGCCTACCTTTTCATATAATAACCGGTCAGACCATTTTTTCAGATGTTTTTCCTTCAAGAAAATGTGACCCTTTTTCACTGGTTCTAAACGAATCAAATGTTTGAGAAATGTGCTTTTGCCGCTTCCATTCTCCCCAATCACAGAAATCCAATCCCCAGCTTTCATTTCAACTTGAAGATCACTCATGATCGACTTTTTTCCGTATCCTAATTGCAGTTTCTCTGTTCGAATAAACGTCTCGTAATCTGTGGATTCTTTCTGTTCACACTGCTGTTTTCTTGCTTCAAAAGTTTGAATGAGGGTTTGACTGATTGGATGAAATGGGTCTTGAATAATAGTTGACCATTTCTCGGGAAATATTTTTGGTCGCCAAATACCTGCTGCTTTCATCTCTTCCTCATATGTTGTGATCACGTCTTTTGGATGTCCATCTGCTAAAATATGACCTTGATGATCTAATAAGATAACTCGATCCATCCATTCGATGACACCATCTAACACATGTTCAACAAAAATCATGGTCTGATCTTGATCAGTTGCAAGGTTCTGAAGCAGTTGAAATACCTCCATTCGCCCTGCTGGATCGAGCTGTGCAGTTGGTTCATCAAAGAACAGTACCTCTGGCTCTAAAGCTAGTAAGCAAGCAAGAGCCAAACGCTGTTTCATGCCGCCAGACAATGTTTGAATGTCTGTATGCGGATCGACATTTAGTTGTACTTTTTGCATGAGATGCTGAATGATGTCATCCATCTCTTCACGAGGTACGGAACGGTTCTCTAAGCTAAATGCAATTTCTTCATTGACCCGGTGCATACAAAACTGAGTATCAGGGTCTTGAAACATGACACCTGTATGCTTTCTTAAAATAACTTCTCCCTGAATATCTGCTTCCATATGTTCTGGTATGATCCCAGCAAGTACAGAAATCAGTGTGGATTTCCCGCAGCCGCTCGGTCCTAAAATAAGCACCTTTTCCCCCTTCTGAATAGAAAGGGAAACCTGCTGAAGGACGGGCTTTGACTGCTCATAAAAACGGACAGTGAGTTTACTGCACGCGAGAAATGAATCCATGCTGTTCACCCTTGTTTCGTTTTTCCTTCATGATCGCGTATTGATTCAGTACACCGGTCTTGGATAATGCATCCACTACAACTTTTGCTAAACATCCTCCAAGTATCGTGCCGCTGATGATTTGAGTCACAAGTGTCATGAGTAAAACTTGAGGCGTGTAATAACCAAATCCATTGGCGATAAGACTGTAAGCCATGGCTCCCACAGCCGCAAAGGCACCAGACAGCATGAGAATCCACATGTGATATCGTTTGTAGCCAAAAAGAGCAAAAGCGATTTCTGCCCCAAGTCCTTGGCATACACCTATCAATAGCGCAGACAATCCGAAATGACTGCCTGTTAGTAATTCCACTGCAGCAGCTGCAGTTTCTGCAATGAGAGCAGCGCCTGGCTTTTGTATAATGTAAGCAACGATTGGGCTAGCGATCACCCAAATACCAAACATGATATTGCCGCCTGCTGGACCAACAAGTGCTGTAATCGGTAAATAAAGAGTGGACCATCCTAAGTAGATCACACCGCACACAACAGATAGAATCACAGCAAGGACGACTTCTTTCATCTTCCACGTCATGATGAATGCACCTCCAGTTGGACTGGCCACTTTTCCACAGTGAACGCCATTTCCCAGAATTTATACTCAAGCTGGCAGCTTAAGAAAAAATGCTGTTTCATTTTTTCTTTCTCTTTTTTACTTGCTTCTTCTGCCCACTGATCAAGCCGTTTGCAGAGCTCTACTGTTACTGAATCGGTTAGCCCTCCATAGAACGTAATCCATTCATAAAATGGATGAGTTGGTTTAGGTTGAACGTCTGAGATCAGCCGCTTACCTATTTCCCAATATGTCCAAGGACATGGAAGCAGGACGGCGATTATTTCTCCAAGTGTACCTTCTTGAGCAACTTGCAGCATGTGGTGGATATAGTGATGAGCACTTGGCGCCAAAGGAGAACCTTGCAAATCATCATATTCCACACCTGCCACTCGGCATAGGTTTTGATGAGGATGTGTCTCACTATCTAGTACAAAAGCCATCTGCTGATGGAAAAAGGCAATGTCCTCTCTGTCTGTACACCTGCTGATCGCTGCCGCATAAATTTTAATAAATGCATTTAAGTATTCTGCATCTTGTTTGACGTAATGAATGATCTGTTCCTTTTCAAGCTTTCCTGCTGCCAGTCCCCTGACAAACGGATGTTGATAAATGGCTTCAAATAATGGCTCTGCTTCTTTCCTTAATTGCGTTGAAAATGTCATAAAAAAGCCTCCTCTTCTTCAGTTGAATAAATGAAAAAGCCACCCCAAATGGAGCGGCCTTCTTATCGATTCAATCATGAATAAGACAAGGTCCAGCTCCACTTCCCTCCGCTAGTATGAACTAGATCAGGTTCAAAGGGTCCAAGATTTCTCTTGTCTCAGTCATACATGACTCCCCTAGTGGACTTTTGTCATTTAATTATCTTTACTCTACACTTGTGGCGAATGGCTGTCAACCGCCTTTCTTAATTCAATGTTTTGATCTGTATATTAGATGGTTTTGACAAAAAGACGTGCTGTTTCTTCACTTGATCCTGGATTTTGTCCCGTAATGATTTGTCCGTCTACAATCGCAAACGGCGCAAATGCTTCACCTTTTTCAAACTTTGCACCTTGCTCACGAAGCTTCGTTTCCAATAAGAATGGAACCTTTGAAGTGAGCTGAACGGCATCTTCTTCTTCGTTCGTAAAGCCTGTTATTCTCTTACCAGCGATAAATGGTTGACCATCTTGACCTTTTACATCAACGAAGGCAGAAACCCCGTGGCAAACGGCACCGACTACACCATTTTTCTCTGAAATAGCCAAGATCGCATCGGCTACTAGTGAATTGGAAGCGAAGTCGATCATCGGTCCATGTCCTCCTGCAAAAAAGATGCCATCATAATCAGCTGGGTTGACATCTGTTAAAGCTGTTGTGTCTTGAAGTAATTCATACACATCTTGATATTTTGCTGGAATACCATCTGGGATTGAGTTTTTATCAATCGGTACAGTGCCGCCTTGAATGGAGACAATTTGTACATCTAGCTCATTTTCTTTAAAAATATGAAATGGTTCAGCTAATTCTTCTAACCATAAACCAGTTGGATGTCCGTTCATTTCCTTGCTGCTTGTCGATACTAATAAAACTTTCTTACTCAATTTAATCATCCTTTCCATTCATCATGTGACCATTTTATATTTTGTACAATTAAATATCAAACAATTAGATTTGGGATAAAGTCTTTAAATATACCCGATTTTCTAAAATATTTTACATAAAATGATATCTAATCAATAGATCATATTCTATTGAAAGGGATTTTCATGTAAAATTGTCATTGAGTCATATGATTATGAAAAAATGCATGAAGAACCTATTACCCTAGAAGAGACTTTCAAAGGAGTGGAAAACGAGATGAAAACCTATTCGATTGTGATGATCATCATCACAATCTGTATCATATTGGCCGTATTTTTAATGAAATTAACAACAGTCCTGTTCGGAAAAATTATTTTGGCTGTTGCCCTTGCTATCTGTCTGACATCAGTTGTTCGATTAATTAGCCTTCGAAAGTAAATGCCGCCCAATGTGGCGGCATTTTTTTATGATCAAGATTACATGACATATAAGAGCGTAGCTAATGCCAATATAGCTGGTAATCCTTGTTTCACAATAATCATTTTATTGGATGTAAAGCCCCCAAACAAAGAAGCCATTACTACACAAATGACGAAGAATAACTGAATCATATATCCGACTGGATTTGATCCGAGAATAAGCCCCCAAATGAGTCCTGCAGCAAGAAAACCATTATACAGACCTTGATTGGCAAACATCACTTTCACATTTGGGTCTCCTTGTAAATGTTCAGGTAACCGAAAAGACCTCTTTGCCATGTTTGATTGCATAAAAAACATTTCCAATAACATGATGACAATATGTTCAAAAGCTACAATACCCACTAAAATCATGGCCAAAACATTCAATTAGTTAACTCCTTTCTTGTAGACGATCATGAATTTTTATTTTATCGGTGTATAAATCAAAGTCTTGTATCAAATCTAAAGCCTCACTAAAACGACTTTGTGGAATATCTTTCATTTTCTTTACACCGAATTCCTTTTTAAGAAAAGCCATGATGGTATTAATATGAAGCTTACCATGCCCATCATACTCCAAATGGCTGCAAAAAGTCTGCATCGTCCCTCGAATCACTTTTAATTGCTTGTCAGTGACACAACTCATTGATAACGCTCATCCTTTCCTGTTTTTTAACAGCTAAAAGAGTCCTAATTGAAAGAAAAACCTTCCAGTCTCTATTATATAATGATTTCATTCGGATATCAAAACAAATCAGAACATATATTCGATAAAAACAAATCATAAAAGCAGAAATTCCTTTTGATGCTATATAAAAAAGCCAGATTCATTGTAGAATCCGGCTTTCTATTTAATTATTTTTAGAAATTAATACCTTCCCAACGGAGCGATCTTTACTTTGTCCAATGACTTTAAAGGAAACACCAAATGTCGGTACATCACGTCCAGCATCTGGATTATTTGAATTGACGTAATTCTTTTTATCGCTAAATGTACGAGTTGGACGAATATAGCGATCTTCCAACGTCAGTCCTGTTGTCGCTGTATAATCAATATTCAGCTTTGTACTTGGATTAAGAGAAAATGCTGCATCATGTACTTGGAAGCCTGTGGCTCCGATTGAGCCGTCACTCCATTTCAATACCTGCTGATCAGCATCTACCACACCAAGGAAACCGTTTCCTGGATGTTTCCCCACCCAGTTATCGCTATAAGATTGGTCTACGTACCACACGAGTAAACCATTATTATAGCTCATAAGGCTCGCTCCACGTTTGATATGCTTCAACCCTTTATCTACATCGGCATAGGAGCGCCACTCTAGTAAATAATATTGTTTTGTATATTGCTTTCCGTTAGACTGCGAGAATCCATTAAATGAAAAAGTAGATTTTCCCTCGGCATCATCTGACCATACTTCAGTTCCATCTGCTGTTACTTTGAGATCATCCACTAGTAAACCTGGTAGCGAATAACCCGCATCGGTTGTGTAGCGGAATTGCAGATCAATCTTTTTCCCTGCATAGGCAGATAAGTCAAAGGTCGCATCTACCCAGCCATCCGATTTGCCATCTATGCCATTGCCTTCATTTGCACCTGCTGTATTTTGATCATTTGTAATATTTCCAGCAATGGTTTTCCATTGATCTGTTCCAGCTTCACGTACCTCTACATAGGCGTAATCATAATCTTCTTCAATATCGTACCAAGCTTTAAATTTAAGCTCTGCTTTGTTGCCCTTCGTCAAGTCAATGCTTGTTGTCGTCATTGTCGCATTCAGATTGTCACCCGTACCGCTATAATAGGAGTATTCTCCTTGGGCGGGCTTTGTGACGACAATCTCTTTATCTGGTAAATCTACTCGAACAGTATCATGATTAGTGCCTTTTGTTGCTGCTTCATCAATCAACACTGTTTTGCTTTTCTTTAATGTTTTGCCATCAATTGTTCGACCAGAAAGCCAGTTTCCACCATGCAAGCTTTGGAGCATTTCTTTCGCATATGGACTAAAGCCTGTTGGTTCCGTACCAGGCACTTTACCTGCCCAGCTACCACTCGACATAATCGACCAGTAGGAAACGGGTTCTCCTCTGCCTGTGTATTGTGTATCATACTCGTCAGGTAGACCAAGATCATGCCCAAATTCATGTGCGAAGACACCTGCAGCGCCATCTTCAGGCTCAATTGTATAATCTAAACCGCCTAATTTGCCGCCTTGACCGACTTCAGATTCAGTGTCTGGAATTTCAAAAACATCACCAAGTGACCAGCGATGCGACCAAATTGCGTCATCACCGAGTTGCCCACCACCTGCTTCCTCACCTACACCAGCGTGAACAACCATGAGATGATCAATGATGCCGTCTGGCTCATTATAGACGCCATCTCCATCAATATCATAGCGATCCCATTGGTCATAATCACTTAGATCAATATTCGGATCTTTTGCAGCAACTTCAAGGGCTTCTTTCACCAATTCACGCGGTCTTCCATCACTGCCTCCTTCTTCAGGCGTATTTCCACCGTAATAGGCTGCTTCATGCTTGGCTGTGTACCATCCAGCAACTGTTCCACTCAACGTGTAACTGCCGCCAGATTGTTTTTCATAATATTGCTTCATGGAAACTTTGCGTTTACCGTCTGGACCAATGTAGCCATTTTTTCCAAAAAGCATATTTTGATAGTGTTGTTGATCATAATTTTCATAAAACATATCTGTTTCTTCTTTTTTGATGCTATTATGCTTATAATCTTTAAAATCTACTAATAAAACCAACACTTTATCATTGCGAACTTCGCCTTTATACTTTTCCTTTTGGACTGGTTTGAGCTCATTGCTCTCTATTCCTTTATGCTTCTTCAGTTTTTTCTTTTTTGCTAGTTTATTATGTACTTCTTGTTTGTATTCTTTCAGGAACTCAGGCTCTTCTGTTAAGTTACTTGCATTTTGTTTCATGGCAGCTTCTTCTTTTTTCTTTAGATAGTTTTTTAACGCCTGTTGAGTTTCAACCTCATTTGCATTCTTTTTGATTTTCCCTTGTTTTTTTAAGGCTTTGATGAGGCGGTCTTCATTCACTACACTTGCGTCGAATGGAATGCCTGAATAATGACCGCCATCTGAGGATGTTGACTTTTCTGATGTGTGGGCAGATAGAGGGGTGCTGAAAGCTGTCAATGTACCTAAACTGAGGACAGCTGTTAGTGCTATGCTCGTCCATTTTCCTTTTTTCATATGGGTTCCTCCCTAATTTGGTAATAAATAATATCTAATTCTAGCATATTCCAATATACTTAAGTCGAAAAATATTTTACTTTCAGGAATTTTGTGGAACATGCACAATGCATGAATATCATTGAGTGAAAATGCTGTAGAAAATAGAAGAACCCTAGACGATGACCGTCTAGGGTGTTTGTGTACTTTTATGAAAGCTGCTCTCCTTTGAATGAGACGACATCAAGTGGGGCTGCTAAAAATTGTTTTGCTTTTGCCACAAAGCCTTGGAAATGTGTACTTGCATTATGGCTCTGAACCGCTGCTTCATCTTTCCACACTTCCACCATTAAAAAGGCATTTTCTTTTTCCGTATCCTTGAACAGTTTGTAGGATACGTTGCCTTCTTCGGCTTGTGAGGCTTTAATGAGCGCGTTGATTTCTTCTAAAAATACGTTTTCTTTTTCTGGATGAATGGTCATCCCTGCATGAATAATTATCATTTATTCGTCTCCTTTAAACAATTATTATTTCCACTCTGCAATACGATCGATTGGTAACCGATAAGACGCATAACCTTCGTCAGCTGCTTTACCAATTGATATCAGCATCACTGGTATATAACGTTCTTTATCCCAGCCAAATGTTTCAGCGATGACTTCTTTGTCATAACCGCCAATTGGATTTGTATCGTAGCCATGAGCACGAGCAACAAGCATAAGCTGCATTGACACAATACCACCGTCAATCAAAATGGTTTCACGATTCACTTGCTCTGGAAGATTGTCAAAATGTGCAGTTAATGCGGCAATTTGTCTTTCTTTCACTTCTTGCGGCATATAGCCATGTTCTACTGCTTTTGAATAAATTTCTTCTAAGTATTCGTTGTTTTTCATGTCTACAAATACAGCAATGACTGCTGCTGATGTTGCTACTTGTGTTTGGTTGAATTTTGCAAGTGGTGCAAGCTTTTCTTTTCCTTCTGGGCTGTCAATGACCATGAAACGCCATGGTTGTGCATTTACTGATGATGGAGCAGTTGTTGCCTCTTCTAAGATCTCCGTCATTTCTTCTTTGCTAATTTTCACAGATGGGTCGTAGTTGCGGATTGAACGACGCCCTTTCATGATATCCATAAAATCATTTGTTTTTAAAATTGTAGCCATGTGTAACACTCCTTTAGGTGGTTTGAATCTTATCTATATTTTGCTGTATACGGGTGAGCACATTAGTGAGAAGCTTTCGTTCTTCAACACTTACATTTTCAAGCATTTCTGAGATAAATCGTTCTTTTTCTTTTTTAGAGGATGCGATTCTTGCTCTTCCTTCTTCTGTAAGACGAACAAGCGTTACGCGGTTATCCTCCGGTTTTCTTCTGCGTGTAACCATTCCTTTTGTTTCAAGCTGTTTCAAATGACGAGTCACAGCCGCACTATCAATATTTACTTTTTTCTGCAAATCTGATTGGCTGATTTCATCTGCTTGAAATAACAGCGATAGCAACTCCAGTCTTGATTGGCTGACGCCCGTGCATGCTTCGAACTTCACGCCCATCATACGGTTTACACACTGCAAACGATATAATATCTCTGCTTCTTCAGAGCAAAATGCAGTCAATGCCATCCCCTCATTTCTATTCAGATCAATTGTTTGATATATCAATCATTGACTTATCAACTAATATACACCCTTTGATTAATGTTTGCAAGAGATTTAATTCATAAAGTGAATCAACTCTGCCAAAATAAATAAAACATTGACTTTATTACCATAAAATGAAATTATTGTAAAAGTAAGCTAAAATATAATAAAGGATGATAATTTTGAAAAAGAATTTTCTTAAGTTTTTAACTGTTATTATGATTTGTTTAATTATGATTACTCCATTAGTAGCTCAAGCAGCAACTAAAGATTTCAAATTTGATATGACCCACCAATTATATATTGGTAAATACAAGTCAACTAAAAATTCAGTAACTGGAAAGATAAACATGACAAGTTGGGGTGGAGATACCTATTTTACCATTCATGTATATGAACAAAAGAACTGGTGGAGTAATGCTCAGTTAGTTACTCGTCTAGGATTTGAAAAATCCAGTAAAGGTTCCCCATATACAGATACCGACTATTCTGTAGAAAAAGGGCATACATATAGCTACGAAATATGAAAAATTATAATTATAAGAGAATCATAGGTAAAGGTTCTCTGAGTTACTGATAATCTTAAATTCAAGGAGAGTCTCATATGTTAAATCCTTTTCTACCCTATTTCATTATATGTGGGATTAGTTTAGTGATCTTCGTATATAAATTTATGCGCGGTACTATAAGTAAAATCTTATTTCTATACTATATATTGTTTTCTTTATATATTGCTAGTCTTGTTTCACTAACTTTTTTTCCATTTCCTTATCAAAAGAAGTTAATAGAAATCATGATAGAAGACAATTTAGGTACTATTCATAATTTTATACCTTTTAAAACAATAATTGTCACACTTGAATTAGGCCTGACATCATTTATAAAACAAATCATTGGAAACGTTATTCTATTCATACCACTTGGATTTATTCTGCCTATTCTTTTTTCATTTTATCAATTACGAAAGGTTATTTATATAGGTTTCCTAGTGAGCCTGAGCATTGAATTGATACAATTTGTTTTAGATTTGATTGTAGGCTACAATTATAGAAGTTTTGATGTTGATGACATCATAACAAATACTTTAGGTACATTAATTGGAGTCATAATTTATAAGTATTCAAAGAATTTATTAGATAAGTACAACTTAACACTATGTTAATATTTTATGTTAATATTTTATGTTAATATTTTTAGAAAAAAGGACAAAAGCGACGAATCACTTTTGTCCTTTTCCTTTATTCTGTAATGACTGTGTGGATCAGTGTTGGTGCAACTGCTTTATCAGCGATGCGAATGTTGTCATAAATTTTCTCCATGACATTTGCAACGTCTTCACGATTCGCATGTAGTGTCACGAGCGATTCGCCTTTTTCTACACGATCTCCCACTTTTTTGTTCAACATGATGCCGACAGATAAGTCGATATCGTCCTCTTTTGTTGCACGACCTGCTCCTAGAATCATCGCTGCAACGCCGATCTCATCTGCAACAATCTCAGCGACAACACCAGACTCTTTTGCAGGAACTTCAATTTGATATGGTGCTTGAGGTAATTTCTCAGGATGGTCAACAATTGAGCTGTCTCCACCTTGGTTCTCTAGGAATTCTTTGAACTTCTCAAGTGCTTTGCCGTTCTTCATCACTTCAATCAGCTTCTCTCTCGCTTCATCTAGTGTGTCGGCTTTTTTCGCAAGAACGACCATTTGACTTCCTAAAGTGAGCACAAGCTCGTTTAAGTCTTCTGGACCTTCGCCGCGCAGTGTATCAATGGCTTCTTTCACTTCTAATGCATTTCCAATCGCTAAACCTAGCGGCTGTGACATGTCAGAAATAACAGCCATTGTTTGTCTGCCGACGTTATTTCCGATACGAACCATTGCTTTTGCAAGTTTTTCAGAATCTTCCGGTGTTTTCATAAATGCACCTGCACCTGTTTTCACATCAAGTACAATGGCATCTGCACCTGCTGCAATTTTCTTACTCATGATAGAGCTTGCAATTAGCGGAATGGAATTAACAGTGCCAGTAACATCGCGAAGTGCATATAGCTTTTTGTCAGCAGGCGTTAAGTTGCCTGATTGTCCAATAACCGCTACTTTATGACGATTGACCAGCTCAATGAACTCATCTTTGGTGATTTCTACGTGGAAGCCTTTCACCGCTTCAAGCTTGTCCACTGTTCCACCAGTATGACCAAGGCCACGTCCAGACATTTTTGCAACCGGAACGTCAAGAGCAGCCACAAGTGGAGCAAGAACAAGTGTTGTTGTATCGCCTACACCGCCTGTAGAGTGCTTGTCGACTTTAATACCCTCAATGGCAGAAAGGTCAATGGTATCACCCGAGTTCGCCATGGCCAGTGTTAAATCTGCACGCTCTTGATCCGTCATATCTTGGAAGAAAATCGCCATCGCCAAGGCACTTGCTTGGTAGTCAGGAATTGTTCCGTCCGTATAACCTTTGACAAAGAAAGAAATTTCCTCTGAAGATAGTTCTTTACCGTCACGTTTTTTCGCAATGATATCTACCATTCTCATAGTTTTCACCATTCCTTTTTTAAATTAGTAAATCAAGCCGACAACGCCTGCAGTTAAGAAGCTGACGAGTGTTGCACCAAATAGCAACTTTAATCCAAAGCGAGCCACGACATTCCCTTGTTTTTCGTTTAAGCCTTTGACTGCTCCAGCAATAATACCGATAGATGAGAAGTTCGCAAACGACACAAGAAATACAGAAATGATTGCTTCTGTGCGAGCTGTAAAATGAAGACCGTCACCAGATAGGGCAAGCATCGCAACAAATTCGTTAGACACCGTTTTCGTTGCCATAATACTTCCTGCTTGTACCGCTTCGTTCCAAGGCACACCTACAAGGAAGGCAAATGGTGCAAATACATATCCAAGTAAATCTTGGAATGATATGCCAATGACAGCTGTGAAGATGCCATTAATCATGGCAATCAATGCTACGAATCCAATGAGCATCGCTGCAACAACAATCGCTACTTTGAATCCATCCATAATATATTCACCAAGCATTTCAAAGAAGGACTGTCTTTCTTCTTCTACAATCACTAACATATCCTCTTCTTTAGAAACCTCATATGGGTTAATGATAGAAGCAATAATAAATCCACCAAATAAGTTCAGCACAAGTGCCGTTACGACGTACTCTGGTTTAATCATTTGCATATAAGCACCGACAATCGACATTGATACTGTAGACATAGCTGATGCACATAATGTATAAAGACGTTGCTTAGGTAATAATCCTAACTGTTTCTTAATGGAAATAAACACTTCTGACTGACCTAAAATAGCAGACGCTACAGCGTTGTAAGATTCAAGTTTCCCCATACCATTTACTTTACTAAGTAAATAACCAATTCCGCGTACGATGAGCGGAAGGATACGCCAGTGTTGCAAGATACCGATCAATGCAGAGATAAAGACAATCGGCAGCAATACGTTGAGGAAGAAAGTTGAAGCTTTATCATTCATCAAACCGCCAAATACGAAGTTAATTCCTTCACCAGCATAGCCTAAAAGCATGTTAAAACCTCTAGCAAAGCCACCGATTAGGTAGTTCCCAACACCTGTATTAAGCAGGATATAACCAAAAATGAATTGCAATACAATCATTACAATCACTGGACGGAACTTGACTTTCTTTCTCCCATTACTCGCCAGCCATGCAATAGCCAGAATCACCAGCAAACCGATAATGCCAATTACATATTTCATGTTTTTCCTCCTTAAATGAATTCGTTTACATTAATGCGCTTGTAACAAATAAAGGCGATAACGTAAACAAATGGCGGAAGATATTCCCATAAATGAGATACTTCCGCATGATTTATAATGATTCATGAGTGTTATCCTACCATAGGATCGTATAAATTAATAGTCTTTAGAAGGAGCTGATTGCTCCCCTTTGATAATAGATACGCCTGCACTGGCTCCGATACGGGTAGCTCCTGCAGCTGTCATTGCCTCTACGTCTTCTTTCGTTCTGACACCACCTGATGCTTTAACTCCAATCTCAGGACCTACTGTTTTACGCATGAGTGCGACATCTTCAACAGTTGCACCACCTGTACTGAATCCAGTCGAGGTTTTGACAAAATCGGCACCGGCTTTCACAGCGAGCTTAGATGCTCTTACTTTCTCTTCGTCTGTCAGTAAACATGTTTCAATAATGACTTTCACAAGTGCTTTTCCTTTTGCAGCTTCTACAACTGCACGAATATCATTTTCAACAAGTTCATTGTCGCCATCTTTTAGTGCCGCAATGTTGATCACCATGTCAACTTCTGTAGCCCCATTTTCAATCGCATCTTTTGTTTCAAATGCTTTGACCGCTGTTGTATTTGCTCCTAGTGGAAAACCGATAACTGTACATACATCAACGCCTGTCCCAGCGAGTTCTTTCGCTGCAAGTGAAACCCACGTTGGATTTACACAAACGGAGGCAAATTGATAAGTCTTTGCTTCTTCAAGTAACTGCTGAATCGCAGCTTTAGATGTATCTGGTTTTAGTGCCGTATGATCAATGAGCTTTGCTATCGTCATGCTTCACACTTCCTTTTAGTTAAGATACTTTCATCTTATATGATGGCTGAACAATTGTAAATACAGTTGTGAAATTTTGTTCATCTATTTTGTGACATGTAAAAGAGCTCTTGCGGTATGCTGATCAATGATCAATATGTTTGCATACTTTCCTCTAAGAGCACCATGGATGGAGGCGACCTTTCGATGTCCGCCAGCTACAAGGATGGAGCGTTCTTTTGCTCTTAAATCATGAAGCTCTACACCGATCGTGCGATTGTTAATGGCTTCACTGCAAATGTGTCCGTCTTGATCATAAAATCGTGAGCATATATCGCCTACACTTGATTGTTTGAGCAATGCTTTCTCTTCTTCACGAAAATAACCAAGCCTAAACAAAAGCGCCTCGTCTCTCACTGTACCAACAGTAAAAACAGCAATATTCGCCTGTTTGCCCATTTCAATGATGCGTTGGATATGTCTGTCCTTTTCCACCATTTCCTTGACGACTGCACTATCAAAAATAACGGGGAGCGGCAAATAACGAGGTGTTGTTTGAAAGGCTTTTGCAAACAGCTGAATGGTTTCAGCAGAATATGTATTCACATGTGAGTGGCTGACTCCTCCCTTAAGCTGCACAACCTCTACACCTTTTACCTGTTTAGGTTGCATCTTTTGTGCCATTTGATACATTGTAGTTCCCCAACTCACTCCAACGATATCACCATCTTTGACTGTCTGTTGCAGATAGTCCGCACCAAATTGGCTGAGATAATCCGTAATGGTTGGATAGTCGTCCTTTGGCGAGAACACAACATGTGCTTCTAACAGATTATATTTTTCTTTGAGCAGCGAGGATAGCTCGTTCAAATCCTCAAACGGGTCCATCACCGTAATTTGGACGTAACCTTTTTCCTTTGCATATCGAAGCAGTCGTGATACTGTAGGTCTCGACAGGTCGAGTTGTTTGGCAATTTCCTGCTGGCTGTAATCAGATAAATAATAAAGCCTTGCTGCTTCAATACTTAACTGCTGTTTCTCCCGATCCATTTGTAAGCCCCCTTTTTTTCTTCTATCATAACAAATTGTTCATCTAATAATGCACAAATGTTCAATTGAAGAAAATCGTGTAGGCTAACCTAGAGTCCCCTTATTTCCTTCTTCTATTATGACAGGAATTTTGAATTTGAGTATAAAAAAGAGGCCAGCCCCCTGTACATACCATTTTCTTTTTTCATAAAAAAAAAGCAGAATATCTCCAACAAAATATGATGCTCATTCGTCTAAACTTATATAAAATAAAAGAATCATTGATCACTAGAAGTGACAACTAAAAAGAGGCGTTTGAAATTGATGGAGGATTCATTCTGATGAACAGCAAGGAAAATCGTTTACGTTATATATTAGGATTAGATGGGTTGAGAGCAATCGCCGTATTGGCGGTCATTGCTTATCACTTACATATTGGTTCTGCAAGCGGAGGGTTTCTTGGAGTTGATTTGTTTTTTGTGATTTCTGGTTATTTAATTACGACGATCTTGTTAAATAAACAAGATTTAGGCTTTCAAGAGCTTTTGCCATTTTGGATGGGCCGCATCAGAAGGCTTCTTCCAGCTGCCTATGTGATGATCTTTTTAACTGTCAGCTTTTGTGCCATCGCAGGTACAAACGCATTATTGTCCATCCGAGGCGATGCTTTTTCGTCCTTTTTTTATGTCAGTAACTGGTGGTATATTTTTCATCAGTTGTCTTACTTCGATAGCTTCAATGCCGTTTCTCCACTAAAAAATTTGTGGTCTTTGGCGATTGAAGAACAATTTTATATGATATGGCCGGTGCTATTGATTACTGGACTTAAGTGGATTAAAACTCGCACCCATCTCCCAATGATCACGTTTGGACTTGCGCTAGTCTCCGCCTTATGGATGGCGATTCTCTATTCACCTGACTCAGACCCGAGCAGAATTTATTACGGAACAGATACACGTGCATTTGCGCTTTTGATTGGGTGCAGTCTTGCATTTGTATGGCCAATGCAAAGACTTTCAAGCAGAAAATTACTTCCTGTCGGCAGACGTATATTACATATAGCCGGATTTGGTTCGCTAGTGATTTTCTTAATCTGTGTTTATGCAGTAGACGAATTTGATCCCTTTCTGTATCAGGGCGGTATGCTTTTGTTCTGCTTCAATACCGCTATCTTAATTGCATGCGTTTGCCACCCTGCAAGTCTCGTTGGGAAATGGTTGTCCTGGAAACCGCTCGTCTGGCTCGGAAAGCGGTCCTACGGTATCTATTTGTGGCACTATCCAATAATTGTATTGACCACACCTGTCATTGAAATTGGTAATCCTTCTATGTGGCGTGTCACATTGCAACTCATCGCTATTTTACTTATAGCAGAAGCTTCCTATCGTTACATTGAACAGCCGATTCGTCAGCTTGGCTTCAAACAATTTTTTGCCTCTTGGTCTATTTGGAAAAAGGACGTCAAACAATGGTCCGTCTCCAATAAAGTCTTCCTTGGGGTTGCAGCGGCTCTTTTGATTTTGTTTACGATTGGCATGTCAAGCTCGTCTCACACATCCCCGCAAGCCAAAGAAGTGACGAAAATGAAGACCGAACCAAAAAAAGCAGTAGACCACAAAGAAACAAAAGCGAAGCAAAAGAAAGAAAAACAGCAGAAAAAAGCGACCAATCAAAAACAATTTCATCAAATTCTCGCCATTGGCGATTCTGTCATGTTAGATATTGCCCCAAACCTTGAAAAGACTTATCAACAAATCACCATTGATGCAAGGGTTGGAAGACAAATAAAAGAAGCCATTCGTATCGCACCACAATACGCCTCGTTTAACCGAGCTGATGCAGCCGTAATTATTGAGCTTGGCACTAATGGTTTTTTCACAGAGGAGACATTGAAATCCTTCATTCAACACTTTGCGAAAGCACACATATTCCTTGTGAACACGAGAGTTCCTAGAACTTGGGAAGATGATGTCAATGCAGTCATGCAGCGAGTGGCTGAACAAGACAGTAACATTACGTTGATTGATTGGCACTCAGCCGCTACAGGGAAGCCAGCGTATTTTCAGTCAGATGGTGTCCACCTCTCAACAAGTGGATCCGATACTTTGACACAGCTCATTACAACTAGCATCAAGCAAAAAGGGGACGTGTCTTCATCATAAAAAAAGACTGGGGGATTTTCACCCTAGTCTTTACCGATTGTATGAATTCTACAAGAAACTTCTCTTAGGCGTTAATTTAACTATCAGCTATTGCATATGATGAAATCATGCAAAACCACTTCTCTATTCATAACAACTAAATAAGGGCAGATGTTGATTGAACAAAAAAAGTAGTCATTCGACTACTTTCAGACCTTCGTCATACCCTTTTTCTAAAGAAACATATTGAAGAAAAAGGGATTTTTCGCTTTCATTCATTAAAAGATAGACCGCTCTCTCTTTATTTTCCTAATACAAGCTCATGTAGCACATGGGCGACTCCAGCATCATTATTGGATTTTGTTACGACATCAGCGACTGTTTTTACATCATCAATAGCATTTGCCATTGCCACACCACAGCCTGCAAACTCCAGCATCGACACATCGTTCCCGTTGTCTCCAATCGCCATCACTTCTTCACGAGTAATACCAAGCTCCTCTGCAAGAAGCCGAACAGCGTTTCCTTTGCTCACTTCAGGATGCAGAATTTCAAGAAAGTACTCAGTGCTTTTCACCATCATATACTTGTCCTTCACCTCGGAAGGAATGGCTTGAATCGTTTTTTCCAATCGTTCCGGCTGATCAATATACATCATCTTCGGCAGTCTCATCGCTTGATCCGCCTCTTCTACAGGCAAATATTTAAGTGGTAATTTTGTTAAATAAGATTCAAGCACCGTGTACTCGCTAATATCACGATTCGGTGTATACAAATGAGCTGAATCGAAATAATGCATAGGTGTATCCAGTTGACGACTCAGCTCATACAGTAATTTCAAATCAGCGTAGGATAAAGTCAGCTCTGACACGACTTCGTTTGTATGGCTATTTTGCACAAGTGCACCATTATATGCGATCACATAGTCTCCCTCTTGATTGAGCTGAAGCTCTTTTAAATAGCGGTTGACTCCGCCGATTGGTCTACCTGTACATAAAACAATCTTGACTCCCTCTGCCTTCGCCTGTTGAATGGCTTCAAATACAGCATCTGGAACCATGTGATGATCATTTAATAACGTGCCATCCATATCAATTGCGATTAATTTATACATTGGCTACTCCCCTTTATCAGCAAAAACGTGCTGTCACTATTTTAGCAATCATAAAAATGTTCACATTTTACACATACTATTTACCTATTTTAGCCTATCGTTTTTTTCTCTCGCCGTCTACTTGTTCTCACCTGTAACAAAATTCATTGATCTCTACTCCATTATAATGCATTCTTTGTTCTCGCTTTAAATCAAGTGTCTTCATCTTTTACTAGAGGGAAGTTGTCGAAAATGTCTGGTGTACATTTTGAAACCAATCGTTTTTACGAAAATGAAGGAGTCCTTCCCGAGACAAAACGAGCGCATAATGGCTATCGTTTATATGATCAAAAATACGTTCTCATGCTATCCTTTATCACTGAAGCAAGAAAGTTAGATTTCTCATTAAAAGAAATTCTCATTTTACTGTTTGAAAAACAGAAGCTGAACAGCTACTTGAACAAAAAGTAGAAGATATTCAAAGAACCATTCAAGAGTTGAAGAAGAGGAAAGCTGCCATTCAGTTGTTAATGAAACAAACATTAGCCAACATTAGCAAATTGTAAGAGCTATCAAAGAATGTGCCAGTGATTTGATGACTAGCACACTTCATCTCGCAGGCAAAGAAGACACTCTTTAACACTTTCTATTTCAACATCAGGTATACTAGAGGCAGATTCACCTGACATCAAAAGAACGAAAGGGGTTTGAATAGAATGAGAATCGCAACAATCGGTACGGGTGTGATTGTGGAAGAGTTCCTACAGGCCATTGAACAGCTTGAAGGCGTCTCATGTCACGCTGTCTATTCAAGAAAAGAAGCGACTGCAAAACAGCTCGCTGATCAATTTGGGGTTCAAACCACCTATACAGATTTGTCCGCTATGCTGCAAGACCCTGACATTGATGTGGTCTATATCGCATCACCTAATTGTCTACATAGCGAGCACGCCATGGCTGCATTGAAAAGCGGAAAACATGTGATTTGTGAAAAGCCTTTCACCTCTACTGTCAAAGAGCTGGAAGCCTTAATCGCACTCGCAAAAGAAAAACAGTTGTTGTTATTTGAAGCCATTACAACCGTTCATATGCCGAACTATCATTTAATTAAAAAGCACCTTCATGAATTAGGCAGGATTAAACTAGTGCAATGCAACTATAGTCAATACTCAAGTAAATATAATCGTCTTCTAGCAGGTGAAACGCCGAATGTCTTTAACCCAGAATTCTCTGGCGGCGCTCTGATGGACATTAATATATATAATGTTCATTTCATCATGAATCTCTTTGGCACACCGGAACAAGTTCGCTACCAAGCCAATCGCCACCCAAATGGCATTGACACATCTGGTATTCTGACCTTCACTTACAATGATTTCATTGCTACAAGTGTCGGCAGTAAGGATACTAACAGCATGAACTTCGCATTGATTCAAGGAGAAAAAGGTTTCATGCATGTAAAAAATGGCGCAAATGGCTGTGAAGAAGTACTGCTGCATGTCAATGACCAAGTGATTTCACTTAATGCACAAACGAATGCAAATCGTCTATTTTATGAAGCAGAAGCATTCCAGCACATCATCGAAACAAAGAATCAAGAACAGTGTTATGCATGGTTAGACGAGAGTCTTTCAGTCATGAAAGTTCTCGAATCAGCAAGAAAAGATGCAGGCATTGCATTCCCTGTTGATCAACAGCCATCCTCATAACAAAAAACCGTCTTCTGATCGGAAGGCGGTTTTTGATGTCAGATACGCATTTTTCATAAATGATATGGTGAGAGATGATAAATGTTTTTTTATTTTAGAATTCAAATCGAAGAAAAGGTAATACATGTTTAAATTGATAAATTCAACTGACATTTTGTCTGAAAAATCTCTTTTTTTATATTGACACTTACGTCATGAAAAAAGAAAATGGAACTTAAGCATTTTGTTAAAGAAGAAAAAGGAGAACGTCATGAGCGCGAATCAGGAACAACAAGAGTTAAAAAAGCTATTATCGCCACGTCACATTCGCATGATTGCAATGGGCGGGGTCATTGGTACAGGAATTTTTAAAGGAAGTGCCGATACAATCGGTTTAGCGGGTCCTGGAGTGATCTTTTCATATGTATTTGCCGGATTATTACTTCTCATTGTTATGGCTGCATTAGCTGAAATGGCCATCGTTTATCCGGGGAACAATCTTCGCGACCTTATCCAAATTGCGCTTGGTCAACGTTTTTCATATGTTGTCGGTTGGGTCTACTGTTTTATGTGGCTAACTGTGTGTGTCATCGAAATCATTGCAGCAGGAAGCTTACTACAATACTGGATGCCACATGTGCCGCTATGGTCACTCTGTTTACTTTGCTCGCTGTTAGTCATCGGAATTAATTTAAATCATGTAAAATATTTTGGGGAAATTGAGTTTTGGTTCGCTGGAATGAAGGTTTTTGTTATTATTGCCTTTATTATTCTCGGTGCAGCATTATTATTTGGGATCATTCCTAACGAACAAAACACGCCAGCTCTCACCAACTATCAAAACTTCATTCCAAACGGATGGGGAGCCGTGTTTGCATCACTACTAGTCGTCATATTCTCTTACGGAGGATCTGAATTGATAGGGATGACGATTACAGAAACAAAGGATGCTGAGAAGGTTTTACCTGGTGTTGTGAAAAGTATGATGTGGCGTATTATCTTATTTTACACACTGCCGATTTTAATTATTTGCGGACTGATACCATGGAATCAAATTGATCCAAATAACAGTCCTTTTGTTCAAGTGTTTTCAGCTGCTGGTATGCAAGGCGCATCTCACTTCATTAATTTCGTATTAATTACAGCTGTCCTTTCTGCTGCCAATTCAGGCATTTACGGAACAACGAGAATGATTCATTCCTTATCAAAATCAGACGGCGGTCCGAAAAAGCTGGCACAAGTCAATAAAAAAGGCGTGCCGATATTGAGTTTGTGGGTGACAGTCCTATTCCTTTTAGTTGGAACATTCTTTGCTTATTTGTATCCAGAGCAAATTTTCAGCTATATGCTTGCCATTCCTGGCTTTGCGGTCTCTCTTATTTGGATTAGTATTTGTCTCGCTCATTTGAGACTGCGTCCAAGATATCCAAAAGAGCCATACTTCAAGGTTTGGCTGTTCCCATATTTGACTTTATTTGCAGGTCTTGTGCTAAGTGTGAGTTTTATTTTGTTCCTATTCAGACAAGAAAACCTGCCTAGTTCGATCATTAGCATTGGCTTCTTAGTCGCCGCAATCATTGCTTCTTTCTTAATGAAGAAGAAGGCTTAAATAGAAAAAACCCGCATGATTAGCGGGTTTTTTAATTAGCTTCAACTACTTCAAAATCAATTGACGCTTTTCGGATACCATTGATGATGATCGTTAGCGTATGTATGCCTGCATAATGCTTTCTCGTCGTCATATTCTGAAAGGACTGCGACCTAACAAATTCTCTATGTAGGGCCGAATCGGTTTCAAATTCAGTGATTTTAAACACCTTTTGATTGCGCGTACCACGAGATTTTACATAATCAATGGCATACTCCACGCGCAACTTCAATGGTTTTTCGGCATGAAGAGTGAAATGAAAGGTCATGGTCTCTCCTAAACGAATGGAATCGTGTTCCAGCTTCAAATCTGTCACCTGAATGGACGGATCATCTCCATAACCAAACAGGGCCATGATATCTGGATCACCCTTTTTCAATAAAGTACGGCACGCATGTTTGACAATCCAATTCGTACGGTCATTGGCTCCATACCATTTCTTAACCGTTTGCTTCATCAGATCAGGCTGTAAAGCAGATATGTCATTTAAGTGATTGGCTACGCTTTTTTGCACATATCGGGCAGGATCAGACTTCAAGTTCTCCAAAATGGGCAACGTGACCGAAGGATCTTTTTTGAGTGCAGGAACGGTCAAACCCCATGGTAAACGTGGTCTGCACCCCTCACTGGCAAGTCTTCGGATATGCTCATTTTTATCCTGTGACCACACAAGCATATGCGCCAGCATTTTTTCTTGATTTTTGATAAGGAAAGGTCGTACTGCAAACTCAGAGGTAGAAAAAAGCGTAAAGAATTCAAGCGCCTTGATAGAGACATCCCAATGCTTGAGTCCATACGTCTCTACAAAGTCCGGAAACACGAGCGCACTGAGTCCTGTAAAATGAGGAGCGACCTTACACAACACCTCAATCGCCTGCTCATAATCCTCTGGCAAACAGGCATGCATCGATTCTGTGACTCTTCTCATTCGTGCTTTT
Source organism: Bacillus sp. NPDC093026 (assembly GCF_044754665.1). NCBI lineage: Bacteria > Bacillati > Bacillota > Bacilli > Caryophanales > Bacillaceae > Bacillus > Bacillus sp. NPDC093026. The sequence goes on along the minus strand of NZ_JBIVPN010000002.1, from coordinate 110,885 downwards.
AATTCAAGTTGTGACCAATCCTTTTTTAGCACAAGCTGTTGAAACCGATCAGCATCAAATACTGACGATTCTTTTGATAGTTCCTTCGCTAAATTTTGAATAAATGACTCATGATATACGTTTTTTAATGGTTCGATCGTTTCCGCCCCCCACATGTCCATATCATCATTTTAACCCAAATGGAAAGAGAAGCATCGTCGCAGGCTCAAAAAAAGCCACAGTTCCACAGGAACTGGGCTTTTGGACAAGCTACATAAACGTATTAATAATCATAATAAATGCAATTGCACTAACGGAAATAATCGTCTCCATAGCCGTCCATGTTAGGAAAGTCTCTTTAATTGTCATGCCAAAGTACTCTTTAATCAACCAAAAACCTGAATCATTCACATGAGACAAGATCAAGGAACCAGCTCCTGTTGCTAAAACAAGAAGTTCCCTACTGACATCTGGCATTGAATCAGCAATTGGCGCGACAATCCCAGCGGCAGTCATCATAGAAACGGTAGCAGATCCGGTCGCGACACGAATCACCGCAGCAATCAGCCAACTAAGAAAAATAGGTGAAACAGGTGAATGTTTTGCTAAGTCCGCAATGTACTCACCAACACCCGAATCAATAAGGACGTTATTAAAAGCACCCCCCGCTCCAATCACAAGAAGAATCGACGCAATCGGTCCTAAGCATTCATTACTAAATGCTAAGACACGATCACGGCTGATACCTTGCAAGAAGCCTAGACTAAAGAAAGAATAGACGGTAGCAAGTAGCAAGGCTGTAATAGGATCTCCTATATACTTGAAGACCTGAAACCATGTACTTTTCTCTGGCAGAATGATATCTGCCAATGTGGCCAGCAACATTAACATTACCGGTACCAAAATCGTAAACATTGTATTTGCAAAGCCAGGAAGCTTTCTATTTTCATTCCGTTCGGTGAATTGTTTTTTCAACATCTCCGGAACCGGTTTATGTATCCGCTTACCAATCCACTTGCCGTAAAGAGGTCCAGCAATAATGGCTGTCGGCAAACCGACGATCATTGAAAAGAAAATCGTTTTGCCTACGTTTGCGTCGTAGATGCCCACCGCTGCCATTGCGGCAGGATGAGGTGGCACAAGGCCATGGACAACAGACAACCCAGCAATTAACGATATCCCAATCGTAACCAATGAAATGCCCGTTTCAATCGCAATGGTAAATAGTAAAGGAATGAGAAGAACGAAGCCTACTTGGAAAAAGACAGGTATTCCTACGATAAAGGCTACGAACATCATTGCCCAATGAACATTCTTTGTCCCAAATCGGCTAAGTAATGTCTGAGCAATCCGCTCAGCTCCCCCTGATTCAGCCATCATTTTCCCAAGCATTGTGCCAAGTGCAAGGACAATGGCCAGCAAAGATAAGGTATTGCCTAATCCCGTTTTAATCGATTGAATGATCTCCTGCAAGTCCATTCCTGTAGCAAAGCCAACTAACATGGAGGTAATAATTAAACTAACAAATGGATTCAATTTAACAACTGTAATAAGAATGAGTAAAAGGACAATCGCCGCAACCACGATGAATAAAAGCATGCTCTCCCACCTTCTCCCTGATGTTTAACGGTCTTGCTTTAATTGAAACGCACTAATGACTTCAAATTCACCCTTCAGTTTGTCATACAAACGTTCATACAAATAAAATAGCTCTATGTACGTCTCACTGCTCTTCATATCTGGTTCATGGCGAGCAGATACCCGAATCCAATCTTGAACTTCTTCAATCTCTTCCATATGACCTAAACTATGAAGGGCTAAGACGGCAGCCCCAAACGCCGAAGCTTCATAACTTTCTGGCACAAGTACTTCCCTTCCCATCATATCCGCTAAAATTTGCCGCCACAGCGGAGACCTCGCAAATCCACCCGAAGCTCGCACATCCTTTGCTGGTCCTGTCAAATCTCTTAATGCGACGCCGATCGAGAAGACACTCATCATCACGCCTTCTAACACTGCTCGTATAAAATGCTCTCGCTTATGCTGAAGACTGATACCAAAAAATGTGCCTCTCGCATTTGGATTCCAATACGGAGCACGCTCACCTGTTAAAAATGGCAAAAACAGTAGCCCCTCTGAACCGGCAGGAACCTTTTCAGCAATATCAATCATCAGATCATAAGGATCCACACCAAGACGCTTTGCGACCTCTACCTCAGAAGATGCGAATTCATCTTTTAGCCACCTCAGCATGATACCGCCATTATTGGTTGGTCCTCCAACGACCCAATGCTTGTCTGTCAGTGCATAACAAAACGTTCTTGATTGTTCATCTGTCACCGGCTGATCCACAACTGTGCGGACAGCTCCGCTTGTACCGATTGTGACCGCCACTTCCCCCTTACCAATTGCGCCTACACCGAGATTTGCTAGAACACCATCATTCGCACCGACCACAAATGGCGTGTCCTCTGAAATCCCCATCCGCAATGCAATCTCTGGTTGAAGTCCTCTAAGTTGATGGGTTGTTGGGACAAGTTCAGATAACTGATTTGCATGAATCCCAGCAATGCGGAGTGCTTCCTCATCCCATTGAAGCGTTTTCAAACGAAACAGACCTGTCGCCGATGCGATTGAATAATCCACGACATACTGACCAAAGAAATGATAGAGAATATATTCCTTAATAGAAATAAACTTCGCTGCCTGTTGAAACAGTGCAGGTAACGTTTCCTTTATCCATAATATTTTTGAAAGCGGTGACATTGGATGGATCGGTGTACCTGTTCTTTTATAAATGTGGAAGCCATTCATATCTGTGTTGATACGCTTCGCTTGTTCAGCACTTCTATTATCAGCCCAAATGATACTATTCGTTAAAGCTTTTCCATACTGATCCATCACAATTAAAGAATGCATCGCTGTACTCATTCCAACGCCTATAACATGTTTTGCATCAAATTTCGCTTTCGTCAAGGCGCCCCTTACGCTGGCAATCACCGCCTCCAATATCTGTTCAGGATCCTGCTCAGCCCATGCTGGCTGTGGCTGAATGAGGTCATAATGAACCGAGTGCTTTGATATCACTTTCCCTCGCAACCCAAACAGAACCGCCTTTGTACTTGTTGTTCCAATATCCAAACCAATTACCGCCTGGTTTCCATTCATCTGTATCACGCCCAATCATTGATTTGAAATAGATTTGAAGTGTTGACCCCTGTTAAATCCCATTATAGGAATATTTTTTTTGACATTCAATGATTGAAAAGAAAATTATTTTCATCCAAAACCTCAAAATCGTTACCACATCAGCTTTTTTCACTATAAGAAAAAATTTTTTTTAAAAATATTACACTCTTTTTTGAGAAATTGTTTCTCTCATTTGCTTTAAGTTTGTTAATGTTTCTTCCTGTCTTAAATGCGCAAGTGCAAAATAAAGGACATCGATGACAGTGAGCTGGGCAAGTCTTGCAGACATCGCTTCCGTTCGAAAAGCAGTTTCTTGAGTCGATGTATAAAGGGTCACATCTACGAGCTGGCTCAATGGTGAACGCTGATAACTTGTAATGCCAATGGTTTTGGCTCCTTTTTGTTTGGCTATTTTCATTGCATCGAGTAAGTCCTTGTTTCTACCAGAATGAGAGATACCGATGACTGTACTGTTTTGATCAAGTAGACCTGCGGACATCACTTGAAAATGAGAATCCGTATGAACGATACAATTGATGCCAGTCCTCATAAATTTATGAAAAGCATCTGTCGCAATGAGGCCAGACCCACCGCTCCCATAAAACTCTATTCGATCTGCACGATGAATCAATTGAATGGCTTTTTCTACATCCTCAGGATTCAATAACTGAAAACTATCCTTCAAAGCAGATATATTTGCTTGAAATACTTTTTGCATAAAAATGGCTGTATCATCATCAAGACTCATCTCTTCATCCACATAATCAGGCTTTATTTGATCTATTTCCTGGGCAATAGCGATCTTCAAATCCTGATAACCCTCAAAACCAAGTCTTTTACAGAGACGAAAGATCGTCGCTTCTGAGCTCGCAGTTTTTTTCGCTAGCTCTACAATGGACAGGTGGATGATGTCGCGTGGCTCACTCGTAATATGTTCCGCAATTGCTTTTAACTTCGGCGACAATCCTCTGCTTGCTGCCCGAATTTTCTCAATACTACTTAAACTGACAGAAGCCAATTCATTCACTCCTTTATCATAATTGTGAACGTATACATTTCCTCATACTCCCATCTTATAAAAAAGAAGCCTGTTTGCACAGACTTCTTTTCTATGAATTCATAACATGTATAAATAGCTCAAAGAAAGCATCAGGATCTACATCCATACAAACTTGAACATTGCGCTCTTTCTCCCATTGATGCTGAAAGTCACATATCATCTGACCGTCGCAGAACTCACTCTTCGTCTCGACTTCTACATGGAAAGCCTCCGTTTTCACCAATTGTTTATCAATGGCAAGACTAACAGCAAGCGGATCATGCATTGCACAGGCCCATACGCCGTTCCGTTCAAAATACCGCCGACGGTAAAGCTCAGTACTCTCTCTTATGTAATTGGCTAATGTCTCATTTGTGATGGCATTAATCCGCTCATCCGTTAGCAGAACCTGTCTCGTCACGTCTAGTCCAACCTGTGTCAATGATGGAAAACCAGCTTCCAGCACCACTTTAGCAGCTTCTGGGTCTGCATATGTATTGAACTCAGCAACAGGTGTCACGTTTCCCTGTCCTTGCACAACTCCACCCATAAAAATCACTTCTTTGACATGATGAATAAGTTCCGGACATTTTTTTACTGCAAGTGCTAGATTCGTTAAAGGTCCTGTTAACACAAGAGTGACCTGTTTCGGATGCTGTAGCACCTGATCTATGATGAAGTCAGGAGCGAAGCCAGCATCTGCCGTTTTCTTAGGATAGACATCCTTTAAAGCACCGCCAATTCCATCCTCTCCATGCACCTGGTGCTCATAATGTGGCGCTCTCAAAAGAGGTGTTGCCGAACCTTTTACAACAGGAATATCGACTGCCTCTACCAATTCAAGCACTTTACATGTATTCAGTGTAGCGGCATCTACAGACACATTTCCGCAAACAGTCGTCACACCTAATATATCAAACTGCTGACTTTTTACTGCCAGTAAAATTCCGATGGCATCATCTATTCCTGTATCCACATCCAATATCAGTTTCTTGGCTTTTGTCATTGCTTAAACCTCTCCCTCATTTGAAAGTGTAATCAAATGCATCATAGCATAGGAGATACCATTTGTTTCTTTTTACCATTATATACTAATTAATCTTAATTGATTTTTATTTCGACGAAAATCTCCATCTATTACTATTTATTGTGATGAAAAAATAGATAACGTTTCTACTCTTTTTCTCCAATGTCCTTTAAATACTGTTCTCGTTCTTTTTTCGAGAGACTTTTCAAGAAGTTTTCCTTCAATTTTGGATCAAAATCATCCCAGTTCTCATAACGATCTGCTAAACTCAGGTGAATAACTCATCGAACCTATTTTGTTAGATCTATACTGTAACGACGCAGAGAAATCAAACTTCTCTGGTTCATCATTTACATATCCATTAACGACAATATCACCCATAGGGTTGATGGTCACATCTTTTTCAAATGTGATAGTTTTAATAAAGTGATGAATGTCTCTTTTATGTAAGTGTTCTTCAATTTTAGGCTTCATCTTTTCTGCAAATTCTTCCGCTTTTTGTTGATCGCTTTGTTCTTGCACGATATTCTTTTCTCCTGAATCGTTTGATTTTTTTGCTTCTCATGATGGAGAATAAGTAATGCCACTGAAATGATCATGAGAAAAATCAAAACAAACACAATTTTTAATGTATTTCTCATTAGTAAAATTCCACCTTTAAACATTATAATATATGATCATTTATAGATAAGTCCTGACTTATAATAGATATTTACCCCACTCTATAATATAATTATTATAATAAATATTACACTAATGTTAATTTTGACCAATTAACGAAAATGACATGACGCCTTCGCAACTGGTTGCCTTAAATGCAAAGATTCAAGAAGAACAAAAAGAAGCTCTTGCCTGGGCCATCCGTTACCAGCTTCAACTCGAATTTGCAGAAGACCGTAAAGAGGCTGAAGTCATTTTAGATCAGCTTGATACCCTTCACCAAAAAATCACTTATAAAAAGAAGCAAATTCAAAGTCATATGTCGGGTGCAGCAGAAAAAATAGAACAACGGCGCTCGATCCACGAACTAAAAGAAGATGTCAGATCAGTTATCAACTCTATCGGCATTTAAAGGGAAGCTGGAGATACATGAATCTTTTCCACTTTTCATTCGTATATATTAACAGATTGTTTGATTTGAAAGGAGAAGTGTTGTGGGATATATTTTGTTATTTTCGGTTGTGATCGGTCTTGTCTTGACCCTCCTGATCACGCCTCTTCGATTGATTGTGAGAAAGAAAGGTGCAGAAAATCAAGTACCGCTCGGCTGGATTGCTGGCCTCGCATTGATTTTTATCATCGGGATTTTTGGTTTCTATTACATCACTAATTTAGACCGGAACCTCTCATCACTATGGCTGATAGGACTTGTTGTGACGGCGGTAGGAGCCTTTTTTTCAGTAGGATTAGAACGGAAAATCAAAGGGATTTTGTTTCTGATCCTTTTGCTACTCGGTGCTTATATGGCAACAGCTTTTCTATTCAATGCGAATGAGAAGTTTGAGGTCTCCAAAATGGACCAAAAAGTGGAAATTAAAGCATTTGATGAGACAGAAACACCTGCAAGTGTCCCCCCGCAATTTGCTCGTAATAAGATGAAGAAATCATTCGGACAGGTACCGAACACGAGCTATTATGAACTTGGAAGCTTGCAAATTCAGAAGGTAAATGGGGAGTATGTTTACATCGCACCAGTTGAATTCTCAGATTTCTTTAAATGGATCAGATCAGGTAGTACGCCAGGTTACTTTACATTAAGTGCAACAGATTCATCTGCCAATCCAAAGTTTGTGAAAACAGAAATGGTCTATACACCTTCATCCTATTTCAACAAAGAAATAGAGCGGCATATTCGTCTCCAATATCCAGATTTGATTTTCTATGGAAAGACTCAGCTTGAAATTAATGACGATGGGAAGCCATATTACATTCAAACTTATGGCGATTTCATTTCTGCAAGAAACGGCTTTAAAGCTTCAGGCGTGGTTGTCGTAGATGCAAAAACCGGTGCCACCAAACGGTATTCTTTAGATCAAGTACCCGCTTTTATTGATGGTGCTGTTTCACCAGAGGCTGTCAGCCTGCAAAACAGTTATTTCGGAAATTATGTCCACGGATTCTGGAATAGTCTCTTTGGAAAATCAGATGTCAAATTACCTTCGGACGAGGGAACAGAAGCCAATGTAAGTCCAGTGTTTGATTCAAATGGAGACATGTATTACTTTACTGATTTCACCAGCCCAAAAGAGGGCGTTGATTCCATGCTCGGGTATGCACTGACAAATGCTCGGACAGGAAAAGCCACCTATTATACTGGGAATCTCGAAGAGTCCTACATGGATTCCCAAGGCGCTCAGCAAATAATTGAGAAACGCTTTATTGAGAAGAAATGGAAAGGTCGCATGCCAATTCTTTATAATTTCTATGGGGAAGCTAGCTGGCTCACACCTGTTCTCGATTCAAACGGGTTCCTGCAAAACTACTTTATTGTCTCAGCAGCAAACCCTGAAATCGCCGCCTACGCTTCGACACCGAACGAAGCACTGAGAGCCTATAAAACAGCCCTTCAAAAAAGCGGTGGCACAGTAAACGGCTCCTCTAAACAAGAAAAGAAAGACGCCACTGGCAAAGTCAAACGTGTGTATAAAGAAAAGACCGGTGATTATACAACGGTGACGTTCCTATTAGGCGATGGGAAAAACTACACGATGTCATCTGAAAAAGAACCTCTTGTGATTTACTTAAAAGAAGGTGACCAAGTGAAGATCAAATACACAGATACGGGTGAAATCTTCCTTCCAGTCGATGAGTTAAAAATCAAAGGATTGTAAAAAAAGACGTTTCTCCTAGCTTGGAGAAGCGTCTTTTCTCTCTTTTTTGAGCAATTCAACTAATAATTCCTTGTTCTTATTCCCGCCTGTCATCGGTGATTCGATATAAGAAAATTTTCGTTTAAAGTCCATTCCTCTGACTGAAATAACAGCTAGTTCGCCGCCAATACTTCCTCTTTGCAACACATATTTTGATAAAATCGATAAACCCATCCCATGGATGACGGCCTCTTTAATGGCTTGGTTACTGCTAAAGGTAACAAAGGTTCTCGCCTTGAGTCCATTTGATTTCAGCACATGCTGCAAGTATTCACCCGTACCTGAACCCTCTTCTCTCGTGATCCACGTTTCATTTTGCAATTGATCAATCGTGACATCCTTTTTCTTTGCAAATGGGTGATTCAATGGTGCAACAATGTATAGTTCATCCTCTAAAAAGGTTTCAACGGACAACTCTTTGTCATTCGTTTGACCTTCAATTAGACCAATATCTACATGGAACAAGCGGACATGTCTTGCAATCGCCTCTGTATTATCAATAACTACCTCAATATCTACATGAGGATACAGTTGATGAAATTCTGCCAATATATGCGGAAGCACATACTCACCGATAGTGAAACTTGCCCCAATTGTCAATTTTCCTCTCACCAGATGATGATGCTCATAAATATCCTGCTTCGCCTGTTCATATAAACGAATGATTTGCTTTGACCTGTGATACAACATATCCCCAGTAGGTGTGACTGTTAATTGCTTCGGCGAACGATTGAGCAGAACCGTCTGAAATTCCTGCTCCAAGTTCTTAATATGAAGACTGACACTAGGTTGAGAAATTCGCAACCTTTGGGCAGCTTTTGTAAAGTTTTTCTCCTCCACAACAGTCACGAATGTCTTCAATGCATCGTAATACATCTGTCCCTCTCCTATCAGAAATCTTAATCCATAACCTCCATAACATATATCTTACTAATTACTTGTCAACTCGTAAAGAATAGTGAAAAATGAAACATTTTAATAAAAATATTTACTCATTTTTTTAAAAACTCTATACTGAAAGGAGATATGTTCTATAGGAGGTGCTGAATTGGCAGCAAAAATAAAGGACATTGCCGAAAAAGCTGGATTATCAATTGCTACTGTTTCTCGTGTGCTTAACCAAGACCCGAATTTATCTGTCACGGATCAAACACGTGAGAAAGTATACGCAGCCGCCGAAGCTTTGTCTTATCAAAAAAAGACATTCAAACATTCATTAAAAAAAATCGCCTTTCTCTATTGGATGACTGAAAAGGAAGAGCTTGAAGATATTTATTTCAAATCAATCCGTCTTGGCATTGAAGAGCTTACCAAAACTCGGAGTTTAAATGTTACCGCTTACAATCCATCTGACGGTCTTCACGCGATTGATCCTTCTACTGAAGGAATCATTGCCATTGGCCGATTTAGCAAATCAGATCTTGATCACTTATATGCGATCACAAAGCACATCGTCTTTATTGATACGTCGCCAGACGAAGACCGCTTTGATTCGGTGAAGCCAAATCTAAAACGAATTGTTGAAAAAATTATTGATTCCTTTATCGAAAAACAGCACAACTCGATCGGATTCATTGGCGGGACAGACCTTGATCTCAATACAAATTTGCATATTCCAGATATTCGCGAAATAACCTTCCGTCAATATATGACGGCACAAGGTTTATTAGATGAACGATTGATATACATTGGTCATCACTTCTCTGTAGATGAAGGATACTCGCTCATGATGAAGGCGATAAACGAGCTCGGTGATGACCTGCCGACCGCTTTTTGTGTGGCCAGTGATCCCCTTGCCATTGGTTGCCTACAGGCTTTGAATGAGCGCGGCTTTTCTTTGCCGAATCGAGTCAGTGTTTTTAGCATCAATGATATTCATGTATCTCAATATGTCTCACCACCGCTCACAACCTATCACATCCATACATCTTTGCTTTGTGAAACAGCGGTCGACTTACTTTTAGAAAGGCTTGTTGACGGGAGAACATTAACGAAAACAGTGCTTATTGCCTCAGAACCTGTATTTCGAAAAAGCACGATATAAACAGTAAGAAGCCCAGCCACATCAGGAGGGCTTCTTTTCTCTACATATGAGTAAAAAATTTTACTTAATAAATTTAATAAAATATATTTACTTTTTTTACTTAAGTTGTTATTCTCACATTAAGAAAGCGTTTTCTTATTATCTGTGAAAAAAGAACGAGAGGGGATTACCTATGAAAAAGGGACAATGGGCGAAATTATCAGCAGTCGTTGGTACTGCTGTTCTTCTGCTTTCAGCATGCGGACCAGGAGATGACAATACAAGTAGTACACAGCCAGCATCTACAGGTACAAAGACATTGCTAGTTTGGGAGGATGTCAAAAAGTCTGACGGGATAAAAGACGCTGTAAAGGAATTCGAAAAACAAAACAACGTGACAATCAAAGTGGTCGAAAAAGCGTATGCCGATCAAATTGAAGCACTTCGTCTTGATGGGGCGGCAGGGACAGGTCCAGATGTGATCACCATGCCTCATGATCAAATTGGATCAGCCGTAACAGAGGGATTATTGCAGGAAATAAAACCTGATCAAAAGGTGCTCGATACCTTTACAGATGAAGCCATTCAATCACAAACGGTGAATGGCAAACTATACGGTTTACCGAAATCTGTCGAAACAACAGTGCTTTTCTACAATAAAGACCTTGTGAAAGAAGCACCGACCACACTCGATGGCTGGTATGACCTTTCTAAGAAGCTAACAAAGGATGGGAATTACGGCTTTGTTGCCAAATGGGATGAAATTTACTACGCACAAAGTGTGTTAGGGGGCTCAGGCGGCTATATTTTCAAACAGAAGCGTGATGGCTCCTATGATGTGAACGATATCGGTCTTAATCATGAAGGCGCTATTAAAGGCGGGCTATACATTCAGAAATTTTTTAGCGAAGGGCTTTTCCCGAAAGGCATTATTGGTGAACAAGGAATCAATGTCCTGAACTCCTTATTCACAGAGAAAAAAGCCGCTGCAGTCATTTCTGGTCCATGGTCATTCGGTCCATATCAAGAGGCTGGCATTGACTACGGTGTATCTGAACTACCTACACTCCCTAACGGAAAGCATATGAGCTCATTCTTAGGAGTCAAGAGCTACAACGTCTCCTCTTACTCTAAAAATAAAAAACTCGCTGAGAAGTTTATTGAATTTGTCACAAACGAAAAGAATTCGAAAAAACGCTTTGAAGTCACCGAGGAAATTCCACCAGTGAAAAAATTGATGAAAGATCCAATCATTACAGAAAACGCGAATGCTGATGCCGTATCAAAACAAACAAAATATGCCTCGCTGACACCGAACAATCCAGAAATGGCAGAAGTGTGGAAGCCTATTGACAGTGCATTAGGACTAATTGCCACCGGCCAAACTGATGTGAAAAAAGCATTTGATGATGCGGTGAAACAAATTGATTCTCAAATCAAAGCAAATCATTCCAAATAACACATTTCAAGGGCAGTCTTGCGTACAAAGAGCTGCCCGTGTTTCATCATAATTTAAACATGAAGTAGGTGTTAGACGTGACGGGTAACCTTGAACTAGACCGCACACATACAGTTGAATCAACAACACATCGGAAAAAGGCGCTATTGTTCTCCTTTATACCCGGAATGGGGCAAATATACAACAAACAGTATGGCAAAGGGGCACTCTTTTTCCTATTCGGTATCTCTTTTCTCGTTGTGTTTTATGATTTATTCAATATTGGCTTCTGGGGACTATTCACACTCGGTACAATGCTGCCTCGTGACAACTCTGTTTTCCTTTTAGCAAAAGGAATTATTGCTCTTTTAACAGTTGGATTTGGTATCGGCTTTTACGCACTCATGATTCGTGATGCGTTTATGAATGGGAAAAAGCGTGATCAAGGAATTCCGCTTCATTCTATACGTGCACAATACCATCTGCTCATCGACCAAGGCTTCCCTTATTTAATGAGCTCTCCTGCTTTCTTTTTACTTCTGTTTTCTGTTGTCTTTCCTATTATGTTTAGCTTTGCGCTTGCATTTACGAACTACGATTTATACCACTCACCTCCTGCCAATCTCATTGATTGGGTCGGTTTGAAGAACTTTCAAAATATCTTTTCGATCGACATTTGGAGAAACACCTTTATTGATGTACTCGGATGGACAGTCGTGTGGACATTGGCGGCTTCGACGCTTCAATGTGCAGTCGGCATCTTTCTTGCCGTGTTGCTGAACCAGAAGGATTTAAAAGGAAAGCGATTTTTTAGAACGATTTTGATTCTGCCTTGGGCTGTTCCAGGCTTTGTAACCATTTTGGTTTTTGCAGGGCTGTTCAATGATACATTTGGAGCGATCAATCATACACTCTTTGCGTCGATTGGCATTGATCCTAAGCCTTGGCTGACAGATCCCTTTTGGAGCAAAATTGCATTAATTGCAATGCAGACTTGGCTTGGCTTCCCGTTTGTTTTTATTATGACAACCGGTGTTTTGCAAGCAATACCAGAAGATTTATATGAAGCTGCGACTATTGACGGAGCAACCTTTATTCAGAAGTTCCGCTCGATCACTTTACCGCTTGTGCTCTATTCAATTGCACCTATTTTGATTACGCAGTATACCTTTAACTTTAACAACTTTAATATCATTTACTTATTTAATGGCGGAGGACCGCCTATTGCAGGTTCGACAGCCGGGGGAACCGACATATTGGTTTCTTGGATTTACAAACTGACTATGCAGTCCTCTCAATATGCGCTTGCTGCCGCTGTCACGATTTTACTATCTATATTCGTCATTGCCATTGCACTCTGGCAGTTCAAAAGAACCAATTCATTCAAAGAGGAGGACATGATGTGATATGGGGTCAAAACAAAAGAAGCTCGTTCGCCTGAGTATCACTTATTTTATCCTTTTGATCGTCACCGTCTGTGTGATGTATCCACTTCTTTGGACAATCGGCGCATCGTTTAATCCTGGGAACAGCCTCATGAGCACAAGCATGTTTCCTAAAAATCCAACATTCAGTCACTACACCGAACTGTTCTTTGGTCAAGGGGCACTTTATGCAAAATGGTACTTGAACTCAATGAAGATCAGCATTGCCACAATGATTTTAACACTGATTCTTGTCAGCTTTACAGGCTATGCCTTTTCCAGATTTCGTTTCAAAGGACGGAAAAATGGGCTGATGCTCTTTTTGCTGCTGCAAATGATTCCTCAATTTTCAGCGCTAATTGCGATTTTTGTTCTTGCCCAAATGCTTGGACTCATTAACAGTCACCTTGCGCTCATTTTAATTTATGCAGGTGGACAAATCCCAATGAATACGTATTTAATGAAAGGCTATCTTGATGCGATTCCGAAAGATTTAGATGAATCAGCAAGAATGGATGGTGCAGGACACTTTCGGATTTTTATCCAAATTATTATGCCGCTTGCCAAACCAATTTTAGCCGTTGTCGCCATCAACTCATTTACTGGACCACTGGGTGATTTCATCATCTCAAGTGTCATTGTTCGCTCACCCGAAATGTATACGCTCCCAATTGGTCTGTATAATCTCGTCTCAGACAAAATGGGTGCCAGCTACACGACCTTTGCAGCCGGGGCTTTACTCATTGCCATTCCAGTCGCTTTATTGTTTCTTGTTTTACAAAAACAATTTGTATCCGGCCTCACGCAAGGCGGTACAAAAGGATAAGGAGAGATTTGATGAAGAAATGGGTACTCGTCAGTGTTGTTGTTTTCTTTTTTATGGGGTTAGGTGTTCTACCTAAAGCAAAAGCAGCAGATACGATTTCTGTTAGACCCATTAATGGACTACAAAGCGACTTCATCAAAGGGGCAGATATCTCTATGCTCGCTGAAGTCGAGAAAAGTGGCGGCCGTTACTATGATCAGAACGGGAAGCAGATTGATCCACTCAAACTCATAAAGGATAAAGGGGTTAACTACGTGCGTATCAGGCTTTGGAACAATCCATACGACAACCAGGGGCGTGCCTATAATGGCGGAACAAACGATTTAAACACAGCCATTGCTTTATCGAAACGAGCAAAGGCACTTAACATGAAAGTGCTGCTTGATTTTCATTATAGTGACTTCTGGACCGACCCTGGTAAGCAGTTCAAACCAAAAGCTTGGGCTTCCCTGTCACAAAGCGATTTAGAAAAAGCTGTCGGCACTTACACAGGTGATGTGCTCAAAGCGATGAGAGCACAAAATGCCCTGCCAAATATGGTACAGGTCGGGAATGAATTAAACTCAGGTATGCTGTGGCCAAACGGCAAAAGCTGGGGTGAAGGCGGCGGTGAATTTGACCGGCTCGCTGCTTTGCTAAAGGCTGGTACAAATGCAGTCCGCTCTGTCGATTCAAATATCAAGATCATGCTTCACCTTGCACATGGAGGGGACAATGGCGCCTCCCGCTGGTGGTTTGATGAAATCACAAAACGAGGCGTCTCCTTCGATACAATCGGCTTATCTTATTATCCTTATTGGGACGGCGGATTCAGTGAACTTTCCTCCAATATGAATGATATTAGTGCCCGCTACAACAAAGACGTCATTGTTGTAGAAACAGCCTATGGATTTACTACAGCAAATGGTGACAATCTAGAGAACTCGTTTAATCAAATTTCAGTGAATACAGTCGGCTATCCTGCCTCGCCTCAAGGTCAGGCATCTTATATACGAGATGTATCAGAAAAAATCTCTCAAGTGAAAAACAATCGCGGGAAGGGATTCTTTTACTGGGAACCGCTGTGGATTCCTGTAAAGGGTGCACCATGGTCCAGTCAATACGGTTTATCTTACATCCAAACAACCGGTACGGTCGGTAATGCTTGGGAAAATCAGGCTATGTTTGATTTCAACGGAAAAGCCTTACCTTCTCTTGATGTATTCAAACAAATGACACCGTAACCTGAAAAAGATAGGAAGTGACAAAATGGGAAAGCGTTACCCACTCGTCCACCCAAATGTGAAAGGCTTTTTACATGGTGGCGATTATAATCCAGATCAATGGCTTCATATGCCAGAGATCATTGACGAAGACTTTCGTTTAATGAAGCTTGCACACTGTCAAACATTCTCCATCAATATTTTCGCATGGAGTAAACTAGAACCGAAAGAAGGTCAGTATGATTTTGCATGGCTGGATGACATCATGGACCGTTTAGCAGAGCAGGGGGCTCACGCCATTCTTGCAACGCCAAGCGGGGCAAGACCTGCTTGGCTCTCGCAAACATATCCCGAAGTATTGCGCGTTGAAGCGAACCGCCAGCGCAACCTACACGGGCTTCGGCATAATCATTGCTTCACCTCACCTGTTTATAGAGAAAAAACAAATACACTCAACCGCATGCTCGCCGAACGCTATCACGATCATCCAGCACTCATCATGTGGCACATCTCTAATGAATATGGCGGCGAATGTCATTGTGACCTTTGTCAGGAAGCATTTCGAACGTACCTTAAGGACAAATACAACCATGACCTTGAGGCATTAAATCAGGCATGGTGGACAGGATTTTGGAGCCATACATTTAGTGATTGGTCACAAATTGAATCACCTGCACCTCATGGTGAACACATGATTCACGGAATGAACTTAGATTGGAAGCGTTTTGTCACTGCACAAACAATCAATTTTTATCAAAATGAGATTGAGCCGCTGCGAGAAATAACGCCAAATATCCCAGTGACAACAAACTTTATGGGTGACTACCCGCATATGCGTCCGTTCGTCGGACTAGATTATCATCAATTTGCGAAA
Source organism: Bacillus sp. NPDC093026 (assembly GCF_044754665.1). Lineage (NCBI taxonomy): Bacteria > Bacillati > Bacillota > Bacilli > Caryophanales > Bacillaceae > Bacillus > Bacillus sp. NPDC093026. The sequence goes on along the minus strand of NZ_JBIVPN010000002.1, from coordinate 94,994 downwards.
GAAGTAGATGTGATTTCATGGGATAGCTATCCTGCATGGCATAGCGGCAAAGAAACGACAGCCGAATTAGCATCTAACGTAGCATTCGTTCATGACCTTTATCGTTCATTAAAGAACGGTCAGCCGTTTCTCATGATGGAAAGTACACCAAGCCTTGTAAACTGGCATGATGTGAATAAGGTGAAGCACCAAGGTATGGCACACCTTTCTGCCATACAAGCCATCGCACACGGCTCTGATTCCGTCCTCTATTTTCAGTGGAGACAAGGTCGAGGTGCATCTGAGAAATTCCATGGAGCTGTCGTTGATCATTCAGGACATGAGCATACACGCGTTTTTCAAGAAGTTGCGAGTCTAGGAAAACAACTAGAGCAATTGCAGACGATTGCGGGTACATCCGTTCAACCAGAGGTCGCCATCATATACGATTGGGAAAACCACTGGGCGATTGATGATGCTCAAGGCTTAAATAACACAAACAAACGTTACGTAGAAGCTTGTCAAACACACTATCGTAGCTTCTGGAAAAAGGGGATCCCTGTTGACATTGTAGGAATGGAAACAGATGACTCTTCCTACCGCGTGCTGATCGGACCTATGCTTTATATGATCAAACCAGGAGTGGCAGAGAAAATTGAGGCCTTTGTCAAATCGGGCGGCGTCTTTGTTGCAACTTACTGGAGCGGCATAGTAGATGAGAACGACCTCTGTTTCCTCGGCGGCTTCCCAGGTCCTTTGCGCAATGTACTGGGCATCTGGGCAGAGGAAATCAACACCCTCATGCCAAATGAGCATGTCATGATGACCACTGGTCATGGACGCACCTACAACGTCGGACAATATTGCGAATCCATTCATCCAGAAACGGCATCTGTTTTAGGACATTACGAGAATGGTTGCTACGAAGGGCAGCCAGCACTCACCGTCCATCCATTTGGAGAAGGAAAAGCCTATTACATGGCTTCGGAGAATGAGCAGGCTTTTTATGATGAGTTTTACGAAGATCTCATTGCAGAAGTTGGAATAAAACCCGTCATATCTGCTGCAATTCCAGAAGGAGTCAGTGTACAAAAACGAACTGATGACACGCAGGACTATGTATTTATAATGAATTTCACAGAATGTGAACAGATAGTTTTATTAGAAAGAAACACCATCTATGTAAATGCATTAACTTCTAAAAGAATATCAGGAAAAATAATTCTTGATTCCTATGAATATTTTATATTAAAAAGAAAAAGAGAGTGTCTTTAAAGACATTCTTTATTTCTTTTTATGCAAGAACCAACCTTAAATTCAGCTTATAAACAAAATTCTAACTTGAAAAAAGATTGTAAAATATGATACATTATTTGTGAAAATTAACAAAAAAACACTTTTTAAATCAATGAGCATTTATGGATAATAAACACAACTTTATTACACTAATACATCATTTCGTATTTTCTCCTAAAAACTTTCTTTTAATCAAGTACTCTAGTGAAAACAGAATGGTAAAATCCAAAGTGAAGAAATTGAGGAGTATAATGATACTCCTCCTTCTTTTCGTCTAGGAGGAATATCATGCTCAACAAAAAAGTTTTTATGGCGAACTTTAAACTTACGTATAGACGTACTTTAAACCGATTGATTTACTTTTTCCCATCAAGCGAAAATTTACTAAAATCATATATATATTAACTGCTTTAATTCCTCATGGTATCTTTGAAATTCCTGCCATGATATTATCAGGTTCACTCGGTTTCAAGTTGTTAGACTTCGTCTATTTAAAAATAAGAGAGATGTATTCCCCCAAGAAACATTTCTTTTCGGATATTTTGTTTTTTACTATGATGATATGTCTATTGACATTACTTGCTGCTTTAACTGAGGCATTATTAACGCCCTTTTTACTAAACAAATTGCAATAGGAGGTCCTTATGTTTATTAGTAAAAAAAAGATAGATAAATTACTAGATGATCATTTAGAGGAAAATAAGGCAGAACCGAATAACACAATTAATAGTTCTTTTATAATTGTATTTTATTTTTCAATACTCTTATCAATCTGTACTTTCTTTTTTGATTATAGGTACTTCTTAATTGTCTTGTTTGGTCCGACCGTTTTAGTAACCTTTATAAACCCGCCTTTACAATTTAAAAAAGGAATGTATAGAATGATTTCCGCCCTATATTTAATATTTTTAGTTACAGTTACTTTCTTCTGGATAAAGTAAGTGATTCATTTCCAATCAATCTTTAGGGGATGTTTTTTGATTCTGCTGGCATTTCTTCGACCATTTCTACTATCATTGTTGGTTTCTCGGAGTACCTCTTGATACGTTAACAAGCACAGATGCATATGATTATGCACTTATGCCTATTGTGAAATCTATTACAAGTGGATGTATCTGGTGCTTCATAATGATTGGCAATGTCATCGGAACATTTGTCAGCTCTCTTGCACCTGCTGTATGGCTCGCTATAGGGCTTGCGGGTGTCGACATGGGGAAACATATTCGATACTCTTTCTATTTGATGCAGGGCTGTAGTATCGTATTAGTGCTTGTTGCCATTTTAATCTGGGTCATTTAAGCAAAAGAAAGACATGTGTCCATGGACGCATGTCTTTTCATTTTCTTAAGATGGGTATTCACTGATATGAGCTTCCGTTTTTGGCTTTCTAATCAGTGCCATTAGCCCAATGACAATTAATAAGATTATTGGAACGAACGCAAGACCAACCGTTCCAATTAAAAGAGTGACAGCAGAAACCAAGAATAAAATACCCGAGATCACCGCACGACGATTTGTCTTTAGAAAAATCACACCAACGAGAGTTAATACCGCCGCAATTGCCGATACAACCATGAACTGGATACCAAAGGCATTCGCTGCAGCTTGAAGTGTTTCAATCGGCAATGCTTCGCCTTCCTCTTTTAAAATCTCATTGAATTGTTCATAAGAAGAAGAATCCAAAGAGAGGATTAATGCCCCAAAACCGACGCCAATGATATTGAGGACAATACTAATAATCCCCATCACTTTTTCACCTTTACGTTTCATCATTTATAAACCTCCTAAAGAATAGGTTAACTGCCTGTTTTGACTTCTCGTTTTTGGAAGACAAATAAGGCAAAGGCCAAGAAAATGGCCCAATATACAGCCAAAACGGTTAATGAAAAACCAAGAGACATACCTTCCATAAAAGGAACATCATCCATAAAATATTGAGATGGATCATTGGCAAATAACAAGTACTTCGCCCAATCGAAGGTGAACATCAAGATACTCGTAATCGTTCCACCTATAATATAGGCTAACACACTAATGGCAATGGAGATTGCTTCACTTCTAAACACCGTTGAAATCGCAAAAGAAAGTGTCCCGAGTACAACAAACTGCGCACAATGCGCCAAATAATAAAACACCATATTCATAAACTCTGAACGTTCAATCACTTTGCCATTTTGATAAACCAAATTCACGTACTCATTGTTGAATCCAAAGAAAATCGCGCCCAAGATAAATGATAGAATAAATAACACAGCGACGAGTAAAAATGAGTAAATCTGAACCGTAATATATTTAGATAAAAGAATCTTTGATCTTGATGGTGGACGAATGAGTAATAATTTAATTGTACCATGTTTGTATTCTGCTGACACAATGGTCGATGCAATGATAATAACAAACACACCCACAAGCTGAAGTAATCCAGCATTTGTTTTCACATAAGTCCAAGCATTATTTCCGAATTGCTCTGCTGGCGGTAAGTCATGTTTAATCCGATAATCATTAATCGCTATTTTTCTTTCAAGGCTTCTCTTATAGAAACCATCCTCAGTATCTTTTAACTCTTTTTTATTCCCAGCATTCATCATTTGCAGCTCGGCTTTCCAATCACTTGAGGTTTGATCATCATTTGTTTTGATTGCAAAAATAAGCGTGCCAATCATTCCTAGGACAAGAAGTCCCACCATAATCCAAGTACCAACACGATAACTGATCTTCATCCACTCGTTTTGAATGAGGCGAATCATACGTTTGCCTCCTTTTTACCTGTTAAACTTAAAAACTTGTCTTCTAGTGTCTGTTTTTCTATTTTGACTTCATATAGATGAATAGATGCATCGCTCAAATGACGAATCAATTGCGGCATCTTCGCTTCAGGTAGAGAAAAGAATAGATATGTTGCCTCTTCCCTTACAGTGACGCCCTCCTCAAATTCATCAATCAATCTCTGCGCCACTTCAAGCTCGTTTTCCGCTACCTTCATTCGATAATTGACCAGATCACCCTGCTCAGTCTCCACACGCTGATCTTCAATAGCTATCAGTTTTCCTGATTGAATAATGGCAAAACGATCACACATCAATTCCATTTCTGACATGAGGTGACTTGAAACAATCACAGCAAGTCCTTCTTCCTTCGCAAGCTTTCTCAAGTAATCTCGTATCATTCGGATACCCTCTGGATCAAGTCCATTGGTCGGCTCATCTAAAATAAGTAGTTTCGGTTTATGGATGAGTGCTTGCGCAATGCCTAAACGCTGCTTCATTCCTAATGAAAACGTACGGACACGCTTATGCTTTACATGTTGCAGGCTTACAAGCTGCAACAACTCGTCAATTCGCTCTTCATCTACCTTCCCATTCATTCTTGCAAAATGGACAAGATTTTGTCTTGCCGTTAAATGATTATACATTTCTGGATTTTCAATAATCGCACCTACATCTTGGATGGCATGCCGATAAGACGTCTGGATACTATGTCCATTAATCAGAATGTCACCAGATGTAATAGGAGAAAGACCGACCATCATACGAATTGTCGTCGTTTTTCCTGCGCCATTTGGCCCTAAGAAGCCAAAGACTTCTCCAGCTTGAACAGAAAAACTCAAGTCTTGAACGATCTTTTTCCCGCGAATATGCCTAGATACATGATGCAGTTCTAAAACTTTCGTCACGTTACCTCTCCCTCTTTGTCATAGTTTTGTCATAGTTTTCTATCATCAATGTCCTGATATACACCATCATCCGTCAAAAATAGAAGAATACTTCCATATGGTACAGCAATGCCCAAAAGATGTGAAGGGGATTAGCAAAAAATTAGAGAATTATTTGTTTTTTTAAGGTGAGGTTAAGGATGAGATTACTTTTAGCAAAGGAAATTTATTGAATTCAACTAATTCTTATATTGAGTTCCTCTCTTTTTAAAGATGCAAACTGATATTACTAAAAATGCAAAACTGTATAAAATTACAATTACGCTAGATTTAAAGGATACTACTGTGATTGTTGATCGAGTTAAATTATCTGCATTTGAAATTTATGAATCCAGCTCGGCAACATGAATTCATAAGATCATTTCGTCAGAATCGCCTTCAGCAACACACAAAAAAACCATTTTGTTTTGATCTTGAACATTCACCTTTTATCCGTTCAGACGCATAAATACATGGTGACTACGCATCTAAGCGACTTTCAAATGTGATACTCTGGACACGCAGATACCCTTATCGATTTACGTTAGTATGTATGGTTAAATTAGGGAAATTTCAAAGATATGGGCTTATATATGAAGAAATCGTGAAAGGAGATATTACAATTAGTTGAGGCGGATGCCAGAGCAATTAGGTCAGCAGATCTTGAAAATTAAAACCCTTTAAAAAGCGAACAATGGAGTTTATTTGCAAAGCACGTCTCAAACATTCTTTCAAGGTATGCAGATGAACAATTTGAGAGTACGAGACTGCCTGAAAGCTTACAAGCAGTTTGTTTTATCTCATGCAGAGACAATAGACTCAACAGTGCGTGGGATGTTGATCATTTGACCTAGATGAAACATGAAGTAACGAAGATTGACTATGGATGAATACAATATCCTCAGAAAGTATAAACATTCATATGTGATTTTACGCAACGGACAATAAGGATCATGGAGACAGATTGAGCTGTTATACGTTGATGTAGATGCTTCGTGTGTAGACGTTTAGACGCACAAACACTTGATGTGCAATCGGTTTTATACTTGCTTTCCCGAAGAGTCATTATGTAACCATGTATTTTGTGTTTTGGTGCGGTGTCCGCAATCTTTTATTTTCCATGATTTCGTTTTATTGGAATTTCCTGTAATAGAATCCTTTCACTGTGGAGGTGAATGTGATGACGATTGAAGTTGATATGATGGATGAATGTCCATTAATTTGCCTGTCATCATGAAATCTTTCAGCATGTAGATATGGTTGTGTATGACTTTTTATATAACTTTAAGGTCCTTATGGTTTAAATTGTGTTAAAATATCAAATTGTAGTACTCAATAACTTTTTTTGATGAGCAGAAGCAATCATTTTTTTGTTTCACATAAAAACAGCCCCGAGATCAGTCGGGGCCTTTGCGTAGCAACCATCGTTCACACAAAACGAAGGGGCATATCAATCATACAGGAAATAGCCCCTATTCAAAAGGCTTCCTTACTCGAATTTCAGGAAACGAAATTCAATTTCGTTGCTCTTATCGTTTTATTTATTCTTTTTTTAAAGAAGGGGGGCTTCCCCCTTTCCCTGTTTCTTTAAGACTTACGTATCGGTCAGTATGTGCGACTACAATAATATGATCGAGTAATTCGATGCCGAGGATATCTCCGGATTGATGAAACCGTTTTGTTACTTCGATATCCTCCTTGCTTGCTGTAGGATCAGAACTGGGATTGATTGAGATAAGTTCGGTGATACCTAAAAGATGCACGTGTCAGTTATGAAGCTATCGTTTCTCATTAGTGAAATAATCTAATTATCTTCTTGAACTTCGATACCACTCTAGTGCTTTTTGGTTAATCTCCAATACTAGCCGTTCTTTCCCTTTAATATAGGATTCAATGTCGTTATGGAAACGTCGGGCTAATGCCTCTTTTAAGTCTCCATACTTTTTTGCATCATATGAATGCACTCGCAAGTAATCCCGAAATGCAATATGACGCTCGACTTGAGGATTTCCAACCTCATACATGTGAACATGATGAGTTCGATTCTCTCCTCCTTTTTGAAAATATCTTCGTCCATCAATTCCGTTCTCGCCCTTTGGTTTATAGCCAATGGCAACCATTGATGAGTTAAACTCATCAATCCGATTAATGTCTCTAACCACTGGCATTATGTCAATGATAGGCTTTGCTTTTAGGCTGTTTACAGACGTACTGCCGATATGATGGATTTCAATAATTTCTGAACCGAAAATTTGATGTAACTTGTTAGCTTCTTCTTCAAACATTGAGTTCCATTGCTCGTTATATGGCTTTACTTCCACTTTTCTCATCACAAACCACCACTTTATACCGTTTGTTATATATTTTCTCTTTGAAACTGTATTTGTTCTTCAATAAGATAATCCTCTAACTTTCCGTATCTTGAAATCTGCGTTCAAGATAGACCAAACCCTTCTACAAACAACTGTGGTACAAAGTGACTTGCTATCATACTAAAACATGTAATTCTTAGGGACTTAGGTGTAAAACCACAAAAAGCCTTTACCTTTCTTGCTATGAAGGGGTTATTGATTGAACGCTCCCTTATTCTTTACGTTTCTATTGTTGGCTCTCTGTTTATCGTACTCATTTATTAAAACCAGTTCATCATCAGATAAATAAACTGGTGGTCTATCGTTGAGGAAAATTGCCTTCATTTCAACGTTTACATCACTTATTTTTATGTTTCTAATACTGGCAGTTAGATTTACCAAGCTAACCTTTTTATTATTACCTCCCTTCCTTAATTTAATTATAATAAAGTACATGGGGGAAATTATGGCAAGAGGTAAACTATGATTTCTTATATCATTAGACATAGAATGATCGTGAGGTCGAATACAAAGTACAAACAGCCAGAATGAAAAAGTAGAAACATCACGTTTCATCAAAAACCTAATATTTGACGTGTTATTTTGACAAAAAACAGACCTGAAATGTTACCTTCAACAATTTAAATTATTTACCACCGACTCAATGGTTGTCCTCTAGAAAAGAATCTATGACAATTTGAACGATACATTGATTGAGAGATCTTTAAAATGTCATCACAGCCGCAATATTCCTTGACGTTCTCTCTACATGTCTATCAGCCTCTTGTATCGCATCTGAAAGAGATGTGATTCCTGGAACGATACTAAACAACGCATCAATCCCGTGATCGTGTACAACTTCACTGTCTTTTGAAAGTGAACCTGCGATGCCAATTACAGAGATATTAAACTGTTTTGCTGCCTTGGCTACACCGATAGGCGTTTTCCCATAAATGGTTTGACGATCGATCCGTCCTTCACCTGTTATGACAAGATCCGCATCCTTGACGATTTCATCAAAATTGACTGCTTTTAGTACAATGTCTATACCTCTTTGCAAGTCAGCATGTAAAAAATCTCGTAAACTTGCACCAAGCCCTCCTGCGGCTCCTGCACCTGCTGTATCACCAAAGGATACATTTAATTGCTTTTCTACCATATGAGCAAGATGAGATAAGTTCTTGTCGAGTAGCTGAACCATTTCATCATTAGCTCCTTTTTGAGGACCGAATACAGCAGAAGCCCCTCTCTCACCCGTTAAAGGATTATCAACATCACATGCCACTTCCAGTCGAGTCGTTTTCAGCCTTGGGTCGAGCCCAGACAGATCAATTACTGCTAATTGATGAAGCGCTCCCCCACCTGATAATAGTTCTTGTCCTGATTGATCGAGGAAACGTGCACCTAACCCTTGCATCATGCCAACGCCGCCATCATTTGTTGCACTTCCCCCTAGACCAATGATCAAATGACTCGCCCCTTTGTCCAACGCCGCAAGCATTAGCTCTCCCGTTCCTCTAGACGTCGTAAACAGCGGATTTCGTTTCTCGGGCGGGACGAGGTGTAAGCCAGAAGCTGCTGCCATCTCTATGACGGCTGTCTGACCATCCCCAAGCATTCCAAAAAATGCATCCACTTGTTCGCCAAGCGGGCCAGTAACGACTTGATTAACAATGGTTCCTCCTGTCGCGTTAACTAGCGATTGAACCGTACCCTCTCCTCCATCTGCCATCGGAAGCTTAATATAATTTGCGTCTGGCAGGACGGCTCGAAACCCTCGCTCAATGGCACATGCCGTCTCATAAGCAGATAAACTTTCTTTAAACGAATCTGGTGCTATCACAATTTTCATCAAATACCTCCTCGATCTCACTATATTTCGTCAGCCAAACAGCTAAAAAACGACAAAAAATGATGGTAGATACAATGGTTATAGTCAAACCTCTCAAGGATTCAAAAGGCATTATTTTCAAACGTTCCTTGATGTCCATTTGAACACTGCCTACCTTTGCATACCTGACAAGTAAATGAATAACAATAACAAGGAGTTTATTTCTAAAACGATTTTGCCTTCTGCTTTTTGTCAGTAGCTTAATCATCCTCTATAAAAGTAAAGTGTGAATAAAAGGTAGATAATCACTATGATTTTCCAGTTAATGACACGAAGCTTTTTTTCATTTTATAATCGTTATATAGCGTATTTTAAGTAACTTTTAATTCTGCTTCTCTAAATACTTTTTCCAATTCTATTTTGAAATATCATAACTGATTTTTTCAAATAGATCGACCTTTATTTCTACTCATTAAAAACCAAAAATAGAATTATCGCGAAGGAATTACCGTAATATTAAATAAAAATGGAGAAATCAATTGTCACTTTCACCTTTTTAACATTCAAAAGAATAATTTTTTGAATTTGTACAAACGATCATTCAACGATAAAATCGGTTCACCACATGATATTAGGACCTTTTTTATTGACGATTGTCAATTGCCTCTTAGAAACGATTATATTTTACCAGAATTTGTGATATTGTTTTCTTGAAACAGGCGAAAGGAGTATAAAGAGGTGAAATTTCATGACTATCATTTCAGCTGAACAGGTGGGGAATCGTTTAAATGATTGGCGAATTGCCATTCGTAAGCATGATGTACACAACGCAAGTTCAATGTACAAAGAATTGAAAAATATGCTTCATCAAATGGAAGAAAATCAGGAGGTCTTGACTTATTATTCATTGCTAGAGGGTAAGTATAAACTCATGTTATTTGACACAAGAGGTGAAAAATTAAATGAAAAGACGGAGCTAGATCATCCATCTAAGACAAACGATTTAATTGAGTACTATTTTTACCTTTACAAAGCCCTCTATGCATCATATAAGAGAGACTACACATCAGCCATTGGATTATTTAAAATTGCAGAGAAAAAGCTACAAAACATTCCAGATGAAATGGAAGTAGCAGAATTCCATACAAAGATTGCAAACTTATATATGCTGCTTCGTCAAAGCCTGATTTCACTTCACTATATTCAGAATGCCATTGATATTTTTAAAAGTCACGAAGGCTATGAAAGAAGACTGGCAGTTGCCTTTGTCATCGCTGCTACCAACTTCATGGATATTGGTGATTATAAAAAGGCAGAGAATTATTACAAACAAGCATTAAACATCGCAAAAAGTCTAAACGATCATTTTCTGAAATCACAGCTTTACCATAACATCAGCATTCTTTATGCCGAAACAGGTGATTCACAAAAATGTATTCACTCCTTAGAAAAAGCACTTAGTGATGATGACTACCTATCATCATGTTACTTCCTTCATTCCATGTTTATGTTAATAAAAGAGCTTCTTTATATCAATGAACGAACGCAGGCTCTTTATTATTACGAATTGGTCAAACAAAAACATGAAACGGAGAAAAACCCCATCTATACAGCAAAAATGAATTTGCTCTATCATCTATATTTCACCGAAGACCTAACGAAAAAAGCCCAAACCTGTTTCAATGAAATCAGCATACTAAAAGAATTAAAAGATGTTGAAGGTGTTCGTGAGTTGAGTGCACTTGCCGCAAAACATTTTGAAGAATTGGGTTCAATTCAAGAGGCTTATCTTTTTTTAAAGGAAGCCTATCAAATTGAACATAACACTCATTACTGGAGGAATTCTGATGAAAAAAATGAGGTTACTGATTTTTACTGTAATGCTCGTCGTTTTCGGACAAACAGAGTTTATCAACCTGACAAGCCATACTGATTATGATGTAACAGAACGACCAATCGGCACGTAATTGAAAACTGTATTCGATACAAAGAACCACTCGCCTAGTCACACCGGCAAGTGGTTCCAATTTTAACTTTAATTCTTGATAATAAGACATGAGGCGGTGCATATGTACCGCTAGATAAGTTAGTTCATCATTTAGAAAGAATTTATCGCATTGGATTGATTTTTGTCAATGGAAGCAACATTAATATTTGAGCCGATGCTCTGATTCCTCCCCAGCTTCCCAGACCAACCATGAGAACAACATATAAATATTCCTCAATTTCATCTATGCACCCTTCAACTTTTTATGAAATTGATACGCAATATAAACATTTATAGTTTATCTCCTATTTAAAATATAAAGCTATCGTGTATCATTTTCTTGCTTTTTAATGATTTTATATATCTAAATGTATATCTTTTAGATAGGTGTGTTCACAATGAAAAAATACAACGATACGACTTACGCGATTTTAGGTATTTTAACGACAGAAAGTAAGTCAGGGTATGAAATTAAGCAATTAATTGATAAGAGCTTACACCATTTTTGGAAAATTAGTTATGGTCAAATCTATCCTACATTAAAACTAATTGTGCAGGACGATCTGGCTGAGGTGGCACCTGTTTCTACATCAGGGCGGTCCGATAAGCACGAAAATGTCCTGACCAAAAGGTCTAGACACCTTCAGTGTCTCTATTCTAGGAATTTGTTTTCACTAAGCCGACAAAATGCTTTAATATGCGTGCAGTTAAGCCCCAAATGGTGTAGTTTTCATAATCATAAAACCACTCCTCAATGGCACGACTCCCCCAACAGTATTTTTCACCATTCATGATCTTTTCAAAGGGAAAATCTTCAGATGGAGTTGGCTGTACAGACACAAAATGTAAATACGGCTCATATTGGCATAGCCATTTTACTGGCACTGTAAAAGTCTCATCCACTTCCTCTTGATTGAAAGAATGTTTGACTTTCTGTTCATCGATGACGCCGACATATGGATAGACCACGAAGGATGGAGAAGCAATGTAAGGGCTGAGCTGACCAAGGATCTCGACTGATTCAGGCGAAATGCCTAGTTCTTCATGGGTTTCGCGCAATACAGCTTCCAGTGCTGTTTCACTGTTGTCGAGTTTACCGCCTGGAAAGCTAATATCACCGGGCTGTTTCCTCATGGTCAACGAGCGTACTTCAAATAAAATATGCCATTCTCCGTCCAATTGCAACAATGGAACAAGGACTGCCGCTTTAAATGCCGTCTCTTCTCCAATAAACAGCGGCTGTATTTGTTGTAAACCATTCTTTAATTGATCAATGAACACGAGCATCACCTGATTCCTGTATCTCTTTTCCTTTAGCGTATCATTGTTCACCTTTTGAATAAAGATGCTCTTTTTGACAATTAATTGTCAAAAAAAATATGATACTTTACAAGCAAAACAGATTCAGATCAAAATTTGAGGTGACATGATGAAAACTCGACTAAAAGAGTTGCGTGCACGAGATGAACTGAGCTTGCAAAGCGTGCAAAGGTTTCTCGTCAGACGATTAGCTTAATGGAACGAAACGAATTAATGCCGTCTCTCTTGCTTGCTGTTAAACTTTCACGTATTTTTCAGGAACCCATTGAACATATTTTTCTATTCGAGAAGGACGAAATCACAGTAAAGCTATATTCATATTCAAAATGCTATTAGGTTTGTTAGCAGCCAAATTAGAGATGGCACTTCTTCTGGATATTGCATTTGAATCAACCCTTGTTATCGCCGGTATGACTTTTATTCTCATCAAATACTACCTCTTGGCTATTTCACGTTTGAAAAAAAGTATCTCTCTCACTTTCTGGTGATGAGAAAGATGAACTTGAAGCGAAGCAATATTAAACATTTAGTGATTTGACGTTAGCAAATACAGTCACATCGGTATCTCGATCATTACTCAACAAGAATGATGGCTCACCCTTCTATTTATCATCACCTCATTTGTTTGTGCTGAAATTAGTCTATCCTAATCGAAAACTACCAAGTGTATCAGACAAAGATGATGCCAGAAAATGACTCGCCATTTTCTGATGAAGGCAAAAGGCATGTGATGCTTGAAGAATTTTTTTCCACATATCAAGCGATGAATAATCTTTTGACCAATGCCGTGTTAATTCTCATTGTGTATTCAATTGGAGCGAACCCTTCTCAGCTCTTTTCGATCATGGTTACTAGGCTCGTCCTCATCATACTAAATGCGCAATACTTACTTAAAATTAGAAAGCGTTCATTTTCGAAAAGGATAGCCTTTATTTAGGAAAAGGCTGTGCTTTTTTATCAACTATGTCATGAAGCACAACGTTTCTTCCATGCATACATTAAAAATAAGAATGCAAACCATATGGGCGTCAATAGCAGAGCTGGTCGTGTGGCGTCAGCAAATAGCATGATTAAGAGAATCGCTGCAAATAGCACAAGAACACATATATTCACAAATGGTGTGAATGGTGCTTTAAAGGTAGATGCGGCGTGAAGCTGTGGACGTGTTTTTTTATATTTAAGATGACAAATTAAAATAATACTCCAAACCCAAATGAAACAAATTGCGCTGATCGTCGTTACAACCCCAAAGGCTTGTTCTGGAATCAACTTGCTTAAAAGAGCCCCGACAGAGACAACGAGGGTTGAGACAAATAATGCATTGCTTGGAACTGCGTGATGATTCAATCGACCAAATAAAGATGGCCCTTGCTTTTGATGACTTAAATGATACAAAATTCGGCTCGTAGAAAACATACCGCTATTACAAGCTGAAGCCGCAGAGGTGAGTACGACAAAATTAATGAGCCCTGCTGCTACTGGAATGCCAATAAGTCCAAAGGTTTTGACAAATGGGCTTTCTGATGCATTCAGCTCTATCCATGAATTGATACATAATAAAACAAAGATTGCGCCAACATAGAAAAATAAAATTCTCAATGGAATCTTATTAATGGCTGACGGAATATTTTTGTGTGGATTCGCTGTTTCTGCTGCGGAAACCCCGACAAGCTCCACTCCCACATAGGCAAAGACCACCATCTGGAATGACAATAAGAAACCAGTTATGCCATTTGGAAACAGCCCGCCATGTGACCAAAGGTTTATGACAGTCACAGGTCCAGCATTTGTTTGAAAACCAATGATTAATAACACAATCCCAACGCTGATTAACAATAGAATTGTCATTACTTTAATTAATGCAAACCAAAATTCCATTTCTCCAAAAAGCTTCACCGTCAATAAATTAAATCCCAGTAAAATCAGCAAACAAATGAATGCAGGAATCCATTGGGGAATGTTAAACCAATACTGCACATAAACACCGACAGCAATCACATCCGCCATCGCTGTCATAATCCAACAGAACCAGTATGTCCACCCTGTCACAAAGGAAGCCCATGGACCAAGATAATCCTCCGCTATATCGGTTAAAGATTGATAGCCTGCCTTGGATAAAAGTAATTCCCCAAGTGCCCTCATGACAAAAAAGATGGCCATCCCTACAATCAAATAGGCAAAAATAATGGATGGGCCGGCCAATTGAATCGCCTTACCTGAACCTAAAAATAATCCTGTCCCGATTGTTCCACCGATTGCAATTAATTGTACATGTCGATTTGATAAATTTCGTTTTAACTCTTGTTGTGCCAACTTCAACGCCCTCCTACACACGATCTTATATTGAAATAATAAACTGTAAAAAACCCCATAAAAAAAAAGATTGGATGCGCTCCAATCTCATGGTCATAAGAATAGCAAAATAGAGAAAAGCAATACATGACATCATCCATGCATCACAAATACAATATTCCGTACTCTTCTGTCCTTTTGCCTGAGATTGTGAACCCTTCGGCGCCGCACATGCATGCGGTCTCTCCAGAAGCTGCTCCTGCCATAGTGTGACCCACAGCAATCATAGCTTTCATATTTACTTTAAATGTTTCTATTTCTGAATAATTTTATATTTTACGCCTCTAAAAGAAAGCTGTCAATGGTAATCTTTTTATAAGATCATTCATCCGGAGCCCTTACAAAGCATATGACTTCACTTCATCAATGTCTCCTAATTAAGGTATAATATATCAAAGAATACTCGTACCGTTTGACAATAGATCCATCATTATGTCTAGATAATGAACCAAAAATGCAAGCAATCCATTGAAGTTGGTGAATTCAAATGAAAAAATTGAACAAAGAGCGCGTCACATTACAGGAAGTCGCCAGACATGCTGGTGTCTCGACTTCAACAGCCTCTCTTGTTGTTCGGAATAACCCAAGAATCTCTGAAGCCACTCGAAAAAAAGTTCTTCAATCCATGGAGGAACTAGGCTACGTATATGACCGTGTCGCTGCAAACATGCGATCAAAAAGCTCTAATATAGTGGGTGTCATTGTTACTGACATTTCAAACACTTTCATCTCTGAATTTTTAATAGGGGTTCAAACGACTCTTGAATCACTTGGATATACCGTTTTACTCGGTACAACCTTTGACAGTGTCGATAAGCAGGAACGGCTCATTTCCACAATGGTGGAGCATCGGGTCGGGGGAATCATCTTAAATCCTGCCTCGAAGAGCTCTACTCGAACTGTGAAGCAGTTAAATCATATCCGAATTCCAAAGGTACTTGCCAACCGTGAACTGGCTGAAGTTCATTGTGACTATGTCGGAGTAGATTATGAACAAGGCGCTTGGATGGCGGTACACCACCTACTCCAAAAAGGGCATACACGCATTGCCTTTTTAGGCGGAATCAAGTCCTCATCCACTTGGATTGAGCGAATGAAAGGCTTTCAAAGAGCCCATGATGAGGCTCAACTTGACATCGACGACTCTCTCATTATTGACATCGAGCCTACTCGTGAAGGCGGGAAGATATCACTTGGAGAAGTGCTGGATCAGCCCGAGCCGCCAACTGCTATTTTTTGCTTCAGTGACTTAGTTGCTTTCGGTGTCATTCAGGAACTTACATCACGTGGAATGAAACCAGGTGAAGATATAGATGTCGTTGGCTTTGACAATATCCCTGAAGCAGAGATGTATCACCCGCCACTTACGACCGTCTCGTCATTTCCAAAATCCATCGGGGTAAAAGCCGCTCAGCTTTTATACAACAAAATGAACGAACAAGATGAAGAGTTACAACGATTAATCCTAAAGCCACAACTTCATATTAGAGAGACATCTACTTCCTGACGATAAGGAGAATTGCTGATCAATTCTCCTTTTTTCATTGAACAAGTTAAATCACAAAGTCATAAACTTGACACATTTTCAACGCAGGAGTATATTAATCTCATTGCTTCTTTCGGTATATCGTTATACCTATTTTTCATATAAACTTTATGTAGATGGCTGACCCTGATCAAGTTAATCATCTCCATCTTTTCATATTCATTGTTATTATTTTTATTTTTAGTATAACGATATACTTATTAGAACATCGCAATGGATATTCATCAATTTTTCATTCATCACATAAGGGGTGTTGTGACGGGCTTACCTATCATTAAGGAAATGACAAAGGGTATACAAATGAATTTGACCCTGAAGGGGTTTCAAATATAGGAGTGGGAACATGAAGAATTCTTATATTAAATCGTCGCTTGGTATGTATTTAAACTACTTCATGCTAGGTATGATCAATATTATTGTGGCATCAAATATGGAAAGTTTATCAGAACGCTATCATGTTGATATTCAAAAAATCAGCCTGCTTGTATCGGCGATTGGAATCGGGAAATTGATTGCTCTCTTTTTCTCAGGTCGACTGGCGGATCGCTGGGGACGCAAGCCTGTCATTATCACCGGAAACTTTCTTTACTTATTATTCTTAATCGGGATTCCGACGACGAGCAATTATACGTTAGCCTTTATCTTTGCGATATCAGCAGGGGTTGCGAACTCTTTGCTTGATTCAGGAACTTACCCTGCACTCACAGAAGCATTTCCAAAAAAATCGAGTTCAGCTTCTGTCTTAGTAAAGGCATCCGTTTCAATCGGAGCGACTGTTCTGCCGTTTATTCTGGCATATCTTATCGCACACGACATCTTCTGGGGTTGGGCTTTCTATGGACTAGGTCTTCTTTATTTACTCGTAGGGATTTACTTGATCTTTATGCCATTCCCTAACCATAAGCAAGTCAAATCACAAGATAGTCTCCCAGTACAGGAACAAATGAAGGAAGAACCTAAAATGTTCGGTGAAGGCTTAGCCGTCGTGCTAATGGGCTTCACGTCAACAGCTTTATTTGTGGTTTGGCAAACATGGCTTCCGCAATTAGGATTAAAATTAATTGGGCTTGACACAGGACATGCTACACAACTGCTTTCTTATTTTAGTATTGGTGCACTTGTGTCTGTTCTATTGCTTTCAATTGTACTAGACAAATTCATCTCACCTATTATGGTGTCAATTATTTATCCAATCGGGGCATTTCTTGCGATGCTTTCATTGTTCCAAATTGAAACCTATAGCATTGTCATCATCAGCACCTTTTTCTTAGGGTTATTTACAGCAGGAATTTTCCAATTGGCCATGAGTATTATGATGAAATTATTCCCTACAAATAAAGCAACAGCATCATCTTATGTCAACATCGCAGCAAGCTCAGCTTTTATCCTTGTGCCACTGATTACAAGTGGTTTGGTTAGCGCATACGACATGAAAATGACGTTATTTTTCGATATGGTGATTGCCTCTTTCAGCGTATTGCTAGCAGTCTTTGTACTTGGACGCATGAAAAAATTGTTTAGATAATTAAAGGAGATGTCAAACGTTGACAAACATACATGAACGAAATATTGATGGAAAAACAAAATTAGTCGGTCTTCTCGCTACACCCATTGGGCACAGCCTGTCACCGCGGATGCATAACCTTGCCTACACATTAACAGGCATCAACTATGCTTACCTAGCATTTGAAGTAGGAAATGATGAACTAGAAGCAGCAATAAACGGAATGAAAGCGATGGGTGTAGCTGGATTTAACATCTCTATGCCGAACAAAATGAAAGTGCTGGATTACTTAGATGAACTAGATCATTCTGCGAAATATACACGTGCAAGCAACACCGTTGTGAACAAAGATGGCAAGCTGA
The DNA here is from genome assembly GCF_044754665.1 of Bacillus sp. NPDC093026. Lineage (NCBI taxonomy): Bacteria > Bacillati > Bacillota > Bacilli > Caryophanales > Bacillaceae > Bacillus > Bacillus sp. NPDC093026. Next base: position 76,775 of record NZ_JBIVPN010000002.1, on the reverse strand, counting down.
TTGGCTACAACACAGATGGTCTTGGTTACGTGAGAAACTTGATTGAACATGGCGTTGAATTAGCTGGACAAAAGGTAACACTCGTTGGCTCTGGCGGTGCCGCGACACCGATTGCGATTCAACTTGCACAATCAGGCATTCGTGAAATTAGTATTTTCGCACGACAAGATCAATATTTTGTTCAGGCTGAAGAAAATGTGAAGTACATCAACAAAGAAATGAAATCATTCGGTGTCAAAGCGAACCTCTTCCCGCTTGAAGACAAAGATGCATTCCGCCGAGAAGTAGCTGAAAGTGCGATCTTAGCAAATGGAACAAGCCTTGGGATGAAACCATTAGATCAGCTCAGCATTATCGATGATACGCTTGATGTACTGCGTGAAGATTTAATCGTCACAGATGTCGTATACAACCCGCAAAAAACAAAGCTCCTTGCTCAAGCACAGGAAGCGGGCGCCAAAACCATTAACGGTCTTGGGATGATGCTATGGCAAGGTGCTCTTGCTTACAAACTCTTTACTGGTGAAGATATGCCGGTCGATCAAGTGAAAAAGGTTCTTTTTGAAAACGACCGCTTCTAAAAGGCGACCGCCGCTCTAAAATGTATACTTTGTAAAGGACATTTATAAAAAACTATGTAGCTTGTAAAAGATGATCTCTGTATTGTATGGGGTCATCTTTTTTGTCTATTTATTCTGATACAAAAAAGTACCCTATAAGTAGACTTTTTTTACGTGTCTACTTATAGGGTACACTTTACTCAGGAAGTCGTCTTTTTCTATTCAAGTATCATGATCCGGCGATAACGATACAGAATATAAAATGCTCCTATGATCGCACCAACAGCTACAACGGCATCAAACATAAATATATGCAAAATCGTCGAGCGACTTTCAATCAAACCCGTTACGACCGGGATGACGATGGCCGACACCCCGCCTGCTGTTGAGATAATGCCCGTCATCGTTCCTTTGTTTTTCCAGAAGAATTCAGCCATCACTGTTAATGTCAGTTGAAAGACACCCGCCGTTGAAAATCCTAAAACAAATGCATTCATGGTCCCAATGACTGGTGACTTTATCACCAATAGCACATAAATAGATATGATCGTAATGATCGGATACGCAAGTAGCACAGTCACCGGACGAACAAAACGACGCAAAAGAAATGCAAGCAGTAAAACAGACAACAAACCGCCCATACTATAGTAACTCAGCAGTTTCACAGCACTGCCTGAAGCCATCCCCAAAATCTCCTCACCGTAAGCAGGAAGCCAAATTTGCGGCAAAGCATAGAGTCCATTTGACGTAAAACTGATCACAATAAGCGCAATACCTTCTTTCCAAAACGTAGGCTCTGACGAAAAGCGTGGCAGTCCATCGCGCTCAGTTACCTGTACTTGTTCAATCTTGCGATGGTTTGGAAATGGCAATGTCCAAAGCAACAAGACATTCACAAAATAGAGAAGTGCAGGAACAAAAAACGCATACCCATAAAACAAATCATGCTCTGCCAATAAGAAAATAGCCAGTGGCAAAAGCGTGGCCCCAATAGAAATAAAAGCCTTTACAATGACATTCGCTGATCCTGAATTTTGCGGGAAAGCTTCCATCAAGGCTGGGTATGTCCCTGCATCCATGGCCGAATTTGCAACCCCTGCGAAAATCGCAAAAACAAAGGCTACGTGATAATTCGGAGACAACGGAATACCGATGAGGAAAACTGCCATCAGCACACCTGAACCCAAAATCACCGGCTTTCGACCAAAACGATCAGACAGAACCCCAGAAAATCCATACGTCAAAACCCTTCCGATGCCAAGTGCCGAAATCATAAAACTAATTCCTGCACTATTTGTATCCAACTGTTTCGTTAAAAATGGCATATTCGAAGCCAAAATAATATTGACCATACCTAACAAAAAATAATTCATATACAGACTAGAAGCCGTTCTCAAATACGGATTACTCATGCTGACACACCCCTCAACACCATTGCAATGAAGTGACAAATAATGGTTGCGCTTACAAGATTTCATGTGTGAGGTGGAACAGCTTCGCAACCTTCACGTTCAAACATCTCATGCAGCTCACAGCTTACATATCCTTCATTTATCAAGCAATTCTACATTTTTTCACTAGCTTTTATTTTATATGAATGTGAAAAGGAATGATAGTGAATTGGCTTAAATTTGAGAGGAATGATGCGGAGGATACTATGTATAATTAAAAAAGCAAATATTTGACACTCTTTATTTTCTAATTATTTCTTCTTGATATCTTTCTGTATCCAGATAAGATTCAATCAGATTATCTATAAATTAGATACGAACCTCTCGATTATCTTCATATACATGAAATTTAGCCCTTGCTTTTACTAGTAAACTTATAATGTTGTTGGATTCTCTTTATTCAATATTCTTTGACGTTCCTGATACCAAAACTCATTTACACCAGTGTTTCTATGCTTGGCAAACTTTTTAATCCATTTATCATTTTCATACTCGATTTTTGTAATTTTTGTAATTTTCCTATTTTCAATCTCTCTTAGTGCTTTCATCTTCTTAGCGCTTCACTGCTTTTGCTGAATAGGGTGTTTCCTTAAATCGAACCCTTTCGTTGTTTCTGCTATTACTTTCTCAGCAACTTTATGTTCACTAATTCCCAATCTACCATTAATTCCTTTCGCCCCAAACGGCAAAAGCATTCCCAGCGCCGCATTCATACTCGCTTCCTGCTGTTCTTTTGAGATTTTGTGCCCGTTTGTGGCGGTAAGTCCGTACAAGCCTTTTTGTGATGTTTTTAGGACGTCAAAGGACTTTTGTGACGTTTTGTCATTGTCAACCGCTTTGACTGCGGCTTGGGTGTTTTGTAGATCGCTTTCCCGCCTTTGAAAATGCGCCCCGCCCAGCCGACGATTGGGATGTAACCTGCGGCAACACATACTTAACAAAGGATATACGCACCTTTTTTATCGAAAGCAACCCAAATACCCGAATAAGCCAAATACTACGCTCATTCGGGTTTGCATTTTTTTCTATTATAATTCTTCACCATTTGTGGCTATGACTTTCTGATACCATGTAAACGAATCTTTTTTGAGACGTTTCATTGAGCCGTTGCCTTCGTTGTCGCGGTCCACATAGATCATACCGTAACGTTTTTTCATTTCGCCAGTTGTAAAAGAGACGATATCAATAATGCCCCAAGGCGTGTAGCCGATGAGGTCGACGCCATCGTATTCGACCGCCTTTTTCAGTGCTTCAATATGTGAAGCTAAGTATTGAATCCGTTCTGGGTCATGGATTGAGCCGTCTTCTTCCACTACATCAATGGCACCAAAACCATTTTCCACGATAAATAGCGGGATTTGATAGCGATCGTAAAAACGATTCAGTGTATATCTTAGACCAGTTGGGTCAATGGACCAGCCCCAGTCACTTGTTTTGATATAAGGATTTTCTACACCATGCGGCAGGGCTCCGTTAACTATATCCCCACTGTTGTCAGATACAGCATCACTTTTGACCGTTGTCGACATGTAATAGCTAAAGCCTAGATAATCGACTTTTCCCTTCCTTAAGCTTTCTTCGTCGCCTTCTTCAAAAGGAATGTGGTAGCCTTCGCGTTCAAATTCTTTTAATGCATAGCTTGGATAGCAGCCGCGAACCTGCACATCTGGAAAGAAATAACGTTGTCTCATATATTCCTCTGCTAACATGACATCTTCTGGATTTGATGAATACGGATAGATCGGTACGTGGCTGACCATCGCTCCAATTTTAAAGGATGGATTGATTTCTTTTCCCTTTGCTACTGCCCATGCACTCGCAAGCAATTCATGATGTCCCGCTTGATACATGATTTCCTTAGCATTCTCGCCTTCTTTGACCGATACCCCTGAATTTGTCCAAAGGAACAACGGGTTGTTTACATCCATTTTGTTATTAATCTCATTAAACGTCATCCAGTACGTCACTTTGTCCTTGTACCGATTGAAGCACACCTCAGCAAATTTAGCGAAATACTCAGCGACTTTTCTGCTTCGGAAACCGCCGTATTCCCTTGCTAAATGTAGCGGCATTTCAAAGTGGGACAGCGTAATCACAGGCTCGATGCCATGCTTGAGTAGCTCGTCAAACACATCATCATAGAACTGTAAGCCTGCTTCATTCGGTTCCGCTTCGTCTCCCTTAGGGAAAATGCGACTCCAGCCAATCGACGTGCGTAAACATTTCAAGCCCATTTCAGCAAACAGCGCAATGTCTTCCTTGTAACGATGGTAGAAATCAATCGCTTCATGGTTCGGGTAAAATGTTCCTTCTTCTATTGTCTCAGTAATTTGTCTCGGCACTCCGTGTGCTCCTGCTGTCATCACATCCACAACACTTGGTCCTTTTCCTGCTTCGTTCCATCCACCTTCACATTGATGAGCAGCTAATGCACCGCCCCATAGAAAATCTTTTGGTAATGTCATATTATTTTCCTCCTATTTCACAACTGTCATGATGATGTCGTTTGGCTGACATGCCTCAAGTTCCTCTACAATCACATCTTCGTACGCTTGCGTATTGGTAATGATGACAGGAGTGATCGTTTTTAACCCTTTGCTTTCAATCGCTTCTTGGTCAAATGTCATCAATAGATCTCCCTTCTTCACCTTGTCGCCCTCTTTTATATTGAGAGTAAACGCTGATCCATCAAGGGAAACTGTATCAATTCCTACATGAACAAGTAACTCCACACCATACTCTGAACGTAAACCAATGGCATGCTTTGTCGGTGCGAGCATGACGACACTGCCGTCAAACGGTGCATACAGCTTATTGTCTGCAGGCTCAATCGCAAGTCCTTTTCCCATTGCGCCTGAGCTAAACACATCATCTGGCACTTCAGAAAGCGGAAGGATTCTCCCTGCAAATGGTGCAGCCACCATTTCTTCATTGTTCATTGAAGCAATCGTATCTTCTTTCTCTTTATCTTCAACGGGTGTTTGACCTTCTGTCTGTTCCACTGTATCTTCCCCATAACCGAACAGTTGAATGAGTACAACCGGTAAGATGAGTGCAATGGCTACTCCGATTAAGATGCCAATAATTGACGTTGGATACTCAGCGCTAATCCCATTCACAATCGTAAGTGGACCTGGTAAGCCTGCATACACAAAGTAATATGGCGTAAAGAAGCTGGCCACAACAGCACCCACCGCTCCAGAAATACATCCGAAAATAAATGGCTTCTTGAAACGTAACGTAACCCCATAAATAGCTGGCTCCGTAATACCGAAGAGACCTGTAATTCCAGCAGAGACACCTACCTTACGCGTTTCTCGATTTCTCGCTTTTAAAACCACACCTAAGACTGCACCGACCTGAGCGATCACAGCAATGGTTTGGTATGCTTGGAAGGAGTCCCGTCCATACTGTTCAAAGTTTGCAAGCACCATTGGCGTAATTCCCCAGTGAACACCAAAAATGACAAGCACCTGCCAAAATCCACCGATAATGGCGCCTGCTAAAGCCGGTACGTTTTCAGCTAAAAAATTGTATCCGTTTGCAATTCCATTTGCTCCAGCAGTAGAAAGAGGGCCAATTAATAAAATCGTTAACGGAACCATCACCACCATACAGATGAAAGGAACGAATAATGGCTTAACAACCTCATGAATACGTTTGTTTAAAAACCTCTCTAAATACGAAAGAATCCAAACTAAGAAAAGGGGTGGTAATACAGATGACGTATACACCGTTTGAGATAATGCAATTCCTAAAAAGGTGACACCCTCACCTGATGCCACACGCCCGGCAATCTCTGCCCAAGTTGGGCTGACAAGTGCTGCCGTACACGCAACTGCAATATACATGTTCGTTTTGAAATGCTTAGACGCAGTGATCGCAATAAAGATCGGTAAAAATGTAAACGGAGCCCAAGAAATGAAACTAAACACTTCATAAGTTCCCGTTTTTGAAAAGCTAGGAAATAACAAATTAATTAAAATGAGTGCACCCTGCAAAATTCCGGCTGCCGCCAAAATATACACAAATGGCGCAAACACAGCAGACATGGTAGCGATGACTCGATTCAGCACCGTTCCCTTGTTTTCATTTTCCTGATCGTCATCAGACGTTTGAAGCTGCACAAGACTGGCAAAATGCTCATACACCTCACCCACATGTTGACCAATCACGACCTGAAACTGTCCGCCATTTTCAACAACGGTAATCACGCCAGGCATGCTATTGACTACTTCTTTCGCCTTAGGATTTGAACGTTTCAACACCAAACGCAACCGGGTGGCGCACCTTGTAGCACTCACCACATTTCCCTCTCCACCAACTGCCTCTAAGATGTCTTCTGCAAGCTTATGATAATCCCTTACTTTTGACATATAAACCCCCCTTTATGACTATTAGTATATGTATATTATAATTATACCGGTACAATTTATCAATACATATATAATATAAAAATCATATTAACGAAAAATCGGCATGTGCTATAATACAAATACAATACATCGTGAAAACAAAGAGGATTGGTTATGTTAAAGTATCAACAGATCGCAAGCGACATTGAAAAATACATTGTTACCCATGAACTGAAGCAAGGAGACAAACTCCCCGTACTCGAAACACTCATGAGTCAATTTGCTGTCAGCAAAAGTACCATTATCAAATCATTAGACTTACTAGAAAGAAAAGGAATTGTCTATCAAGTGAGGGGTAGCGGGATTTTCGTCAGAAGGCATCGACGCAAGGGCTACATCAGCCTATTATCCAACCAAGGATTTAAAAAAGATTTAGAGGAATTTCAACTGACATCAGAGGTTTTAACATTAGACACCGTCAAACCAACAGAAGAAGTTGCGCTTAATTTGAACATTGAACAAGAAGAGGATGTTTTCTACCTCAAACGCATTCGTTACATCAATGGGCAAACTTTGTGTTTAGAAGAATCCTATTACCGGAAAACAATCATTCCCTATCTCAACACAGAAATCGCCGCCGATTCCGTTTTTAAATTCATTAGCGAAGGCCTCGGTCTCAAAGTTGGCTTCTCTGACATGTACATGCAAGTAGGCAAACTAAATGAAGCCGAGGCAAAACACCTCGGCCTCAAACAAGACGATCCCGCCCTCCGCGTCGAAACCGTCTTCTATCTCACAAACGGCCAGCCCTTTGACTTCTCGAAAATCACCTATAATTACATGCAGTCCCAATTTTTTATTCAAGCAAATAATTATTACGGGTGATGGATAGGACAAAAGACTAAAAGCTCTTTATTTTAGTCTTTTCAGCGTGAATGAAAACCCTTTCTAGGAAGGATGAGCTACTTGTGCGGAGCGTGAGCACCAGCACGCTGACCATACAACAAATGCGAGGGTTTGTCTACACGCTGAAGCCCCTCATTGATTGAGGGGCTGTCTTTTTTTATTGGTTGCTACTTTCATTTTGAATACCCACGTACAACAAATGATGACAGGGATAGTAGTCAAATATATATTTTTGGCACATACAAATCATCAAAAACTACACTTACTATAAAGAAGGCAAAAATTTTTGAACTGTTTTATATCAAGTACCTTATACACAAATTTTAGCTTTTTGAGACGAGGAACCAGAGATACAAAAAAGGGAGTTCTCTTTGTTAAACTTGCCTTTTTCCAAACGCAGCATTGGCTGTTGTAATACTTATATGCACTGGAAGATAAAGAAGCTCCTTCTCGCGCCATTCCTTTCCTGTATAATAGCCTTCAAACTGATTCTGACAATCCGCTACATATGACTTTTGTCCATCAGTGTTTGAAGCAAGTCTTTGGGTATTTCAGTCAATCTTCCAAGGCTTCGATGAAAAAAGGGGAGGCATGCCTCACTCGCATAGGATGTAGCAAAATCTCCAATCTGAGCTATAGATATATCCATTTATTCACTTTCTCTTAACCTATCTTTTAAATTAAGCCTTTTCTTTTTAACTCCTCAATCATTTTTGATTCTTCAGCAGTTGGCGTTGGAGGTTGTTCTTCTTGTACTGGCAGTTCTAATTCGTTTAATCCCCAGTCATTTAGTATACTCCACAACTGGTCAGAAATTCGAATGTCTCTTTCTCTAATTTCATTCAGTCCCCAATCATTATGCTGGTTAGAAAGATCTAATAATAACTGTATTTTTGATTTCTTGTAAATTGCTTGTTTCTTTTTAAAGTACCCATTACTCGCAATAATGTTCAGCTTTTTTTCAAAAGGAATCTTATTCCCAATATGTTCAACTAACTCTTTTACTTCTCCATCAGAATTACTTGGAAAATAACTCGATTGCCAATTTTTAGGCAGTATATGCTCTATTTCCCAATTATCTGGAAGTAATCCCTCTTGATTTTGATAAGCAAGAATTTTCAAGACCATGCGGACAGTATTACGGTGAGCCGTCTTAATCTTCGTTTTAAATTCCTGTTCATCTACTTTAGAAAAATGAAATGTTGGCGTAGACGATCTAATAATTTCAGCGTTTAAATTCAAGATGCCCCGCTTTACAGCATTAATAGTCGGTGTCACTATATACCTTGCTGACAAAACGGCAAGTAATTTCTTAAGAAATTTCAAGAATAGCTCTTGAAAATCTTGTGAATCCTTATATTTAAGATAGTATATGACTACTGGATATTTCCAAAATTCATTTGGATAAGAAGATAATCCATCAAGTATTTGTTTCACTTCAATATTTTTTGACCAGTCTTCACCTTCAATTTCTATTCGATTATTAATGACAAGCCATAGGTTCAGCACCGCTCGTAGATTTCTCATCAAATCGCTCTTATATAATTGCTCAAAATTATTTCTTGAATAGTATTTTCTTATACCTGGTGTCGTTGTATTTCTATCGTTTTCTAACGCCCTTAAATAAAACATATAGTAATAGAACAATTTTTGAATGCTTTCATTGGCATTGATAGCATCATCATCAAGTTGTTGCCAATCTTCAATAAAATTTGCTTTTCCTTCAGCATCCAAGTAATTATATATTTTTGCTTTAAAAATATCTGCATCAGATAGTGCGAGTCCTCTATCGTTCAGAGTTGAGAAGATGGTTAACGCTGTATCTTGTGAATCTGCAGTAATTGGCAGTAAAATCGCTTTGTTCAAAACATTTCGGATAAACCAAAAAAACAATTCCGGCTCATTCGTAGCAAATTTCTCTATTAGCCCTACAAATAGATTGTAGTTTAGCGAATAGTTATCTTTTGCACCTTCTTCAATCGTGCCTCTGATAAGAATTTTGGTGAAGATTTCGTTTCCTTCATCCCTTATCACCCTTGATTCGATCAACTGGTCGATCATTTTCCATCACTACTTCTACAATGATCTACTCATTTTTCAATGAGTTTTTTCGTAATCAACCTCTGCAGTTAACTCATCCTGCTCCCACAATGCTGATTCAATTTGTCCTTTAAAATTTTTCACTTCTTTTGTTTCAGTCATTGAATTAAGTTTTGAGTAAAGTGCCCGAAGCAATAAAAACAAAGAAGTGATACGCTGTTGACCATCTATAATTTCCTGTTCATAGTTCTCATTTTCGTAAGAAACGATTGTTCCTAGAAAATAAGTGCTTTCGTTATTATTTTTCGTGTACTCTACTAAATCATCAAAGAGTGTTTGAATTTGCTCATCAGACCACGCATATGGACGTTGATACTCAGGGATAATGAACTTGTTCACTTTTCCTGTTTCTAATAATTGTTTGACACTCTGTTTATTCACTTCAATGGTTGTAGCCACATTTTATGCTCCCTTCTGCATCTTCTTTTCGATTTTATTCTTCTTACTTTACCGGATGAAACTACATCAAAACTTTTTCTGACAAACAAAATCACTTAGCAAAAGCCCTTATTTCCAAGGGCTTTTCAGCTTGTAGAATTCATTTATGGTCTGAGCTCAATATTTTAATGGACTCTTCTCTCTATTAATTTTGAGAGAGTATCTTTTAAATTGGAACTATTCATTTAATCAATTTTATATATATTTACATAAGCATGTACGATTTTATGCGACTATTGCGCAATATTTTGTGATGAATATAAAAGCTGATGTAAATACTAAAATAGATATTAAAGAGCTTACCTAGGTTGTTGTAAGAGAGGAAAGCCTAACACTTCGACAGCCTGTGCTTAAAGTTTTTAAGCTGTTCTTCTGCATCACCATGCACATCTTGACCTTATGTTATCATATACGTGCGTTTCAATGAATATATGCGCATGATGAAAATCGTGGTGAGTTTGAGATAAACAAGACTATACACATCAACCTGAAATGTAATGATCTCTTTCATCAAGTTCTTCTTCGGTTAATAAAGGATTATCTTTGGTCGTTGCTTTAAATATTTAAAGCAGCAATTGAAAAATAAGTCACCTCATCTTCCTTGTCGAGGAATTCAAAATTCCATACTTCTGCGTCTCTAAACCCTTCAAATGCGGGTTAAATTGCACAATTCTATCTTCTCTTTTAGGAGGAATTGAATGACAAGTATACAGCCACTCCAAATAATTCAGCTCCTGTTTATTCATTTTTAATTCATTGAGATATTTTGCTAAATTTATGATACGATAACAGGAAAAAAGACTACAGGGGCTAGTTATATGAGTGAACTTTTATTTGAAAAACGAGAATTTAAAACAGAACAGATTCTTTCTCTAAAAGCAACTGAATTTCATAATCAACCCATTGTCTATATTCTTTATGACGAAAAAAAGAGGCCATCCGCTTATATTGGTCAGACAGTTCAAGCTAGTAGACGATTGAAACATCATTTGAAAGACCCAAAACGAAACAAATTAACTAAAACCATTTTGATTGGGCATGAACGCTTTCATCAATCGGCTTCATACAATATTGAGACAAATCTCATTAATTACTTTATTGCAGAAAATCGTTATCAATTAAAAAATATCAGTCAGACTAGATCAAGAGAGATGCATCATTATTATCAGAAAGACTTTTACAATGAAAAGGTCTTTGAAGAAGTTTGGAAGCAACTACAACAAGAACAGATCGTCACTCACTCATTAGAAAAGTTAAGAAACCGAGACATATATAAGCTTTCACCTTATAAAGAACTATCACCCCAACAAGTAGAAATTAAAAATGAAATTTTGGCATTTTGTAAAGATCATATCAAACAATCAAGCCATCATGTTATTTCTATAGAAGGTGATGCAGGAACTGGGAAAAGTGTTTTACTGAGTTCCCTATTTAATACGATTCAAGATTTATCGAATGATATAGAGTCTGTTTTAAACAAAACAAACAATTATTTACTTGTGAATCATGCAGAAATGCTAAAAACATATCACAACATTGCTAAGAGTCTGCCGAATCTAAAAAAGAAACAAATCATGAGACCAACTACGTTTATTAATCAGATGACAAGATCGGGTGAAATGGCTGATATCGTGTTAGTAGATGAAGCACACCTCTTATTAACGAAAGATGATAAGTATAATAACTTCCATTATCAAAATCAATTGGATGAAATTATTAAACGCAGTAAAATAACTATTGTCATTTTTGATCCCAAACAGGTACTTAAAATTAAAAGCTATTGGAACGAAAAATTACTTGAGGAGATCACAAACAGATATCATGCGAAGACTGTTAAACTCACAGAACAGATGCGTATGCATGCCGATCCAGATACGTTAAAATGGATCGACCAATTTGTCTCAAAACAATTATTACCTTTGCCTGAAGAGAAACAGGGATCATTCGAACTTAAAATCTTTGCGGATCCAATCAACTTTAAGACTGCCATTCAGCAAAAGGATCATGAAGTTGGTCTATCCCGCATTGTATCAACCTTTGATTTTTTACATAAAAAAGATGGAGCTACATATATCGTAGATGAAGGTGGTATCAATATGCCATGGAATTCTACGAATGACAAATGGACATGGGCTGAACATGCAGATTCGATTAGAGAAGTGGGCTCGATCTATACGGTTCAAGGTTTTGATTTAAATTATGTAGGAGTCATCCTTGGTCCTTCTATCAGCTATGATGAAGAAAAGGATGAACTTCTAATCGACCCTTCAAAATATAAAGATACAGGTGCATTCACCTCACGAGATGACATGTCCCTTGAGGAGATCAAGAAGGCAAAAGAAAAGATTATACTTAACTCGATAAACGTTCTGATGAAACGTGGCATTCATGGCCTTTACATCTATGCAACAGATGAAAAACTAAGAAAGAGATTGATAGAGTTAAAAAGGAGCGGAAAACATGACTGAGACCAAGGATTTAATAGACATGATCAATCAGAGACGATCGCAACTCAAGACAATACCATAATCCAAAAGATCTCGCTAATCCATAAGTTTAATAAGCCCTAATTAATAATAGATAGGAATAACTTTTATCTAACTTAAATTAATCTACATAAAATCTCATTGAGAAAGTTCTAAACTTAAAAAAGATTTCCCAAATTTAATCTTAACTCCATTACTAAAATAAGCTAAAATCAAACTATGAAATATAATAAGGGTGATCTATTATGAAAAAAACAGTTCATGTCGTTGGTGCTATCATTGAAAACGAAAAAAATGAAATCTTCTGTGCACTAAGAAGTCCTAATATGAGTTTAGCTAATTATTGGGAATTTCCTGGAGGTAAAATTGAGTCTGGAGAATCCCCTGAACAAGCATTAAAGCGTGAATTTTTAGAAGAATTCACTTGCAATATTGATGTCGGTTCAAAAGTAGAGGACACAACATATGAATATGAAAACGTCATTGTACGACTTGAAACTTACAAAGCTAAATTAGTAGAAGGAAATCCTATTGCATTAGAGCATGCTGACACACGCTGGGTTACGAGAGATAAACTGACCGAACTTCATTTCGCTCCTGCAGACATTCCTGCAGTGAACAAGATTGTAAATGAAAAGATGTGAATGTAATGGATCAGCAGATATTTCAACTTCTCCATATATTAAATTTTCATCACAAAATAAAATTCCAACCTGTTTTTCCTTCATCGATAAGCATATTCATTTTTTAATTGGTCTGTTTTCTCATTATTATCCTTAACGTCTAAAACAAAAACCTCTCAACATGTTGAGAGGTCCTAAAAATAATCTTTATAACTTTGGTCTTTCTATTTTTTCTACATTCTCTGCAATTGTTTGATAGTATTGTTTTTTAGAGATTCTTTGATAGTCACCTACGATATAGAACTCTTTTTTTGCTCGTGTAACTGCGACATTAATTAGATTTGGTTTAGAACAAGACCAATTTGCTGCTCCATCACTATTTTCATCTGTTCCAACTACAAAATAAACGATTTCAGCTTCCTTTCCTTGAAAAGTATGTACAGTTCCTACTGAGTTTTTTGTCCAAGCGTCAACTGCCTTTTTTGGTAACCCCCTTTTCTTTAAATAACTTCTAATGCTTCTTTTAAGTCCATTTTTAACTGCTGTAAAAGGAGAGATCACATAGATGTTAGGTAGCTCAGAACTCACACTCCATTTTTCATAAATTTCTTTGGAAATCCATTCTGCCTGTTTCTCAACAAATTGCCTATTGGTAGCTTTTCCTTTAATATCGATCCATGCACTTTTCCCTTGTTCCTTTTCTGCTAACACCATTTTATTATCATAAGCAATTGCGTTTGAAATCGTGAACATAGGGTCTAAGCACCTACGATGAACCCATAAAGGAATACCTATCCACTCTTGATTCTTTTTATACGTGCCAATCGAATTTGCCCTATCTGCTAGTGATTGCACAGACGTTCCCAGCTCGATAAATTCATCATCAATCCCATAATACCTTTTAATATCTCCTAAAATTGTGCGATCAATAGTGACAACTGGTTCAATTTGTATTGGGTCCCCGACAACTATTGCTTTCTGCGATCTCCATAAAGCGCCTGCTGCTTGTTGAGGTGTTGCTTGCCCTGCTTCGTCAATAAATAAATAATTAATAAAGTCTTGCCCAATTCCTTCATACATCTTTCGTATACTGGCAAACGTTGTACTAATTACAGGGGTAATTAAATGTATGATTTCCCACACATTCTTCAAATGCATTTGATGATCCGCTTGATTTAAATCAAGTTTATAGCGATAATTTAACAATCGAAGGCTAGATTTAATGGCCCTATTATTATATATTAGAAACAATTTATGAATTTTCATTGCTTTTAAGAATAACTGCCCTCTTTCAAAATTTAATTCATTTGTTATCCATATGGTGTTTTTCTGCCTATCTTCATATTGGTCTTCTCCCCAGTATTCATCGCTTGGAATTTTTAAACCCTGATGAGCGCATTTATCATCAATGGACTCTTGAAATTTTATCCACCTCATTTTTATTTGATGTCTTTTCTTCTGTAACACATTACGCTTTTTTTCCAACTTATGAATTGTTGTATTTATTTTGCGCCATTTTAATTTTACTTTTCGATTTCTTTCTTTATGAAAAAGTCGTTGGAAAAAATTCATATCTGATACGGTTTGAATTTCTTTTTCAATTGATTCCTTTAGTTGTAATTGTTGAATTAATTCCTGTTCTAATTTGTCCTCTTCTATCTGTAGAGAGGATAGCTCGCTGTCTATATTTTTGTATTTTTTGAAATCCTCAGACATTAATTGCAACTCTGCTTTCTTCTGCTCTACTGAATGTAAAGTACTTTTGAAATCTTCTATTGCAGCCTTCCAATCTGACAAATTGACTTTCTCTTTATCTTGTTCCAATTGTTTTATAAAAGAATTATCCCCCAAATAAAGATTTTTATAATATTGAGCAATATTCGTTGATTTCCCTAAAGCTGCTGAGAATAACCCCCAAGTTTCATCATTTCCTGCAAGAAGAGCTTTTGCAGCGAACGGATACATTGACAATTCTTCTGCTTCTGATGCATATGCTTGATCATATTCAATAAACTGACCTTTATTTTCTTTACGTATAACCTCTTTCTTTTTGGGGAGGTCTTTCGAGATATTTTCAACTGCTCCATTATTGCTTGAAGTCACAACCATTGAATATTGTTTAATCGATTCATGCAATTCATAGATTTGATATGGGTAATTGTCTAAATCTATTTTCTTCACTTTTTTTAGAGCGTCTTCAGGATTTTTAAACCGTGCCATTTTTTCAGCTCTTGCTACAATAAGGTGAGCAAACACATCTTTTAGCAACGTCGTTTTACCTGTTCCTGGTGGGCCATTGACTGAATTTATCGTCTGGCTATTATTAATTATTTGATTTACAGCTACTTGTTGCATTAATGATAACCTGTGTTCAACAGGTGATGGCCATCTACCATTAGGTAAGTATTTAGGTTGCAGTACATCTTCAATGTATGCTCTATTCTCATCGATATCTATACGATGATCTGTCCCTTCAATAAATTGACGTAACGTTTTATTCTCACCTTTAGAAATAATGTCTCCTAAATCATCTAAGAAAAAGCTATTAAAGTTATTGTAACTGCCTTCTTGTCCTATTTTTATGATTTCCTTCTCAATATAATGGAGTCCCTGATCATCAATTCGTAAAAAGTACCGATTATATAACTTGTTTACTTTTTCTAGAGATTTTTCGGTAACACCATTGACGAAAATATCATCAACTTGTTCCTCAAATAAACGCAAATGATCTTTAAATTTCGTCATCAATTCATCATAAGTCACTTTAGAACGTTCTTTTAACAATTTCATCACATACATTAGTATAGGTACAAATAAAGAATTCTTCATATACTTACCTGTATGATCTACTAGGAAAGACATACTAAATAACATTTTATGATCGCGATTCATCATTTCTTCATTCGTGTGAAATAACTCACGTAAATACTTAACAAGCTTATATTGCTCAAAGCATCCAATATAATATCGAAATTGAATAAATTGCTTTTCTTCATTTTTCAATTTGTTTACTTCCCATGGTTTTTCCGAAAAAAGAACTTGTTCTGTTTTATGTACCTTCTCATCATGCTGAAAATGTTTTTTTTCTAAAGTTTCTCCTATTCCATTGACTGAACTAGGAGACAAAGCTTCAATTAAATGCCATGCCCTTAAAACATTTTCTACATTAGTTTTACTAATTCCCATAGTTATCCCCCATCTAACTAAAACGTCTGTTATAAATATTTTTTAATATTTGTTTTTAAAAATGAGCAGTGGAAATTCTGATTGCTTGTGTAAGGACCTTATTTTCAGTAGCACTTCAGGATATCTCTACTTGAAAATGTTTTTCTAAAAATTCATACGAAAGTAAGAATCTCTGTTTCATTACTAATTCGTCGTTGCCGACGACGAAGACCTAGACGCTGCTTCATCAGCCTTCACACAATCAATTGCAACAACGAGCGCAATCATCATAGGCTCCATCTCTTCTTTTGAAATATCGACCTTATAGCTATCTCCCCATGTAAACCATTCCTTCTTCACCTGACCGATCACTTCGCCATTCTGCAGCACTTGGAAATTCATATCCCACCAGTTACCTTGCACTTCGATCCCAGCAGCATCAATTGAATATTTTGCTTTAAAGAACGTAAACTCCTTTTTGATCGTCAATACCTCTTGACTACCAACTTCTACTAAAAACTTCGGCAGAAAGCTAAACATTTTCTTCGTAATAACCGCGAATTCATCTCGCTCTTTATTCAAAATGGTAAACGTCTTCGGCATCTTCATAAAGCTGCCCTCGACCACATACACATCGTTCTCCTGCTGATCCTTTACCGTAAACCTGCCGCTCAGACTAAATACTTTCTGCTTCATGTAAAGCTGTTTCATATGTACCTCCGATTCAGTTCAAAATTTATCAGTCTTTTATCTATTCTTTATTTACATCTAATTATACCAAAAAATAGAATGATCAAAAAACGTGTCAGAATTCACTCAAGTTATAATGGAAATATAAACAAAAATGAAAGGAGAACTTATGAAAAAAAATCGCTTTTTTTGACTGGACCATCCATTTACAAACAGATTTAACGGCGATTACAGATCATCATGAAAAGAAGATGATCATTTTAGAACCATCAATTGAACTAAACAGCGTGATTTGGATGGATGAAAACGATGAGCTACAAATCAAACCGACTTGAGATTGTGTCATTATTATTAGTGCCAAACTTATGACTGTCAAAGTTCGTGATGCAGAAGATGTTGTAGGTTTACCATAAAAACAAAAAAGTCTCGTTTGAGGGAAATCACTCAAATGAGACTTTTTTGTTTAGTTACCGCAATTATTTAATAACCATTTACAAAGTAAGCAATGGTTTCCAATTCATCTTCTTTCAGTTCTCTGTTTACATATTTTTTATATGCACTTATGATTTCTTTTCTTAACTCCTTCACAACTAAGGATATTGTTTGTTTCCACTTATTTTTCACCCTTCCAACCTCATGCTTTTCTTACTTCCACTTCTATGTCTTCTATTCGTTGTTTTTCTATTGTCAATTCTTCAAACCATTCTTTATCGTCTTTTTCAAGTGCATGATGCATAAGTTCTAAATAATCTTTAGAAGATTTTCTAGGTATATTCATGAAATGCTCTATATCGAATTTCAAAAGTTATGCCCCATTCCTTTGATTTCGTTTTATAGTGATTACACCTTTCCAAAAGAAATCTAATTAACTAACGGTTCATGTTGACCTTTTACAATTAGGTCAGAATGTTTTACTTCCCCTAAATAAAATCGATTAGTTAAAATGTTTCGTATTACCCAGACGGAAACATATTTACCATGATGCGTCTTGTAACCTAACTCAAACAAGTAATGTTGAACTTTCCTAATGGACTTTAATTCGAGGTAACTTTTTAAAAATTCTCTTACGACTTCTACTTTGTCATTATCAACCACCACAATTGGCTTTTTCACGCCTTCGTGTTTCCACTGGTATCCAATTGGTCGATTGCCACAACTTTTAATTTCACCTTTAGCTTTTTGAAGTCTACCATTGCCAATTTCATATTAATATTCAATCTGTCATATTGGTCAAGGAACTCCATCGTTCCATTGAGTAGGAAATCGTTAGGGTCCTTGTCATAGTTGGAATAGGTTGGTTGTTCAATGGCTAGTTAACATCGCACTATCTTTCATCTATTGCCTTTAAATTATCAGCCTCCATAAGCGACTGGTATTCATTTCTATTACTCTTTTAATAACACCTTTTGATGAAGCAGAAAATAGTTCAGTAATTCCCTCTCTCTGAAATAAAGTACCACTTATACCAAGATCCTTAAAAATCTTAACGACTTCTAATTTGTTCTTTTTACAAAACTCTTTGATAGCAGCTTCCTGAACATCTTTTCCATATCCTTTTTCAGCTTGTGTTTCTGTAGATACTCGAATATAACCAAAAACTTTCTACATTTACAAACGAAATTTCTAAATTTGTTAATTAAATATAAAACTGCTCGTTATTTTTGTTAACTCTTATGTATAAGGTTTTATGAAAACAGACTAGATTGTTAATATAATTTTTTTCAAGACTAAAAAAACCAGCTATCTTTATCTAAAAAGATTAGCTGGACTGTCCTTAATAAACTATTCAACCAATTCATTATACTTTCGAATTTCATCTAAAGAAATATTTTCATGGCTTACTAATTGATAGTGTTTTTCTTTAACCTTTCTAATATCTCCATCAACTAGAGTAAATTCAAATATAGCAATTACATCATCACTTATAAATTGCGTAGCAATAGCTTTACAGATTAAATCTGAATACTTTTCTCTACATAACGCAATATCTTGCTCTATTTGTACAACACCGATTTCATCTGTGCCACCTTTAGCTTGTACAGGAAAAACATAATGTTTTCCGTTTTTATCTACACCTACATATAGTTCATCTGTCTCTACTTGACCTATACCTTGAACCGTAGTTCTAAGATGATTCTGCAAGGAATAACAAGTCACACCAGAGAAAACATCAATTAATCTATTATATCTGACCTTAGTTAATAACGCTTGTTCATCTGACAAGGCATGCTTTTGAACAATACTCGGAGTAGCATCCGGTATTTTTATCTTCATCATCATGTCGTCTGGTATTATTCTAGATTCCTTTACCGCTACAAAAGCATACTTTGCTCTTCCCACATTCTTAATTACCCACTCTTTCCCATTTGGCGCTCTATCCACAATAGCCTTTGGTAAAGGTGTTCTGAATTTAAAAGAATAAATTACATCACCTAAATTTTTTGGTAAAGCTATATTTAAAGATTTAGCTGTCTCAATAAATTCAT
Source organism: Bacillus sp. NPDC093026 (assembly GCF_044754665.1). Lineage (NCBI taxonomy): Bacteria > Bacillati > Bacillota > Bacilli > Caryophanales > Bacillaceae > Bacillus > Bacillus sp. NPDC093026. Next base: position 57,515 of record NZ_JBIVPN010000002.1, on the reverse strand, counting down.
CTCTTTTAAACTCTATATATTCTGCCCCATCAATATACCTACTTAAAAAAATATGCTCAACAATTTGGGAGTATCTATTTTGCTTTATCTCCAAATCACTTCCCCCTTATCCTTCCCAACTAAGTATTACAACTTCCTCTTTTAATTGTTCTCCGGTAACAGTGGAAATCCTAGTACGAAATAAGTCTATTCTTTCTACTTTATATCCTAAATCTGTGGCTACCTCTGCTATAATCTCACCTGTTTTTATTAATACCCTAAAATAAGAAGCTTGATCTCCCACTACATACGCCAATTTTGCATTTGGTTTTAATAAAGATTTTAAGCTTTCCAAATGTCTTGCAATACCTCCGAAATATAATTCAACCACTCGATGGTAATATTTTTCAAAACCGGAAGTTTTATTTAATTCAATTCTTTTATCCTCAATCTTTCTAACCAAGCTTTGAATTGTCTTGTTATCTTTAACCCATTTTTCATCATCATCTTTAACGTAAACATTTCTAGTGTTTGAACGCAATAGTTTCTCTTTATTAGCTCTCAATTCCGCTTTTGTGTTTACATATCCTAAAATTACTGATTCCAATCGAGTTGTTCTCGTGTAGTCTTTTTCATTCGGATAAGGGGGTGATGTAATAACCGCGTCAATACTAGCTTTTGGAATGTTATCTTTTATATCTCTTGCGTCACCCAAAATTACTTCTGACTCTACGGCACTAAAGGTTTGATACTGCTGAAGATCTGTAGACATATTTTCTACTTGTTTAATCCATAATCCCACAACATCTGCATCCTGTTTTTTCTTCCTACTAACACCAACTTCAGGACCAAACTTCAAATTGCTATAAGAAAAGACTATTTGCTTTGCCAATGCTAATTTAAGATGGTCGTAGTATCTACACTTATCGTAATCTTCTAAAACCTCGCATAGAATTAAAGTTTTATGTAAAGGTAACTCACTTATAGAATTTTTAATTATTAACTTTTGTTTTTCTTCTGATAATGTTCTTAAGCTTGTCTCCTCATTAATCTTTTCCAAAGCTTTTTGAGCAATTTCTTTCGCTACTTCGACCAATTCATTTCCGTCAATATTCCAATCTATTTTGACTTTTCCTGCTAGTTGAGCTAAAGGATTGGCTTCTAAACCCACAGACTTCACACCCATCTTTTTACACTCAACTACTGTTGTACCTGTTCCACAAAAAGGATCGAGCACCGTATGATTTTCATTTAAGTTAAACTCGTTCACGTAATTTCTTACTAAATGTGGAGGATAGGAAAGTATAAAACGATACCAATCATGTATCGGTAAATCCTCTTCATAAAATCTATTTAATTCTAGCCCTTGTTTATTTTGAACTGAATATGTCATATTAAACTGAACACCTCTACTTTTTGTTGAATCTAAATATATTCTACCGTAATAGACAGTTACATAAAATTTTATCCCCAAAAATGCCACCGATGATTTTAGCTTATTTTTATTGTGCATCTACAACTAATTTTTTCTTGCGTTTCTCTTAATAATACTATTTTTATAAATTTGTAGCTTAAAATCAGCGAATTAGCTAAACAACCAACTATAACGATTATTAAGTTTGTCATTTCTCGTTATATTTGTAATATCATAGCCTCTCTATGACCTAATTTATTTTTATGATGTTTATCTCCCTTTTGAGAAGATAAGATGTCCTCTTAATGGCTTTAAATTTTTCATATTAGCCATACAACTGCTGTTATAAAAATGTTCCTGTCACGCCTGATATAACATATAAACTCTATTATAACATTTGTTCTATGTATGAAAAACTCCTTTTAAATGTAGGGAAGCACACGAAGAGTAATAAAATGGAAGTAGTCTATCAAAACGGTAATTTTTTTAAGTGAGAAATAAAACAGATCACCAATATGTCGATTTTTAGCTTTAAGAATTCACAAAAAAGAACGAAAGTTTCTTCGCTCTTATAAAATCCTTATATATTTTTATTTTACTGGGCTTCAATTTGTTTTATCTTTTTTTTGGTTATTCCATAAACGCTTTAAACGTCTGTGTGAGCCATTTCGACATACCACATCTCCCCCTAACATCAGCAATCATTCAAAAGCTCTTTTATCTGTTATTTGACCATTCCAATAAAGTTCAAAAGCTTTTTCAACATCAATTACATCATCATATTCTATACTGTATGATTATTATATTTTATCTATTATTTACCACAATAATTGTACAATTTGAAGTGCTTAGTTTCAGAAATTCTATTATACAAAATAATCAAACTTCTATAGTATCTTAATTGAAAACTTAATAAGTAATAAAAAGAGGAAAACCAAATTACTTCTCTTCCACTTTGTATTGCTACTTATTTAACCTATTTTTAATTTAGAAATCTCAATAATACACTCTGTTTTTTTGTTTACCATCACTTATGATAAGGCTCCCCCCGCACAATCCGAAACACCCGATAAATCTGCTCCAGGAGTACCAGCCTCATCAACTGATGCGGAAACGTCATTTTCGAAAACGATAGCTTCTCATTCGCACGCTGCATCACAGCATCGCTTAACCCAAGGGATCCGCCTATGACAAAACACACCTTGCTTTTTCCGTATGTTGCCAGCTTATCTATTGTATCGGCTAATTCTTCGGAACTTTTCATCTTTCCTTCGATGGCGAGGGCGATGACGTGGGCGTCTGGGTTGATTTTGCTTAGGATGCGTTCGCCTTCTTTGTCTTTGATGATTTTCATGTCTTGATCGCTGAGGTGTTCGGGTGCTTTTTCGTCTGCGAGCTCAATGATGTCGACTTTGGCATAGGCTTGTAATCGTTTTGTGTATTCAGCTATGCCTTGTTTTAAATATTTTTCTTTTAATTTTCCGATTGTGATGATTGATATATTCACAGGTCATCCCCACCTTAAGAACAAGTTATTCATATAAGTTATCAACAATTGTGGATAAAATTTGTGTATTTTGTGTCCGATCATTCGTTCCCCACTATATATATTGCAGGTTCATCGCACAATTCACAGGCTGTGGATAACCTGTGTGTATGTTCGATTTTTCTGAATTCTGGTGGCGTTTCGTGATCATCTATGTACATGTCTAGTACGGTTTCTATATGTTCTGCGCAAGCATAAAGTGATTTGTTCATAAGTTTCTATTCCTCCAATATATTCTCTGGTTATTCACAAGTGTTTTGCTCATTGTTCAATATAACCGATTTATTCACATGTTAATAGTCTTTTGCCATTTTGCACACCTTTTATCCACAAACCAAACAAAAAAACCTCCACTTCCTGTGAAGTGAAGGGTTCCTTCTATATAAATGGATTATAAAATCTCGTTCCTCTGACAAACGTAATCACAAGAGACACGATCAGCACCACACCAACAAACAATAACGCCACATAGTCTGCTTTTTGAAAGTCTTTCGCCGTAAACCATGTGCGCTTTTTATGCTTTCCAAATCCGCGCAGCTCCATTGCATTGCTAATCGTCTCAATCCGCTCTAGGCTGGAGAAAATAAGCGGCATGACGATTGATAATGCATTTTTGATTCGTTTGCCTAGTTTTTCGTTCTTCGATAAATCAATTCCTCTCGCTTGCTGAGAGATCGCAATCGTCCGAAAATCCCGCTGGATGTCTGGAATATAGCGTAAAGCAATCGCTACGGCGTACGAGATCCGGTAGCTCACACCAATTCGACTTAATGATGAGGCAAATTCACTTGGATTCGTTGTCACAATAAATAAGAGCGCCGCTGGCATGACCGTCACATATTTGAGTGTAATGTTCAATTGATAGAAAAGCTGCTCAAGTGTGACATTGTACCAGCCTGCAATATGAAACAGCTCGTGCTTTGCTCCGTAGATGGCAACACCTTGCTGAGGCGCAAAGATGTAAATGGCGATGTTGTTGATCACTAAAAATATCGCCAGAACGATCACCACGAAGGAGATATCACGAAATTTCACGTTCGATAGCTGAAAGAATACGATACTAGCAACTAGCATAAAGACTAATACGCCTGTATCATACGTGAGCATCGCTGCGGATGACCAGAGGATAAAGCAAATGAGTTTGGTTGCACCTGTCAGCCGATGAATCGGCGACGGGCGGTCGATATAGGACAACATGTCTACAGCCATGTCATTCGTTCCTTTCTGTCAACCTCAATGAAGCGATCCACGAGTTCATTTGGATTCGGCCATTCTGCTTTTATCGCCAATTCATAAAGTGATGTTTCTTTTAAGCTCGCCTTTTGGACAAGCAGCTGATCTGTCAGCACTTTGGCTGGTGTATCATCTGCGATTTTTTCTCCATCTGAAATGACAATGGTTCTTGTCGTGTATTCCAGCATCAAATGCATATCGTGTGTAATCATTAAAATCGTGACGCCTTGTTTATTTAGTTGCTCTAAGAACGTCATCATTTCTGTGTAATGTCTAAAATCCTGTCCGGCGGTTGGCTCGTCTAAAATGATGATCTCAGGCTCTAATGCAAGAATAGACGCAATGGTGACGCGTTTTTTCTGTCCAAAGCTGAGGGCCGAAATGGGCCAGTTCCGAAATGGATACAAGCCGCATACTTTGAGGACACGCTCGACACGCTCTTTTATTTCTTCCTCCCGTACACCTCTTAGCACAAGACCTAGCGCTACCTCATCAAAGATCATTTGCTTTGAAATCATTTGATTCGGGTTTTGCATGACGACACCGATTCGTTCGGAGCGTTGTTTGATCGTATCTCCTGTGATGTCATCGCCATTTAAAAGGATCGCTCCTTTAGATGGTTTTTCAAACGCACAGAGTAGCTTGGATAGTGTCGTTTTGCCAGCTCCATTGGCTCCCGCAATGCTGACCATTTCCCCTTTTTTCACAGTAAAGGAGATGTTTTTGAGCGTGTTTGGTCTTGTAGGGTAGTCAAAGCTAAGATCCCGCACTTCTAACAAATCGTGCGCTATTTTCTCTTCCTTTGCCTGATGCTCTATTTCCATCCACTGTTTGATTTTATGCTTGGCATCGTCATCTAAGGTCAGACGTTTTAAGTCGGCTAGCTGCCCGCTTGACCTCACCTGAATCCCTGCATACTTCATCGCCTTCACATATAATGGCTCTCGCAAATTTGTCTCTTCCAAAACATTCGAAGCGAGTAATTCATCTGGTGTCATATCTGCTGCAATGGTTCCGTCGTGGATGACGATAATGCGATCTACATGGCGGTACAGTACATCCTCTAATCGGTGCTCGATCATGACAACCGTCTTTTTCGTTTCTTTTTGCAATCGGTCAATGAGGTCAATGACTTCCTTGCCTGTTGCGGGATCGAGGCTCGCAAGCGGTTCATCAAAGAGTAAAATGTCGACATCGTTTACAAGCACGCCTGCAATGGCGACACGCTGTTTTTGACCACCTGACAGCTCATGTACGGATGATGCCAGCTTGCCGTCTACTTCTGTTAATCTCGCCGCTTCTTCTACACGAGCCGTCATCTCTTCACGTGCTACCTGGTCATTTTCTAGCGTAAACGCTATATCTTCTGCAACCGTCAGACCGATAAATTGTCCATCAGGGTCTTGCAGGACCGTTCCGACGAGCTGTGAGAGGGAGAAAATGCTCTCCTTTTCTGCATCCTTTCCGCCGATGTGAAGACTTCCTTCCATTGAGCCTTTATAAGACGCAGGAACTAGCCCATTGATACAATGAGCTAGTGTGCTTTTACCCGATCCAGACGGGCCTGCTATTAAGACTTTTTCACCTTCATAGATGGTCAGATTGATGTCTTTCAATGTCGGTTCTGACTGACTACGATATTTGAATCCGAAATGTTCGAATTGAATCATCGGTTTCTTCATTTATGTGTTCCACCTTGCTTCATGATGTTTCTTTCGATAGGCTGCCGCTTTTGCTTCTCGTTTTTGCATAAGCTGCAATGATGATCGTACCAAGTATACCGACTGTCATGATGTTGGATATACCTGCCACAATTCCTTGTGCGAATACTTTTTTAGCGGGTTCAGCATAGATCACAATATCAAGCACAGGGGCAATGACAAACCAGCCAAGTGCCTGCACGCTTATTTGCACTACATTGAAAAGCGCGATTTTTTTCCAGCCGAAGTCACCCTCTTCTACTTTTAAACGGTTTGAAATGAAGCCGATCATTAAACCTACAAAACCCGAAACGATAATCCAGCTCCACCAAGGGCCGAATGTGGTGGCATCTTTAATAAGATGACCTATAAAACCAATGAGTGCGCCTGCAACAGGACCAAATAACACAGCCATTAAAGCAAGGAATGCGTACGATGTTTCAATTTGTGTATTGGGAATGCCTGTTGGAATCGAAACGAAGCGACCTAAAATGACAAAGACGGCTGCGCCAATTCCGATGGCAACGACAGTTTTCGTTGAAAGTTGTTTACCTGCCATGATGTTTCCTCCTTCTTATTCGTATATAATGCGCGGAGCTTTTCGAATCGAAAGGCGCCAGCCTGTGCCTGTACCGATGTTATAAGCCTTTGCAAATGACCCTTGATTGATCGCCACACCTAGATGGTCGAGTGAATTGACATATACGAGTGGTTCGCCTACCTTTAAATCGGCAAAAGATCGTCCATAGGTCATGATATTTTTATACACATTTTTTGGTCCGTTGGCAATGGTAACTTCTATTGCATCACCATAATTAATTGAAAGTTGTTCAAATAACGTGTAATGGATGTTTGTCCAAAGGTTTCCGAATCTGACATCCAAAATATCAATCGTCCCTGTGATGACCTCACCTTCTGCATAAGCCTTTACAACTGGAAGGTGAATAATATCATCAATATTCGCCTTTGGTCCTACCTCTTCAAAGGAAATCACACCTGAAGCGATTCTCGCTCCTGTATATGCATAAATATCTCTTCCATGGAATGTATGTGATTTTCCCGACTTCGGTAGCCGGTTGATGGTTTCATCTAAATAACGGGCTTCGACAATCCCAATATCCTGTGCGACGTGCGTGAGTGTCCCGTTATCTGGGGTAATGATATAGTGTGAGCTTGTTGTTTTGACGACAAGACTCTTTCGCTCTGATCCAACGCCAGGGTCAACAACAGAGACGAAGACCGTTTCCTCCGGCCAGTATGTGACGGTTTGGAGCAGGCGATAAGATGCCTCCCAAATGTCATATTGCGGAATGTTGTGCGTTAAATCAAAAATGCGAATGTTGTTGCTGACCGTATTTGCCACTCCATACATTGCACTGACAGCACCATCATCAATGCCGAAATCTGATTGTAAAACCAATGCATGTTCACTCATGTCAATCTCCCTTTCATTTGAAAAATGGTTGTGTGTTTCACGTGGAACATTTGAACATTTGTATGAAAAAAGTGGAAAATAAAAAATACCCCATCCTTATCTTTGAAACATAAGGACGAGGTATTTGTCTCGTGGTACCACCTTTATTTACTGTTTGCTCACGCTAAACAGCCTCTACAAGTACAAAGCTCCAATCTGGCTCATATACTGTGGTTTTGATAACGAGTACCAATTCTCGTCGTGACCTACTAATATCAAAGATACGTTCAGCACGAGGCTCAGAGACCATTTTTCGAATCATTATTTTTTGCTTCTTTTCAGCTACCGAAGCTCTCTGTGAAAAAATTGATGATTGTACTTTCTCTCGTCATTGCCTGTTCTTATTTTGAGTTAACGCTATCATACATGATGTTTTTTTATAAATCAAGATATAATTCTGAACATTTTTAAAAATAAATTAATTTCTGTTGGAAGAGTCCTTTTTTTAAAATTTAAACAAATGTTAAAGAGCAGGATATGGTGTCTTTCTTTTCTAGCGTTATAATAAAGATGAAGGGAGGTACAGTGCGTGTGGACCATCTGTTTTAATGAGTTTAAGCAGCTCTTTAAGAGTACAAAATCCATTTTAACAATTGTGATTATTTTCTTTTTATCTACTTTTGTATCAAGTCTTCCTTTTGTCGCAACTTATCAAGATGTATGGCAGCAGGTAAAGGACCCTTATTCGATTGGGAATGAACTGGTGATCTCATTATTTGGTTTTTTCCTTATTTTTTTATTGTCTCATGATATTTTGAGTCGCGAAATTTATTTGAAAACGATTCGTTTTCTTGTGAGCAAAACGACACGTCTGAATATTGTCATTGGCAAATACCTTGGATTGATGCTATTTTGGTTCAGTTGTATTATGACGACATATGTTTTGAACATGGTCATTTCACACCGTTTTCTATTCTCTGATGCCTTCAAAACATTGACTTTTATCAGCGTGGGCATCTCGTTTGCTTTGTTTTTATCTATACTCTTTCCGACGCCGCAGAGATCAATGTTTGTTGGGATGTTGTTTTCATTTCTTTTTCCGATCATCAGTGTGATATCTGTTTTTTCATCAGAATGGTTTATCCACTGGTTTCAATTCATGACCCCCTATTATTATGCACGCTGGAGGGAGCCGCTTACCTTTGTCCTGATAAATGCGGCATTGACCACTTTCTTACTGATTGGAACAGCGCTCCTGTTTCAGAGGAGGGATGTGTAGGTGCTTCAAACAAAAGGGCTGACAAAAATATATCGGACGAAAGTAGCGATAGATCATATTGATCTAGAAGTACAAAAAGGAGATGTCTTCGGACTAATCGGACCAAAAGAAGCGGGGAAAACTACGTTTTTCAATATCATTACGGGTTTCTCTCGTCCGACTTCTGGCACTTTTACGATCATGAATGCTCTTTCCTTAAAAAAAGTGAGGCATCAAATAGGCGTTTTGCCCGAATATACGGATTTATATGAAGGACTCACCGCAATTGAGCATGTTGCCTATTTATCTAAAATTACGGGATCACGTCAGAAGACAAGCTTTTATGAAGAATTGCTGGAATTCGTCGGTTTACGCCCCTATCAGCATGAGAAAATAGGTGCCTTTACATCTGGCATGAAGAAACGTCTAGGAATGGCACAGGCAATCGCCCATCAGCCTGAATTTATTTTACTCGATGAGCCTTTTGCTGATATTGATTCAGATTCCATCATACACATCCAACAGGTGATTCAAGCACTCAAATATGAAGGGAAAACGGTGCTTTTAACGGCTGACAGTCCAAGGTTTACAAGGAGTATCTGTACAAAAGCTGTGTTCATTTCTGAAGGAAAATTAGTGCCTCCAAGTACTCACCCCCTAGAGAAAACCCTCACGTCCTCAAACATTCGTGTCACCTTCAAACATGCATGGATTGATGATGAGGTGAAACCTGTTCTCACGCAGTACTTGCAAAGTGTGGGAACAGATCTTGTGATCAGTGATGATGAGACCTCATTGTTGATTCATTCAGAAGCCCGAATCCCTGCTATTATCCGTGCCTTCGTTAAATGTAAGGTAGATCTATATCGAGTGATGGCTCAGGATGACGTTATATCCTCATAAAAAAGTACCGTACGCTGTTTGCACGGTACTTCTTCTTTGTTGATAGAAGTTTACTCATATTTCTGCAAAGCCCGATTTCTCGTAAAGCGAACAGGCCATTCGATTATGGGCACAGACGTGTAGCGAGAGTTTTTGCACCTCTAATGTCTTTGCTCGCTTCTCTAATGCAGCAATGGCTTGTTTCGCAAAGCCTTTTCCCCGGTAAGTCTCAACTAAGGTAAAGTTATACATAAAGCCTTCTTGTTGAGGGTGATGCGGATCGTGATAGAGCCAAACCCAGCCAATGGCTTCTTCCCCGTTTCATAAATTCAACAGCTCATGATTTTCTGTATGAATGCCGTTGGGAAGCAGACTGTTAAATTGATCTTCTGCATTCTCAAGCGCTTCTTCCTTTTCTGCATATCTCTTAATGGACGCCTCCATCAATGAGGCTTCATCTGATTGTGACATCGGTTGTAATGTAACCAATCGTATGCCCCCTTTCCATCCTCATATGATGAGCATGCAAAAAAACCAGTCCCATCATGGAACTGGCTATCCGCCAAATTGGTCGGTTTGGGAGAGTTTGATCTCTACCGACTTTTTCTTTCCGCTTCGATAAAATTGTACCTTTACCTTATCGCCGACTTTCTTTTGATACAAATATTTGCGCAAATCCACAATATTTTGTACGTTCTTTCCATCAAAAGATGTCACCACATCCAGCTCTTTTAATCCCGCTTTTCCTGCTGGAGACAAAGGTTCAACGCTCATCACTACGACACCTGTTGTCACTTTTGTTGGCAGTTTCAACGTTTCCTGCCAATGATAGCTTGCGATATCTAGTAATGATTTCATACCAACGCCAAGGTATGGACGTTTGACTTCACCATAGCGCTCTAAATCTTCTATAACAGGGATCACAAGGTTAGCTGGAATAGATAGCCCGATTCCTTCTACCTCTGATTCAGCAATCTTCATCGAATTGATGCCGATCACTTTCCCGTCCATATTGATCAGCGCACCACCACTGTTCCCAGGGTTGATGGCGGCATCCGTTTGTAAGACTTCCGCATTCCAATCGGTCTGACCGTCTCCATTTGAATCAACTGGAATGGCACGTTCCGTACCAGAAATAACACCTTGTGTGACAGACCCTGCAAATTCAAGCCCTAATGGATTCCCAATGGCAATCACAGGTTCACCGGGTTTTACATGATCTGAATTACCAAATGTAGCAGTTTTCTTGATCTTATCACTTTTTACTGTCAGCACAGCTAAGTCCATGAGCTGATCGCTTCCCACGAGGTTGGCCCCGATTCTAGTCCCATCTTGCAGACTCACTTCAAGCTGATTCGCTCCTTTGATAACGTGATGGTTCGTCACGATGTAAAAGGTATCGCCCTTTTTTTTATAAATTACACCCGAACCGCTGCCTGCTTCTCCGCCTTCGTCCCAAAAGCTCGACTTCTGGATGTTAATGACGCCAACGACAGTATCAGACATACTAGAAACAACTTTCGTCACAGCATCATTGACGTTAACATTGACAGTTTTTATAGGGCCTTCTGATATTTGCTGTTCTCCAGCCCGCTGCCATCCAAAGGAACCGCTGCTCTGTCCATATACATATGGGAAAAAGAATCCCATTAAAAAAGCTCCTACTAATACACCGATCAAACCAGATAAGAAATATCCTTTTCTGCTTCGTCTCGGCTTCCACTCTATATCGCGATAATCCACTATGTTTCCTTCCTTTCAGTGAATAGATGATGTATATAGTGTTGGTAAGATGCTCCTATCTTAATCATACGATTGTAAAAATCATACGGCGCAAAGCGGGGTCGCCTTTTTCGGGTCAGTATCATATAATTCAAAGCCATCTCCCACTACAAAGCCCTTCATTTCAAGCGTCTGCTGAACCGCCATGCGGGCTAAATCCTTCATATTGTTGTCTTGACTTAAATGAGCCAAATAAATACGGGAAGTGGCATCACCAATGACCTCTGTCATGGCAAGGGCGGCATCTTCATTTGATACATGCCCGACATCACTTAGTATTCTGCGTTTAATGCTCCAAGGATATCTCCCCATTTGCAACATCCCGACGTCGTGATTACTCTCAAATACAAAGGTATTCGCCGATTTGATAATCCCTTTCATCCGATCACTCACATAACCTGTATCCGTCATGAGGGCAAGCTTGCGCCCTCCATAATGAAACACATAAAACATTGGCTCTGCTGCATCATGAGACACACCAAATGACTCGACATCAAGGGCTCCAAATGATTGAACAGTCTCCATATCAAAATGGAACTTCTGGTCTGTTTCGATCTTACCGATTTGGGATTCCATTGCCTTCCACGTTTTCGCATTCGCATAGACGGGCAGCTTGTACTTTCTTGCCATGACACCGAGCCCCTTAATATGATCTGAGTGCTCGTGTGTCACAAAAATTCCGTCCAAGTCTTCAGGCTTTCGGTCGATTTGACCAAGAAGCTCGACCATCTGTTTGCCGCTTAAACCAGCATCCACCAAAAAGGCGTGCTCGTCCGTTTCTAAATAAAAAGCGTTCCCCGTACTTCCGCTCGCTAGTACACTGAACTGCAAGCTCATGTTCTCTCACTCCATTGAAGATTTGTCATCTTTCTCTATATGATCAAGTGTTGATCCGTCGATGGCATTGATCAAATATTCTTCCTCGGTCTTTTTCTTTGAACCAGCTACTGTGCCTTCAAGCTCCACTCTCCATACAGGAACCATGACTTGAGTACTTGCACCTGGATATTGTGTATAGTAGCCGAGTTCTACCTTTTTCACTGTCGTGTTCTGACTCAACATGTTTTGTGTATATAAGTCCTTAACCGTTTCAAGCGCTGGGATAAGGGTTTCTTTTCTCACTTCATTAATTGATGTGACCATCGACTGTTGATACGATACGACTTTGTTCTCGTCATTTAGCTTCAACGTAATTTTTCCAATCGTTTCGGTTTCGTCCAAGCCTTCTTGGAAGATGTATTTCCCTTTATATGTTTGGAAAAAGACTATCTCCCCTGCGTCTTCATCAATACTCCACAACTTATAGTTCTTCCCATCAAGCAAACGCTGGTTCACTAGGTTCGTTGCCGCAGTTTTGATATCTTTTTTCGGCAGAGCCACCGGATCTTGAAATGTCATTTCGAGCACAGTCACAGGATCATCCTTGTCTGTTTTAGGGAATGTGCTCTTGACCTTTTGATCAGATAACCCGTCAACATCCTTTTTCGTAAATTGCTTCTTTTCTGCTGTAATGCGGTATCCAATCTTTGCTTCATCTGATAGATTGCCATATTTAATACCATCTGCTTTCATTTCTTCAAGTGTATCGGTTTTTTCTATAATAGCAAAATGATCGGTTGAGCGTTTTTCAAAGTATTGAAAACCTAGAAAAATATCGAGAACGAGAAAGGCTAGGATGAAGATCGTTTTGGTCTTATTCCACTCCATTATTCTAGCTCCCCTCTGCCAGTAAATCTTTCGTTAGGATCACTGTCTTGCCATTATATTTCATGCACCACACTGGCTGTAGCCATACAAAAAGTGCTCGATCCTGATCTGATGCGGTTGAAGCGGCTTGATAGGCTGGGAAAATCTGTTCAATTTTCTCAAGATCATCATATTTCGTCTGCTTGATAATCAAGTCCTTGAGCTCTGTACCATTCATCAGCTTGACCTGTTCACTTTGGCTCGCCTTGTTGCCGAGAATATAGTTTGGACGCTTGTAATTCAAAATGTCATCATTTGCCCACTGGACTTCAAGGGATGTCATACCAAATGGGTGCTTCGTGCTGTTGATGATTGGAAGACCGTCCATAAACATATTAAAGGATAGCTGCTGATTGCTGTTAATCCCGAAATATTGATAATCATCGGTAAAGCTTCCTGTATCATTGAAATATTTTACACTTCGCTTAATCAAATCTCCCGTTTGAAACACTGCGCTGGAGTTGATATTGCGATGCTGATATTGTATGCGGTGATCTTTTTGATTCGCCTCAAGACGACTTGTACCATCTGTATAAACCGTTCGATTTAAATTGGACTCTTCACCGACAAGACTTGGGTCTGTAAACAAGGCATCCTTGAATTTGCTCGTCTTAATCGTTTCGATAAAGAACATTTTGGATTCAAGTTGCATTTGCTTTCTCGGTAGTAAGAAATCTCTTTTAGAATTTGATGAGAACGTATATAAGTCATAGCGCGGCATCTTGTTTTGAGCTGCTGCGATTCTTGACATCAGGTTACGATAGTTTGGCGACTCAATGGTCAGCTCAAGCACAGATTCCTTGCTATATGAGACCAAATATACCTTCTTATATGCCTTGTCCTGCTGGGAGAACGGAACAATCATTCGGTCAAACGAATTGTATTCAATTGATTTATTCGGCCATTTAAACAGCGCTTGGAAAATATCAATTGGAATTGGATCATTAAAAACAAGATCCAATGTCTTTCCTTGACCTCCCTGTCCGTAAAAGAAATTCTTAAATCTCTGCTCGGAATATTGGTCAGACACATCCTCAATTTCCTTGACATCCCAAAGGCTGACATCATTCCAAAAGTTTTGAAAGAGCTCCTTTTGGTCCACTTTATAATGCTCGCCATTTGAATGAATGAACATCTCACGCGGCTTGATGACATCAATGAGACTTCGAGGCTCATCACTTGAAATCTTCTTCGTTTCCACGACCTGTGTGCCAGTGTCCGCCTGATCTTGCATGACTGGCTGGAACATCCAAATATTCCACGTAAACACAAGACTGATCGCAATTAAGATTGTCAATATTATGGTTTTAAAGGTCTCACGCTTCATCCCAATCATCCTCTTGTTCTTCATTGTAAGGAAGGGTAAAGGTGACAGTTGTCCCTTTTCCTTCAATGCTGTCAGCCCAAATATCTCCGCCATGAGCCTGTACCATTTCCTTCGCAATCGCAAGACCTAGACCGGTTCCGCCAAGCTTTCTCGTTCTCGCTTTATCCACTCGATAAAAACGTTCAAAGATTTTATCCATATCCTTCTTCGGAATACCGATTCCTTCATCTTTGACGCTGAATAACACAAGCCCTTTTTCCTCATCCAGATCCACTGTAAAGGTGATATGCCCACCCTCTGGTGAATATTTTAAGGCATTAGAAATAATATTATCGAGCACCTGTGTAATTTTGTCTTGATCAATTTCAACATAAATTTCACGATCAGGGAGATTGCGGATGAACTCCACATGCTGCTCCTTCGTCATTTCAAAGCGGTCAATCACCAAAGAGATAAACCTGATAAAATTCGTCCACTCACGATTGAATTGATAATCCTTGCTATCAAACTTCGATAACTGCAGCAGGTCATTTACAAGCCTGATCATGCGCTCTGTTTCATTTTGAGTTACACTTAAGAACCTTGGGGCAAGCTCTTTATCACTAATAGCTCCCTCTGCAAGTGCTTCAAGGTAGCTCCGCATCGTAGTTAAAGGTGTACGAAGCTCATGGGATACGTTCGCTACGAATTCACGTCGTTCAGCATCAATTTTCTCCTGCTCTGTTACGTCATAAATCACCGCAATCAAGCCGTCAATCTTCCCATGCTCTTTCTGGATAACAGAGAAATTCACACGTAAAATAGCTAGTTGATCTTCTCGTTCAATTTCAAGTAGCATAGAATCTTGATTTTCGACCAAATCTTCAAATGTATGGGTTTCTTCCAGACCGAGCAATGACGTAATTGGCATCTCAAGCGCTGTTTCACGTGAAACATTCAGAAGCTCTAATGCTGGGCTGTTTAAAAGAATAATGGCCCCATTTTGATTTGTCGCAATGACACCATCTGTCATATAGGCAATAACGGAAGAAAGCTTTTTCCGCTCACCTTCTGTCATGAGCTGGGCTTCCTCCAATTCTCTCGTCAGATGATTAAACGTCGTCGCAAGCTGACCAATTTCATCATGACCATACTTCCGAACCTTTCTGGAAAAATTCCCTTTTGCCAGCTCTATCGCTTGTTTCCTCATATCCGAAATTGGATGTGTGATGGTTCTGAATATGAATATACCAAGTAGAGCGGTTATCCCAAGGGCAAGTAGCGTTCCTGTTGCCAAAATTGTATTAATGGTTCGCATTTGGTTAAAAACACTTTCCATAGATGAAACAACATAAATCACACCAACGGTCTCTTGATTTTCATTCTTCACTGCTGTCGCTGAAATGCGGACACGTTTATTAGAGGTTGGGTCATAGAATTTCTTCTCGTAATCTTTGCCGACAGCGAAAATACGACTGATGATTTGATCAGTGATTTTCTTGCCGGCAATCTCTTGATTTCCATTATTCACAGAGGCAATGACTTCTCTACTTTCATCAATAAAACTGACTTCGGAAATTTCATTAGACTCATCTTTATTGTTAAAGTCGTTTAAGATCTTTTGAGCATCCTCTTTTAATTCAGCCTTGCTTTTCGATGAATCTTGTTCTAGGTAATACGATAACGAGTATATTCGCTGATTCAAGGAATTATCATAGGAATTAATTAAGGACTGCTCTAGCTGCTTCACAAAGTACACGCCAATGATCTGCATAGCAACAATGATCAGCAGCACGTAGATTAATGTCAATTTAAAATGAATCGAGCGAAAAAAACCTACTTTACTCATATGAATCTTAGTCCTGCTCTGGGTTTCTTAAATAGTAGCCGACGCCTCGTCTTGTCACGATCCAGCTTGGATGACTAGGGTTGTCTTCAATTTTCTCACGAAGGCGGCGAACCGTTACGTCCACTGTACGAACATCTCCGAAGTAATCATAGCCCCACACCGTTTGCAATAAGTGCTCACGTGTCATGACTTGTCCAATATGTTTCGCTAAGTAATGAAGCAATTCGAATTCACGGTGCGTCAATTCAATCGTTTCATCTCGCTTAGACACGACATAAGCATCCGGATAGATGACTAGTGATCCAACCTCAATATCGTTTGATTCAGATTCTTCCTCGGTCTGAGGAGCAATGATCTGTCTTCTTAGATTCGCCTTAACACGAGCAAGCAGCTCACGTGTGCTGAACGGCTTCGTAACATAATCATCAGCACCAAGCTCAAGACCGATCACCTTATCAATTTCAGAATCTTTCGCTGTGAGCATAATAATCGGCATGTCATACTTCTTTCTCACTTCACGGCATACTTCAACTCCATCTTTGTTTGGAAGCATGATGTCGAGCAAAATGATATCAGGCTTGATTTCTTCCACCATTTCGAGTGCTTCATTGCCGTCATATGCACAATGAACTTCATAACCCTCTTTTCTTAAGTTAAATTCCAATATATCAGCAATCGGTTTTTCATCATCTACGACAAGAATCTTTTTTTCCATTATGATTTCCTCCTGCATTTTTATCATCTATGTCATTCATTTTTGCATGTCTCATTAGGCCTTTTTCGTCCAAGGAAAAAAGGCTCACTGTCTATTATAACGTTTTACGAGGAAAAGATAAAAATAATAACGGCATTCTTTTCTAGTAAACGCTGGATAACGTTGGATATGGTAGACTTATGCTCAAAAAAATTGATGTCTTTTTCCTTTTTTATTGAAACTTTTCCAATCGTCAATCGTCTATATAACTGTAACGTCTTCTTCTTATGGAGCCGGGCCCTACCTAGGTCCGGCTTCTCCCTTTTTTATGCCTTCTTTTCAATAATAAAAACGCACCTGCGATTGCAGATGCGCTTGAAAGTGGCTCGGGACGGAATCGAACCGCCGACACACGGATTTTCAGTCCGTTGCTCTACCAACTGAGCTACCGAGCCATCATCAAAATGATGAGACCATTTTCATATGTATAATGGCGGTCCGGACGGGACTCGAACCCGCGACCTCCTGCGTGACAGGCAGGCATTCTAACCAACTGAACTACCGGACCTCAGTAACTTGCCCGAAAAAGCAATCGTGGTGCTCTTTCAAGCAAGTGAGGAAAAAATTAGCTTAACGCTAAAGTAAATCAATGACCCGTACGGGATTCGAACCCGTGTTACCGCCGTGAAAGGGCGGTGTCTTAACCGCTTGACCAACGGGCCACAACATGGTGAGCCATGAAGGACTCGAACCTTCGACCCTCTGATTAAAAGTCAGATGCTCTACCAACTGAGCTAATGGCTCTCGGCTTATGAAAAGTGAATCTGAAAAAGCTGTATTGCGCCAAACCAATAGCTTTCAAAAAAAAGCTAGAATCGCATGCTAACAAGTTTCAGAGACCTTTGCAACAACGAGATTTATAATATCATAGAGTCATTACATATGGCAATACGTTTTTCGACATTTTTTTTAAAAGTGTCTGATTTGATTTCTCCTGTAAAATGAATAGCTTCTGTGCGTTCTTTCCAGCCTCCTTTTTCAAAGCACATAGAAGCGTTTAACACGTGACAAAACTGGATATATATGTGACAACAAGTGATATTGACAAAGGAGGAAGCAGAATGAGTTCATTTCGATTAGGAGATAAAATGCCCAATTTTTCACTCCCAACGGTGAAGGGCGAACACATTGATTTTTATCAGCATTTAGAGGAACATCAGAGCTGGCATCTTATTATCTTCTTTAGAGGTTCATGGTGCCCAGTCTGTGTAGAAGAATTAAAAGAGTTAGAAAAGCAGCAATCTTACTTTCAGGACAAGGATATTCACTTAATGGCGATTTCAACGGATCAACTTGAACACCTGAAGGAATTAGCTGAAAAAGAGGGGCTCTCCTTCCCAATCATGTCTGACCAAGAGCTCACTTCATTAAAAGCATATGAAGTATACTATCACGGAGAGGATGCGCCATATGAAGATCACGGTATACACGGTGAACCAGCCTATTTCTTATTAAATGAAAAAGGTCAGGTACTCTATCAACAGAGACAGACGAGTCCGTTTGGCAGACCGCATGCCAACGAACTGCGCAAAATCATTCAGTACATTCGGCAAAATCTAAAAGGTCAATATAAAAATCTCAAATAAAAAAGCTTTCAAAGTGAAGTGACCCCCTAAATTTAGACACGGGTTCTTGTTAGACAGCTTTTAGGGCATGAGTTCGGTGTTGAATCGGACTCATGCCTTTTCGGAACATTCCCTGTGTAATCCCTCTTTTTTTAGCGATTCATTTGATAATACCAGCCTTACGCCATGGTGCAATGATCGCAATATAGCAGATGGACAGAAACGGTGAAAAGGCATAGCGCACACCGAACTCAACCCATTCATTCGCCGCAAAGACAAGGGCATTGTAGTGCCAAGAAGTCAGTTCCACTGAAATGAAAGAATATTTAAACAAAAAAATACCAGTAAAATATGAGATTTTACTGGTATCTTATCAGTCTATATCATTTGATTATGGACGGTACACGCTGCGGACGACGTTCGTTTGTGAACGGTCTGGTCCGACTGAGAAAATCGAAAGTGGAATACCTGTTAATTGAGAAATGCGCTCTAAATAATGACGAGCATTTGCAGGCAGTTCACTTAGGTTCTTCACTCCTGTAATATCCTCTGACCAGCCTGGCATTTCTTCAAAGACAGGCTCACATTTTGCTAATTCATTTAGACTTGCTGGGAATTCTTCTGTGATTTCACCGTTCAATTTATAAGCCACACAGATTTTTAATGTTTCAATGCCTGTCAGCACATCGATTGAGTTAAGTGAAAGATCTGTAATACCGCTTACTCGGCGAGCGTGACGGACAACCACACTGTCAAACCAGCCAACACGGCGCGGGCGGCCAGTTGTCGTACCGTATTCATGTCCGACTTCACGGATTTGATCTCCAATTTCATCATGGAGTTCTGTAGGGAAAGGACCATCTCCAACACGTGTTGTGTAAGCTTTTGAAACGCCGACAACATGTTGGATTTTCGTAGGACCTACTCCAGATCCAATCGTCACTCCTCCAGCAACTGGGTTAGATGACGTGACAAATGGATATGTCCCTTGATCGATATCAAGCATGACGCCTTGTGCTCCTTCAAAAAGAACACGACGACCTTCATCTAGTGCATCGTTCAGTACAACTGATGTATCAACGACATACTTTTTCACTTGCTGACCATACTCATAATACTCGTCTAAAATATCTTCAATTTTAAAACCTTCTGTGTCATACATTTTCTCTAGAAGACGATTTTTCTCTTCTAAGTTTCGGGAAAGCTTCTCTTCAAACACTTCACGATCTAATAGATCAGCAATGCGAATTCCAACGCGAGCTGCTTTGTCCATATAAGCTGGTCCAATTCCCTTTTTCGTCGTGCCGATCTTGTTAGCCCCTTTCCGCTCTTCTTCTACCTCGTCCAATTTTAAATGATAAGGCAAAATGACATGGGCTCTATTGCTGATTCTGAGGTTTTCTGTACTCACATTCCGTTCGTGAAGATACGCAAGCTCAGTGACCAACGCTTTAGGATCAACCACCATTCCATTACCGATAACGCATATTTTTTCTTTGTAAAAAATACCGGACGGAATGAGATGTAGCTTGTAAGTCACTCCATCAAATTTAATTGTGTGACCTGCATTGTTTCCCCCTTGATAACGGGCAATCACCTCTGCATTCTCTGAAAGGAAATCGGTAATTTTCCCTTTCCCTTCGTCACCCCACTGCGTACCTACTACGACTACTGAAGACATATCGTGCACCTCCGTTAACCTTTCAAAACGTTATCTCTTTCAAACACATTTATTCTATCAATGCAATATGAAAAAGTCAACGCTAAATCCGAACATTAATATCTGAAATTAAAATTTTGTTCGTTTTAACTATGAGGAAAAGCACTTTAACCTACACTTTCACTCCAAATTAAGTTCATTTCAAGTAAACAGAAAAAAAGAAGACATTTTGATTGCCTTTCTTGCATCTGCCAATCGAGATGAAAGAAGTTTGAGCATACACATACATTCGTCATCCTCAAAACCCGCATATCATTCGGTTGCGGGATCCATTTCTAGATAGGAGCACCACTTGCTCGGTTAGAAGCATCCACTGTAATAAAAACACAATACGCATCACGAGAACTTATCTCTTAATATTCCTAGCAGCATGTGCTTAAAGTTGCGTATAATAATCCCCAGTTCATCACAAAAAAACTTCCTTCTGGGGAGTTTTTTATAAGTCTGGTGTAATCCCTTCTGTATTCATCAACACCACGCGATACCCATCCGGATCTTCAATTGTCACTCCTCCTCGATCCCAGTATGGATTAGTTGAAGGAACCTGTCGTCCCCCGAAAGAGATAAGCCTTTGTTTCACCCTCTCAAATTCTTGCTCGTCAGGAATATAGAAAACAAGAAGCTGTTCTGGATGCGGATGAG
This sequence comes from Bacillus sp. NPDC093026, assembly GCF_044754665.1. Lineage (NCBI taxonomy): Bacteria > Bacillati > Bacillota > Bacilli > Caryophanales > Bacillaceae > Bacillus > Bacillus sp. NPDC093026. Next base: position 36,725 of record NZ_JBIVPN010000002.1, on the reverse strand, counting down.
GAATGGTCTCTTCGTCTTTATATTTTGTGATTTCTAAATGAACATGCTGGTGGGGAAGCCCAAGCATGACGCCATCATATCCTTCATGCTGATTAAATGAGCCAATTCTTTTCAGACCTAAGCCTTCTTCATAAAATGACACGACTTCACGCATGTTGACCGTTGGGCGTGCAATTCGTAATTGAGCAGCTTGGAACTGTTGAAAATTCATATTTCATCACTCCTTTTCTCCTCTTAGTATACAATCTCTTTTTCTCTCCCTCCTCCTCATTTCGATCGTTTTTCAATCATTCTTTCGATGTATATTCATCAAAAAAGCCCAGCATCATGAGCTGGGCTTTAAGCACCGGGCGGAACACCCGTATCGTCAAATCTTCTTTCGAGGTTCACGAATTTGTTATATTCTTTGACGAACGCCAGTGATACCGTACCAACTGGACCGTTACGCTGTTTGGCAATAATGATTTCAATAATGTTTTTATTCTCTGATTCTTTGTCATAGTAATCATCACGATATAGAAATGCCACGATATCAGCATCTTGCTCAATACTTCCTGACTCACGAATATCGGACATCATTGGGCGTTTGTCCTGACGCTGTTCAACACCACGGGAAAGCTGTGATAAGGCAATCACCGGAACTTCTAGTTCCCTTGCAAGTGATTTCAATGCCCTAGAGATTTCAGATACCTCTTGCTGACGGTTATCGCTTGATCGTCCGCTCCCTTGAATGAGCTGGAGATAGTCAATCAAAATCATGCCAAGACCATTCTCTTGCTTCAAGCGACGGCATTTCGACCGGATCTCACTCACCCTAATCCCAGGTGTATCATCAATAAAAATCCCGCTGTTTGATAATGAGCCCATCGCCATTGTCAGCTTGCCCCAGTCCTCTTCTGTCAAGTTACCGGTTCTAAGGTTCTGTGCATTTATATTCCCTTCTGCACAAAGCATACGCATGACGAGTTGCTCGGCACCCATCTCTAAACTAAAAATCGCAACGCTTTCGTCTGTTTTGGTGGCAACATTTTGTGCAATGTTCAGTGCAAATGCTGTTTTCCCTACTGATGGACGAGCCGCTACAATAATCAAGTCATTTCGCTGGAACCCAGCTGTCATCCGGTCGAGCTCAGAGAAACCCGTAGGAATCCCTGTGATATCACCTTTGCGGTTATGAAGCTGTTCAATATTATCATATGTTTGAACAAGAACGTCCTTAATATTTTGAAAAGTACCTGAGTTTTTACGCTGTGCCACTTCCATTATGGTTTTTTCAGCATCACTCAATAGATCTTCTACTTCATCCTCACGTGTATATCCATCTTGTGCGATGTTTGTTGCCGTGCGAATCAGACGTCTCAAAATTGATTTTTCTTCGACAATTTTTGCATAGTATTCAATGTTAGCAGCGGTTGGTACGGAATTCGCAATATCGGTTAAATACGAAATCCCGCCTACCTCTTCTAGTAAATCTGTATTGGCAAGTTCTGAAGTCACCGTGACAAGATCAACAGGTTCTCCTCTGTCACTAAGTACAAGCATCGCATTGTAAATCTTTTGATGCGACATTCTATAGAAATCCTCTGGAATTAATACTTCAGAAGCGAGCGTTAGCGCAGATGGTTCTAAAAAAACAGCACCTAATACGGCCTGCTCGGCTTCTATATTTTGCGGCGGCAGCCGGTCATTGAGAAGTTCCGTCATGCCAAGCACCGTCCTTTCATAAAAAAATACGCTACTCATCATTTTAACATTTTCATCAATAAAAAAGTGAAAAACATCGACTATAGTCAAAATTACCATGCCAATATTTCATTGAACAGTGTATTTTTTTGAGAAGTGAAAAGGTATGAGACGTATTTGTGCTGGTGGGCGTAATGCTGTTGGTCCTCTCTTAATTGGGATTCTCTTTGACATACACATCATTGGACACCATCTATCATCATCTATGATTCACGTTCCTAACTGGCATGCGTGCCGAACGCAATATCTCCATTTCAGACCTATCTTAAAAAAAGAGCCCGTCTCCGATTAGATAGAGACAGGTTCCTTTTTGTTTATGCTTGTTCTTTGACGTGTACCTTTAATGTTGCTTGTACTTCCGGATGAAGCTTAACAGGCACATTCGTGAATCCTAATGCACGGATGGCATCGTTGAGCTCAATCTTGCGTTTGTCAAGTTTGATTTGATGATCTTTTTGCAATTTATCAGCGATTTGTTTGCTTGTAATGGAACCGAACAGACGACCGCCTTCACCTGATTTTGCAGTGAGTTCAACTGTTAATTTTTCAAGCGTTTCTTTTAATTGTTTCGCTTGTTCAAGCTCTTGGATGGCAGCTTTTTTCTCTTTGTTTTTCTGCCCTTCTAATGCACTTAGGTTCGTTGGATTCGCTTCAATGGCGTAGCCTTTTTTGATCAGAAAGTTGTGAGCGTATCCGTCAGCTACATTCTTTACTTCGCCTTTTTTCCCTTTGCCTTTTACATCTTTTAGAAAGATCACTTTCATCTTTGAATCCCTCCTTCGAAATATTCATCTATGGCATCTTTCAATTTCTCTACCGCTTCTTCAACGGTTATATCATAAATTTGGGTCGCAGCGTTAGTCAAATGACCGCCGCCTTCTAACGCTTCCATGATAATTTGTACGTTTACATCACCTAGCGATCTTGCACTAATGCAAACTGTACGTTCATCTCGTCTAGCCACAGCAAATGATGCTTCGACCTCATTCATTGATAACAATGAATCGGCTGTCTGAGCAATTGTAATTTGATCATAGTACTCAGAGCTGTCAGGTGGCAATGAAGCGATCGCTACATGATTTTGATACAGCTCGGTATGTTGAATGAGCTTTGCTCGTTTAATATACCGATCGACTGTTTCTTTTAAGAATTTTTGAACAAGAACAGGATCTGCTCCTTTTGCACGCAGGTAAGAGGCAGCATCGAACGTCCTAGAACCTGTTCTTAACGAGAAGCTCTTCGTATCAACAATAATTCCAGCAAGAAGTGCAGTTGCTTCAATCATGTTGATGCGTAATTTCTTCGGCTGATACTCTAATAGCTCTGTGACAAGCTCTGCAGTGGATGAAGCATATGGCTCCATATACACAAGTAAAGGATCACGGATAAATTCCTCGCCCCGTCTATGATGATCAATGACAACAACATGTTCAATTTTATTGAGCAGTCGTTCCTCCATTACGAGTGACGGCTTATGCGTATCGACCACCACAAGCAATGTGTCATCTTTTGCAAGCTCCATCGCTTCCTCTGGGGTAATAAAGCGAGACCAAAGTTCTTCATAATTCTTAATTTCACTAATTAAGCGTTGAACACTATCTCCAATCTGGTTAGCATCAATGACGATATAGCCTTCTTTTCCATTGGCCTGTGCGACCTTTAAAATACCGATAGATGCACCAATCGAGTCCATATCTGGGAACTTATGCCCCATGATCATCACATTACCGCTTTCAGACACGATTTCTTTTAATGCATGTGAAATGACCCGTGCCCGTACTCGTGTCCGTTTCTCCATTGGATTTGTTTTTCCGCCGTAGAATTTCACTTTACCGTTCGGCTGTTTAATCGCTACCTGGTCCCCGCCTCGCCCGAGAGCAAGATCAAGACTCGATTGCGCAAGTGCACCAAGTTCTTTTAAGGAAGGAACAGACGCACCAATTCCGATACTAAGAGTTAACGTGGCGCTATGTGCCCCTGTTTTTTCTCGGACTTCATCTAATATAGAGAATTTCGACGCTTCAAGCTCTGCTAAGATGCTCTCATTTAATACAGCTATAAAACGTTCAGAAGAAATGCGCTTCAGGAAAATGCCGTATTGTTGTGCCCAATTGTTTAATAAGGAAGTGACTTCACTATTAATGGTACTACGCACCTGATCATCAAGACCTTGCGTCACATCGTCGTAATTGTCTAAAAAGATATAAGATAGCACCGTTCGTTCATTTTCATATTGCCTTTCAATCTGTACCTGCTCTGTTACATCGAAGAAGTATAAAAGACGCTCTGCTCGCTTAATAATCACCTTGAATTTCCGGTCGTTCAGCGTCACATTTTCTGTCTCTACCTCCTGTTTAATCAGAGGCACAATCGATTCAAATGTATCGTACAAGGATCTGCCGACAAGTGTACTTTCATGAAAGCACGAAGCGAGAAATGGATTTGTCCATTCAATATAATATTGATCATTAAAAAGCATTATGCCAATGGGCATTTCCATTAATGCTTCTTCTCCAACCTTTTTAACTCGATAGGATAATGTTGAAATATATGAGTCAATCTCTTTTTGTACTTGTTTGTCCGCCCACTTTAAGAAGTAAAGCACACCTGCAAGTAATAAAAGACTGACCCCTCCTATGATCCAATTAAAATAAAGGTTGAGGAGGATTGTGACCACCGCAAGTACAACTAAAGCGAAGATCGGATACTTGATGACGGGTTTTCTATAGAAGCTTGGCACTGATATCAACTCCTCAACATTCAGAGTGAATTATTAGTTTTTTACTTTATCTCTCAAATCAAAGCCTATGTCGGCAATCCCCAGAATACGAACTATCATACCCACTGGGGGTAATAATATCGTTATCACAATGGCAAAAATGGGTACCACTTTTGAAATGTTTTTTTCGTGGCAATAATAGAAGATAAAAGAAAACCCCTGAATAAACACTAAAATAAATAAAATTTGAAACGCACTCGTTTGAACAAGCCATAAAAAACTGCCTTTTTCTGTTTGAATCAGCATCAAAAGCAGTGTGAGTAAATAATACCATACCATGCTTTTTGGCAGCCGCATATCCTTAAATTTCTTGAGAGTCGGGATATCTTTGACAAACCGTTTCATCAGAGGCTGTACCATCCAGTGATTCATTAAAGCCATAAGTGTAGCGAGAATCAATGTCATGACAGGTAAAGCCCCAATTGCTGTATTTTGCAACTCTCTAAGTTGTTTGAGTTGTTTCGCTATCTCTTGTTCAGAAGCACCTGATTGCTTTAATACACTCTCAACCATAGGGGCCGTTTGCTCAATAGCTTCCTTTACGATACCTAGCACATCCACCTGAAAGAGCTGAACACTAATCACAAAGTAGATGAGAAAGCTTGCTAAATAGATTAAAGCACCCGTAATGATCGCATTTCCAGGCTGCTTCTTTCTGTACAAAACACCCATACCTACGCCAGCAGCAACTAACATTGGTGCATTGATAAGCCCAGCAACCGATCCAATTAAAAAGCTGATCACTATGCCAATAGCACCAGCAGCAACCCCTTTTTTCAAGCCATACCTGATTGTATAGAGAATGATAGGTATTGGAGCAGCCAGATAAAAGATAATGGCTAATAGCGGCGCATACAAATAAAACAGCGAAATGACAGAAAAAATACTGATCATGATGGCGCCTTCTACCAACGCTTTTGTTTGTTTCACACCTTCACCTCTGTCCCATCATTTTTCTATATTTTGCTCAACTTGTGATTCTATGTATACGTTCTATGTATGGTCAATCATGTCTAGAGCACAACCTTTATTTTACCATAGCGTCAAATATCAAGTAAAATGCAGGCTACCTTAAACGTTTCACGTGGAACACAACTGATTGATTTGAACATACAAGCTTTCCATACAGCATGTTACAATTTTTTAGATTTCTTAGCGATAACCCCTGAATTCAAGGTCAAAAGCTGTTAGAATAGAAACATCATCAATAAATGTAAGAAGGAGAATTCACATGGGAAAAACACTCGTATTCGGACACAAAAATCCTGACACAGACACGATTTGCTCTGCAATTGCTTACGCTAACTTAAAAAATAAAATTGGCGTTGAAGCAGAAGCTGTCAGACTAGGAGAAATCAATGGAGAAACACAATATGCTCTAGATTTCTTTAAACAAGAAACTCCTCGTTTGATTGAAACTGCCGCAAACGAAACAAAACAAGTCATTCTTGTTGATCATAACGAATTCCAACAAAGTGTAAGTGATATTGATCAAGTACAAGTGACTGAAGTCATTGACCATCACCGAATTGCAAACTTTGAAACAAGTGAACCACTTTATTATCGTGCTGAACCAGTCGGTTGTACGGCAACAATCCTAAACAAAATATACAAAGAGCACAAAATCACCATTGAAAAGGACATCGCTGGTTTACTTCTATCTGCTATTATTTCTGATTCATTGCTATTCAAATCCCCAACATGCACGCAACAGGACATTGATGCAGCTCATGAATTAGCGAAAATTGCAGGGGTGGACCCAGAAGTATATGGCCTAGACATGCTGAAAGCAGGCGCTGATCTGAGCCAAAAAACAGTTCAAGAATTAATCACACTTGATGCAAAAGAATTTTCTCTAGGTAACAGCAAAGTGGAAATCGCTCAAGTGAACACAGTTGATATCGCGGAAGTGACAGCAAGACAGGCTGACATTGAAGCGAAAATCAATGAAGTCATCGCAGCGAAAGGTCTTGATCTATTCGTTCTAGTGATCACAGACATTTTAGAAAATGACTCCCTTGCTCTTGCACTCGGTGCCGAAGCAGCAAAAGTAGAAAAAGCATTTAACGTTACACTTGAAAACAACACAGCTCTACTAAAAGGTGTTGTATCCAGAAAGAAACAAGTGGTACCTGCACTAACGGACGCTCTTTCTTCATAAACATGACGAGACTGCTGAATAGATCAGCAGTCTTTTTTACGAAAACATGAAAAAAACGTCCCTTTCAGAACGTCTTTTTTAGTCAATATATTCATTGCTGACAAGAATACCCTTGAGAACACTTGTTGAAAATTACATAATACCCATGTCGTCTGGTGCCACATCATGTTCTAAAGGAAATCACGAACTTGACTTTTGAATTGCTATATAGAAGTTTTGCTCTGGCTGAATCTTCTTCTTGAATGGACCTATTTCCTCTTTACCATTCGAATAGATTTTGTTTGAATCCTCTTTCATCTGCTTTATACATTATTTCTTCTGTGACACAGGCTTGGGTCACTTTATATCGACCCAAGATAGAATTTGGACACGCACCATAGTTGATGAATCGATTGGATGATGAAGCTCAATGTCTGTATCACAATATAAAATATTGGATGGATATACGTAGAGGCAATGTATAAGAATCGGCACGGTCATCCCGCAACAGATAATTAAAACATGTATTGTACATTAAGCATTCTTGCCTTTTTTAATCCATTCTGCCACATTGACTGTGCGTTTCGCCTGATGTTGAACAGCCGCTTCTGCGTCCTCTTGAATCTTTCCATTTTGGTCCACAGTGACACTCACACCGTAAGGGTTACCCCCTGCTCCGTATAGGGAATCATCTGTGTATCCAGGAGCGGCAATAATTGCTCCCCAGTGGAACATAGTCGTGTAAAGGCTGAGAATGGTCTGCTCCTGTCCGCCATTTGGATTTTGTGCAGATGTCATTGCACTTACGGCTTTGTTCGCTAATTTTCCTTGGAACCACAAGCCACCAGTCGTATCTAAAAATTGCTTCATCTGTGCTGGCAGATTACCAAAACGTGTTGGCATACTAAAGATGATCGCATCAGCCCACTCTAAATCACTTAATTGAACCTCTGGTACATCTTTTGTTTCGTCTAAATGTGCTTTCCATGCTGGATTTGATGCCACAACTGATTCTGGTGCCAATTCAGCAACCTTTAATACTTTGACTTCAGCGCCAGCTTCTTTCGCTCCTGCCTCAGCCCATTTCGCCATCTGATAGTTTGTGCCTGTTGAACTATAATAAATAATCGCTAATTTTACGTTTTCCATTTGTTCCATCTCCTTTTGTTTGTTTTGCCCAAAAAGCTTCTGTAAAAATCCCACCTGTATTCCCACCTTCATTAAAATTGACGACGATACCATAATGCCGCAGCATCGACTTCTTCTTTCGTTAACTGATGTCCACGATTTTCCCAATGAAGCGTAACCGAAGCTCCCGCCTCTTGCAGTAATTGCTCCAGTTCCTGTGATTCCTCTGGACGGCACATTGGGTCATTTTCACCAGCTGCTATAAAGACTTGTTTCCCCGCTAATGAAGGCAATGAAACCCCGCGTCTAGGGACCATCGGGTGATGCAGGATGGCTCCTTTTAAGGCATCCCCATAATGGAATAACAGGCTCCCAGCAATGTTCGCCCCATTGGAATAGCCGATGGCTACCACATTGTGACGATCAAACCCATGTTCATCTGCTGCTTCCCCGATGAATGTATATAGTTCCTTTGTACGCTCAATTAAATCTTGTTCATCAAATATACCCTCTGCCAAACGCCTGAAAAAACGAGGCATGCCGTTCTCTAACACATTTCCTCTTACACTAAGAACAGATGCGTCAGGATCTACCACCTCTGCAAGCGGCAATAAGTCTTGTTCCGTCCCGCCAGTTCCATGCAGTAATAACAGGACAGGTCTTTGTTCATTCTTTCCTTTTCGAAAAAGATGCTTCATCACGAATCTCCTTTCCCTTTGATTTCTCTCACCTCAATTGGCAGCACAATTTGTTCAATCTGGCTGCGCTGCGCCTCATATTGCGGTGGCAGTTTCAAAGCTTCACCCATTGTTTCCACTGATTCGTCGTGTGCAAACCCTGGAGGATCGGTCGCAATCTCAAATAATATGCCGCCAGGCTCTCTAAAATAAATGGCATTGAAGTAATTTCGGTCTTGCACAGGCGTCACTTGATACCCGCTTTGCGCAATATGTCTTTGCCAATCTAATTGATCCTGATCATCTGTTGCTCTCCATGCGATATGATGGACAATCCCAATACCCATACGTCCTCGTGCAACTGGTGTCACTTTCACATCAATCACATTGCCAATTTCACCAAACGAACGGAATCTCACATAGTCCTCTTCAGCTCCAACTCGTTCAAGCCCCATTGTTTCCTCTAGTAGCTGCATCGTTTGCTCTGGCTGTGTTGTTAATAAAATAGCTCCGCCAAACCCTTTGATCGCTACATCAGGAGTCACACCGCCAAAAATCCACTCATTTGGCTTTCCTTCCTCACGTTCAACAAGCTCAATCAGCAATCCATGCGGATCCTCAAATGATAGGAACGCCTCACCGAAACGTTCACTGATTTCATAAGCAATATCAAACTGCTTTAAACGTTCCTTCCAAAAAGGGAAAGACCCTGTCGGTACGACATAAGTTGTGACCCCAACTTGACCTGCTCCAATTTGCCCTCTCTGTGCACCAGGCCAAGGGAAAAACGTAATAATAGTGCCTGGAGATCCTCCTTCATTCCCAAAATACAAATGATACGTACCCGGATCATCGAAATTAACTGTCTTTTTGACTAGGCGAAGACCAAGTACACCTGCATAAAAATCAACGTTCTCCTGAGGATGACCAACAATTGCTGTAATATGATGAATTCCTTCTGTTTTTTTCAACTCAAACGCCCTCCTGAGGATGAAGTCACAAACCTTCTATTTTATCTTGTCTTAATTACTCCTATTTAATTATCTCGAATTCGAGATATTAAACCAAAAAAATATATTTATCTCGAATTAAGGATATGATGCTTTTAAATAATTGTCAACGATTTTATGTTGATTCTTTTTGAGAATAGAAAAAGCATGTCAAAAAGAATGAAAGGGTCAGAAATAAAAAAACGAAGAGCACGGGGGCTCTTCGCTTTTTAAGTCAAGGACTTACTCTCCAGTAACGTATGGAAGTAATGCCATTTGACGTGATCTTTTGATCGCTAAAGTCAATTTACGTTGATACTTAGCGCTTGTTCCTGTTACACGACGAGGTAAAATTTTACCACGCTCAGAAACAAACTTTCTAAGAAGATCAACATCTTTGTAATCGATGTGCGTGATGCCGTTAGAAGTAAAGTAACATACTTTACGACGTTTCGCACGACCGCCTCTGCGTCCACCTGCCATTTGTTTTCACACCTTTCCTTTAGTCATTTGTCAGATCAATTAGAATGGCAAATCATCATCGGAGATGTCAATCGGTTTACCATCATTCGCAAATGGGTCATCATTAAAGCTATTTCCCTGATTACGATTTTGGTTGTTTTGATTGCCATATGGATTTTGATTTGGTTCATTTCCAAATGGACTCTGATCGTTTTGGCTACCGCCATAATACTGGCCTCCGCTATTGCCACCGCCGCTGTATCCACCTGAACCAGCACCGCCGCTTTTAGGCTCAAGAAATTGAACACTTTCAGCTTGAACCTCTGTCACGAAGACACGTTGTCCTTGCTGATTTTCATAGTTTCTTGTTTGCAAGCGACCGTCTACACCGGCAAGACTTCCTTTTTTCAGAAAATTAGCCACGTTCTCAGCTTGTCTTCTCCAAGTAACACAGTTAATGAAATCGGCTTCACGCTCTCCAGATTGATTCGTAAAGGTACGATTTACAGCTAGAGTAAACGTGGTTACAGCCGCACCATTAGGCGTGTAGCGAAGCTCAGGGTCTTTTGTTAGTCTTCCGACCAAAACAACACGGTTTAGCATATTGAAAGACCACCTTTAAATATATTTCAATGATTTATTCTTCTTCTTTAACAACAATATGGCGAATGATATCATCACTGATCTTAGCTAAGCGGTCAAATTCTTGAACTGCTACAGCGTCAGATTGAACGTTTACGATTTGGTAGTAGCCTTCACGGAAATCGTTGATTTCATATGCAAGACGACGTTTACCCCAATCCTTTGTTCCAGTGATCTCCGCTCCATTAGAAGTTAACACATTGTTGAAACGCTCGATAACTGCTTTCTTCGTTTCTTCGTCAACTGTTGGGCGGATGATGTACATAACTTCGTACTTTCTCATCTGATTGCACCTCCTTTTGGTCTAAGCGGCCCTAAACGGGCAAGGAGCAATAATTTATATTACTCACAATTGTATATTATAACAAATCTCTTGTCCTATGACAAGAACCTATACATTAAAACGAAAATGTATGACGTCTCCGTCTTTTACTTCATAATCTTTCCCTTCTAAGCGTACTTTTCCTGCCTCTTTAGCAGCCGACATGCTTCCTACAGCCAACAAGTCATCATACGCAACCGTTTCAGCACGAATGAAACCTCTCTCAAAATCTGTATGAATGATTCCCGCACATTCCGGTGCTTTCATCCCTTTTTTAAACGTCCAAGCACGAACCTCTTGCTCGCCCGCTGTAAAATACGTAGCCAAGCCAAGGAGTGAATAAGACGCTTTGATCAACTGATCTAACCCTGATTCCTTGATGCCAAGCTCTTCAAGGAACATCTGCTTTTCTTCCCCTTCAAGCTCTGCAATTTCAGACTCGATTTTTGCACAAATAATGATCACTTCAGCATTTTCACCGGAAGCAAATTCACGAATTTGTTGAACATATTCGTTACCGTCTTGATCCGTTACTTCGTCCTCACTGACATTTGCGACATAAAGAACAGGTTTAGAAGTGAGTAAATGAAGCTGTTTCACAAGCTTTTGTTGCTCATCTGTAAATTCTACAGATCTGGCCGGCTTCCCAGCTTCAAATGCATCCTTTAGCTTCGTTAAAATATCGAATTCAGCTACTGCTTCCTTATCTTTTTGTTTCGCAAGCTTACTTACACGCGTCAAACGCTTTTCAACCGTTTCTAAATCAGCCAAAATCAACTCTAGATTAATGGTTTCAATATCCGACACTGGATCAACCTTACCTGATACGTGTGTAATATTATCATCAGCAAAAGCCCTTACCACATGACAGATGGCATCTACTTGACGAATATGAGAAAGGAATTTATTCCCTAGACCTTCACCTTTAGAAGCGCCTTTTACTATGCCTGCAATATCAGTAAACTCAAAAGCAGTCGGAACGGTCTTTTTCGGTTGCACTAATTCTGTTAGCTTTTGTAAACGCTCATCCGGAACTTCTACAATCCCAACGTTTGGATCAATGGTACAGAACGGATAGTTAGCAGACTCCGCACCAGCCTGTGTAATTGCATTAAATAACGTTGACTTTCCGACGTTGGGTAAGCCAACAATACCAGCTGTTAAAGCCATTCTTTCATCTCCTCTATATCAAACATGCTCGTTAAACTGCGTAATATGAACCTAGAAGCAATTATAAGTAGGTTTACATGAAAAGACAAGCTAACCAAAATGCATTATTAATAGAAGAAACATCAACAAAATACGCAAAACACAGTTGTAAAAGGATAAATTGCACATATATCTCCTGCCTAAAATACAAAATCAATCAAAAAAGCATGAGGCCTGCTTAAACAGTTGGCTCCTCATGCTTGACTAAAATTTTCTTCATTTTTCGTTCGAAATCTCTTCTTGGGATCATGACGCTGTGGCCACAGCCCTCGCATTTAATCCGAATATCCATGCCCATACGAATGACCTTCCACCGATTAACACCACATGGATGGGGTTTTTTCATTTCAACTACGTCATGTAACCCAAACGCTTTGTCTGCCAACAGCCTTCACCTCTCTTGATCACTTCATTGAATCTATTGTACAAAAAAACGACTATGAAGGGCAATGCACAAAACAAAGAGCCTCTTTCAATCGTTCATCCTATTCTTTTTTATAGAAAAAACCCTTCTTTTAGATCATTTATTTGTGACCAAAAGTTACTTAAAATCTTCTATTTTTCAATATTGTCACAAACACTGTAGGTCAAAAGGTTTTTATTGGTAGATCGCTGTGGTTTTTCCATATTTTTTGATTTATGATATCTGCATAAATGTTATGTGAGGGAGCAGGTACGATGGTCAAACGAAAGGATAGATTAACCGATAAAGACTATAAAATCATATCCGATCACGCTGGGAATATAACCAATTACCAGCAGCACCATACAATAGAAATGAGTCAACAGACACTCACTGTCCACGATTTTCTAAAGATAGATCACAAATTGTATGGCTTAACAATGCAACAAGAGCATGCCGATGAGTTAGTTGTTGCCTTCCACTGCCCGATGCCCGATCAAATAACTGTCAAATCACCTCAAGATATACAAATTGCGGCGCATTCATTGTTAAAAACAGATTATGTCTATCCCATCGAAAGGAAGTCCCTTGATGGCAATCAAGATCATGTCTTTTTTAAAGGGAAGGAATACATAGAGCAAGTCAGTCAGAAGCATCCAAATGCAGGTATCTATCTCACTGGACAAGCCCTTGCCGGTGCTGTTTGTGCTTATGTTGCAACAGAACATCCGTCAGTCAAAAGAGCCATCACCTTTGACAGCCCAAATATATGGTGTAGCCTTTCGCCATCGATCCAGCAAAAGACCATGCAAGGAAAATACATGCATATCCTAACTGAATATATTCAACCCAACCATTATGTTGGTTTACTCAATCGTCTTGATCATGGTATTGGACAAGTAAAGTATGCTGTACCGACTCGTCAACAAGGCTCGGTTCAAGAAATAGTAAAATACAAACAAAAAGAAATAGACACCTTTTTAAAATCAGCTTTTGCTGCAATGAATATTGAATGGAATGAGTCGTTTGATACAAATACATTTCTAGCACTTGTTTCAGGAAATTTCAAAGTAAATGATTATTCATTTCATCCAAATGGTGCTGCCCGTATTCTAGAAGAACAGCTTGAGCACAATACGAATTTTACAGCCATGCTACTACAAGAAATTCACACAGGTCGTGCATATGCACAAAAAGGTCTTGAAATTATCATAAAATCCCATTTACTGAAAAATTCATCCTATGACCTACAAAGTATTATCGAACACGAAGTACAATCCATATTTCAGAAAATTGACGGAATAGATGAAAGTGTAAAAGACGCTGTCCATCACGTAAAACAAGAGCTCAAAGGACTCGTCGGCTTTGGTCACTATGATTTATTAAATCATAGTGATGTGGAAGCACTTTTAGAGGAAATCCGAATGGAGCAAAACCACCCATCCTTCTATTCTCATGAAAAACAACTGAATGCCCTGTACACCCTTAGAGACTATGAACAAGAGCTTTCAACCCTCTCAAGACATATGTACACAATGGGGGATGATTATGTCAAATCAGATAAGCACCTTGCCGTGCAGATGGGAATACATTAAGAAAGGAGTCGCCGACACTTGATCAATCAAAATAAACCGCCTAGTGACGCACAGCGTTTCATGCAAAATGTGAGTGCTCGCCGATCAATGTCTGTGTTTGAAAATCAATCTGCGCCTAAGACGCAATTTCAGTCTCCAGAAGAGATAGCAGCCATTCAAGCTATGCGAAGAGAAGGTCAGCGAAAAGATCTTAAACGCCTGCTGAAATTGCGACTTCATGACGAATTAGCAAACGTGCGCATGCAATTGGAGTGCCAGATGTCCAAAACTGAAGATATGATCAACCAAACTACAATCGTCAAACAGCACCTGTCCCAATATTTGAAAGGACAAGCCGTCGCCGAACTAGAGGAGCGCTTACATCGGCTTCAGCAGATACCTGTATATGATGATATCAAAGACACCATTGATTCAATTCGATTGAAATAAGCACATCTCTTGATAAGAGTTTGTGCTTATTATATTTTATCAATATAGTATTTTCACCGAAAGAAAATCTTTTTGCTTAATATCGGATACAACATTAAACATACGAGTAAATACAGATTTAACAAACTATAGATCGGATATAAAAAGGCAATCAAATCAGCAAATCCAAGTGATGTCAAAGGCGCCATGAAAAGAAGCAAAACAAACACGATCAACCAGCGAGGCAATGGTACTAAAGAAAGCATCCGACTGGATAACCCAAACAACCCTGCTGCTGTCGTTGTATAAATGGCTAGACAAAGAACCACTGTCATAAACACGAACAATGACGTAGGAGCCCCCTCTAATACTGTAAACAATGGAATTCCATCTGCTTCAAGGCTCCCAGAGATATCAACAAGTATTTCATTATAGACATAAGAAATGACACCAAAAACTAGACCGCTTAATATACTCGCAACCTTTGCTTCTCCAAGCCCTTTCATTTCCTTCCCGACAGAAGACAGGACTGCTACAACGGATAAGATATTCAAAGAAGCAAAGACGATACTGGCAGGCCAATTATATTGTTGTCCAAAATCAATCCTCCACATATGCTCATGATTCATATAATAAAAAACAAATGCATAGATGAGCCCCGCAACCAAAATTGGTATAATGAAAGCATTCACAGATAAGAGCCCTTTCACATCCCAGAAAAAAATGATAAATGAAAAGAGACAAAACGCACCAATTCCAATCCAAAATGGAACATGATACATCTCAAGTGTAACCCCACCGCCAGCAATCATAACAGTAGTCGTCGTAAACAAATAAAGAACGATTAAAATGTCATACACCTTAGCCAGCCATGGACCCACAAGCCGCTCCAACACAGGCACAAAGTGATCGGCACGCACCTCATAACTAATTTTCAGCACTACATAGGTAGATAACATAAACATGAGTGTAAACAGTAGAATGGCTAGTCCGCTTTCAATGCCAAAAAACTGCCAAATTTCTTGACCGGAAGCATATCCCGCTCCTATTAAGCTTCCTAAAATTAAAAGCGTCCACCTTGAACCAGCCTTCCACACAATCATCACCTCATAGGTATAGAATTAAGCTTGTTTCCGTATACTGATACTAACTACTATGACAAGGAAGTGAGACCTATGAATAGCAAGAACGGTCTTTTTTTAAAAAATAGGGTGAAAGAATACGTGTCCCATACGGATACAAACGCCATTGAGCAGCTTAAAAGTATTTTATTCTCGCATCTACAGAAAGCAGGAAACAGACCCGTTGCTATCGTTTGTATTGGAACAGATCGCTCAACAGGCGACTCTCTAGGTCCACTTGTTGGATCAAAACTTTCTAGCCTAAATTTAAAAAAGCTTCACGTATACGGAACACTCTCTGATCCAGTACATGCAGTGAATTTAAAAGAGAGGCTTTCTGAAATCGAAAAGGCACTTAAACATCCATTTATTGTAGCTGTTGATGCTTGTTTAGGCAGAGTCAAAAGTGTAGGTTCTTTCCAAATTGGGGATGGGCCGTTAAAGCCTGGAGCTGGCGTACAAAAGGAGCTACCAGAAGTAGGAGATATTCATATTAATGGCATCGTCAATGTGAGCGGTTTCATGGAATACTTCGTTCTGCAAAACACACGCCTCCATCTTGTCATGTCCATGGCAAACACACTTTCTGAAAGTTTATATGACATTGATCAAATGGATTGGACGAGAGAAAAAAATCGATTACTCTTTCCAACCATTCAAAGTATCACCGGTAAATTATAAAAAAAGACCATCTCGTATAAAGATGGTCACTCTGATGCTTCTCTTGTTGAAAGCAATTCAAGAATTCGTTCTAAATCTTCGTTTGAAAGAAATTCAATCTCGATTTTTCCTTTTTTCTTCTGTTTCTTAATTGTAACCGAAGTACCAAAGTAATTTTGTAAGAAAGACTCTTTTTCTTTCAATACTCGATCCTTTGGTGCTTCTTTTTTCTTTGTTTCACGTGGAACATTTTCGTTTAACTGCTGTACAAGTTTCTCAACCTGACGTACATTTAATCCTTCATCCACGATTTTCTTCACCAAAGGTGCTAACTTCTTCTTATTTTTCAAGCTAAGCAATGTCCGGCCATGCCCCATCGATAAAGTTCCATCAGCAATGAGTTGTTGTACCTCATCTGGTAAGGTCAGAAGACGGAGATGATTGGCAATATGCGGTCTGCTCTTTCCTAATCGCTTTGCTAATTCTTCTTGTGTAACGCCTAAATGATTTAGCAAAGAAGCATAGGCCTCTGCTTCCTCTAGTGGAGATAAATCCTCACGTTGCAAGTTTTCTAGAAGAGCGATTTCTCTCATCAGCGTTTCTGAAAATTCTCTTACAATAGCAGGTATCGTTGTAAGACCAGCTTGTTCTGCTGCTCTAAAACGGCGCTCACCGGCAACAATGTCATATCCCTTAATCGACTTTCTAACGATGATTGGCTGTAAAACGCCGTGTTGCTTAATTGATGCCTTGAGATCAGCTAACGCATCATCATCAAATGTTTTCCTTGGCTGATACGGGTTAGGACGCAAATCCTTTAATTTTATTTCTTCAACCGTTTCTTCATTCGACTCTATATTGTTAAAAAGTGCATTAATCCCCTTTCCAAGACCTTTAGCCATTCGCATCCACTTCCTTTGCTAAGTCTAAATAGACATCTGCACCTCTTGAACGCGGATCATACAAGATAATAGGCTTTCCATGACTAGGTGCTTCGCTGAGTCTTACATTTCTCGGAATCACTGTCTGATAGACTTTATCTCTAAAGTATTTCTTCACTTCTTCAATGACTTGTATCCCAAGATTTGTTCTTGCATCAAGCATCGTCAAAAGAACACCTTCAATGGCAAGATCGGTATTTAAATGCTTCTGCACGAGACGAACCGTGTTTAATAATTGACTCAATCCTTCAAGCGCATAGTATTCACACTGAACCGGTATTAAAACAGAATCGGATGCAGTTAGCGCATTAATCGTCAGTAATCCGAGTGATGGCGGGCAGTCAATAATCATATAATCATAATTTTGCTTCACAGATTCAAGTGCCCTCTTCAATCGCACCTCGCGTGAAATGGTTGGCACCAGCTCAATTTCAGCCCCTGCAAGCTGTATTGTCGCAGGAATGACATCAAGATTTTCAACCTCTGTCGTCTTAATCACATCAAGCACATCTGCATCGTCAACTAAAATATCGTATACACATTTCTCAACGTCAGCCTTCTCAATTCCAATACCACTCGTGGCATTGCCCTGCGGATCAATGTCAACTAATAACACTCTTTTTCCTATGTATGCTAAACAAGCACCTAAATTAACAGAAGTTGTCGTCTTCCCAACGCCACCCTTCTGATTGGTAATTGCTATGATTTTTCCCACGATGTCACCTACTTTCAACTTAACAAATTTCTCATTCATTCTTACTTTCTATTCTATCAAAAAAAGTATGAAACGTTTGCTTTTTTTGTTTCTTCATGCAAGGTGAATATACAAAAAGTATATTAATATATCTTTTTTCTAATAGTAGAGAATATCATCATAAAACGTACATAAAAAAACCCCTCACTACACTGGAGTGAGGGATGAATATTAGAAATTTAATCCACCAATTTTTCGACCTTCATTGACAATGATTTTAGGTGTCACCGTCTTGTAGCTTCTCTTTTTAAGAAATCCATAAGGCGCTTTAATTGTAAATGTCGCATGTCCAACAGCATCACCTGTTTTGGCGTAGGCTTGCCAAACAATCTTTGAACAATACGTGGGATTCAATGATTGAATAGACATCGTAATGGAATACCGAGCTTTTGGGTTTGTTTTCACATAATCATGCGCCCAATCTCCTGCCAGATCTGCCTTATCCTTTTGGTTAATCCGAATCACCTTCGTATTTGCACTATGACGAAACCAGCTTTGGATTGAATCAATAATAGGATGCTGTTTAAAGCCAGGAATTGAGACATAGTTCTTCTCATTAATGACAATACCTGCATGACCAATTAAACCATTAAGAGCACCAGTGCTTGTCACCAATATATCTCCTTTTTTAGGCATAATATCAGTACCAGGATACGGCTTTCCCAAAAGGTGAATGACCGTATGCGGCTTTTCATCAGATACCATTTGATTCTGTTGGTTTTGTCGCAAGCCATAACCCTTCAAATCATCATCAGATGCGATCATGTCTATTGAATCATCTTTAGACACATCATCTTGAGTTAATTGATGAATTGTCACATCATTAGCAATCATCCCTTGTTTCTTGAGGACTGCCAGTTCTTCCTTCGTAATCGTTTCATCACCTGAGTGAACCTTTTCACTCGTTGAACCACTCACAGCAAATAATACCGGTTCATTTGAAAAAAGAGAAAAAGAGAGTAGTAAATAGCATATAATAGCAAAAGTCGTCTTTTTCATTTTTTAATGTCACCTCCTTTCTACTAATTAAATTCATATTTTACCAATTAATATATAATAAGTAAATATTGTAATTTATATCGTGAATACATACAAAAAAAGCTGACGAGTGGTGCTCATCAGCTTCTTCTATTTAGGAATCCGAATGGTTAATTGGATATAATCCTCAAATTCTTCTTCTTCGGTATTTATTTTAAGCCCGCTGTCTTCTACCATATGGAGAGACTGGCGAATGGTATTCATCGCAATTCTTGTATCTCGACTAAACGCCTTCCGTTTTGGCTTCGGTTTGCGATCTGTTTTTTGTTCAAGCATCTTCACTACACGCTCTTCCGTTTGTTTCACATTCAACTGCTTTTCGATGATTTCCTGCAATAGCGCGACTTGTAATTCTGGATGTTTCAAAGGCACAAGCGATCGGGCATGCCTTTCAGATATCTTCTTCTCCAGAATGGCTTGTTGTACCTCTTCAGGCAATTTTAAAAGTCTTAATTTGTTTGCAACAGTCGATTGTCCCTTGCCTAAACGCTGAGCAAGAGCTTCTTGCGTTAAATCATGGAGCTCTAAAAGACGTGCATAAGCATGAGCTTCTTCGATAGCAGACAGCTCTTCTCTTTGCAAATTTTCAATCAAAGCAACAGATGCCGTTTCCGTATCAGTAAAATCTTTAATAATAGCAGGGATTTTCTCCCATTGAAGAGTTTGTACTGCTCTCCAACGTCTTTCGCCGGCGATCAGTTCATATTTTCCTTCTTCTTCTGTTGGTCTGACAACAATAGGTTGAATAATGCCGTGGGTATGAATAGTCGTGGCCAGCTCTTGAATCTTTTCTTCTGAAAAAATGGTGCGTGGCTGAAAACGGTTAGGCATAATCGTGTCGACCGGGAGCTCCTGTATCTCTTCCTTTAATGTATCATGCTCTGAAATCTCTGCCTCTAATTCGGTTTCACGCTCAGGATGTTCTTTGTCACCAAGCCCGAAGAAGCGTGAGAGTGAATGCTTCATGAACCTACACCACCTTTAAAAACTACCTTTTTATAATTCTATTTTCTCATGTTCTTTCCTTCTGTAAAATCATAAATATTGAAGAAAAACCGACCTTTTACATGATCAACCCTCTATTGGTGATTTATTAGGTGTTCCTGGTTTTCTAGGATATTTTTTTGGTGTTTGCTTTTTCTTTTCAATGACAATGATGTTCCGTTCGCTTTCTTCTAAAGGAAGAACAAAGGAATGCTTTTCAACAATCTCTCCCCCGAGGACATTTACTGCCTTTTTACCCGCTTGCATCTCTTCATCTGCTGCAGATGCTTTCAATGCGACAAACAATCCTTGTTTTTTCACAAGAGGCAGGCACAGTTCACTCAAGACAGATAAACGCGCAACGGCTCTAGCAGTGACAAGCTCATAACTCTCACGCTTATCCTTACGTTGACCAAAGGTCTCCGCACGATCATGATAAAAGGTACTATCTTGTATGTTTAACCTTTTTGCTAGCTCATTTAAAAACGTAATTCGTTTCTGAAGAGAATCTACAATGGTCACGTGTAGATGAGGGAAACAAATTTTAAGTGGAATGCTCGGGAAACCAGCACCAGCTCCAATATCACAAACCGTTGTCACATTTTGAAAGTCAATAAAAAATGCTGCCGAAATCGAATCATAAAAATGTTTTAAATACACTTCTTCCTTTTCTGTAATGGACGTTAAATTCATCTTTTCATTCCATTCTACAAGCATATGGAAGTAATTTTCAAATTGTTCAAGCTGCACCGGAGTAAGAGATATCCCTTTCTCCTCTAGTGCTGCTGTAAATTGTTCAATGTTCATGCCGACATCCTTTCTACTCTGCTATCTTCGCAATACGTCCCTGCTCCAAATACACTAGAAGAATAGAAATGTCAGCAGGGTTAACGCCCGAAATACGAGAAGCCTGTGCAACAGAAAGCGGTCGGACTTCTTTTAACTTTTGTTTCGCTTCAGTTGCAATCCCTTTGATGGCATCATAATCAATTCGATCCGGTATCTTTTTATTCTCCATTTTTTTCAGTTTTTCAACTTGTTGGAGCGACTTTTCGATATAACCTTCGTATTTAATTTGAATCTCTACTTGCTCACAAACATCAGAAGCAAGTGGTGTCTCTGCAGGAGCTAATCTTGCAACAGATTCATAATTCATTTCCGGACGTTTCAACAGATCACTTGCCCGAATGCCGTCTTTCAGCTCACTTCCTCCAAGTGAACGAATATATTCTTGTGTTTCTGCTGTAGGCTTAATGATCACAGAATATAAACGCTTTTTCTCTGCTTCAATGGCTTGTTTTTTCTGTTTAAATGCTTGGTATCTCTCTTCAGAAATTAATCCAATTTGATATCCAAGTTCAGTTAATCTAAGATCAGCATTGTCATGGCGTAAAAGCAGACGATACTCTGCACGAGATGTAAGCAAACGGTAAGGTTCGTTTGTCCCTTTTGTCACAAGGTCATCGATCAGAACACCGATATACGCATCAGATCGACTCAAAATGACTTCTTCTTTACCAAGTGCTTTTCTTCCTGCATTTATTCCTGCCATAATTCCTTGACCTGCTGCTTCCTCATAACCAGATGTTCCATTAATCTGACCCGCTGTATATAAACCAGAAATTTTCTTCGTCTCAAGCGTTGGCCAAAGCTGTGTCGGCACAATTGCATCATACTCGATTGCATAGCCCGCTCGCATCATTTGAACCTTTTCAAGTCCTGGGATAGTTGAAAGCATACGTTGCTGTACGTCCTCTGGAAGACTTGTAGACAAGCCTTGTACATAAACTTCTTGCGTATTACGACCTTCTGGTTCTAAGAAAATTTGATGTCTCGGCTTATCATTAAAACGAACCACCTTATCTTCAATGGATGGGCAATATCTTGGACCCGTTCCTTTTATCATACCTGAATACATTGGAGAACGGTGAAGATTCTCATCAATAATTTGATGTGTCTCTAAACTCGTGTACGTTAACCAACATGGCAATTGATCTGTAATATATTCTACCGTTTCATAAGAAAACGCCCGTGGTACATCATCTCCTGGTTGAATTTCTGTTTTACTATAATCAATAGAATGGCTATTGACTCTAGGTGGTGTCCCCGTTTTAAAACGAACTAAATCGAATCCTAGTTCCGCTAGATGATCCGATAATTTAATAGATGGCTGTTGATTGTTAGGGCCACTTGAATAAGAAAGATCTCCTAAAATAATACGCCCTTTCAAGAAAGTACCTGTCGTTAAGACAACTGATTTCGCACGATAATATGCACCTGTTTGCGTCACGACGCCTTTACACTTATCATCTTCTACAATTAATTGATCAACCATACCTTGCAGCATTGTCAGGTTGGGTTCATTTTCCATTGTTTTTTTCATTTCATGTTGATATTGAAATTTGTCTGCCTGTGCTCTTAAAGCTCGTACTGCAGGCCCTTTTCCGGTATTCAGCATACGCATTTGAATATGCGTTTTATCTATATTTCGAGCCATTTCTCCGCCTAGTGCATCAATTTCTCTGACGACAATCCCTTTAGCAGGACCACCTATGGACGGATTACATGGCATAAAGGCAACCATATCGAGGTTGATTGTCAAAACAAGTGTTTTAGCCCCTTGTCTTGCCGAAGCAAGAGCAGCCTCAACACCAGCATGACCAGCACCGACGACAATTACATCATATTGGCCAGCTTCATAACCCATTTCTTTTGTTCCTCCCTTTTACTTTCCTAAACAGAATTGCGAGAATAACTGATCAATTAAGCTTTCATGAACAGCATCTCCAATAATTTCGCCTAGCTGCTCCCAGCAGCGCGTTAAATCGATTTGAACAATATCGATCGGTACATCCATTTCAATCCCTTTAAGGGCATCCTCGATTGATTGTTTTGCTTGTTGAAGAAGAGCTATATGTCTTGTATTACTAACATAAGTCAAATCTCCACTTTCAATCGAACCAGTAAAGAAAAGTGACTGAATCGCCATTTCAAGCTCATCAATCCCTTTTTCTTGTAATAGTGATGTTGTGACCACAGGTCGACCCTTTGCAAGCTGCTTAACCTTTTCTAGATCAAGCTTAGGCTCAAGATCTGTCTTATTCACAATCACAATGATATCCATCCCTGAGACAGCTTCAAAAAGCTTTATATCTTCCTCAGATAATTCTTCACTATAATTAAGCACAAGTAAAATCAGGTCTGCTTCTTTTAAGACCTGTCTTGATCGTTCAACCCCTATACGCTCGACAATGTCCTCAGTCTCGCGTATACCCGCAGTGTCTACTAAACGAAGAGGTACACCTCTTACATTCACATACTCCTCAATGACATCCCTCGTTGTTCCAGGGATATCGGTGACAATAGCCTTTGTTTCTTGTACAAGACTATTAAGCAAGGAAGACTTTCCAACATTCGGTCTTCCGATAATGACAGTGGACAAGCCCTCACGTAAAATTTTCCCCTGCTGTGAGGTCGTTAACAACGATTCAATTTCCTTTTTCACAGATGTCGCTTTTTCAACTAAGACTCGATGTGTCATTTCCTCAACATCTTCATACTCAGGATAGTCAATATTCACTTCAACATGTGCCAATGTTTCCAAAATTTCGCCTCGAAGTCGTTTAATTAACCCAGAGAGACGCCCCTCCATTTGGTTAATAGCCACATTCATCGCACGATCTGTCTTGGCACGAATCAAATCCATTACCGCTTCTGCCTGAGAAAGATCGATTCTTCCATTTAAGAAAGCACGTTTTGTAAACTCACCTGGCTCCGCTAATCTAGCTCCTTCTCTTAAAGCAAGCTGTAATACTTTATTTACCGTCACAATTCCGCCATGGCAGTTAATTTCAACAACGTCTTCTCTCGTAAATGTTTTTGGTGCTCTTAAAATGGAAACCATGACCTCTTCTATCACTTGATCAGTGCCCCGATCAACAATATGACCATAATGAATGGTATGAGAATCCACTGAAATAAGTTTTTTCTCCTTAGGTCCTTTGTACATCCGGTCAGCAATTTGTACCGCATCAGGCCCACTTAAACGAATAATCGCAATTGCTCCTTCACCCATAGGTGTAGAAATTGCTGCAATTGTATCCACCGCTCCTTCACCTCTTTCTTTGCTAAATTGACAGTCTTTTATCTCATAAAATGGGCATTGCCCATTTCTACATCAAAACCGCTTAATCCAAAATTTAAAGATACCATAAATGAATAAGAAGCGAAAGTATCTCTACTCTAATTATCCACAGTTTTACACCCCGTCTATTTTAACACTTAACTTATCCACATGTGAATAACGACGTTCTCAACTTGTCTTCACATCTTACACCTAAACGAAAGAAATTTAAACGCCCTAATACCTTTACCAAATGGTAAAAATAACATTTTTAATACAAAAAACACTCTAACTTTATGGAAATGAAGTATACATCTTCTATTAAAAGAGATTTTTTTCAATAAAAAAAGACTAAAATCCAGCTTTGCTGAACCTTAGTCTTTTTGCTATTTTTTATAAGACACAACGACATGACGTTTGCTTCCTGTATCTTCCGATGCAGTAGCAAGATTTTTGGAAAACGAAGCAATCGTATCATGAATGACTTTTCGCTCATTTGAAGGCATAGGCTCCAGATGAACTTTTTTCTTCGTTTTTAAAACACGATTTGCCGTCTTGATGGCATATTGTTCAAGTGCCTCTTGGCGTTTCTTCCTATAATCTCCAATATCAATTGTAATATGATGATACTGATCGGAATAACGATTAAACACTAACTGTGTCAATGTTTCTAAAGCGTACAATGTTTGTCCTCTTTTCCCAATCATTAACGACGTTTTATCTCCATCAACGTGGAAAGAAATCTTTTTCGGTTCCTTATAGGAAATGATTTTCGCCTTAGGATCAATAGACTTAACAATATTTTCTAAATACTGTGTGGCTAATTTTAGAGCATCTAGCTTTTCTACTAGTCTCACAACAGCTTGCCTTTTACCAAATAACCCTAAAAACCCTTTATTTCCTTCATCTACTACCGTTATATCTACTTCTTCTTTTAGTAGCTGAATTTGTTTAAGTCCGAAATCTACTGCTTCTTCGATTGTACGACCGACAGCAGTTATTTCCTTCATTTTTTACTCCCGCCAGCTTTTTCTTTTGTATCAACTTGTACTTGAGGTGTTCTGATCACTAATGTTTGAATGATCATGAAAATGTTACCTACAACCCAGTACAAAGAAAGTGCCGCTGGGAAACTAATTGCAAATACAACAATCATAATCGGCATCACCCAAAGCATGATTGCCATCTGAGGGTTGTCTGAAGGATTTCCAGCCATCATAAGCTTTTGCTGAACGAAAGTAGCAACACCCGCAATAATTGGTAATAGGAATAATGGATCTGGGCTGCCTAAGTCAAACCATAAGAACGTATGCTTTTTAATTTCAGCTGTTCTCATAATGGCATGGTAGAAACCTATTAAAATTGGCATTTGAATCAAAATTGGGAAACAACCTGCTAATGGATTTACACCATTCTTTTGAAAAAGAGCCATTGTTTCCTGTTGGAGCTGCTGCTGCGTTTTTTGATCTTTCGAGCTATATTTTTCACGTAATTTCTTCAATTCTGGCTGTAATGCCTGCATCGCTTTTGTACTTCTTAACTGTTTAATCATTAATGGTAAAATGAGTAAACGAATTAAAATTGTGACGATAATAATCGCGATACCGTAGTTTTCACCAGTCAAATCTGCCATGTACGTGATTAATTGTGATAGCGGGTAAACAATATAAGAATTCCAAAACCCCTTACTATCTGATGTAATCGGTTCATTGATTTGTGTACATCCTGCCAATAGAACCAACACACCAATTAAGCTAAATATCAGTAATAATCGCCTTTTCAACAAAATTCCTCCCATTACTACAAACTTTATTTAAGTTGGAATTGATTATAAAAGTAACTCACCTAATCAGTATGGTAACATTTTTTCTTGATCAAGTGTTGGTTTCAATTGAATTCACTATATGAAGGAAGCGTTTTTAAAAATTGATTCAACGACAGTTTCTATTACGAAGACTTCTTCGGTTGTTGTTTATAAGCGGCAGATTTTCTAAATAAATGTTGGAGAGACTTTTTTGTTTCCTCATAGGTCAATTCCCTCGCTGGTTTTCGTGCAATGACAATATAGTCTTTCTCTTGCTTTAACTTATGACCTTCCTCTAAAAACACTTGACGGATCAGTCGTTTGATTCGATTTCTTATCACTGCATTACCAATCTTCTTGCTAACAGACAGCCCTAGACGAAGCTCATCTTGATTTGGTTGCCCCAGTTGGTAAAAGACAAATTGACGATTTGCCATTGATTGACCTTCTTTGAAAACTTTTTGGAACTCTTCATTTTTTTTTAGCCTGTTTCGCTTCTTCATGTTTTCTTCCACTCCGATAAAAACTGACAGTCCATTTACGATTTTATGTAAAAAAGACCACTGACATTATTCAGTGGCCTAAGCTGATAATTTTTTTCTACCTTTGCTGCGGCGTCGCTTTAAAACTAGACGTCCGTTTTTAGAACTCATACGGCTGCGGAAGCCATGAACTTTACTACGCTTACGGTTATTTGGTTGAAACGTTCTTTTCATTTATGACACCTCCCTGAGGAATAGCTGTTTAAGACAGTCTAACTCATTATATTTGTGTAACCCATCAATTGTCAATATCACTGATAAAATCCTTATTATCAACCTTATAAGCATAACACAAGTTATCAAGTGAAGAAACCTTCTTTTTTTCAGATTTCATTATGATGATTCTCTTTTTTCATCAAAAAATCTTTTAAAACAAAGGTGTGGATATTTTTCCGGCATATTTAGACTATCCACATCCATTATCGACATTTTTTTCACACAAATAACTGATGTGGATAATTATTTTTCAACAGGATGTAAAGTGTGTGGATAAGTTTGCGACACCCATTGCACCATCTTGTTTATTTTGATATTATATTTGTGTTTTAACTCTTAATTACTTATCCGACTCATTTATGTTATCCACAATCTGTGGATAACCTGTGGAAAGTTATTGCACAGCCTGTTGAATTTTTTATCCACAGCTTGTGTGATTTGTCGAAAAGACGTTTTTCTACTATATTAATTGTTTTCAACAAAGTATGTGTACGAATGGTGATGACATTTTCTTTTTTTCGTGTTCTATAACAGTTTAACCTTGGTCATTTTAAACAGAAAAGGAGGGGGGAGAGGCCTTATGGAAAATATTTTGGATCTGTGGAACAAAGCACTCCAAAAAATTGAGACAAAATTGAGCAAACCTAGCTTTGAAACATGGATGAAATCGACAAAAGCCCATTCTCTTCAAGGAGATACGCTTACAATTACTGCACCTAATGAATTTGCTAGAGACTGGCTGGAGTCAAGGTATCTTCACTTAATTGCAGATACCATCTATGAACTGACAGGTGAAGAGCTCAGCATCAAGTTTATTATTCCTCAAAATCAGGACGAAGAGGAAGCAATGCCGAAGTCTCCTATCAAAAAAATGTCTAAAGAAGAACCCGTTGAAATTCCACAAAATATGCTGAATCCAAAATATACATTTGACACATTTGTGATTGGTTCAGGAAACCGTTTTGCTCATGCAGCTTCACTTGCAGTGGCTGAAGCACCAGCAAAAGCATATAATCCGCTCTTTATTTATGGGGGAGTTGGTTTAGGAAAAACCCACTTAATGCATGCAATTGGTCATTACGTCATTGACCATAATCCATCTGCAAAGGTGGTCTACCTTTCATCTGAAAAATTCACAAACGAATTTATCAACTCAATCCGAGACAACAAAGCTGTCGATTTCCGTAATCGCTATCGGAATGTAGATGTGCTTTTGATAGATGATATTCAATTTTTAGCAGGAAAAGAACAAACTCAAGAAGAGTTTTTCCATACATTTAACACACTTCACGAAGAAAGTAAGCAAATCGTCATTTCTAGTGATCGGCCGCCAAAAGAAATTCCGACACTTGAAGACAGATTGCGCTCTCGTTTTGAATGGGGCTTAATCACAGACATTACCCCGCCAGATTTAGAAACGCGGATTGCCATCTTACGAAAAAAGGCAAAGGCAGAAGGCTTAGATATACCGAATGAAGTGATGCTTTATATTGCTAATCAAATTGACAGCAACATTCGTGAGCTAGAGGGTGCTTTAATTCGTGTAGTAGCTTATTCATCTTTAATTAATAAAGACATCAATGCTGATTTAGCAGCAGAAGCCCTAAAAGATATCATTCCTTCATCAAAACCAAGGATGATCACGATTAAAGATATTCAAAGAATTGTAGGGCAGCAATTTAATATTAGATTAGAAGATTTCAAAGCGAAGAAACGTACAAAATCAGTTGCTTATCCAAGACAAATTGCCATGTATCTCTCTAGAGAAATGACAGATTCCTCTCTACCAAAAATCGGAGAGGAATTTGGCGGACGTGATCATACGACTGTCATTCATGCACATGAGAAAATTTCAAAGTTAATTGTTGAAGATGAACAGCTTCAGCAGCATGTGAAAGAAATTAAAGAACAATTAAAATAAACAAACTGATATGATAGTATGGGAAAATGTGAATAACTTCAGCAGGGTCATGCACAGTCTGTCCACATGTGGATAGACTGTCTTTCCTTTCTTTTTACCGACTTATCCACATACTCACAGGCCCTACTATTACTTCTACGATTTTATATTAAATAAATATATATCAATGTCATGACGAAAATTTAGGAGGACCACTATGAAATTCACGATTCAAAAAGATCGCCTTGTTGAAAGTGTCCAGGATGTATTAAAGGCTGTCTCCTCTAGGACCACTATTCCAATTCTGACAGGGATTAAGATTGTCGCATCTGATGAAGGGGTATCTTTTACAGGAAGTGATTCTGACATCTCAATTGAATCCTTTATTTCTCAAAGAGATGGAGATTTAGAAGTGATTACAATTGATCGCCCAGGAAGTATTGTGTTGCAGGCTCGCTTCTTTAGCGAAATCGTTAAAAAGTTACCAATGTCTACAGTCGAAATTGAAGTAGAACAAAACCATTTGACGAGTATTCGTTCTGGTTCAGCAGAATTTCATTTAAATGGCTTAGATGCAGAGGAATATCCACATCTGCCGCAAATTGAAGAGCATCATGCGTTTCAGATTCCAACAGATCTACTAAAAAACTTAATTCGCCAAACCGTTTTTGCAGTGTCCACCTCAGAAACACGACCTATCTTGACAGGTGTAAACTGGAAGGTTGAAAAAGGTGAATTAATATGCACCGCAACTGATAGTCACCGTCTTGCTTTAAGAAAAGCGAAGTTAGATATGAACGAAGAAAAATCATACAATGTGGTCATTCCTGGAAAAAGTTTAACAGAGTTAAGTAAAATTCTTGATGATGGACAAGATCTTGTGAACATCGTTATTACTGAGACGCAAATTCTCTTTAAAGCACAAAACGTCTTGTTTTTCTCAAGATTGCTTGATGGCAATTATCCTGATACGGCACGTTTGATCCCGCAAGAAAGCAAAACAGATGTGATTGTGAACACGAAAGATTTTTTACAAGCCATTGATCGTGCATCACTTTTAGCGAGAGAAGGACGTAATAACGTCGTGAAGCTTTCTGCAGATGCTACTCAAAGTCTTGAAATCTCTTCTAATTCACCTGAAATTGGTAAAGTTGTTGAAACGGTACAAGCAGATAAAATTGAGGGAGAAGATCTAAAAATTTCCTTTAGTCCGAAGTATATGCTAGATGCCTTAAAAGTATTAGAGGGAACAGATATTCATGTAAGCTTCACTGGTGCAATGAGACCATTTCTTTTACGCACGCCAAATGATGATTCAATCTTGCAATTGATCCTTCCAGTGAGAACGTATTAATTTGACCCAAACCTGCTGCTGTGTGACTGCACAGCAGCTTTTCTTCTCGTTATCCATGCTTTCTTTTATCCCAGTTCGCTTTCCCCCTTTCCTTCTTGTCTTGTTTTTTAGTACAATTAGATATTAGTGATATTGAAAGAGGTCGATAAAATGCCTAATCTTATAACCATTGAAACAGAAATGATTACATTAGGGCAGTTTTTGAAATTAGCCGAAGTCATCCAATCTGGCGGAATGGCAAAATGGTTTTTAAGTGAACATGAGGTAATCATTAATCAAGAGCCGGATAATAGACGAGGACGCAAATTATACCCAGGGGATGTTGTCACGATTGAAGGCTATGGCACATTTCAAGTTGTGAATTAGAAACGGGTGACAATACATGTACATTCAAAGTCTGGCGTTAACTTCCTACCGAAACTATGAACACACCGAACTTCAATTCGACAATAAAGTCAATGTCATGATCGGTGAGAACGCTCAAGGTAAAACGAACTTGATGGAAGCGATCTATGTATTGTCGATGGCAAAATCTCATCGTACGTCAAATGATAAAGAACTTATCCGATGGGACCAAGACTATGCTAAAATAGAAGGTAGAGTCATCAAGAAAAATGGTCCACTCCCCATGCAGCTCGTGATCTCCAAAAAAGGGAAAAAGGGAAAGATCAATCACATTGAACAACAGAAACTCAGTCATTATGTTGGAGCATTAAACACCATCATGTTTGCACCGGAGGATTTGAGCCTTGTGAAGGGCAGTCCGCAGATCCGCAGGAGATTTCTCGACATGGAGATTGGACAAGTCTCTGCAGTCTACTTGCATGATTTATCGCTCTATCAGAAAATCCTCTCTCAGCGAAATCATTACTTGAAACAATTGCAAACAAGAAAGCAGACGGATCAAGCGATGCTGGAGGTTTTAACAGAGCAGCTGATAGATGCGGCAGCGAAAGTTGTCAAAAGACGACTTACCTTTACGAAACAGCTTGAAAAATGGGCACAGCCATTGCATTTGGGGATTTCTAGAGAGTTAGAGACACTCACCCTCCAATACCACACAGCTATAGAGGTATCAGAAGCGTCAGACTTGTCGAACATAAAGAATAGCTATGAAGAGTCGTTTCAGAAACTAAGAGACAGAGAAATAGACAGAGGAGTGACACTGTGGGGACCTCACAGAGATGACCTTCTTTTTTTTGTGAATGGTCGAGATGTTCAGACATATGGATCTCAAGGGCAGCAAAGAACAACAGCCCTTTCACTAAAACTTGCAGAAATTGATCTGATTCATGAGGAAATTGGCGAATACCCGATTCTTCTACTCGATGATGTACTATCTGAACTTGATGATTACAGACAGTCTCATTTGCTCCATACGATTCAGGGACGTGTACAGACCTTCGTCACCACAACAAGTGTTGAAGGAATTGATCACGCCACACTGAAAGAAGCAGAAATTTTCAGAGTAGCCAGTGGAAATGTAATTGACTGATAAATGAGGTGTGAGTCTTGTATATTCATTTAGGTGATGATTGTGTTGTGTCCACACGAGAGATTGTTGCAATTGTTGATTACAAAATGAGATCATCTTCTGTTGTAGAAGAATTTCTTCAAAAACAAAAGGAACAAATCATTTCGTTGTCACAAGGGACGCCCAAATCCATTGTCGTCACAACTGAATCGATTTATTACTCTCCTCTTTCCTCAAGCACGCTCAAAAAACGTGCTTCATTTGTAATTGAAATTGAAGTCTAAAAGTTCAATTCATATAAATATCGTTTAAGAAAAGTGTAGGTGAATGTACGTGGCAATGGAACAGCAACATAATATTTATGATGAAAATCAGATACAGGTGCTCGAAGGACTAGAAGCTGTTAGAAAACGTCCAGGAATGTACATTGGGGCAACCAATGCAAAAGGACTTCACCATCTTGTATGGGAAATCGTGGACAACAGTATTGATGAAGCACTAGCTGGGTATTGTACAGAAATTACAGTGCAAATTGAAAAAGATAATAGCATTACAGTGAAAGATAATGGCCGCGGTATTCCTGTTGGGATTCATGAAAAAATGGGACGTCCTGCGGTAGAAGTGATTATGACTGTTCTTCACGCTGGCGGTAAGTTTGACGGCAGCGGTTACAAAGTATCTGGCGGTCTGCATGGTGTGGGTGCATCTGTTGTAAATGCTTTATCTACAACATTAGATGTCACAGTTTATCGTGATGGAAAAATTCATTATCAGCAATTTAAACGCGGGGTTCCAGTTGCAGATTTAAAGGTCATTGGTGAAACGGATAAGACAGGTACAACAACTCATTTTGTACCAGATCCAGAAATTTTTACTGAAACCATTGAATTTGATTACGACACACTTGCCAATCGTGTGCGTGAGTTAGCCTTCTTAACAAAAGGTGTTAAAATCATCATTGAAGACTTGCGTGAAGGCCAGGAACGGAAAAATGAATATTGCTACGAAGGCGGAATCAAGAGCTATGTTGAACATTTAAATCGCTCGAAAGAAGTGGTTCATGAAGAACCTGTTTATATCGAAGGTGAAAAAGACGGGATTACTGTAGAAGTGGCTTTACAGTATAACACTTCCTATACAAGCAATATTTATTCCTTCGCAAACAATATCAACACATACGAAGGCGGGGCACACGAAGCCGGCTTCAAAACGGGTCTTACTCGCGTTATCAATGATTACGCTCGTAAAAATGGCGTGTTCAAAGATGGAGACTCGAATTTGAGCGGTGAAGATGTGCGAGAAGGCTTAACAGCGATTATCTCGATTAAACATCCAAACCCTCAATTCGAAGGTCAAACGAAGACAAAGCTTGGGAACTCAGAAGCAAGAACGATTACAGACTCTCTTTTCTCAGAAGCACTTGAAAAATTCCTACTGGAGAATCCTGATTCTGCGAAGAAAATTGTTGAAAAGGGACTCATGGCAGCTCGTGCAAGAATGGCCGCCAAAAAGGCACGTGAGCTAACAAGACGTAAAAGTGCGCTGGAAGTCTCTAGCTTACCTGGAAAACTGGCTGACTGTTCTTCTAAAGATCCATCTATCTCTGAGCTCTATATCGTAGAGGGAGATTCTGCGGGTGGATCTGCTAAGCAAGGACGTGATCGTCACTTCCAAGCGATTTTACCTTTAAGAGGAAAAATCCTAAACGTTGAAAAAGCACGACTAGATAAAATTTTATCTAACAATGAAGTACGCTCTATGATTACAGCGTTAGGGACTGGAATTGGTGAAGACTTCACTTTAGAGAAAGCTCGCTATCACAAAGTTGTGATTATGACAGATGCTGATGTTGATGGTGCCCATATTCGGACGCTGCTCTTAACATTCTTTTATCGCTATATGCGTGAAATTATCGAAAATGGTTATGTGTATATTGCACAGCCGCCTTTATATAAAGTGCAACAAGGAAAACGTGTGGAGTATGTGTATAACGACAAACAGCTAGATGAGCTTTTAAAGACACTGCCTCAGACGCCGAAACCTGGGCTTCAGCGCTATAAAGGGCTTGGAGAGATGAATGCTACTCAGCTTTGGGAAACAACAATGGACCCTGAGGCGAGAACACTTCTTCAAGTAACGCTTGAAGATGCGATCGATGCTGATGAGACATTTGAAATGCTGATGGGAGATAAAGTAGAGCCGAGACGAAACTTTATCGAAGAAAATGCGCAATACGTGAAAAACCTTGATATTTAAGACAGGCTTGAAGAACAACCTTATTTCTTGTTTGGAATAAGGTTGTTTTTCAAGAATTATGACTGTGAAACTAATTTCCTGGTTTTCCACGTTTCGCTGATTTTCTCGTAAATAAATGTGTATAAAGCCAAGATTATTGATATAATGGAGAATAGTCTTGTGAAGATAAATACATATTTTACTCCCACAGAATTTATTTCATGTGATACGTAAAGGGAGGTTCTTTATAGTGAGTGAACAACATACACCAAATGTACGCGAAGTGAATATCAGTCAAGAAATGCGTACATCCTTTTTAGATTATGCAATGAGTGTTATTGTCTCGCGTGCATTACCAGATGTAAGAGATGGATTGAAGCCAGTACATCGAAGAATTTTGTATGCGATGAATGACCTTGGTATGACAAGCGATAAGCCATTTAAGAAATCTGCACGTATTGTCGGAGAAGTTATCGGTAAGTACCACCCTCACGGTGATAGTGCAGTATATGAAGCAATGGTTCGTATGGCGCAAGATTTTAACTATCGCTATATGTTAGTTGATGGACACGGGAACTTTGGTTCAGTCGATGGAGATGGAGCTGCGGCTATGCGTTATACCGAAGCACGGCTATCTAAGATTTCAATGGAAATCCTTCGTGATATCACAAAGGATACCATTGATTATCAAGATAACTACGATGGCAGTGAGAGAGAGCCAATCGTTATGCCTGCAAGATTTCCAAACCTATTGGTCAATGGAGCGACAGGAATTGCTGTAGGAATGGCGACAAATATTCCACCGCATCAAATAGGTGAAGTGATTGATGGGGTATTGGCTATCAGCGAAAACCCAGAGATAACAACACAGGAGCTAATGGATATCATCCCAGGCCCAGATTTCCCAACAGCTGGACAAATCATTGGTCGAAGTGGAATTCGGAAAGCGTATGAAACAGGGCGCGGTTCTATTACGGTACGAGCGAAATCGACCATTGAGGAAACATCTAGCGGTAAACAGCGCATTGTTATCAATGAAATTCCGTACCAAGTTAACAAAGCCCGTTTGATTGAAAAAATTGCTGATCTTGTACGTGATAAAAAGATTGATGGCATTACAGATTTGCGTGATGAATCAGATCGTAATGGTATGCGTATTGTCATAGAGTTGAGAAGAGATGCGAATGTCCATGTTTTATTAAACAACCTTTATAAACAGACGGCACTTCAAACCTCATTTGGTATCAATTTATTGGCGCTTGTTGATGGACAACCAAAGGTCTTATCACTGAAACAATGTCTTGAATACTATCTTGAGCATCAGAAAGTGATCATTCGCCGAAGAACGGCGTATGAGCTGCGTAAAGCAGAAGCAAGAGCTCATATTTTAGAAGGCTTGAGAATTGCACTTGATCACCTAGATGAAGTCATCTCTTTAATTAGAAATTCTCAAACTGCTGAAATTGCGAGAAATGGTCTAATGGAAAACTATAGCTTGACTGAAAAACAAGCACAAGCCATCCTCGATATGCGACTCCAGCGTCTCACAGGCTTGGAAAGAGAAAAGATAGAAGATGAATACAAAGGACTTGTCGACTTGATTGCTGAATTGAAAGCCATTTTAGCAGATAATGAGAAAGTTCTTGAGATCATTAGAGAAGAATTAACGGAAATCAAAGAACGCTACAATGATACCCGACGAACTGAAATCGTAACAGCAGGTATTGAAACGATTGAAGACGAAGACTTGATTCCTGTTGAGAACATTGTCATTACACTAACTCATAATGGTTATATCAAGCGTCTCCCTTCTTCTACATACCGCAGTCAAAAAAGAGGCGGCAAAGGCGTTCAAGGAATGGGGACCAACGAGGATGATTTCGTTGAACAGTTGATCTCGACGTCCACCCATGATACAATTCTCTTTTTCTCTAATAAAGGGAAGGTATATCGTGCCAAAGGATATGAGATTCCTGAATTCGGAAGGACTGCAAAAGGGATTCCGATCATCAACCTTCTTGAAGTAGAAAAAGGAGAATGGATTAACGCTATTATTCCAGTCAGTGAATTCGATGAAGATTCTTATCTCTTCTTTACAACGAGACACGGTGTATCTAAACGAACGTCATTGTCTCAATTTGCAAACATTCGAAACAATGGTCTCATTGCACTGAGTCTTCGTGATGAAGATGAACTGATGGCAGTTCGTTTAACGAATGGAGAAAAACAAATTATCATTGGAACGAAAAAAGGCATGCTAATTCGTTTCCATGAGACTGACGTCCGAGAAATGGGGCGTATGGCAGCTGGAGTAAAAGGGATTACACTTTCTGAAGGTGACATTGTCGTTGGAATGGAAATCCTTGAACCAAATGCTAACGTATTGATCGTTACCGAAAAAGGCTATGGTAAATTGACGCCTGAAAAAGAATATCGTGTTCAAAGCCGTGGAGGTAAAGGTCTCAAAACATGTAAGATCACCGATAACAATGGTCAGCTTGTCGCAGTGAAGGCGACCAATGCTGAAGTTGAAGAAGATTTGATGATTATTACAGGGAGCGGTGTTATCATTCGAATGGCCGTTTCAGATATCTCCACAACAGGTCGAGTCACTCAAGGTGTACGTCTGATCCGTCTAAATGATGACGAGCATGTAGCAACGGTAGCATTAGTAGAAAAATCAGAAGATGATGATGAAAATATAGAAGAAGTTTCACAAGCAGATCAAGAGCAATTTGAGTGAAAATAAAGCCGGTCACGAGCCGGCTTTATTATTTTTGAAAAAACACCACTTTTTTTGAATTTTATAATGCTTTTTTCATAGATATATGTTAATCTTTCAAAGGAGCAAATTGAGGCTCCTATTTTTCATCTCTTTCACAGCAAAACTTCTTAAAAAACAAATTATTTTTTTGAGAAAAATATTGACTGTTGATAGAAAAATATGATATATTTAAGTGGTCGCTTTGAGAGAGTGACCAACAAGTTCTTTGAAAACTAAACAAGACAAAACGTACCTGTTCATTCGAGATTTGATAAAAAATCCTATGATACATCATAGGTAGTCAGTCAAACTGACGAG